>JAXJYO010000024.1:0-5260 GCA_036306945.1 Ruminococcus sp. | reverse complement strand
CACGGTTTTTGAATGAGTAAACAAATTGTTAATAACTTCTAAAGAAATATATGGTAAACTCAAATAGAGGTGAGTATATCATGAAGAAATTAAGCTTAATGGAAGTATTAGAAGGAATAGAAGATACAAGACGAAGTAGAAGTGTTATATATCCATTGCATGAAATATTGATAATAATGCTTTTGGCAGTAATTTGCGGAGCAACTTCGTACGCGAAGATTGAAATGTTCGGTAAAAGCAAAAAAGAATGGTTAAAAACATTTTTAGAACTTGAGAATGGCATTCCTGATGCTTGTACTTTTCGCAATGTAATAAAAGAAATAGATACTCAAAAATTGCACCAACTGTTCTGCGAATGGATGAAAAGTGTAGTAAAGGAGTTGTACGGTGTTGTAGCAATAGACGGCAAACAAGCAAGAAGAACAAAAGATGCGAAAAAGCGTCCTCTTCATGTAGTAAGTGCATTTTCGGCTGAGTATGGAATTGTACTTGGTCAACTTGCTTGCGAAGAAAAAAGCAATGAAATAACAGCTATACCAAAACTTCTTAAAATGTTGGAAATCAAAGGCTGTATCGTGACTATTGATGCCATGGGTACACAAACTGAGATTGCTAAATCTATCATCGACAACGGTGGGGATTACATTCTTGCACTTAAAGAAAACCAAAAAACTCTTTACAATGATATTAAATTATACTTAGATGATATACACCAAGAGAAAAAGCTTCTTGAATCCGAAAACTATTACAGAACAGTTGAAAAAGGGCATGGCAGAATTGAAATTAGAGAATGTGTTACATCAAATGAAATCAGTTGGTTACACAACAAATCGGCTTGGAAAAATTTATATGGAGTTGGTGCGATTTATTGTACCATTGAAAAAGGTGGCACAATCTCAAAACAAAGCCATTACTTTATTTATAGCTGTAAAGGGTTAAATGCTCAACAAATAATGAAATACAAAAGAAACCATTGGAGCATAGAAAACAATCTTCACTGGGTTTTAGATATGGCTTTTAGAGAAGACGAAAGTCGAGCAAGAAAAGATAATTCTGCTGAAAACTTTAATGTGATTCGTCAGATTGCATTCAACATATTAAAAAGTGAAACAAGTTTTAAAGGTGGTATTACTGATAAACAATTTAAGTGTTTGTTGGATAGCTCTTATCTTGATAAAATTGTTATGAATTGGCTTTGTTCATAGTTTATTTACTCATTCAAAAACCCTGAATATTGTTCTCTTTTTACTTGACAAAACATTACATATAAATTAAAATATACAAAGTAATCTATAAATTTGATGTATTAATCACAAATTTATAAATCATACTGATATATGTTTTCTTAGTTCAGTTAGATAGAGCAACCGCTTCCTAAGAATATGTTTTAACATTTATTTTTAGGCAAAATGCGATTGACAATGAGTTAGTTTTAGATTAAAATTTATTAAGTAAATTACATATGCCCTCTTAGTTAAATGGATATAACAAGCCCCTCCTAAGAATATGTTATAACGACCGCCTTTCGGGCAAAGGCGATTGACATTGAGTAAGTTTGTACCTATAATTGAATAGATTTTAAAGATGTTTCCGTAGCTCAGCTGGATAGAGCGACCGCCTCCTAAGCGGTAGGTCGGGTGTTCGAATCACCTCGGGAACGCCAAAAACTCCGTCGGAAACCCCAGTAAAATCAAGGGTTTCCGGCGTTTTTTCATTTTTTCGGAAAAAGTGAAAAATCGTGAAATTCATTGATTTTCATTAGCAAATCTTCCGTCAGCTAATGGAAATTAGGACTAATGTCGTCCGCCTTTCAGGTGGACGGCTTGCTAATAAAAATTAGCAGGATTTTCGCTGTTTTGCTAATGAAAATGCCCTCTCTGCTAATGGCAGAAAAAATCGAGCAAAATTTCTGCTAATGAAAAAGGCGGTTGTTACCCTGTTAATTTGTTCATTTAGGGGTGGCGAGCGACAATCGCACACTACCTCTATGCCCTTTCCTATTATATAATTGTAGCAACAGGAGGTGGTTGTATTGAAAGAACAGAAATATCATTTATATCTTTCCGATGAAGAATACAGGAGAGTTTTGCAATCACTTTTCAGTTTGAAAAACAGCCTGATAGCACAAGGCAGATACACTGACGCAGTCGATGATGTTCTTTGCAAGGTACTATCATCTAAGAAAAGAAAAATTAAAATAGAATACATCTAAATAATAACGAAAAGTAAAAAGCCGTCTATTGACCTCATTAAGAGGAAAATAGGCGGCTTTTTTGCGTTCAGAAAAAATTTTTAAGAAATTTTGAAAAAACACCCCCCAAAAACGCTCTCCCATTTCAAACAAGTGAAGGGGTTGATTCCGAACTGCGAAAACGGAAGCCTTTCACTTGTATTTTGACAACTGAATAAATCATTCACTAAGACTTTAATTCTGATGATTTTAGCCACCTTATCGGGTACGCCGTGACTTCTGCATTGCAGAACAGCGAGAACTCCCGGTATAAGTAATAGGTTGCCCCTGTTACGGCGATGACAGTCAGAAAGATAATGATACTTCTCTACGGAGCTGGCGGAGTACCCGGCAGAGGTGAAATTCCTATGATACAGATTAGCAGTCTGTTCCTTAGTGACTTCCCGTGAGCTTTTTGCTCGGCAAGGGGTGTTGAGAACAAATATTGCCCGACCGGTTAGGAAATGAGCCGGTCAAGTACATAGCCATACTGCGATGGCTATGAATTTTACGAAAGGAGGACGCACAAAGTGTCGAACTGCAAAACGATTGCTATATGCAATCAAAAAGGCGGAGTTGGAAAGACGACCACCACGGTAAACCTCGGCGTCGGTCTTGCAATGCAGGGAAAGAAAGTGTTGCTCATAGACGCAGACCCACAGGGCGACTTAACCACCTGTCTCGGTTGGAAGGATACGGATAACTTGGGTATCACGCTTGCAACTAAACTCACAGATGTCATAAACGAAACGATGAATGACCCTACGGTCGGTATTCTGCACCACGACGAAGGTGTTGACCTTGTTCCGGCAAACCTTGAACTTTCAGCAATGGAGTTTAACCTTGTCAACGCAATGAGCAGAGAGACGGCATTGAGAAACTATCTCAGCGAAGTGAAGGACAAATATGACTATATCCTTATAGATTGTATGCCTTCCCTCGGAATGGTAACAATCAATGCTCTATCTGCGGCAGACAGCGTAATAATTCCTGTTCAGGCTCAGTATTTACCGGCAAAAGGAATGACGCAGCTTGTTCAGACCATTTCACGAGTAAAGAAGCGTATCAATCCGGGCTTAAAGATTGACGGTATGCTTCTCACTTTGGTGGATAGCCGTACCAACCTCGCCAAAAGCACGGTAGAAGCTCTGAGAGAGAACTTCGGTAGTCAAATCAAGATGTATAGAACATATATCCCGATTGCCGTAAAAGCCGCAGAGACTTCTTCCAAAGGCAAGAGCATTTTTGCCTACGAACCCAACAGTACGGTGTCAAAAGCGTACACCGAATTTACAAAGGAGGTGTTAGCCGATGGCAGGAAGAAAGAGCGACTTCACTCTCACGAAGCTCGATGATTTATTTTCAACGCAGGAACAGAGAGATGAAGAAAAGCTTTCCAAAATCCGAGATATTCCCTTGACTGAGATTGACGATTTCCCCGACCACCCTTTTAAGGTGCGTGATGACGAGGATATGGCACAGCTCATTGAGAGTATTAAGGAACGAGGGGTAATCACTCCGGCGACGGTAAGGCAGAAAGAGGACGGCAGATACGAACTCATATCGGGACACAGACGAAAGCGAGCCTGTGAGCTTGCCGGGTTTGATACTCTCCGTTGTGAGGTCGTTGAACTGAACCGAGATGAAGCCACGATTTTAATGGTTGAGAGCAACTACCAAAGGTCGCAAATACTTCCCTCAGAAAAAGCCTATGCCTACAAAATGCGTTTGGAAGCGATGAAAAGGCAAGGAGAACGCACGGATTTAACTTCGTCCCCAGTGGGGACAAAGTTGAGAACTTCTGACGAGCTTGCTCAAGAATGTGGCGACAGCCGAAATCAGATTCACAGGTATATTCGCCTTACAAACCTTGTTCCCGAACTTTTGGATTATGTTGATGAGGGGCGAATTAAAATGCGACCGGCGGTTGAATTGTCTTTTCTCGATGAGGACAGTCAGCGTGATGTGGTTGATGAAATCGACCTGAACGATGCAACCCCGTCCCACGACCAAACAATCCGTATGCGAAAGTTCTTTGAGGAGGGCAAGCTCACAACCGAAGCAATCCAAGCGATTATGTCGGAGGAAAAACCAAACCAAAGGGAGAAAATTGTTTTGAGGGGCGACAGGGTTCGACAGCTTATCCCGAAGAACATTCCCATAAGCCAAACGGAGGATTTTGTGTGCAAGGCATTGGAGCATTACAACAAGTTTCTGCGAAGCAGAGCCGACCGTGACAGCCGATAGCCTTCCCCCTTTCTCACACTCTAACCCCTATATATACCGGCTATTAACCTGCTGAAAAAATATACTCTATCTCCCTTGAGTATATCTATCTCTAATAACATATAGCTGTCTATAAAAGGGTTCGCACATTTGGAGCAAAAGCAAAATGTCTGCTACGATAAAAAGTTCAGCCAATCGCACCTTTGATGTTTTGACCGGTTTTGATTACGATTAAAGCAGAAAGGAGCGATGGATATGAAAAACAGGCTGATACCTTGTGTTCTTGCCTGCCTGATGATTTTCCTCGTAGGTTGTAACGGTAACACAGCCAAAGAAGCTGCACAGGAGATAACGAAAACGGAGACTTCTTTTCCGGCTGGTAATACCGAAACAAATTCTCAGGAAGATACGGCAGAAGAACCGGAAAGCACGGCAGTTCAGGAGGAAACACCGATTACGGCAGAAGAAAGCAAATCAACCGCTGAAAGTCAGACGGTTGCAACTGTTCAGACAAAACCGGCGGAAGAAAAAACGGCTGATACTCCTGCAACTGAAAAGCCAAAGGCAGAGCCACCGAAGCAGACAACCACGCAGGCTGAACCCGAAAAACAACCGGAACAGCCGAAAGAACAGACAAATGCCGAACAAAAGCCGGTTGAAAAGCCGACTGAAAAGCCGGCAGAACCGAAACCGACAGAGCCGCCCAAGCAGACATTCGATGTCAGCCCTTATGTTAGTTACGCAAAAGAGTATGCGGTAAGCATAGCAGGGTTTTTGAACGAGTTAAATTTTTATGAACAATTT
>JAXJYO010000023.1:0-7486 GCA_036306945.1 Ruminococcus sp. | reverse complement strand
TTCACATTCCGAGAGTTCTCGGATAGTCTGCTGTACTTCTCGAATCTTCTCAACTTTTCTGGCTGAATTTTTGATTGAATCGAATATTACAGATTTGAGCCAATGGTCTTTTTCAAGGCGTACTACCCATTTTGGAATATCGACCTTTATTTCTCTTATCGGGAACTCGAAAAGAAGCTGTGCAAGTATGCGCTTTATCTCGTTTTCACTGAGTTCCATACAACTCACCGGCAAAACCGGAACCTGATAGTCTTTTGCAAGCTTATCTGCAAGTGCAAGTGTGTGTTCGGCTTCGGGTTCAATGGAATTCAGTAGCACAATAAACGGCTTGTTGATAGCTTTGAGTTCGTTTACTACTCTGAGTTCACTTTCAACATAATCTTCTCTCGGAATCTCGCTGAATGATCCGTCTGTGGTGATCACAAGACCTATTGTGGAATGGTCGGTGATTACCTTTTTGGTGCCTATTTCAGCCGCATCATCAAAAGGTATTTCGGTTTCGCTCCACGGAGTTTTGACCATTCTCGGTGCGTCCTCTTCACTGTAGCCGAGTGCGCTGTTAACAATGTAGCCTACGCAATCAATCATTCGCACCTTGAAGCTGGTATTATTGCCGAGATTGACTTCAACCGACTCCTCGGGTATAAACTTAGGCTCGGTGGTCATTATCGTTCTGCCCGATGACGACTGAGGAAGTTCGTCAACTGTTCTTCTGTAGATGTTTTCATCCTTGATATTAGGAAGTACAAGCGAATCCATAAAACGCTTGATGAAAGTCGATTTTCCTGTTCGCACAGGTCCTACTACACCGATGTATACATCTCCGTCGGTTCGACGTGATATATCCTGATACACGTTTCGTTCTTCCATTACTTTTCCTCCTATATTTTCGGTATAAATAGCATCTGTGCACTGTCAAGAATAAGCTCTTCGGCTGAGTTTTCTGCAAGTAACATATCAAGGCGAGTGTTGTGAGCCTTTGCGATATCCCAAAGGTTTTCTCCCTGCTTTGCAAAATAGAGTGTCAATGCACAATTGTCACTTACTATAGGTTTATCGTCAAATACAGTGACATTCTTGACCGCTTTTAAATTTTGACTGTTGACTGCTCCTGCTGTCAATCTGATTTCACAGCGAATCTCTACTGTGCTGTCATCTGCCAATCTGTAGCTGATACTTGCGGCTCTGGCTTCGGGATTTTTAAGCGAATTGCAATCAGACGCTGAATTTATGAGGTGTTCATAATCTGACGAACGTTCAATAAACACAGGCATATTTTCTTCATTGAGTGCAAGCATACAGATATTTATTTTGCCGATGATTTTTAGTCCGTCATCTGTCTGCTGTGATTCTGCACTCACATAATCAGCATAAATATCGAGGATTTTTGATATTTTTCCGTCATCGACCTTGACCGAAAGTTTTTCCATATGAAGTTCACTTATCGGGGTCACTTCTCCGATAAGTCTGAGTTGTTCAAAGTCAGGTTTTGAAAGACATTCTACAGAATATGCGTCAACTGTTACCTCTTCATCTGAGATGACATATCCTTCTTCGGTAACGCAGAGCTTGACATCAAGCACGACAGCAGGCTTTTCAGAAAGCATATCATTCTTGAGTCTGATATCATAGGACATTATATCGCAGGTCACGTTATTGATCGTGGTTTCGTCTATTCCTTCGCAATCAATTATCTGATTGAACGGAAGAAGATAGTCTATCTTGCCTGTTTCACCTGATTCGACATCGGAAAGATAGAACATTCTGAGGCTTATTTCACCGTTTATCATCAGTTTTCCTGTGACAGCCTTGCAATCGGTAATGCTTACGCCTGTGTCTGTGTGGAGTATTGATTCAATTGTCGGTTTGTCGGATACCGCAATCTCTTCGCATACATTGAACTGTTCCTGACAGAATGATTTGAGGTCAGCACATCTCACTGATTTTTTGCAGGTTTCAAGACTTTCGTCTTTTGCTGAATATAAACTTGTCTTTGAAGTTGTCAGCACCTTTGCATAAAGTGAAAATGCGCCGTGCATTACAAGCCTTCGGGGACTAAGTGCTCTGCAATTTATGTATTCAGACTTTGTTTTTGTGATTATCACAGGGTTATCGGGGGTTTCTTTTACTGAAAAGTTCTGAGAAAAATTTACGCTCTGTTCACAGCATCTTATTGTTTTTTTGATGCTCTCGACATACATTACATTTACTACGCAGTAGCCGTCTACCTGAAGCTGTCCTCCTGACAGACTTTTTGACTGAATTTTCGGTGTCAGCGTGCATTTGAGTATTTTTTCTATATCCGGACAATAATCGGGCAAAGTAAGGTCTACATCTGCAAGCTGCTCGGCAACCGTATCAAGCACCGTTGTCGGAGTGCTGAGGCTACGGTTCTCCTGATTAAACTCCATATTTATCTCTCCTTTTGGTGTTATATAATATTAATATTAGCTTGTGCCTTAAAATATAACCGAAAAGAGATTTTTTAATTTCAATCCATCTATGCCCGAGAATAACTAAGCAATTTCCTAAACAAAAAAGAGCCGACGTTTCCGTCGGCTCCTGTGCTTATTCTTTTTATCAGAATGAAGTAACAAGTTTTACTATATTTTTCTGGATTAATGATGCGTCAGTAATGTTTACTGCTCCATTGTGATCAACGTCTGCTCTTAAAAGCTGTTCGTCAGTCAATGTTTCAACCAATGCAATGTGCTTCTGAATTAAAGTAGAATCCTTGATGTTTATAACACCGTTACCATCAACATCTCCGTACATAATTTCAGAATCTCCTGATCCGCTGAGTACAATCTCACCTGAGATGCTATTATTTTCAAAGCCTGTTATATTTGAAATGTCCTTGATCTCGCTTCCATCTATCGGATATGCAATTATAGGCTGCATATTATCATCAAGATAAGCTACACCGAGAATTTCAACATTGAGATCAATTGTTGTTTCGCCTTTGCCTATGATATCAAAAGTAACAGTTACGAAATCCTGCTCTGCTGTGAAATCATAAAGTCCGAGGTTTGAGAAATCACCGAGAATTTCGCCGTCCAGTGATGCGTTGGTGAGTGAACCGGGAATGTTAGGTGAAATACCTTCTGAGTTCTTTGAAGCGTCGTAAGAAAGCTTTGTACTGTCATATGTAAGCTGCCACTGACCGTCTACAATATACATAGCTGACTGGAGTTTATATGTTACTGTTACAGTGCTGTCATCATCGTCATATTCCTTTGATACAGGAGTAAGGATATTTGATGTTGCTGTAACCTTGAGTGTGTCAGCATCCGGTGTAGTTGTCGGCTGTGTTGTAGGTACAGTTGTAACCGGCGCTGTTGTAACAGGTACAGTTGTAACCGGCACTGTTGTGACAGGTGCTGTTGTAACAGGTGCTGTAGTTGCAACCTGATCTGTTACTACATTGATAGTACCGCTGATTGATGATGTTGTGAAACCTGATACACCTGAAAGGTTCTGCTCAATTCCGTTCACAACAGCATTTTTGTAGTTGAGAACTCCGCCGGAAATATATCCTACTGAAAGTTCCTGAACTTCAAGATTTACCTCTGTTGTACCTGTGCCGATAATGTCAAATGTAGCCTGAACAAGTGCCTTTTCAGAAGTGAAATCATAAAGATCTGATACGTTTGTGAAGTTACCCTTAATTACGCCGTTCTCTTCATTGATTACACCATCTGTAATATATGGCATAATTGTGCTTGAGTCACTATTGAGTTTGAGTTTTGATGTATCGTATTTAAGAGTCCACTGACCGTTTACAACATTCATTGCTGATTTAAGGTCAAATGATACTGTTACTGTTTTTGCATCTTTTGAAGCCTCTAATGATTTTGCTGAGAAGAGGTTTGATGTTGCATTAACTGTGAGTGTATCTGAAACAGGCTCTGTTGTTACAGGAGCAGTTGTTGCAAGTACTGTTGTTGCAGGTACTGTTGTTGGTGCAACTGTTGTCGGCTGAGTTGTAGTTGGCTGAGTGCCGTCTGAACAACCGATTTTTGCAAACTCTGATGTAATTACGTCAATATCGTCCTTTTCTGCTGATGTACTTGCATCGTTTGAATAAGAACCTGTTGCGTTATCGAGCATTGTATCGTCAAACGGGATACAGTCAAGACCTGACTCACCTCTTGTTGCAACGAGCATTGCGCCTAAACCGTTGTTCTTAATGTAGTTTGCGTCAATTCCGAGAACTGAAAGCGGAATCTTTATCTCGTAGAATGAGTCATAAGTTGTGCTGTGTGTGCCTGAGTCGCCTGAGAATGTTTTGTAATCAACCCAGTCAGCACCGCTGTCATAAACATCACTTGGGTCCTCAGAGTAGTTAAGACCGTAGATTGAACTACAGATGTTTGTTGTAGCCATTTTGTATTCGATGCCTGCTGATTTAAAGAGCTTACAGCCTGATGAATAGTCTGTGTTACCTTCTGAGTCAACAGCTGTGAAGATTGCAGGGTCACCGTTGCCGGGTACACCACTCATATATAAGAGGTGGTCAACGTGCTGTTCAAATTCAAGACCCATCTTCTGTCCCCAAATTGAACCGCCTGATGTGTTTTTGTTTGACATTGATGTGCTTGTAGGATCTACACTCAATGCAAGAATGAGAGGAACGTCAAGTACACGACCGCCGTCTGAAAGAGGACCGTCGCCTGAACGAGCCCATGTATCTGTTGTGTTTACCATCTGCCATCCAACATAGAGATTGTCATTATCCCATGATGCAAAAAGTGCATATGTATCAAGGACGCAGTTTTCGTGTCCGCCCTTATAATGGTTTGCTACATCCCAGGCTGCACCCTGTGCGATGAGCATATCTTCGGACCAGTCACTTGCACTACCATCAATGGTAATTGTTTTCTGAACTCCGACCTTGTTGTTTGGGTTTGTTGCGTAGTAATCACACAATGTACCCGTTGATGCGTTTACAGTGAAACTTACTGCAACGCAGGACATAAGCATTAATACTGTGAGAATAACGCTTATTACTTTTCTTGTGCTTTTCATCTTTCCAGCCTCCTAAATATTGGTGATTATATTTTACATACAACCACATGCGCTTTTATTATATATATTTTTTATTAAAAATACAATATAAAAATATGATGTGCATAGTTTTTTTGTCACTATGCACATCATCGAGTGATAAATATTGTTAACTATTGCCAATGAGTTTCTGCTTTAAGTTGACGATGTTTCCTTTTTTATTCTGTAGATCTTTCTTAAAATTGCTGACAGGAATTTTGGTCTTTCGATAAGTACAACTTTCATAATTACCTCCGAATACATGATATGCTTACTACTACAAGTGACGCCGATGCTACTATCAGCACCCAGCTTGACGGCAACAGCGTTGCTACAAGTAAGCCCAGTCCGAAAAATATTGCTGATTTGACTCTTTGTGTATGGCAACTCACCGTATCACCCTATAACAGTTTATACTATTTTCTGTTTTGTGTGCATAAAACAGGTTGAAATTTATCTGCGTTTGAGATATTATTAAGTAGTTATTATTGTATAGGAGCGCAATTATGAGAACTCTTGAAATTAAGAAAAATGATGCAAACCAGCGATTGGACAAGTTTTTGCAGAAACGCTTCAGAACTTTGCCTAAATCTCTGATGTATAAATATATAAGAAAAAAGTGTATTAAGGTTAACGGCAAAAAATGTGATATTCAGACTATGCTGTGTGAGGGCGATATTCTTACCTTTTATATAAAAGACGAATTCTTTGAGGAAAGCGAAAAGAAAAGTTATGAATTTATGAAGGCTCCGAAAAAGTTTGATATCGTGTACGAAGATGAAAACATCATTCTGATAGATAAAAAGCCGGGAGTTATTGTTCACCCTGACAAGAACTACCATTTTGATTCTCTTGTTGCAAGGGTACAACACTATTTGTACGACAAAGGCGAATATGACCCTGACGAGGAAAAAGCCTTTGCGCCTGCACTTGTCAACCGTATTGACAGAAACACAGGAGGCATTGTTATTGCTGCAAAAAATGCAGAAAGTCTGCGTATTCTGAATCTTAAAATGAAAACAAGAGAGCTTGAAAAATTCTATCTTTGTCTTGTAAACGGCAAGCCTGAAAAATCAAGTGATATTCTGCACGGCTATATCACAAAAAATGAAAGCAAAAACAAGGTTACCGTTCACAGGAATGAAGTTGAAAACTCAAAAGAAATACGCACAAAATATGAAGTTCTTGATTTTAACGGAAAATTCAGCCTTGTTGAAGTTGAGCTTCTCACAGGCAGAACTCATCAGATAAGAGCGCATATGGCTTCTATCGGTCATCCGCTTGTAGGTGACACAAAATACGGTTACAATAAAAAAGCACCTGACAACATCAAGTATCAGGCACTTTACAGCTATAAGTTACGATTTAATTTCACTGAAGAGTCGGGTTGTCTTGAATATCTCAACGGAAAAGAATTTTCAGTTGAGAATGTGTGGTTCGCTGACAACGGCAAAATTTCTTTATAAGAATTATTTTATACACATCATTGCACACATTGTGCCCCTCTTGCCTTTAGTTGCCCTATGGCTCCACAAAAGGTCACTGTTACAGTTGGTGCACACGTCTGAAACTGTGATGTTTTCAGGTTTAATACCTGATGCAACGAGTATCTGACGATTTGTTTCAAGAAGGTCAATCATATATTTTTCGTTTTCTTTTGGAAATACAAATTTATCCGAATCAAGACCTTTTAATGCAAGAAAATTGTCTGCACAAGGCTTATCTACTTCATAGCAACATACAGAAATTGCAGGACCTATGGCGGCTGTAATATCGGAAGGATCGGTGTTGTAAAGCTCAGTCATTTTTTCTACAACCTTTTCGCCTATTCTGCCGACTGTGCCCCTCCAACCTGCGTGTGCAAGTCCGATTGCCTTGTTTTTGGTATCAACAAAAAATAATGGTGTACAATCTGCGTAATATGTGACAAGCGTTACGCCTTTTTCATTAGTTATAAGTGCATCTACGCTTTCGATATCTTTTGGCTTATATATGCCTGTGCCTTTATTTTCAGAAGTCACTGCTCTGACAAATGTGTTATGGTCCTGCGACGATGCTGTAAGGCTTTCGTACTCAAATCCTGCACTTTTGCAGAGTCTTTTGTAGTTCTCGGTTACATTTTCAGGGTCATCACCTCTGTTGAAGGCAAGGTTCATTGAATTAAATTCACCTGTTGACACTCCGCCAAGACGTGTTGAAAATGCGTGATTTATAAATTTTATTTCTGATAAAGAATTATATGTTAAATACGGTACTTTATCTGCGTTATTGAGCTTCATTGTTGCTGATGAGAAATCTGTCATTTTTATGACCATTCCTTTCCGCTTCGCTACAAGGCACAAAAATAAAATGAAAGTGGATTGTAGCAAAGAAATGTAATTTGTTAAAATATACTTGAAAAGCAAACACACTACAGAACACGTGAAGGTGAGTAGGAACA
>JAXJYO010000022.1:0-32452 GCA_036306945.1 Ruminococcus sp. | reverse complement strand
TGTTGAAACGATGCCGACAGGCTCACCAACAAATCCGTACGGCTGGACAAAGCTTATGATGGAGCAGATTCTTTCAGATACAGCAAAGGCAAATCCTGAAATGTCCATCGTACTTTTAAGATATTTCAATCCAATCGGAGCGCACGAAAGCGGAAGAATCGGTGAGGACCCTAACGGTATTCCAAACAACCTTATGCCGTTCATCACACAGGTAGCGGCAGGCAGACTTGAAAAGCTCGGAGTTTTCGGTGACGATTATCCTACACACGACGGAACAGGCGTAAGAGATTATATTCACGTTGTTGACCTTGCAAAAGGACACGTTAAGGCTCTTGACTATTCTGCAGCGCACAAGGGTACAGAGATTTTCAACCTCGGAACAGGCACAGGCTACAGCGTGCTTGATATCGTAAAAGCATTTATCAAAGTAAACAACATTGATATCCCTTATGTGATCAAGGAACGCAGACCGGGAGATATTGCAGAGTGCTATGCAGACGCATCAAAAGCCAAGGAAAAGCTCGGATGGGTCGCAGAAAAGAGCCTTGAGGATATGTGCAGGGACTCTTGGAACTGGCAATCACATAATGTCAATGGTTACAAATAACAAAAAATGTTTTCTTGTTTTGTGCAAGTAAACGAAAAAACAATATTTGCTGAAAAAATAACCGTTAAGAGTCAATTTTTATTGACTTTTAGCGGTTGCTTGTTATATAATAATATTGCTTATAGAAGCATTACTATTATAAGGAGGAAAAGAAAATGTTCAAAAAAGCACTTAGCCTTTTATTGTCATTGATGCTCATTGTTACTTCATTATCAGTAACAGCTATCAGCGTTTCAGCTGCTGACGGCTCTACATATGTAGTAGCAGGTTCATCAGACCTTTGTGGCGAAGGTTCTACCGGCTATGGTTGGGACGTAACTGACACAACAAAGACTATGACTGAAAAGGCAGACGGTACATACGAATTAGTATTTACCGATGTAGCTGTTGGCAATGGTTATCAGTTCAAAGTCGTTGAAAACGGCACAAACTGGTACGGTATTGACGGCGGCAACGACAATGTTACATTCAACGTGACTTCAGCTTGTGATGTAACAGTAACATTCGACCCATCAACTTTAAAGATTACTGTAACAGGTGACGGTGTAGAGATCCCAACAGATCTCAATATCGAAGCAATGCGTGCAGTAGGTAACGGTGACGGCACATGGCTTAACGGTGAAAACTGGAAGCCTGCAGCTGATGCAAACCTCATGACAGAAGTAACACCTGGCGTTTACCAGATTACTTTTGAAGACGTTGAAGCTTTTGAAGGCTACCAGTTTAAGTTTGCAGCTAACGGCTCATGGACAGATAACTGGGGTTGTGCAGATCCTACAGTAACTGCTGAAACCGGTGTAGATAACGTAGCAACTTATAACGGTGAGAACATCAGTTTTGATGTTAACTATGAACTTGCTGACGTAACTCTTACACTTGATCTTTCATCATTCGATTACGCTTCAAAGTCAGGTGCAACATTTAAGATTGATGTTGTTGACGCTTTAGAAGTACCAACAACAACAGAAGCTGTTGAAACAACAGTTGAACCAACAACAGTTGAGCCAACAACAGTTGAACCAACAACAGAAGCTCCAACAACAGCTGAAGAGGAAGGTCTTACAGTAACAGCTACTTCAAACTTCTTCCCTTCACAGACACAGAAATTCTCAGCAGACGATAAACTTGTAACAGTTACATACTTTATTGAATGTGAGAAGGATATGCTCAACTCACAGTGGGCATTAACATATGATCCTGAAGTTCTTAAGTTTAACAATTCTGATAACTTAAATTCAACAGGCAGAGCTCTCAACCTTATGCCACAGGTTTCTGCTAACGGTGTATTCAACACAAAGCCTGAGGGCGAGTTAGGTACAATTCTTGGTAACTGTACTGATACAGGTCTTTATGTAATTTCAGGCGGCAGATATGCTTTTGTTACAGCAACATTTGAAATCATCGGTTCAGGTGAAACAACAGTCGACCTCTATATGGACGTATTCACTGTTTCACTTCTCGACATGGACACATTCATGACAGATACTTCTGAAGAAGAAGTAGTTGTAGACTTCGGTGTAATCAACGATTCATGTGATGTTGACATGACTCTTGAAACAGTTCTTTATAGCGGTAAGTATGATGCTACAGCTACTAACCCTGTAGCAACAGAGCCTGCAACAGAGCCTGAAACAGAGCCTGAAACAGAGCCTGAAACAGAGCCAGCTACAGAACCTGCAACAGAGCCTGTAACAGAGCCTACAACAGTTCCTGCAACAGAGCCAACAACAGTTCCGGCTGAAGAAGCTATCTATGTAGTAGCTGGTTCAGAGGCACTTACAGGTTATGAGTGGAAGGGCGACCCAACAATCGCACCTGAAAACGTTATGGTAAAAGACGGTGACGTTTACACACTCACATTCTCAGACGTTGCTCCAACAGAAGATGCACCATATCAGATTAAGGTTGTAGAAAACCTTGCTGACGGTACACAGAACTGGATTGGCGATCCAACAGGCAACAACATCACATTCAACGTAACAGCAGAGTGTGACGTAACAGTAACATACAACCCTGCAACAGGCGAAATCACTGTAACAGGTGACGGCGTTGAGATGGTAACAGATCTCAAAATTGACGCAATGCGTGCAGTAGGTAACGGTGACGGTGCATGGCTTAACGGCGTAGCATGGGATCCTGCAGATGATGCTAACCTCATGACAGAGATCACATCAAACGTATATCAGATCAAAATGACAGACATCGAGTGGTTTGATAACTATCAGCTTAAGTTTGCTGCAAACGGCTCATGGGCTGACAACTGGGGCGGCGTATTCGCTGGCTTCGATGTTGCAACAGACGCTGTATACAACAGCAACGACAACATCACAATCGTTATTCCTGATGAATACATGGATGTACTCGTAGACTTAACAATCACACTTGACCTTACTGAGTTCAATTACGCTACTAAGACAGGCGCTAAGTTCACAGTATCATTAGAAGCTCAGGATGTACCACCGGTTACAGAGCCTGCAACAGAGCCTGAAACAGAACCTGAAACAGAACCTGAAACAACAGTTCCTGAAACAACAGTTCCAGAGACCACAGTTCCAGAGACAACAGTTCCAGAGACAACAGTACCTGAAACAACAGTTCCTGCTTCTGTTCTCAATATCACAGCTACATCTAACTACTTCCCAACAACAACTAAGTCAATCGAAGTTGTTGACGGTACACAGTATGTAACTGTATCTTACTACTTCGACTGTGCTAAGGAACTCCTTAATACACAGTGGGCACTTTCATATGACACATCAGTTCTTGCTCTTGAGTCAATTGATATGCCATTTGCAACAGCTGGCGATATGTATAACACAGAAGTTGCCGGTGTTGTAACAGGTAGCGCTTCAGACCTCAACCTCTTCGAAATCGCTGAAGGTACAGCATTTGTACAGGCAGTATTTGAAGTTAAGGCTGCTGGCGATACAACAGTTGATCTCTTAGTTGAAGACCTCGCTGTTTCAGTTGCTAACGAAGACGGTTCATCAGACGAAGCTCAGGAAACTGTTCTTGTAGCTGCTGGTGTAGTTGCTGATACTGATGTAGCTGTAGCAACAGACACAGTTATCACAGAAGGCAAGCCTTCAACTCCTGTAGTTCCAACAGATCCAACAGATCCAGTAGTTCCAACAGATCCAACAGATCCAACAGATCCAGTAGATCCAACAGATCCAACAGATCCAGTAGTTCCAACAGATCCAACAGATCCAGTGGTTCCAACAGATCCAACAGATCCAGTGGTTCCAACAGATCCTACAGATCCAGTGGTTCCAACAGATCCAACAGATCCAGTGGTTCCAACAGATCCAACAGATCCAGTGGTTCCAACAGATCCTACAGATCCAGAAGTTCCAACAACAGAACCTACTGATGTTGAAGAAACAACAGTTCCTGACGCAACAGATGAAAACCCAACATCAGCTACTGGCTCTTCAGTATCATCAGGTAGCACATCAGACACTCCATCAGCATCTAACAATTCAAATGCAGTACAGACAGGTAGTGCTTCTATGGCTATCATTATCCTCTTAGTACTTGTATCTGCTTCAGGTGCTCTCTACTTCACTCGCAAAAGAGTTAAGTAATTCGGGGATGTCAGATATAAAAAATAATTAACTTTATTTCACCCTCCGGTCTCCGGAGGGTGTTTTTTTACTTTATAGATTATGCACAGGCACAGCTGTCTGCACGAATTGCGTGCGAGTGCTCATACTTCAAATTAATCAAAATTGGAATTTTCACATAATATTCATAAATATTTGTAATTATTTCGTTGAAATTTTAAATTATATGTTATATAATGTATATAGATTAATTTAAAAGGAATGAAATTAATGAAGAAGCACATATCAAGAATTTTATCGGTATTTTTTGTAATGTCGATAGTATTGGCAAGTTCATTTACAACATCTGCGGCAGAGGATGAGCTTGTAATCAACTCAGATGCAAAAGTTAAGGTTGGCGACACAGTAAAATTCTCGCTTTACCTTAGTGACACAACGGAAGATATAATCGGCTTCGAGATGAGATTATTTTATGACAATGAATATCTTGAATTTGACAAAGACTCAATTACATATGAGAAATTTAACGGTGTAATCCACAACCTTAATCTTGAAAATAAGATTCCGATTTCCTGGACAAATATCAGTGAGCCTGCAAACTTTTCACAAAAAGCTTTGTTTGTGTCAGCTGATTTTAAGGTTCTCAAAGGTGGCGAAACAGAGATATCACAGTTCGTAACCGAAATGTACGGCGATGATATGACATACCTCAAATCCTATAAATGGACATACGATATAACTGTAAATAACGAGCCTGTAGTAACAGACAAGACTCCTGTTATGAATGCAGATGAAGAAACACTGAACAGAAGTCAGGGCAGTTTCATAAATTATGTAGACGGAATGGGTGAGGAAAATTCCCCAAATCAGGATAATCATGAAGTCTTCGGCGGAACAGGCCCTCAGGCAGGAACAAATGTTGTTTCAAATGTTTTGGACGTAACACGTTATGAGAATGCAGGCGGTTCAGGAAGCAGTGATATGACCCCGATTATCATTGTTGCAGCAATAGTTGTTGTAATCGGTGCAATAATAGCAATTCTTATTGTAAAGAAGAAAGATGATAAGAAAAATGCCACAAATACTAATTTTGAAGGCGAATAAAGCTAAATATACAAAAAATAGTTAAAAATTTGTAAGATGTTACAAAACAAAAATTTCATATTTTCTTGAAATTTATTTGACAATAGTATATAATATTATAAAACCGATATTATGAATATCGGAAAAAACAATCGGAGGAGATTCAAAATGAAAAAGAAACTTGTTAGTCTTTTACTTGCAGGTTCAATGGTTGCATCAATGGGCATTCTTGCAACAGTAAGTGCATCTGCTGCTTTAGATGAAAACGGTGCATATGTTCCAAGTGAAGGCTTAGAATGTGGCACAAACAGATATTACTTTGCTTTACCAAAGCAGTGGGAATCTGAGTTTTCTACAACAGCTGGTGTTTACTGGTGGTCTGGTTCAGATGCAGGTTCAGCAGTTGATGGTTCAGGCGGTTCTTTTAAGTGGCCTGGATACAAGGCTCAGCTTGGAGATTATGCAAGCGATAGTTACACACTTTACTACATTGATTGTCCAACTGATGTTCCACAGCTTATTTGGAATAACTATGTTGACGGTGGTGAAGATCCGGACGCTCCTATCTACTCAACGGCTAAGCAGTCAAACGATGCTGCGTCTGAATTCTATTCAGACGGTGACAGTGAGCTTTATCCAACAGAGTTCTATGAGGCAATGGAAGAAAGCTACAACGGTGACAAGGCTGCTCTCGGCGAGTTTGCTGATAACTTCTTCTATGATGAAGAATACGGTCTTGGTTTCTGCTTCAATATGGATAACATGATTTTCATCGTTCCTGGTGAACCAAACGGTGTAAATGCTCTTAATGGCAAGCCTACATACAATGGTGACTGGTACTTCTACTATGGTGATGGTGAGTACGGTACATACCCAACTAAGGAAGATGCCATTGAAAAGGGTGAATATGGTACTCTTGCAGTTGCACCTGCTACTAAGGATGAGGCTTCTGAGGATGAAACAACAACTGACCCTACAACACCATCAACACCTGGTAACGGCAACAACGGTGATAACACAGAGGCTACAACAGTTGGTCAGCCTTCAACAGACCCAACTTCTTCAGTAAATGGTTCTTCAACAAGCGATACAGCTAACAACAGCAACGGTACAGTTCAGACTGGTGAAGCTAACTATGCATTCATTGCTCTCTTAGCTTTAGTTGCAGCTTCAGGCGTAGCAATTGTTGCTCGTAAGAAGTTTATCTGATAATTAACTGATAATATTCAGACTAAAAACGCTCTCAATTCTGAGGGCGTTTTGTTTTATGTATTCGCTTTTAACTGAGTGAAGTCAATCAAAAACAGATAATATCTTGTTTAAAAACTGATAAAAACGATAATTCCAAATTCCAAAAATAATACAAATATACATATATTTATGACGAAATTTAGTAAAAATCACATATTATTTTCTGCTATTTTTTGTCACCTTGGACTTGATTTTTAGTTGCAATTATAATATAATAGATATACCGATAAGTTCGGAAAATTTCAAATGGGAGGAAACTTAAATGTCCAAGAAAATCATTAGTCTTCTTTTGTCATTAATGCTTGTAGTTTCAATGGTAGCAGTTGCTGCTGTAAGCGTTTCTGCAGAAGTTGACGAGCAGGGTAGATATACTCCTTCTGAGGGCACAGATACATATAGATATTATTTCTATATACCTTCTGACTGGTACAATGAGTATGCTGAAACAGCCGGTATCTACTGGTGGTTAGGCACTGATCCTGCTGACCCATGGCCTGGATACATCGCTCATCCAACAGAAACAGAGGATATCTATTACTGTGATGTACCAACAAACACAACAACAATTATCTGGAACAATGGCTTTGACGGCGGTAATGATACTACAGCTCCTGAGTATACAAAAGCTATCCAGACAATCGATATCGCATGCCAGTTCTATTCAGACGGTGACAGTGATGTTTACACAACTGATTTCTATACAGCTATGGAAGAAAGCTATAACGGCGACAAGGCAGCTCTCGGCAGCTATGCTGATAACTTCTTCTATGACGATGTATATGATTTAGGTTTTGTATTCAATATGAATAACATGATCTACGTTATCAATCCTGATATGGTTTCTGAAAACTATCAGGGCAAGATCACAAGCGGTGGCGAATGGTACTTCTACTACGGCAACGGCGAGTATGGTACATATCCTACAAGAGATGCTGCTGTAGCTAACGGTGCTCTTTATACATCAGATTATCAGCCTGCAAAGGACGTTCCTGCAACAGAGCCTGCAACTGATGCTCCTGCAACAGATCCTGTTGAAACTGAGCCTGTAACAGATGCTCCTGCAACAGAGCCTGCAACATCAACTCAGTCACCTTATCTCACAGTAAACGCTACTTCAAACTATTTCCCAATGGCTAACGCTGAGTACAACGAGGAAACAAACGAAGTAACTGTTACTTATTTAATGAAGTCTACAAAGGACGTACTTGATACACAGTGGTATCTCACTTATGACTCAGATGTTCTTTCATACTCAAGTAAGAACAATCTCAAGTCAATTTCTCCTTCAATCGGAACAAGTGCTCAGATAAACGCTACAGTTCCGGGCATTATTAAGTACAATGCTACAAACCTTTATCTCTTCGACTTCACAACAGAGGAAACTCCTTTTGTTGAAGTAATCTTCGATGTAAAGGATCTTTCTGCTGTTGCTCCTGTTACAACAACAATCGATCTTACAGTTGACGTTCTTCGTGTATCAGCTATTGATCCTGATACATTTATGAGCAAATCAGACGAAGAAGTTATCCTTGTTGACTTCTGCACAGTTTATAACAACGAGTCAACAGCAACTGTAACTGTTGATCGTAACACAAAGCTCACACCATCAACATTTGTTCCTTCAACAGAGCCTACAACAACAGTAGCTCCTACAACAACTGTGGAACCAACAACTGCTGAGCCTACAACTACAGAAGAGCCGACAACTGCTGAACCTACAGAGAAGTATCCTAACCTCAAGGTTACTGCTACATCAAATTACTTCCCTGAAGCTACAGCTGAATATGACAGCACAACTAACGAAGTTACTGTAACATATTACTTACAGACAAATAAGGACGTTCTTGATACACAGTGGTATCTCAAGTATGATTCTGAGATTCTCACACTTTCAGACAAGAACACTCTGGAAACAATCTGTCCTTCAATCGGTACAGCTGCTATAATGAACAAGAACATCAAGAATCAGGTTAAGTACAATGCTACAAACCTTTCACTCTTTGACTTTACATCAGCTGAAACACCATTTGCTCAGTTTGTATTTAATGTAAATGATCTTGCAGGTATGGATGATCCTGTATCAACAACAATCGACCTCACAGTTGACGTACTCAGAGTTTCAGAAATTGATGCTGAAACTTTAAGATCTGACGAGGACAAAGAGTTAATTCTCGTTGACAACTGCATTCCATCAGAAGATGATGCTGCTAAGGAAGCTACAGTTTCTAAGCGTACAGTTCTCACTGAGTCAACTGTAGTTCCTCCTGAAACAACAGAACCTTCAACCGGAGCAACAACTCCTGTAAACGATTATACATATGTCGTAGCAGGTTCAGAAGAGCTTTGCGGAGTTGCATGGAAGGGTTCACCTTCTGAAGCACCTGAAAATGTAATGGTTAAGGATGGCGACTATTACGTTAAGACATTTGAAGCAGTATCACCTGCTGAATCATTACAGCTTAAGGTTGTTGAAAATGCAACTGACGGCACACAGACTTGGATCGGTGATGCTACAGATAACAACATTACATTCAATGTTACACAGACTTGTGATGTAACTGTTACATTTGACCCTGAAACAAGAGAAATCAAGGTTGAAGGCGACTATGTACAGATGGTTACAGAACTCAAGATTGATTCTATGCGTGTAGTAGGTAACGGTGACGGCACATGGCTTAACGGTGCTAACTGGGATCCTGCTGCTAACGAAAACCTTATGACAGAGATTTCTGACAAGGTATATCAGATTACAATCAAAGATGTTGAAATGTTCGAAGGCTATCAGTTTAAGTTTGCCGCAAACGGCTCATGGGCTGATAACTGGGGCGGTGTATTTGAAGCATTTGATGCTGAAACAACAGCTGTTTATAACAGCAATGACAACATCACGTTCGATGTTCTTTGTGATCTCGCTGATGTAACTATTACACTTGACCTCACAAACTTTAACTATTCTGATAAGACAGGTGCAACATTCACAGTTAGTGTTACTGAGAAGTCAGTTGAACCTGAAACAACAGCTCCTGAAACAACAGAACCTGAAACAACAGTTCCTGAAACTACAGTGCCAGAAACAACAGAGCCTGAAGTTACAGAGCCTGAAACAACTGAACCAGAAGTTACAGAACCAGAAGTTACAGAGCCAGAAGTTACAGAACCTACAACTGTTGTAGAGCCAACAGATGCTACTGTAGCTGATGATACAACAGTTGCTCCTGAAACAGATGCTACATCTGCAACAGGTTCATCTGTAAGCTCAGGCAGCACATCAGACACACCTTCTTCAAGCAGCAATTCAAGTGCTGTACAGACAGGTGATGCATCATTTGCTGTAATCATTCTCTCAATCCTCATCGCAGCTACAGGCGTTATGTTTGTGCTTCGCAAGAGAGAAACATTCTAATTTTAAATTTGAATATTTTAAATAGCTTGCAGGCTGACCACAACGGTCAGCCTGTTTTGCGTTATTTATTCCTCCATTTGTTTGCCGAGAAAAGCCGCCGCCGATTGAGCAAGCTTAATTTCAGTATTTGAAGGAACTTTAATACTTTCGCCTGTGAGCATCACAACTGCACCGGTGACATCGCCCGAAGCAATTATCGGATAAATAACCGATGCGTAGTGTTCAATGCCTTCGACAGGCTGAATGTCATTTATAGATTGCTGAGTTGCGGCATAGCTTTTGCGGCTCTCCATATAATTTTCGAGCACTGTGCTGACACGTCTTTCGAGAAATTCTCGTTTTGAAACACCTGCCGCAGCAATAACGTGGTCTTTGTCACAAATTAACGTAGGCAAAGAACTTATTCTTGCAAGCACATCTGCATATTGTCCTGCGAACGCAGAAAGCTCACCTACAGGCGAATACTTTTTAAAAATTACTTCACCGTCAGTAGCTGTGTATATCTCCAACGGGTCGCCTTCACGAATACGCAGTGTGCGTCTGATTTCTTTTGGAATAACCACTCTTCCGAGGTCGTCGATTCGACGAACAATACCTGTTGCTTTCATATCTAAAAATCTCCCTTTGATTTTAAAATTTAGCAAAATAATTGCTTTAATATTGTTTGAAAAAGAATGAAATTTATTCCGCTTTTTATATTTGGAATGAATTAGCAATTTAAAAATTCGGGTGTTGACAATCTGATTTTATTGTGCTATAAATTATATTGAAATTACAAAACGGAGTGAAAAAATGAGAAACTTTTCTTGCTGATTTTTACAAACAAAACCTATTGGCGGTACGACCGCTTGTTTTGTTGCGTGTTTTAGCAGAAAAGTTCTGAATTTGCTCGGCAGATACTGTAATGCAGTGTCAGGTGATTTCTCTGTCTTGTGACAGGAATTTCGTATGTATTATTGCGTGGGTAGCAGAATTTTTTCTGCTACCCATTTTTACGTTATTGTAAAATGCTCGGTTATGCTCGGGTACAGAATGATTTAAAAAGATGATGCTATCTGCACGAATTGCGTGCGAGGCACTCGCTTTGTATACAAGGAGGAATTCAATGTCACTTATTAATATATCAAATTTAACATTTGCTTACGACGGAAGTTATGACAATGTCTTTGAAAACACAAATATTCAGTTGGATACCAATTGGAAGCTTGGACTCACAGGCAGAAACGGCAGAGGAAAAACGACCCTGATGAATTTGTTGCTCGGAAAGTACAAGTATCAGGGTTCAATTTCATCAGACACGGAGTTTATGTATTTTCCGTTTTGCGTAAGCGATGAATCAAAACTTGGGGTTGAAATAGCAGATGAAATCTGCCCTGATTATGAATATTGGAAGCTGTCAAAAGAACTCAATCTGCTTGAAGTCGATGACGAGGTATTGTACCGACCTTTTTCAACGCTTTCTAACGGAGAACAGACAAAAGTAATGCTTGCTTTGCTGTTTATAAATGAGGACAAATTTTTGCTGATTGATGAGCCGACCAATCACCTTGACACAAGAGGCAGAAAACTCGTGTCAGACTATCTCAACACCAAGAAGGGCTTTATACTCATCTCGCACGACAGAGCATTTCTTGACGGTTGTGTTGACCATATACTTTCAATCAACAGAGCTGATATAACTGTGCAAAAAGGCAATTTCTCGCAGTGGCTTGAGAATAAAGAAATGCAGGATAATTACGAACTTGCAGAAAATCAGAAACTGAAAAAAGAGATAAAACGTCTTGAAAAAACAGCAAAGCAGAAAGCCGAATGGTCTGATAAGTCGGAAAAAAACAAAATCGGATTTGACCCGACCAAGGTTGAAAAGAGTATCAGCCGAAGAGCCTATGAGAGTGCAAAATCCAAGAAGATGATGAAGCGTGCCAAGGATATCGAGGCGAGAAGTCAGAAAGCGGTTGAAGACAAATCAAAACTTCTTAAAAATATCGAGAAAGAGGAAAGTCTGAAAATCTCACCTCTCGAATACGTCAAGAATACTCTACTTGAACTTGAAAATGTATCAATAAGCTATGACGGAAAAGAAATCTGCAATAACGTCAGTTTTCAGATCCATAGGGGTGACAGAGTGGCTTTATGCGGAAAGAACGGTTGCGGAAAATCGAGCATAATAAAGCTTATCTGCGGAGAAAACATCGAGCATACAGGCAGAGTTGATATCGGAAGCGGACTCAAAATTTCATTTGTATCACAGGATACATATGCGCTGAAGGGAAATCTCTCAGATTATGCTGACAAAAACGGAATCGACGAAAGTCTTTTCAAAGCAATACTGCGAAAGCTTGATTTTTCAAGGGAGCAGTTTGACAAGAATATGGAGGATTTCAGCGGAGGACAGAAGAAAAAGGTTCTCATAGCACGAAGTCTTTGTGAAAGAGCACACTTGTATGTCTGGGACGAGCCATTGAATTTTATCGACGTAATTTCAAGAATACAGATTGAAAAGCTCATAACAAACAGCGACGTAACAATGTTGTTTGTAGAGCACGATAAAACATTTTGTGATAATGTAGCGACCATAAAAAATGATATTAAATTTAGCTAAAAACACCTTGTTTTGCATATTTGGTTATGATATCATAATATTATAATGATGGAAATGAGGGATTTTAGTGAAAAAGATACTATCAGTATTACTTGCTTCTATGATGATATGCTCACTTTGCGCCTGCGGAGAAACAGCCCAGAGCAGTAGCACAGAGCCTACAACACAGAACAGCAATGCAATCACCGCACCTGCAACAAGTGAGGTTAAGGAGGACGACGGAAGCGGTTCGGCAGAAACAGACATACTCGAATGGGTAGACTATGCTGAATACGACCTTGAAGATGACGTTCCGGTAAAGAATATCATACTTATGATAGGCGACGGAATGGGCGAAAATATCATCAAAGCGTCTGAAATCGTGAAGGGCGACAAACTTGTAATGAGTGGTATGGATTATACTACACACGTTACAACTGCATCGCAGTCAGTGCTCGACGGCAACGCAGAATTTACCGACAGTGCCGCATCATCAACTGCAATCAGCACAGGATACAAGACTGACAACGGTTGTATAGGTGTTGATCCTGACGGTAATGAGCTTGAAACGATTTGCGAGTTTGCACAATCACTCGGACTCAAGACAGGACTTGTAGACAGACATTATGTTTGTCACGCAACACCTGCGGGAATGGTTGCTCACAACAGCTCAAGAAATAACTACCAGCAGATTCTCAGAGAAATGGTAAAATCAGAAGTAAATGTAATGTTCGGCGGCGGTTCACAGTATTACACAAATTCTCAAAAAGTTCGTAATGTTGTGGATGAGTACGAATATAAATACATAACAACAGAAAAGGAACTTCTCAGCCTCACAGCCGAAGATGAGAAAGTTCTCGGAATGTTTGCATATGATAATATGGGTGCGGCTGATATGTGGCCTTCACTCACAACAATGACATCAAAGGCGCTTGAATTGCTCGAAAATGACAATGGCTTCTTCCTTATGGTAGAGGGAAGCAACATCGACGTTTACGAGGCTAACGAGGATATGGAAAATACACTCAATCAGATGCAGTCATTTGACCAGACGGTAGACTATGTTCTTGATTGGGCAGAAGATCACCCGGGCACACTTGTGATTGTAACAGCAGACCACGAAACAGGCGGCGTTACAATTCCTGAAAACGCAACTGCCGAGGATATCAACAACGATTGTTTCACTTCAGGCGGTGAGCACACAAATACAAATGTTCTTCTTATGGCAAGTGGCGCACAGTCAAAGGGAATCTGTGAAGAAGAGCTTATCGACAATACTGACATCGCAAAATATATGCGAAAAGTTTTGAACGAAACCTACAAATAATTTAATTTAAACTTATCGGGACATCGTGATTAAAAGCGATGTCCCGTTTGCATTTAGGACAATAATTTATAAGTTGAAATTTTTTGTTTGCGGACACGCCGTCGTGACGACGGTCACACTTCGAGAAGATAAAGCGGTGTAATCTATACAACGGTTTCCCGACCGTTAGATTAATATATTAATTGCGTTTAAGGGACGTCTGGAAGCCGTCCCCTACAAAATTCCTGCAAAACGTTATTTAAAAGCAATGTAGCAGTAACCGATATATCAACCTAACAGTTGGGCAACCGACGTTTCTGACAAGTCCGACCTATCTCCCCAAAGATAAAAAAGTCACGTTGGAATGTCGAATGCATATTATAGAACTATAAAGACCGCACCATAATACAAAGATTAAACTATAGTTCGGGTGTTTCAGATGAAAAAGAGTGATATAACAACATTTGGTATAGTAGGCGGAGATAAACGTCAGCTTTTTCTTGCAAAGTCAATTTCAGACAGCTGTTATGATGTGATTCTCGGTGGATTTGATAAGCTTCAGAGCACAGGCGCAATAACGCTTGCAGATGTAAAAACAGCAATTCTCGAAAGCGATGCAGTAATTTTTCCTCTTCCGTCGGTTCGTGCTGACGGAAGCATAAACACACCGTTTTCTGACAGGACTGTTATTCTTGATGAAGAAGAAACCGATTCCCTTCTGCACAAGCCTGTGTTTGTATCTATGAGGGATAAATTCGTCAAAGCATATCCAAAACTCAGAGATGCACGGGTATTTGATTATGCATCAAAAGAAGAATTTGCAATTCTCAATGCGTTGCCCACAGCAGAAGGTGCAGTTGAATGTGCGATGAACAGATTTGAGGGAACGATATCAGGCAGTAAATGTATGGTAGTCGGCTTTGGAAGAATAGGAAAAATACTTTCCGGAATATTGAAATCACTTGATGCCGATGTGACCGTATGTGCAAGAAAAGAAAGCGATTTTGCATATATATCGGCACTCGGCTACAAATCGAGAAACACCAAAAGCTTAAAAAGTGTACAGGGCTATGATATAGTGTTCAACACAGTCCCTGCAATGATATTTGACAAAACACTTCTTATGAACACAGACCGCAACACGCTGATAATAGACCTTGCATCCCTGCCGGGAGGAGTCGATTTTGAAGCGGCACACAAGTTTAACACAGATGCAGTCAGAGCGTTGTCCTTGCCGGGAAAATGTGCGCCCAAAACTGCGGGAGAAATAATAAAAACAACAGTTTTTAACATTATTGAGGAGGTTTACAGGTGACAAAAGCAACCATAGGCTTTGCTATGTGCGGTTCCTTTTGCACCTTTTCAAAAGCTTTTCCGCAGATGCAGAATCTGGTTGATGCAGGATACAAAGTTCTGCCGATTATGTCGCAGAACGCATATTCAACCGATACTCGCTTCGGAAGAGCAGAGGAAATGGTAAAAAGGGCAGAGGAGATTACAGGAGAAAAAGTCCTGCATACCTCCGTGCAGACAGAGCCGATAGGCCCAAAAAAGCTGTGCGATTTGTTGATAATAGCACCCTGCACAGGCAACACTCTTGCAAAACTGTCGTTAGGAGTGACAGACACATCAGTCACAATGGCGGCAAAATCACATCTCAGAGTTCTGCGTCCGGTGCTTTTGTGCATAGCCACAAACGATGCATTAGGAGCATCTGCACAGAATATCGGCAGACTTATGAACACAAAAAACATCTATTTTGTTCCGATGAAGCAGGACGATTGCATTAAAAAACCTAATTCGCTTGTGGCGGATTTTGACAAGATACCGATTTGTGCAGAATATGCGCTCAAAAATGAACAGTATCAACCTGTTTTTGAATAGAATATAAATTGCGGTGAGGTATTGCCCCCACCGCTTTTTTGTGCTAAAATTAACTTGAATAAATATCTGTATACGAAAGGTTTATAAAATGAAATATTGTAAAAAATGCAACCGAATGTATAATGATAGCGATGAAAAGTGCACTGAGTGCAAAAAGCCTCTTTATGAAATAGAGGACGAGAATACACCTGTGTATCTTTTATCTGCAACAGGCTTTGAGCTTGACCGAGTGAAGGCGGCTCTTGAGGATAACGGAATTCCTTGTGACAGCCTCAGAAAAAAGAACGCAACTTCTGCCGACGCGGTAACAGGCTTTGACACTTCCGAATATTACATAGTAGTGCCGTATTCAGCGTACGAAAAGGCATATGACACCTGTGTCGGAATCGGTGCGATAAAAGATGAAGAAGCCGAAATTTTAGATGAAAATGTACCGTATTCAGAAGAAAATATAAAATCAGTAGATGAGCAGTTTGAAGAGATGAGCGGTGCAAAAAGAACTACTGTCAGAATCGTGTCTGCAATACTTTTGATTATCCTTTTCGCAGGTGTGATTTACGGAACTGATTTTATAATGCAGTTGATAAAAGGACTGTTTACTTAAACACAATTTTCAGGCAATTAATTTGTCCGAAACTAAATATTGGAGGTTAATATAAATGAAACAAGAAACAAAATGCCTGCACGCAGGCTATGAACCAAAGAACGGTGAACCAAGACAGGTGCCTGTATATCAGAGTACAACATTCAAATATTCCACAAGCGATGAAATGGGCAAGCTTTTTGACCTTGAAGCTAACGGATATTTCTATACAAGACTTCAGAATCCTACAAATGACGCTGTAGCAGCAAAAATTGCGGCTCTTGAGGGCGGCGTTGCAGGAATGTTGACATCAAGCGGACAGGCTGCAAACTTTTTTGCACTTTTCAATATCTGCGAAACAGGAAGCCATATCGTAGCTTCATCTTCAATTTATGGCGGAACTTTTAACCTTTTAGGCGTTACAATGAAGAAAATGGGCATTGAGTGCACATTTGTAGACCAGACTCTCCCCGAAGAAGAACTTGCAAAGGCTTTCAGACCGAACACAAGAGCAGTATTCGGTGAAACCATCACAAACCCGACAGTATCAGTTCTTGATATTGAAAAGTTTGCCCGCCTTGCACATTCACACGGTGTTCCGCTTATCGTTGATAACACATTTGCAACACCGATCAACTGTCAGCCAATCAAGTGGGGTGCAGACATCGTAACTCATTCAACAACAAAATATATGGACGGCCACGCTGTAGGTGTGGGCGGTGCAATCGTTGACAGCGGAAACTTTGACTGGATGGCTCATGCAGACAAGTATCCGGGACTTACAACTCCCGATGATTCGTACCACGGAATCGTTTATGCAGAGAGATTCGGCAAGATGGGCTACATAACAAAGGCTACAGCTCAGCTTATGCGTGACCTCGGTTCTATCCAGTCACCGCAGAATGCGTTCTATCTTACAAACGGTCTTGAGTCGCTCCATGTGAGAATGGAAAGACATTGTGAAAATGCGCTCAAAATCGCAAAATTCCTCAACGAAAATGAAAAAGTTGCGTGGGTTCATTATCCTGATTTGGAGAGTGACGAGTACAACGAGCTTGCCAAAAAGTATCTTCCAAACGGTTCCTGCGGAGTTCTCGCATTCGGAATCAAAGGCGGAAGAGAAAAATCAATCGAGTTTATGGACAGCCTCAAGCTTGCAACTATCGCAACACACGTTGCAGATGCAAAGACTTGTCTTTTGCACCCTGCAAGTCACACACATCGTCAGATGACAGAGGAACAGCTTATCGAAGCAGGTGTAGCACCTGACCTTATCCGCCTTTCAGTAGGTCTTGAAAATGCAGACGATCTCATTGACGACCTCAAGCAGGCATTTGACAAAATCTGATTTATCACGGAGGGGTACTTTATGGCAGCATATGTTTCAGCAATAATTGTTGCTGCAGGCGGTTCGGTAAGAATGGGTATTGCCGACAGCAAGCAGTTTATACCGCTTTTGTCACGACCTGCAATTGAATACACCCTTAAAGCATTCCAGAAATGCTACCTTATAAAGGAGATCATAGTTGTATGCCGTGAACAGGACAAAGAGCGAATTCAGGCTATAGTAGACGAAAACGGCTTCACAAAAGTGAGCAATCTTGTGCTCGGAGGTTCATCAAGAGCAGAAAGCGTGCGAAACGGAGTTGAAGCGGCAAGCGAAAAGGCAAAGTACTTTGCAATTCACGACGGAGCAAGACCGCTTATAACCGTAGAAGAAATTGAAAGAGTTACAGAAGCTGCATTTGAAACAGGTGCGGCAACACTCGGAACTACCGTGACCGATACTATCAAAATTGTAGACGGATTCAACAAAATCGAAAGCACACCTCTTCGTTCACAGCTCAGAGCAGTGCAGACACCGCAGGTGTTTGAAAGGGATCTGTACAAATTCGCCCTTGAGAATGCAGGGGATAATGCAATCAACTTTACAGATGATTGTGCCCTTATTGAAAATATGGGCGGTGAGGTTGAGGTGGTAAAGGGCAGTGATGAAAACATCAAGCTTACAACACCTTTAGATGTAATAATTGCAGAAAGTATTCTTAAAGCAAGAGAGCAGTGAAATTATGAGAATAGGTCACGGATATGATGTCCATAAATTTGCGGAAAACAGAAAACTAATCCTTGGCGGAGTAGATATTCCATACGAACTCGGACTTTTAGGACATTCAGATGCAGATGTTCTTGTTCACGCAGTAATGGATGCACTTTTGGGAGCATCAGCACTCGGAGATATAGGAAAGCTTTTCCCTGACACAGATGACAGCTACAAGGGTGCAGACAGTATAATTCTTTTAAAGAAAGTTATAGAAGCTTTAAAGGAAAACGGTTATTCTGTAGTCAATATAGATTCAACTGTAATTGCCCAGAAGCCAAAGCTACGTCCATACATAGATATAATGCGTCAGAATATCGCAGATGCTTGTAATATAGATGTTTCCTGCGTAAATGTAAAGGCAACCACTGAGGAAAAACTCGGATTTACCGGCAGACTTGAGGGCATTTCAGCACACGCAGTTTGCTTGATTAACTGATTACAGGAGGTGAAATTATGACAGATAAGCAGATAGTAACAAGCTTTTTTATCGAAGGCTATGTAAATAAAAACTTTGATTTTGTAATGCAGTGTATGGCTGATGACTACATTGACAACAGCCCTGCCGGTGCAAGAAGCAATCAGGATGCAGTGAATATTCTTAAAATTGTTGCTGATATGTTCGGCGATTTAAAGGTAGATGTAGTAGACGTTTTTGCAGAAAACGGTATGGTTGCAACAAGAGTTCGCTATGACGGAATACATATCGGTGAATGTATGGGAATTCCTGCAACGAACAAGCATATTGTTTTTGAGGCTCTTGAAAATTTCAAGGTTGAAAATGGCAAAATAGTTGAGTCTTGGGGTTATTGGCCTGATAAACAAATTGAAGAAATGTTGTTATCATAATAGAATTATAAGCACACCTTGTTCATATTATTGAACGAGGTGTTTTATTATGTTAAGAAAGGCTTTAATATCATTATTATGTATAATACTTATGCTTGCTCCGATAAAAGTAAATGCACTGACAGAAGAAAGCATATCCGCACCATCTGCAATACTTATGGAAGCATCAACAGGCAAAATTCTTTTCGAGAAAAATGCTCACGAACAGCGACCATGTGCCTCAGTCACAAAGGTTATGACTCTTTTGCTTGTTTTTGAAGCAATCGACGATGGCAAACTCAGCCTTGATGATACGATTACAGCGTCAGAACACGCATCGTCAATGGGCGGCAGTGACATTTGGCTTGAAACGGGAGAAACAATGAGTGCCGACGATATGATAAAGGCAACAACTGTTGCATCTGCAAACGATGCCGCAGTAGCCCTTGCGGAGCACATCAGCGGAAGCGAATACTCGTTTGTCGAAGCAATGAACAAACGTGCAAAAGAGCTCGGAATGAACGACACAACATTCAAAAACTGCAATGGTCTTGACGAGGAGGGACACGTTACATCCGCATATGACGTGGCTGTAATGTCAAGAGAGCTTATAAAGCACGAAAAAATCTTTGACTACACATCTATATGGCTCGATAATCTTCGTGACGGAAAAACACAGATCGTCAACACAAATAAGCTTTTAAAAACTTACAACGGCATAACAGGACTCAAAACAGGAACTACTGACGATGCAGGCTGTTGTATGTCGGCAACTGCAACAAGAGGAAATGTTTCGCTCATTGCAGTAGTATTAGGCTGTAACACGGGCAAGGAGCGTTTTTCAGACGCAGCGGCACTGCTCGATTACGGATTTGCTAATATTTCCGTAACAGAATTAAAAATCCCCGACGATATCCCCAGACAGATAGAAGTCAACAACGGAATGGAAAGCACAGTATCGCTGAAATGTGACGTATCAAAAAATATCGTAATTGACAAAAGCAGTAAAGCCGAGATTAAAACCGAGATAAACATTCCCGAGAGCGTAGATGCGCCTATAAAAGAAAATCAAAAGATAGGAACGCTCACATTCACTGTAAACGGTGAGGCAGTCGAGGTCTGCGAAATCACGGCAATTAACGCCGTAGAAGAAACTACATTCGGCTCTGTATTCGGATATCTTTTTAATTCTCTAATTGCATTATAAAAATTCACAAATTGACCTTGCAAAAATACTTATATTATAGTATAATAAAACAACAAAGATACTTATATCGGTGAAATATTACATTGTATTTCCGAATAAGAATTTTGGGGGAATTTTTAAATGGCTACAAAACTTACAGACAAGTACTTAAAAGGATTTATCAGCGAGCACGAATATGAAGGTGTTGCAGCAGAAGTAAAGACTGCACACAAAATGCTTCACGACGGTTCAGGTCTTGGCAATGATTTTCTCGGCTGGCTCAACCTTCCTACAGACTATGACAAGGAAGAGTTCGCAAGAATCAAGGCTGCTGCTGAAAAGATCAAGAAGGACACAGATGTATTCATCGTAATCGGCATCGGTGGTTCATATCTCGGCGCAAGAGCTGCAATTGAATTTTTAACATCACAGAATTACAACCTTACCTGCAAGGATACACCGCAGATTTTCTTCACAGGTAACTCTATCAGTTCATCAGCACTTGCTGAGATTATGGAGCTTTGCGAGGGTAAGGACGTATCAGTTAATATGATTTCAAAGTCAGGCACAACAACTGAGCCTGCAATCGCATTCCGTGTATTCCGTGAAATGCTTGAGAAGAAGTACGGCAAAGACGGCGCAAGAGAGCGTATTTACTGCACAACAGACAAGGCAAAGGGCACACTCAAGACTCTTGCTGACGAGGAAGGCTACGAAACATTCGTAGTGCCTGATGATGTAGGCGGACGTTTCTCAGTTCTCACAGCAGTAGGTCTTCTTCCAATCGCAGTTTCAGGTGCAGACATCGACGCTCTTATGCAGGGTGCTGCAACAGCTCAGAAAGAGTTTGACAATGACGATTTAATGACAAATGACTGCTACAAATATGCTGCTATCCGTAACATTCTTTACCGCAAGGGCAAGACAATGGAAGTTATGGTATCATACGAACCTGCATATACAATGATGTCAGAATGGTTCAAGCAGCTTTATGCAGAGAGCGAAGGCAAGGATAACAAGGGTATTTTCCCTGCAAGCGTTATCTTCTCAACAGACCTTCACTCACTCGGACAGTACATTCAGGACGGCAGACGCAATATGTTTGAAACTGTTGTTCTCTTTGATAAATGTAAAAAAGAAGTTACTCTTGGCACAGAGCCTGCAGATATTGACGGACTCAACTTCCTTTCAGGAAAGACAATGGGCTTCGTTAATCAGAAGGCATTTGAAGGTACAGTTCTCGCTCATAATGACGGCGGCGTACCTAACATTGTTCTCAATGTGCCCGAAATGAATGAATCAGAGCTTGGCTATCTCATTTACTTCTTTGAAAAGGCTTGTGCAATCTCAGGTTATATGCTCGGTGTAAACCCATTCAACCAGCCTGGTGTTGAAAGCTACAAGAAGAATATGTTCGCTCTGCTTGGCAAACCGGGATATGAGGATCAGAAGGCAGCTCTCGAAGCAAGATTAAAGTAATAACTTCTTTTTAAAAGTTTAATATTCTGGGAGGAACTATTATGGTTACTTTACTTATCGGAAAAAAAGGCACTGGCAAAACAAAGAAACTCATCGCTCTTGCAAATGAAGCAGTTGCTGCATCATCAGGCAACGTTGTTGTAATCGAAAAGGGTTCAAAGCTTACTTATGATGTAACACACAAGGCAAGACTTATTGATACAGAACAGTATCTTATCGAAGGTTATGATATGCTTTACGGCTTTATCAGCGGTATTTGTGCAGGCAACTATGACGTAACAGACGTTCTTGTTGACTCAACATTCAAGATTTGCCCTGAAGCAATCAACGGACTTGAAGCATTCACAAAGAAGCTTCAGGATCTTTCAGAAACTTCATCAACAAACATTGTACTTCTCATTTCAGCAGATGAAACAGAGATTCCTGAGTCAATCAACGCTGTTTGCCAGAAGGTATAATTAAATACTTAAAAAACTGCAAAAGGAGCTGATTTTATGTCAGCTCCTTTTTACTTTATATAAAACTGCTAACTTGTACAAAAATAAATGCTTATATACTTGACTTAGGGTTACCCCAGAGTGTTATAATATATAATAGACAAAATAAATTTACAGGAGAAATAATTATGAGCGCAACTGTTTATTTTTCAAGAACTATCACACCCGAAAAAGTGTTAGAACTTTATCAGCTTTTAGGCAAAAAACTTGAAGGAAAGGTGGCTGTCAAGCTTCATTCAGGAGAAAAAGGAAACCAGAACTTTTTAAAACCTGATTTCTGGAAGCCCGTGATCGACTATGTAAACGGAACAGTAGTCGAATGTAACACCGCATATGAGGGTGAGCGCAACACTACCGAAAAACACCGCAAGCTTATTTCTGATCACGGTTGGGACAAATATTTTGACGTTGATATTTTGGATGCGGAAGGCCCTGATTTGAAACTTGATATCCCTAACGGCAAGGTTATCAAAGAAAATTTTGTGGGCAAAAATATTGCAAACTACGATTCTATGCTCGTGCTCTCTCATTTCAAGGGACACCCAATGGGCGGTTACGGCGGAGCTTTAAAACAGCTTTCGATTGGTGTCGCTTCTTCGTATGGCAAGGCTTATATCCACGGTGCAGGTGTTCCCGAAAACATCTGGACATCAGACCACGATTCTTTCCTTGAGTCTATGGCTGATGCGGCTTCAAGTGTGGTGGATTATTTTAAGGGCAAAATCATTTATGTAAACGTAATGAAAAATATGAGCGTCGATTGCGACTGTTGCGCCGTTGCAGAGGATCCATGCATTGCAGATATCGGTATCCTTGTATCTGATGACCCGATTGCAATTGATCAGGCTTGTATTGACCTCGTATATGATTGTTCGGATCCCGGACGTCCTCATTTAATTGAAAGAATCGAAAGCCGCAACGGTGTTCATACTATTGAGGCGGCTGCTGATTTGGGTTACGGTACAAGAGAATACAAGCTGATTGAAGTATAATTATGAAGGCAACCTACAAATTAGTTCTTTCCGCAATGTTTCTGGCGGTAGGGATCGTTCTGCCGTTCTTTACAGGTCAGATACCGCAAATCGGTAATCTTTTACTGCCAATGCATTTCACAATATTTTTATGCACATTTATCTGCGGATGGCAATACGGTACGGCGGTGGGATTTATGCTGCCCCTGCTAAGGTCGTTTATGTTCGGAGCACCGATACTGTATCCCGATGCGATTGCTATGTCTTTAGAATTGTGCGTGTATGGACTTGTTGCAGGATTGATTTATCAGATTATAAGGCACAAAAATATTTTAGCGGTTTATACAGCTATGTTGATTGCGATGATTTCTGGCAGAGTTGTGTGGGGAATTGCACAGTTGATACTGCTCGGAGTAAAGTCCGAACCGTTTACTCTGCAAATGTTTATATCAGCGGCATTTGTAAATGCGCTTCCGGGAATTTTATTGCAATTGATATTTATTCCGGCAGTTATATCCATACTTGATTGGAAATTTCAGAAAGCAGAACGATTATGAAAGAAATGAAAAATCTTGCACAAAATATAGCCGATATCATTACGGAAAGAGAACAAGAAAAATCACATCTTTTGATTGCCATAGACGGCAGATGTGCTTCGGGCAAAACTACACTTTCCGCAGAACTGCAAAATATGCTTCCGTGCAATGTCATACATATGGATCATTTTTTTCTGCGACCTGAACAGCGAACACCTCAGCGATTGAGCACAGCAGGAGAGAATGTTGATCACGAACGATTTCTGAGTGAAGTGCTTATTCCGCTGAAAAACGGAGAAAAAGTATCTTATTGTCCGTTTGATTGCAAAACTATGTCGTTTGGCAGTCAAATTGAACTTGATAAAAGAAAAATCAACATAATCGAAGGTTCATATTCGTGCCACAATGCTCTTTTTGAACATTATGATTTTCGTATTTTTCTGAACGTATCCCCCGAAGAACAAATGCGAAGAATAATATTGCGTGACGGAAGTGAAAAGGCAAAAATATTTTTGTCAAAATGGATACCTCTCGAAGAAAAGTATTTCAAAACATTCAATGTCGCAGAAAGATGTGATTATAATTTTGTGACATAGCAAATCAGATTTACAATATTTTGAAATAACGAAGCGCTGTTTGCTTTTGAGCAGAACTTGCCCGATGTATAATTGTATTATATTTGTGATTGGAAAGGAGTTGTAAAAATATGCTGAATTTTATCTGCTACCCAAAATGTACAACCTGTCAGAAAGCCAAAAAGTGGCTTGACGACAATAATATTGAATACACTTTGCGTAATATAAAGGAGGATAATCCGAACTTTGATGAGCTTTGCAAATGGTATAAAATAAGCGGAAAGCCATTAAAAAAGTTTTTTAATACAAGCGGGCTTTTGTACAAGTCAATGAATCTGAAAACAAAGCTTCCCGAAATGCAAGAGGAGGAAATGCTCAGACTTTTATCGACCGACGGAATGCTCGTAAAAAGACCGTTGCTCGTGTCAGATGATTTTGTCCTCATCGGCTTTAAGGAAAGCGAATGGGCAGAAACTTTAGATAAGGCGTAATTTTAAATTTTCTATAATGTGATTGTAAGGTAAAGACACCATGCAATCACATTTTTTAATGTCTGAAAGGCATTAAACTACAGCCCACAGAAAATAATTCTGCGGGCTGAAAGTTACTTTTTCTTTATGCAGTTTTTAAAACATTTTTTATCAAAGGACGGGTTGAAAGCATAGAAGTTTTTATCGTCAAGTTTGTCGGTAAGAAGTCGAAGATTTTCACCGAATCTCTGATAGTGAACCACTTCACGCTCACGCAAAAAGCGTATAGCGTCCTTGACATCGTAATCATCACAGAAGCGAAGTATATTGTCATAGGTTGTACGAGCCTTTTGCTCCGCCGCCATATCTTCGTGCAAGTCTGTAATCGGGTCGCCCTTTACCTGCATCGAAGCAGCAGTATATGGTACACCTGCAGCGGCTTGAGGATAGATACCTGTAGTATGGTCAACAAAGTAATCTTCAAATCCTGCTTTTTTGATTTCGTCTTCGGTTAGATTTTTTGTGAGCTGATAAACAATCGCACCAATCATCTCAAGATGTCCTAACTCTTCCGTTCCTATATCCGTAAGCGTGCCTTTCAGTTCGGGCATAGGCATTGTGAATCGCTGACTCAGATATCGCAACGAGGCTCCCAATTCACCATCTGGACCACCATATTGTGTTATGATTATCTTTGCAAGCTTTGGGTTGGTCTGTTTTATATTCACCGGATATTGCAGTCTTTTTTCGTAAACAAACATCAGTCGTCCTCCTCACTTTCCCAAGGCCAAGGACCTTTAATCCATCGCCAGTTGTTTGAGCTTGTCATATTTTTGGTCAGAGGTCCGAATTTTTCCTCGTATTCAGAAATGAGAGGCTTAGACATATCTCTGTATTCTTTCATTTTTGCAAGAGTTTTTCTGTCTGTAGGGTGTGTGTCGAGAAATAACTGTAAATCTAATGCTGCAAAAGCGTAAGTTGAGATCTTTTTCAGAAGTATTTCACGTTCAGTCATTCACGCCACCACACTTACTTCCGTAAAACGGTTTGTTCAGGGAAGGGTACATAGTACCTGAAGCAAATCCCTGCATAGGGGAATAAGTTACGGAATTATCCGGCTGGAACGGCACATATGCCATAGCATCGGGTGTTTTATCAGGGAATTTTGATAATCCGTAATGTTCGTTTAAAATCTCAATTATTTCCAATTCTATTCTCCTTTCATATCAGTGAGTTATTGCACTCACTATATAATATGATGAAGGTTGTGATGTGTTAAGGAAAAGGAAAAAGCTGTACCGGATCAGATCGGTACAGCCTTTTCTATAGGAAATTAATGAAAAAGGAGATAGTAATTTAACGTGATTTTTTGAGGGTGAAAACAGCATCGGAGGCTCTTGCAACGTCAGCAGAATGTGTAACGATGATTATACACTTTCCTTCTGAAGCGAGCATTTTAAAAATGCCGATTATTTCATCTTGAGTTTCGCTGTCAAGGTTTCCCGTAGGCTCATCTGCAAGAATGATGTCAGGATTGTAGGAAATTGCCCTTGCAATGGCAACTCTCTGTTGCTGACCGCCTGAAAGTTTTAAAACTCGGCGATTTGCTTCTTCTTCTGAAAGACCGACTTTGCTCAGAAGTTCCATAGCAATTTCTTTTTTATTTTCATCAAATTTCTTGCCTGAAATATTCATAGAAAGAATAACATTTTCAAGTGCAGTAAGGTGTGGCAGAAGATTAAAGCTCTGGAATATAACGCCCACATATTTACTGCGGAACTCGTATTTGTCGATTTTAGCAACGTCCTCATCGTTAAGATAAATCTTACCCGATGTAGGAGCCGCAAGGCTTGAAAGAACAGACAGCAGAGTTGTTTTACCTGCGCCTGATTTTCCGACGATAGAGTAAACCATACCTTTTTCAAATTCGTAATTGATGTCTTTCAAAACCTCCGGAGAACTGTTGTCATATCTGTAGCAGATATTTTCCAATTTTAATAAACTCATATATAGTAAACCTCGTTTCAGTAGTAAATCAGGTGCGGCTTGAAAGAATTTTCAGAGGCTCGTAACGCATAATGCTTATCATTGCGGCAAGGCTTGAAACTATCGTCAGGAACAAACCTACAGCAATAAGCTGGAGAATAACAACCAAGTTGGTAGCACTTGAAACTGAGTCAACATAATCAACGTTGCCTGCCATTTTGCTGAATCTTTCGCTCATATCAGGAGCATTGCCCGTCTTATCTCCGTCAGGTGCCTGACCGCTTTCACCGCCCTGCATATTTCCGCCGCCAAAGCCGAATCTTTCGCTCAGATTATCGCTTGACTGCTGTGAACTTGTGATCTGACTTTCGAGAAGTGAGTTTGTCACAGGAACAGATACGCTTGCGCCGATGCCTGTGCCGATGATTATTGCGATGAATGTTACGATAAAGATTTCAACGAGAAACTGGAAAGCAACCTTAGTCTTTTTCATACCGATAGCAGTAAGAACACCGACTTCATATTTTCTTTCTCTGAGGTTGAAAATGTTTAATGTAACAAGGATAATTCCGCCTACGATAATTACGATAATGAAGAACCACATTGCTGTTGTGCTGAGTGTTTCAAGCGGTGTAAGGCTGTTTTCAAAAGCTGTAATGTCTGATGAAGTTACAGTGTAGTCCTCTTCAAGACCGAGGTCATAAACTTCTTCTGCAAAGTTTTCATAGCTTTCAACAGAAGCAAATGTGTATGTAAATGCAAGTGTGCTGTTGATAACTACTGATTCTTCTTCTGAATCGTCGTTTGTAGTAGTGTTGTCAGCTTCGGCTGAGGCGTCCTCAATAGCCTTTACTGAGTTGTAGCTCATATAAATATTGTTTGCAGGGTCGTTCATTGAGAATCTGCTCATCTCTTCGCTTGAAGAGCTTGTGTTTGTGTAGATACCTGAAATTGTAAGGGTGTATGTTTCGTCCTCGTAATCAGGATTGCAAAGAGTTATCTCATCGCCTACGGATAAATCATTGTAAAGAGCAAGTTCGTCGCTGATAATACATGAAAGGTCACCTGATTCTTCGTCAAACATTTCGCCGTCAGTGATTGAACAAGTTCCGTCTTCACCGAAAAGTGAAAGCATAGCGTCGTATGAAGAGTAGCCTGTGATTGCAAAATCTCCCTGATTTTGCATCATCATATTATTGCCGCCCTGTTCCATACCGCCGCCCATCATTCCTTGCTGTCCGCCCTGAGGTGACATCGGGTCAGAGGACTGGGTTGTAGTTTCTTCAGCTTCGTCATCTGTGCTTTCTTCTGTTCCGTATGGAAGAAGATCGCCGGAAGCGTCAAGTGAGATTGCGCTTGAATAGTAATATGAATCGCCGTCGTTCAAGGCTTCGGTGTAGGTCATATAGTCATCAAGAGAAAGGGAAGAGCCAAGTGCTTCAAAGTCAAATTTACTTCGGTCAAATCCGCCTTCTGACTCATCAGGCTTTTCAGGAGCTTCGCCTTCAGCCATTTCTTTCATTGCACTGCTTCTGTCGAATGAAATTTGTGCGGTCACAGTCATACTGTTGAGGGTTTCCTCTTTGGTGGTTTCTGCGGCTTCACGGATTGAAAGTGCTACGCAAGAAGATACGGCAATTACAAGAACAATTATGCCGATAAGAATGTTACGCAGCTTATTGCGTGTGATGCTTTTTAGTGCATTTTGGATTATAAACATCTGTGTACCTCCGTTGTTTTAAAGGGCATAAATGTCCTTTGTGAGTGTATTATATAACGCTTTCCTTAAATAAAGCTTAAAAATGTAAGATTGTGTCAGATTTCAATAAGCGAGTATAATCGAGCAATTTCCTATACAGTAAAAAACGCCGACCTGTTACAGTCAGCGTTTGTCTTTTTCTTTTTTCTTTGATTTTCTGTTTTCTTTGCTTAAAGGATTGATGTCAGAAAAATTATTCTTGGCGCATTTTATAAAATTAAGCAGGGTGGAAATGATAAGTGACCTTGTTTTGCTGTCCATATTTTTAAGTGATTTTAAAATTGCACCTGAATTGGTTTTCCAGTTTTCTACAATTTCATTGAATGTTTTATCCTCTGTGTTTTTAAGCAAAGAAAATATACCTTCAATAAAATCCTTTCTTTGTTCAACGGACAAATCAGCCACGAACTGAGTTATCGTATGGTCAAAGAACACACTCGTGCTCGTCATTGTGCTGAGATGTACAAGCTTAGTGCGCTCTACCTCCCAAGAATAGATGTCGTGCTGTAAAAATCCTTTTTCATTGCTCTTTACAATAGTATAATCCTCCTGATGTTCAAACATCATTCCGAAAATAGACGATTGCGGTACATAGGTATGAATTTTATCTTTTACAGCCTGAAAACCGCTTTCCTGAATGGATTTGCGGTCAAATCCCGGACCGTCGTGATTATACACTCTGATAATTCGTTTTTGTAAATCCTCAGGACTGAATGCAGCGGCATAAACTGCGAGATTACCACCCTTTGAATGACCGCCCATAATGAAAGAGCCGTTAAGTATTTTTGATGCTGTAACAAAATAATCTACAGCCATTTTCTGAGAGGGAAGAGGAAACATATAGTACATATTAAAATCTTCCTGCCAGCCGACAACACTGTTGTCTGTTCCACGAAACGAGATAAAATGTCTGTCCTCTGTAACTTCAATGATGACAGCGGAAAACTGCATTTGTTTTTCCTGCTCAACGAGATTTACATAGCCCGAAAGCTTCATATTTTTAAATCTTTCGGATTCAGCGGCGTATTTCAGGAGTTCTGTATCACCTTTCCACAGGATTTTATCATTATTATCTTCCGAACTGAAAAATATCTCAGAAGCATTCTTTATGCTGATTTTTTCATCTGCGTTTTCAGAAACGATTCCGTCAAACGGAAAATAAGACAGCCTTGAAAGAATAAGTGCGTCAATATCATTAAAGCCGTCGTTCTGCATAGTCAGGTCGCCACGCCAATGAAGATAGTCAAATACATTTGCCATAAAAGCACCTCCCGTAATAGCTTCTGATTTAAGTATATTCTCAATGAGCCTAAAAATCAACAAAAAATTAACGGATACCTGATATTGGTACCCGTTAAGGTTAATTGTTATTTTGTTGTTCAAGGTCATCAAGCTTTTTGCCCTTGGTGTAGAATGAGAACGGAGCCGAAACAACGATTGAACCGTAGTAAGTGACGAATCTCCAAAGCAAAATAGCAGGCTTGATTTTGTTGATACCGCAGATGTTGAAGAACTGCTCGAAATACATTGTAAACGCAAGTTCTGCACCGCCCGATGCACCCGGAAGCGGAACGAGATTTGAAGTGAACAGAACAAATGACTGAATACAGACAAAATCAATAAGTTTTGCAGGAACCTGATTATTTGCAACAGCAATTTCAGGCATTCCGAAACCGATATAGATGAAGTACGGAACCGAAAGGATAGCAAAAACCTGAATACAAACAAGCAGATATGTGCTTACAAGAAGTTTTTTTTCTGACATAAGAGCTCTGTTTCCTTGATGGAAAGACTCAACCTCGGTTTTAAGGCGCTCGACCTTCTGTTCAGGATTTTTAACAAACTTGAGTTTTTTCATAATTCTGTAAATCAGATTGATAAGTTTCTTTGTGAGTCCCTGACAGAACGAAAGTATAAGGAACAGAACAGTTACCAAAACCTGAGTGCCAAATCCGAATATTATAAACAGCGTTGACCAGATATTCGTGAAAGCACTTTGGAAAAACTCAAATTTAAAAATTACGGCGAACACGCTGAATACAGTCGTCACGACCTGATAAACAATAAACTTTTGCGTCATACATGCCGAACCGAATCCGACGCTTATGTTCTTTTTAGCCATAAGATACAACTGCATCGGCTGTCCGCCTGTACTCGACGGAGTAATGGCAGAAAAGAACACGCCCACAAAGGAAACTTTCAGCGCATCAATAAAACTGAAATTCTTGTATTTTGACCGAATAAACAACAGCGTTACGACTGAATCAATTATCGTGTTGAATTCATATACAAGAAATCCTGCAAAAATCCAACCCCAACTGAAACTGCCGGGTTTTGAAAGAAGGTCGATCAGACCGTCCTCAGATACAAAAAAGTAGATAACCAGATAAATGGAAATTACGAATACAATAAGATTAAAAATCAGCTTACCGCTGATTTTAAACTTCTTTTTCTTGTTCTCCAAAATAATCTTCTCCTGAATATTGTTAAAATATGTATTGTTGTGTACCCAAACATTACTATAATACATACTTTTTAAATGAATTGCAACAACAAAAGTATTACAATATGTGGTTTGTTGCGAAGATGCAGTAAAATGATTCAAAAAAGCGATTATTCACGTGAATCTAATTTTGTAATAATTCTGAAACAGAAATAACAGCAATGAAATAGCGAATAAACTTCGCCAAGGTGTTAGTATCAAATAGATTGCGTTTCAATATACCGCTAATAGCAGAACGAGGCTCGTAGCGATTCTTATAAAGTCTTGCAAGATTAAGTGCGATTTTCCGCATAATATTTAAGTTTCTTTGGATATTCATATCCCACACTTTTGTTTTATCTTCTTGGAAATGAACGTCCAAAAGCCAATGCATACTTTCTACCGCCCATTCCAGTCGTGCGTGTTTTAGTAGTTCCTCTGGAGTAAGTTTGCGACTGGATATATAATAGTGCCATTCACTGCTTGTAACTCCGTTTTTAGTGAATTGGGTGTGTATTGCTCCTATTGTTGATAGATTTTTCCATTCTTCTCTACCTGTAAGCCAGTCAATATTGGTAGTTGTATATGCAGTTCGTTTTTCTCTTCTTCCACCATTAAGTTCATTTTTGACGCACTTATCCATTTCTTCGTTTTGAACGTATAACTCTATTTCTTCTCGTAGTGTCGGTTGATTATCTTTTACTACAAATAAATAATCTCCTTGTTCCTCTATAACTATTTCTGCCGAATTTTTTCTGCAATGGAGTGCATCTGCTACTACTATTGCTCCTTTTATATCTAAAATGCTTACTAATTCTTTAAATGCTTTGGGTTCTGTGATTTTTGTTTCACATGGTATAGAGCCTATTATCAGCTTACTTTCTGATATTACTGCACTTAATATATGCAATGGGTTACTATCTTTCGCTCTTTGATTTGTAGAACATATCGTTTTTCCATCTATCGCTATTGTTCTGTCTGTTTCGTCATTTTGCAATATTTCTTTTACCCACTCTATAAATACTTCTTGAAATCGTTCTGGTCTTACGTAACCCAACAAATTATAGAACTGTGCTCTTGATGGGAGTTTATATATTCTAAATTCTTTAAATAAAAACTCTCGCACCGGTTCTGCTTTTGACCATTCGTATATATCTGTTATGCTTTGTAGATTGCATAGCATTCCGCATATCATTATTGTCAATACATCAGATACCTTGTAGTAATACCCTTTGTGTCCGATCTCTTTCTCTAATTCTTCCATTTTCTCTTGTAATCTCTCAAAACTTTTCATTTTTACCACCCACTTATGTTATACCAT
>JAXJYO010000021.1:0-42731 GCA_036306945.1 Ruminococcus sp. | reverse complement strand
TGTAAGCCTATCGACATCAATCTTTGAACGGGTAAGCTCCATTGCGATATCGGTTTGTAGTTCTCTTAGTTTTGCTTTACTTTTGGCTTTAAGTTCAATGAATACAGAACAATGCAGTAATGGTTCTTTGTTCATTCGTAGATTTGAAATCAATGAAGCCACATCTCGGAGATTGCCCTCTGCTTCGATAGTATCATTTACATCATTACCGCCTGATTTAAGTTTGTTTTTGCGTGTTGCATTCTGAATGATTTTTCTCTGCTCAATAGATTCCACAAGTCTGTTGTATATGCGTAGTGTAACTCCATTTCTGTCAGCAAGCTGTGATAGTATTGCTTGCTCTTCTGTTGAGTTTGGGTATTCTTTAATTACCCAAACACTTCTGTATGAGTCGCCTACAATATAGTGGTCTGATAAGAATTTGATTATCCCCGGCAGAATCATATCAAAGAAATCTTTGGTGTAGATTTCTTCTGCCTGTTCGGGTGTAAGGACTTTTGGCTTTCGTTTAAATATAGACATAGTTACCTCCAATTTAGTTTTCTACAGCTAACACAAGTATGCGGTTATCGCTGTTACCACCATAACAGGTGGATAAAGTGAGAAGTTGTTTATTATACTCAGGTGTTATATCTGTGTCATACAAACTGTGAGATTTGGCATACTTGATTTTGCTGTCATAGTCTTTCTTTGTATCTGCTGTAATAAATCTGTACCAATCATCATCTGACTTTACTTTCATTACTGAAAATATTGTGTAGGCAGATGCACCTTCATAAGTTTCAAAAACAACAACCGGGTGCTGTGTGAAGTACGAATAATCGGTGTAGTTACATAAATCAGCAAACATAGTTCCGTTGTTCATATTGTGACCGTATACAATTAGATTTAATCTGCCCTCTGCACACCTTGAATCAAGAAAGGGTACACCACTTTGACTGTATTCACCATAGAAATTCTTGTGTAGATATTTCTGCGGATTGTTTGGTGTATGCATAACAGGATAATTGATATTTGTTTCTGCTATGCTTATCCAACCAAAACAATCAGAATTCATCGCAAGTAAATCAGATACGGAATGTAGTTGATAGTATGTGGTCTGATATGTAATCAATTCAGAGGGTTTATTTGATAGCTCAACCACCTTTTCTTCATTATCAGTATTTATAATTATCGGATTCTTGATAGCTTGTGTTTCTTTCTCTGTAACAATTTCTTCAATATGTTCAAAGCCTGCTTTTTCTTTATGTTCGGTGTTCTTTTGAGAAAACACCGAAACCAAACAAAATGCGATTATGATTACAAATACGGAAATTACTGCGATGGTACTAATTTTCTTCATCTGATACCTCCGTTACATACTGTTCACCGTCATAATCAGGTATTAAATCACCGTTCATACTTGCATCAAAGTAAATTGCAAGAAATCTCTTGATGTCATTCTTACTCATTCTGCTTACTTCAAAGCCTTGGTCGGATATTATTTTTTCTATTCTGTTTGCTTTTTGAAGTACCTGTTCAGTTTTCGTTGACTTGCACCTTGCAATAAACATAAACTGTCGTGCTGTTGAGGTTTCAGTCTGAATACTATCAAGAAAATCAATGTCTTTTTCAAGAATCTTTTTGACATTATTATTTAGTTCTTCCTCAATTCGATTTTTGAGATAACTCTTGTTATTATCAAAACATTCGCTTGAATCCGTACAGCTAATTTCAATATCAGGTACAGCAAAAAGTACCATCATCAGATGTCTGATTTTGATTTCAATATTTGTGTGAGATAAAACGGAAATATTAGTAGGCTGAACATTGAAGAATAAGAGTTCCTCTTTCCCTACTTTCAGTCCGTTTTTTGTAAATGTTTTGATTGCAAGTAAATCCTGAACTGACTTACCTTTATTTCTTTTTCTTGCTTTTTTCATTGTTTTACTTTTCCTCCATTTTCAATTTATTCGCAGACACACAGTCTGTCAAAAAGATTTTTAGTGTGCGAATTGGGTGCAGCGTCACGCTGCCAATAAAATTCCTGCTGTGTGGATATGAAATACTTAACAGCATACTTGATAAAATCCATTACTGTTGTATCTTCAAGTCGGATTGTTAGAAATCCAAAGCACAAAGTTACAGCAATCGGAACAATCATCTTTGTATTTGCAAGTATCAATATCGACAACAGCATTGCTATGCTCATAATTGCAAAATCTCTCAAACTCCACAGCCACATATTTGCTGTTGCTTTGAGGTTTTGCGGATATAGATAAGTTGTCATAAATACACCTCCGTCACTTCACTGCCTTTGCTACACTTCGTGTAAGATTCACAGCAGTAGTTGTTGCGTGAATTACACTTGTCATATTAACTTTTACGCTTGAATCAAGTCCGAACTGCTGTGCTATTCTTGGTACTTCGTTCGCAGACAACATAATGCCTAAACCGAGAAGCATATTGTTTGGGAAAGTCAACAGTCCTAAAAATAACAATGTTGTCTGCATAAAGGCTGTAAGGCATAATGCACCAATCTGCTTCATCCATTGATTGAATCCGTCTTGATAACCTCTCGGTACGCTGAACATATACAATGAACCTACTGCCATTTGTATGAGAAGAATTCCACCTCGCTTGATATTCGAGAAAAATGTCTTAATTACACAGTAGGCAAAAGCTATCATACACAAGATGTTAAGTAGACTCATAGTCACCTGATTTGCAATAGCAAAACTGCCTTCTAAAACACTTGTACTCTGCCCTGCCAAATCAAGACTTTGTTGTCCTGCAAATAATGCTGACAAATCTTTTGAAAATGTATTCTGTAACGAGATACAGAATTTATATAGCTCCACAGGAACAACTCCAAACAACGAACAGGCAAAGAAACCTTTTAGAACATTTATTGCAGTTGTCTTTATGTTTGCTCTGCCGTTCTGATATTCAATCGCTATATCAAATACAGCTACGACCGTGCCTGCGACGAACAATGCCCAACCAAACATTGTAAACAGACTTATGGTAGCCTGAACCCATTCAAGGTCGAATATGTCAGCTCCCATATTTCCCATCATCGTGAAGAAGTCTGCTACTGCGTTGTAAATGGTTTCGTAAAACCATTGAAGCATAGTGTCCCAGATTGCATTTGATATTTGTGTACCAAGGTACTCGAATGTACCGCTTACAGCATCGCTGATACCCGAAATAAAATCTCCTAACCAGTCAAAAATGTCAATCACCTCCAAAAGCAAAGGCAGTTACGATTTCTCATAACTGCCTTTATCATTTATTCTTTATAAAATCGTCCAGATGTACAGTGGTGCTGTAAGAGAAAACACAAGACACGCAAACAAAATTGCCGGTGCCGTGAACTCAAACTGTCCATGTTTTCGGTAATCCATATATGCCATTGAGAGTTTAACAAAGAACAAAATAGCAAGTATCATATCCACCGCAGGAAACACAACATTGTTTACTACATTTTTAATTTGTGTTTGTGCTGTTGTCCAAGTGTTTTCGATTGCTGTTGACACATCTCCTGTCGCAAACGCTGTTACTGCTGAAAGTCCCAACGTAAGTAGGACAACAACAATGCCGATAATGACTTTTAAAGTTTTCATTTTATTTGACTTAACCATTATTTAAACCTCCTGTAAATCAGATATAAATCTGACATTAATATTTATTTTTCTTGCCTTACGAATGTTTTCCCACATCTCATCAGTAATCGTTCTACCAAACACCCATACTTCATCACACATCCATATAAGCGATGATACAGACTGATTTATAACTTCCTCATCTTCAATATCAGTCATTGCAAAGCAAGACGGTATGACCGAAGCCATACCGTCCTTTAAAACATAGTCTGAATATTTTTTGATGTTATTTATATTTTCATTTATCGGGAAACAGAGAAGTATATTTTTCATCAATCCTCGTCCTCATCTTTCTTACGGAATTTGATAATTACAAATGAAACTAAACCACCAACAGCAAATGCACCCAATCCTATAAAGAAACCGATATTTGAGTTATCACCTGTTTGCGGTTTATCAGGCTCAGGCTGTTTCTTGTTGGTCATTTCAGCTTTAATAATTTGACCGTTCTCTGTAATCTCAAATTCATATGGTGTTGTATCAATGATATATCCGTCAGGAGCGTCAAATTCTTCGTAAGTGTACTTACCGTAACCAAGTGTGAATTTTGCAACACCTTTTTCGTCAGTGTAGCCTTCAACAATAATATTTCCGCTTTCGTCTTTGATACGGAATCCTGCATTTGGAAGAAGTTCACCTGTTGATACATCTTTCTTTGTGATTTCAAGTTTACCGATGATAAGCTTATTGATTATCGCTTTACCATTATTGATTTCGATTTTCTGAACAGATGTGTTTTCATCGGTACATGTAAACTCAAACTCATATTTTGTATCATCAAGAACATAATGTTCGTCAGTTTTGTATTCCTGAACATAAAACTTGCCGAACGGAATGTCTGTTGTAAAGGTTGCTTTGCCATCTTCTGAAACAGATACAATTTCAATTAATCCGTCTTTTGGAATGACTGTGCCGTCACTTGCTTTAATTTCTTCATTTGCATAGAGAGCAAATGAAACATTTTTAATTTCATCGTTTTTTCCGATGCCTAATTCTTCATATACTTCAAAAATCTTTGTAAGTGTGATTTCAGCTTTCTGTCTTTCGTTATTGATTGTAACACCTGAGTTTGTAACTTCAACAGTCTGACCAGCATATTTCAGTGTTACAGGATATGACTCACGGTTAAGAATATAGCCTGATACAGCCTTTGTTTCTGTCACATAATATTTGCCAAGGTACAACTGCTTTGAAACAGCTTTTCCATTATTTCCTGTTGTTACAGTGTCAACTGTTTCTCCCTTTTTGTATTGAAGTGTTCCGTCAGGAGTTGTAATGTCTTCACCAGCTGTGATTTTGAATTCCGCACCGCTCAATGTGCCGTTACTATAAACAGGCTGATATATTTTGAGTGCGTTTTCTGTTGCTTCATCTGCTGTTGAAGTTTCGTTAGTTTCATTGACTGATGAGAAAATATCGCCTGTTTTTGTTACGGTGATAGTACCTTTCTGAGCCTTGTTGTATTTAACAAGTTCAATTGTTTTATTCTCACCATTAACTTCAAAATCAACAGGTGTGCTGTCAAGAACATAGCCTGTTCCTGCACTTGCTTCGATGAGCTGATATTTGCCATATGTGAGCTTAATCGGAAGCGTAATTGTCCCTGTGTTATCAGTATAAAACACATCTTTCTTATCTGCTGTAACAAAGCTACCGTCTGACTTTTTAATCTTAAAGCCAAAACCTGAAAGCGGAATAGTTTTCTTTGTTTCAGCATCTTTCTTAATGATCTTGATTTCGGATTTTTTGAGGATATTGTCAAACTGAACTGTTGCTGTTTTACCGCTTTCTACTGTAACAGTCTGTGACTTTTGAGCTTCATATTCATCAGATACAATTTCTGTGACAGTGTAAGTACCGGGAATGAGATTTATAATTTCAAACTCGCCGTTTGAGTTTGTTTTTACTGTTTCGTTGTATTTATCTCCTTTTACAATAAACCCAATATTAGCAACTTTCCCATCTTCAGAAGTCTTAACAATCTTTAAGCTACCCTGACTTGTTTTAACTTTGAAATACGCTCTTACCGGGTCGTTGTCATTTTCTACGCCTGTGATTATATCTTGCTGAGTTGCATCACCATATGGTATGAGAACAGCTTTACCGACATTCGGCATTGATTTTGCACAGTTGAAAGTTACTTCTTCTGTGAGTGGTGAAGATGGTTTTAATGTGAGCTTATTGCCTGATTTTGAAACAGTTACACCATCTGTTGTCTTGAAATCAAACTTTGAAAGAATGTTGTTTTCATCTGTCAGAGTCAGTTCATAGCTGTTGCCGTTTGCTTTAAGTTCGTATGTTTCAGCCTTTGAAAGAACTGCTGATGCAAAGCTTGGAACAGTTGCATAGCTTGCAAGGCTTTTTGAAATTTCGTTGTAAACTGTCTTAACTCCCGGGTTTGCACCACCAGCTGTGATACCGTCAATGAATTTTGTGTTTGTGCATTTAAAACCATTCTTTGTTTCTCTGCAATCTGAAACAAACTCCCAAACAATGAGCTGAGTTGCTACCCATTTCTCATCATCATTACCGCTAAGACTACTACCAGAACCAGGCTTGCCGTAAAGCAAAGCAAGGTTAATTGCTTTCTGCTTTGCTGAACCTAAATCTCTCCAAACTGTTGTTGCATCTTTTTTGAGTGTGTCAAAAGAAAACAGACTATGACCGGGTTCAATACAATAGGCTTCTTCATCATCTGCAAAAATCTTGCAAAGTTCTTCTCCTGTAACCCCCACTGTGTAGCCGTCATTAGTTGTTTTCTGCTGAAACTTAATTATGTTGCCTGAATCGTCATAACAATAATCAAAAATGATTGTTACTTCATCGCTTACCGCACTTACAGGAAGTGAAAACATCATTGAAAATACTGTTATAACAGCAAGTAATACTGCGGTTGTTCTTAAAAGTTTGTTTGTTATAGTTTTCATTATAAAAAATCCTTTCATAAATAGTTAAAGGCAGAGTTCTGAATTACTCTGCCTTAGTGTAAAATTATTAAATTACATACTCATTGAATAACTCTCGCTAATATCATCAGACTGTTCTGTTCCGTCTGTAATATTTACATACTCTCCGATTATGCCGAGTGCCTCGTAATAACTTTTAGCCTCTGTAATGCGACTGCACATTTCTTTTGCTTCATCAGCCATTCCGTTTTGCTTTAGTGTATGACTTGCAATTCCCATTAGATTGAAGATATTGCCGTCCTGACCGATTAAAGCACAGTCGGGTTTTATCTTTTCTTCAAAGCCACCAAGCTTATTATCAACATAATCGGATAGCCAAGTTCCTGCAAAGGCTGTGTACGACTGTAATCTCCACATTGCAAGCTTACCGACATCAAGATGGACATTCTCAAACGGATATAGAATACAGGTTAGACCTTCGTTTTCAAACACGCTGACATTTTCAAACTTGGTGTCATCAAGAAGAATTCCATCTTTCTTTAACATCTCGTTGATACCATCAACCCAGTCTTTTGTTTCACCTCCGCATCCTTGTAGAATAAGACCTTCCTTGCCATTCATTTTGCGAAGGTCATTTGTTGTGATTTGATTTATTTTCATTTTACACTTTCCTTTCAATAAAATAAGCACCCACAATGAAGTGAGTGCTTGTTGTTTAACAATATACTATATAGATTTTGTTTTGATCTGCTATGATATTGAATGTCAGGTCTGAGGGCTCTATACCGCTATCTTGATGAAAGTATGCGGTATACTCAACATCATTGTAACAATCGTTTAGCAGACTTTGCGTATCGCTGTAATATTCAGCGTTTGTTGGCGAGAACCAACTTGCGTTTGCTGTGTTAAGTGTTGAATCATAATTCATCCCAAGCTGTTTGCCGTAGGATATGCAGGAAATGACTACATACTGAATATCCATAGCTTTTGCTTCTGTTGGTGGTTGAGTAGGTGGATTAGTAGGCTTTTCAGTAGGTTTTACAGTTGGTTTTTGGCTAGGTGGTTCAGTAACAGTTTGTACTGGCTTTTGTATTGAATTTTGGTCAGGTTTATATTCCTGATTTGTAGACACCTTACTTTCCGACTTTTCAGCATTACTTTGCGTATTCGTTTTTATTTCAACGCTCTGTACATTCTGCGTTTGGTTGCCTGAATTCTCCCCACTGTCGGCTTTTTCTTCCGTTTGGGTATCCGTTTCCGTAGGTTCTGTATTTTCCGACACGGTGATTTTTTCGGTGGTTGTAGTTTCAGTAACATTTTCTGTCGGCAATGGTTCTGAGCTTTCAGTAGATGATGAAACATCTGCAGTCGAAACCACAGATGTTTTGTTTATATCATTTACTTTTTCTTCTGCTGTACAAGCTGTGAATGTTCCTGTTGCTAACATTAAGGTTAATACTATTGCGATTCTCTTTTTCATAATATCGCCGTCCTTTCAAGCAACATTATATCCACAAGAATGTAAATGTCCAGAAATTTTTGTATTTATAAACTGCAATTTAACGCTCCGAGTTCAAAAGGGAATAAACATATGTATCCTTCCAAATCGGGTTGTCATTCTCGTCTTTCCAGAAATATACGTTTTCCTTAAAATGTGCCTCACGTATAAAATTCAAACTTTCAAGTAGTTTCCATGAAGCAATATTACCAGGGTCACACTCGGCAAAAATTCTATGTGTATTTTCCGAAAAAGATTTTTTAATCAAGGCATCGCAACTTTCTTTTGCATACCCCTTACCCCAGTACTGCTTATTGAATACATATCCAATTTCTAAAGATTCAAAGTCTCTTTTTCCTAAATAAATATTTCCAATCATTTTGTTATTTGACTTTAACACAACTGCAATCATTTCGTCTGTGGAAATTCGCCAATTAAGATTTCCCTCTACCTCATTTATATCCATAGGCTTATATGGTTCATATTTTACCACTTCTTTATCAGATAAATACTCATATAAATCTTGTAAATCTTCTTTACAGTATCTTCTTAAAATCAATCTATCTGTCTCAATAATTATCTTTGCTTCTAACATCGCATTTCCTCCGTTAAATTCAAGTTTATCTATCAAAAGTATATCATACCAAACAGCCATTATCAACTAAATCAAAAACTAACTTTCTGCTTTTCAGCCCACAGCAGAGAAAGATGTATAAGTGCATCTCTCTGTTCTTCCTCAGACAAACTATCGAGAAAATCTTCCAGAGATATATCCTCACTATATTCATCTGCTATATCAATACAGTTATCGCAGAGTTTCTCTCGCTTGATAACAACTGAACCATCATTCTGTTCGGTAAATGAAAGTATGTCGTTATACTTAAATCCAATTCTCTTACGGATTGCATACGGTATTGTGATTCGTCCTCTTTTTCCTAAAACTCTGTATATTATCATTATGTTACCTCCTCATAGGGATTTTCTGTTTCTTGTAAATCAAAAAGGTTTAACTGTTTTGGAAGATTATTTCGCCTTTCTTCCAAATCATAATTTGCAATCAAAATCTCGTGAAACTGTTTCCCCGGCTCATATCTTTGTGCCATACTATGCGGTCTTGTAAATCTGTAGAAACAACAATCTTTATACCATTCTCTGACTTCTTCACAATCGTTGTATGACAATAGAAAATAGCCTTTTATATTCATCAATGAATCTCTTAATCTTAAGTGATGGTCAAGAGTAAATTCACAAGTATAAAAATGCTCTGTATCTACATATGGCGGATCGCAATAGAAAAAAGCACATTCTCTGTCATAATGTTTTATGAGCACTTCAAAATCCTGATTTTCAATCACAACTTTTGTTAATCTCTTGCCTACCTGTTCTATCAATGAAAACAAGCTTCGTATATCAAATGGCTGTGATGCGAAACTTTTACCACTGCTTGCATAACTATATCGCAAAAGTTTCAAAAACATAGATGCTCTTCTTAAATCATAATCAGACTTTATTTTCTTTTGAATCTCAATCAATTCTTTTGCACTTAGCTCGTTAAACAACACCTTCGTAAGTTCCAGTTCTTCATTCAGATATTTGTCGTCAAATTCTTCTTTCTTGAAAAACTCATTGATAGAATTAAAATCATCTCTTGCATTGAGATTAAGAAAACCAAGTTCTTTTATCAAAGCATTAGGTCTATCCCTCATACATTTAAATAGATTTACAAGATTACGATTGACATCGTTATATACTTCAAAGTCGTCTGCTTTTTCCTTTCCCAACAAGACGGCACCTGAACCACCAAAAGGCTCTATGTACCTCTCATATTTAATAGGAAACATTGCGTAGATTATCGGTAGGATTGAAGTTTTATTACCTACCCAACTTACAGGGGTTCTGATATTCATCACTTCCTTTTTTGTTGAATATCAATCGTCCCTGAAACGAAAAAGCCGTTGACTAAGTTTTTAAACCTAATCAACGGCTGATATATGTTAAGCTAATACCAATCGCTACGGAACGATTGATATTAGTCATTATTTTCTTACTTATTCAGTTTTGTTATTTTTATAATTTTCAAGTTGCTCATCAGCTTTAGAAGATGCATTCATAAGTGCCATTACTACTACACCTATAAAGCAACCAACAAATAGACCGATTATAAATCCAATCATAAAGAATCACTCCTAATCAATTATTTCTACTTTCTACATCAAGTAACATTTTACCGATTGCAGAAATTACAGGCACAGTTACTGCATTTCCTGCCATTTTATAAAGTCTGCTATCAGATAGACCAGTTACTTTTACTTTGTAAAATTGCTCATCTGTAAAACCCTGCAACCTCCAACATTCAAGTGGAGTAAGCTTTCTTATTCTGCCAAAGTGGACTTCACCGTACTTATCCTTGAAAATCATCACAAACGGTGCGTCCCCATCAAAGATATTATTCATCTCTTCTTCTGTAACTCCGTCTACAAGGATACCCGAATGTTCAGCTTTACGATTACTGATTCCTGAATCATATCGTGCAGTAATGCATCTTGCAATGTCAGTTATTTTAGGCTCAGGATTCATATCAATAAAGTAATATGCCTGTGTACAGCTTATTGTGAGTGTATGTGCGATTTTATTTCCAACACGCCCTCTTCTTGAATTCTGCCCAGAAAATGCCGTGTCTATACTATCTCCCGGATACGCAATCTGATATCCACTTTTAGTCTTTGAGATAATTCTTATACCACAGCTATTTTTAAATTCTTCATCAAAGTCATTCTCCAAGCAATACATACCTGTTTTCCCTGCAAATCCACCGCCTGAGCTCGTCAGAGTAACGCTAACCCCATTAGTTGAATATATGCGTTCTCCTTCTTTGCCTGATAGCCTTTGTACAGGAGTTTTCGGATTTGTTTGAGTGAAAGATAGTATTTCGCCTCTACATTTCTCTCGATTATATCCGATAATATACACTCGTTTTCTTGACTGGGGAACTCCGAAATTTTTGCTGTTACACACTTGCCACACGACATCATACCCCAACTCATCCAATGTAATGAGGATTGTTTGAAACGTCCTGCCTTGGTCGTGGTTAAGCAGTCCGGGTACGTTCTCAAGAAACAAATACTTAGGTCTTTTAATGGAAGCAATTCTTGCAATCTCAAAGAAAAGCGTTCCTCGCACATCGTCAAATCCTCGTCTTTCTCCAGCAATTGAAAAGCTTTGACAAGGGAATCCTCCGCAAATAAGATCGATATCAGGTAAGGATTCGGGATTGATTTTTCTTGCGTCATCAAAATACAACTCTCCCTTCGTATCATACATAGCCTCATATGCTTGCTTTGCATATTTATCGATTTCACAATATCCAACACACTCAAAGCCACCAACAGCTTCAAGTCCTGAACGGAACCCACCGATACCAGCAAACATATCAAAAAAATTGATTGGCATAGTTCATCCAACCAAATTCAAAAATAAACATCACCTCAATTACTTGTTTTTATCTTCTGAATAATAAAATTTTTCATTCACACTATCTCCTTTGTAATTTCCATAACAGAAAATTTTTATTGTAGGACTTCTGATTTTAGCATTCATATTACTTTCCTTTCCTTATAAAATAGAAAAAGCCAACCGTCTTGAAAAATAAATCAAAACGATTGGCCAAATAAAAAAGCACATAAAAAATTCCTTCTTATGTACCTGAGAAAAATTATTAAATTGTAAATGCGAGAGTTCGATATCGCAAAATCGTCGAAAATACCGATTTTCATCTATGGATGGATACTCGCAAATTCTGTGTTTTAGGTAGCAAAAAAGCCCGATAAAATCGGGCTTTTCGAGGCATTCATCTTTTTTGTATGCCTAATATGGAGCGGATGATGGGAATCGAACCCACACGATCAGCTTGGAAGGCTGAAGTTCTACCACTAAACTACATCCGCTTATCTGCAACGGAATTAATTATATCACTATTCCGTTGCGTTGTCAAGTGTTAAATTGAATTTAATACTATTTTTTCGCCGTCAGATGTTATGCTTATTCCGCTGATTGAATCTGCGCCTGATTCAATCATTGCAGTTGCAATTTTCTCTTCGACTTCTCTTCTGATTGTATTTCTCAAATCTCTTGCGCCGCTGTTGCCTGAGCACGACTTCTTTGCAAGATATTCACAAGCTTTATCATCATATGTAAATTTGATGTGCTTTTCCTCAAGTGTAGGAACATACTCCGAGAGCATTAAATCTGCTATCTTAACAAAATTCTCTTCCTTGAGTGTATTGAACACAATAACCTCATCAACTCTTGCAATAAATTCCGGACGGAGGAATTCTGAGAGTGCTTTCATAACTTTCTCTTTTGAAGCTTCCTCTGTCGTTTTTCCGAAACCAAGTGCACTGTCACGGCTTGCTGAGCCTGCATTTGATGTCATTACAATTACTGTGTTCTCAAAGTTAACTACTCTGCCGTGGGCATCTGTTACCTTGCCTTCATCAAGAATCTGAAGAAGTATATTGAGAACATCAGGATGTGCCTTTTCTATCTCATCAAAGAGAAGAACTGAATATGGGCGGCGACGTACTTTTTCAGTAACCTGCCCTGCCTCATCATAACCTACATATCCCGGAGGTGAACCGATAATCTTAGACACCGAATGTTTCTCCATAAACTCTGACATATCGAGTCTTATCAATGTTTCAGGCGTATCAAAAAGCTGCTGACTGAGCACCTTTACAAGTTCGGTTTTTCCTACGCCTGTAGGGCCTACAAATATAAATGATGCCGGTCTGCGACGTGGTGAAATCTGGCAACGACTTCTCTTGATTGCTGATGCGAGAACTTCAACTGCTTCGTCCTGACCGATAATTTTCTTTTTGAGTTCTTCTTCAAGGTCTGCAAGCTTTGAAAGCTCGTTTTCTCTGATTCTTGATGCAGGAATTCCTGTCCAAAGCTCGATAACCTTTGCGATATCCTCTTCTGTTACCCTTGAAGTGAGAGTTTCGGGATCAATTTCAGAAATTTCTGAATCTATCTTCGCAAGGTTGGTTGTCACTTCTGCAAGTGCTTCATAATCAATTTCTTCCGCTGATGAAAGCTCGTCTTTCATAATGATAAGCTTAGCTTTTTGGTCTGTGAGTTTATCGTGACGCTCCATATTTTTATTGCGAAGAGCCGCACAAGCACAGCTTTCATCAAGAAGGTCAATTGCTTTATCAGGCAAAAATCTGTCTGTTATGTAACGCTCTGAAAGCACAACTGTCTTGCGGACAATATTGTCATCTACAATTACACGGTGATGCTCTTCATAATAGCTCTTAACTCCTGCAATTACGTCAATCGTCTGAGCAATTGTAGGTTCGCCTACCTTTACAGGCTGGAATCTTCTCTCAAGCGCAGAATCCTTTTCAATATATTTTCTATATTCATTGAAAGTAGTTGCACCAATCACCTGTACTTCGCCTCTTGAAAGTGCAGGCTTTAAAATATTTGCGGCATTCATTGTGCCTTCGTTGTCACCTGTACCCACAAGGCTGTGAACTTCATCAATAAAGAGGATAACGTTTCCGCTCTCTTTGATTTCAGATACAAGACCTTTGATTCGGCTTTCAAACTGACCTCTGAACTGAGTTCCTGCAACGAGAGAAGTCAGATCAAGAAGCTGAATCTCCTTGTTTTTAAGTCTTTGAGGAACATTTCCCGATGCAATTCTGAGTGCAAGACCTTCTGCAATTGCAGTTTTACCTACACCCGGCTCACCGATAAGACAAGGATTATTCTTTGAACGACGTGAAAGAATCTGAATTACTCGCTCGATTTCAACGTCACGTCCGATTATACGGTCAATCTTTCCCTCTCTTGCCTTGCGTGTAAGGTCCTCACAGTAAAGGCTGATATGCTTTCTCTTCTTTTCTTTTTTCTCTTTCTTATTGCTCTTACCATTCTTTGTGTCGGACTGTGAATCGCTTTTCTGTCCGCCACCGAATATATTATTGAAAAAGGCAGGAAATGCAGGCGCACCATGAGAAAAATCATCGTCACCGTTTGAATTTTCCTCACTGAACTGATCCATCTGCTCTGCAAGGTTATCTGCCCCGAGCTGTTCCATAAGCTGTGACAAATCTCCGTTTTCACCCATATTTTTCATGAGTGAATTCATCTGATCCTGAACATTTTCAAGATCTTCATCAGATATGCCCATCTTGCTGATTAAATCTTCTACAGGCTTTATTCCAAGCTCCTTGGCACAGGTCAGACAATAGCCTGCTGTAGGAGCTTCCTGTGAATTATTATTTGAAACGAAAACAACTGCCTGTCGTTTTCCGCATCTGCTACAAAGCATAAAATTCTCCTTAAACTAATTAATATTCTGTATTAGAAATTTGCGTTTTTACTTTTTCTTAATAGTAACCATTATATATGCTTATTATAAAAAATTCAATGGTAATTTGTCAGATTTTTAACTTTCAGACTTTTTTTCCTGATTTTTAGTGTTGTAATCTCTTATACTCTGGAAATAAATCCTTCCGTATTGGAAAAGTGCAAAAAGCATTATTACAGCAGTTATAGATAAAAGTGTAATATCAAGTGCAATGTTTTCATACCCGAACGCAGCCTTCAGAAATACTATTATGCACACCGATATATAAAATACCACTGTGCCGAGCTTTCCGTACCACTTTGCCGCAGGAGGTGTGATTCCTTTATTGATAAGATCAACACCACCCAAAAGCATTATAACGTCTTTCATAAGAAGTGTTATGAGCACGGGAAGCACTATTGGCACTTTTATTACCATACATATCACAACTGCAAGCAATGTGAATTTATCTGCAATCGGGTCAAGAATCTTTCCAAGCGGTGTTACCTGATTGAACTTGCGTGCTATCATTCCGTCAAAACAGTCTGTGAGTCCGGATATACCTATGCAAATCACTGCAGGAATATAATCATCACAGAGAAAATAATACGCAAACGGCACTATCAGAAAAAATCTGATGTACGTCAGAATATTCGGAATTGTGAAAAGATCCCTTTTGTTAAAACTCCATATCTCCTTATTTTCCATTAAATCACCCCATAAATTGCTTAGTCAAGCAAGCAAAAGAAATTGAACAGCGTTCCTGTAATCATTTGATTATCAAGCATTGAACTGTCTGATATCTGTGCAACTGCAAAAAATATATTTACTGCAACAAATACTATTACACAACCTTCGGCTATACCGAATATACCGCCAAGAAACTGGTTGATCTGTTTGATTATCGGTATGTCAAATAGTTTGACTACAAGCTTTACAAGCTTCTTTACAATTATCAGAACTATGATAAAAAGTACAAACATCAGAAGCGATGAAAAAATTGTCGTTATCACCGGTTCCATTGTTCTTTCAATTGTCTGTGCGGCGGTTGATGTCAGATTTTCAGAAATCACTATACCGTTTTGAAAATCTTCAAACGTTGTTCCGAAAAGCCCTCCTACAGTTGAAATCATACCCATTATCCACTGCGGTACTGCTTCAAAACAGTTTGAAATTGCATAATCAATGCCGTTTTGCTGAATAGTCTGTTCAAGATTGATTATTATGGTTTCTTTTATAAATGTATCATATAAAAACTGCGAAAGAAAATCCGATAAATAATACGCAACGATCGCAGTAACCACAATTCCTACGAAATTTGCAAGAGTCTTTGCCAATCCCCTTGCAACTCCGATTACAGCAAAAAGCACGACTATTGAAACTATAATTATGTCTGCTACCATATCTGCTCCTATCCTGCAGTATCTGAAGTTGCCGGCGGATTTTTAAGATCAAAATATCTCACCTGATTGACACTGAGAACATATGCGTGACTGTCGGAAGTCAGTATAATGCTTTTGGAACCTGTTCCCGTGTCACAGGCAAAGGTTTGATTTCCGCTGTTATCATAACCGTAAGCCTTGTTGCCGTCGAGTACGGCTATTGTACCCTTATATATCGAAAGTGAGTCAGCACCTGTTTCAGTATTTATCGTGCAGGTCTTTTCGCCGTTGTCGTTATATCTCTCAAGCACACAGCTTCTGCCGTCACCGTTTCTTGAAAGTGCAAGTGCGTATGTGTTGGTATCGGGACTAAAGCAGTAATTCACGAGAGTTTTACCCTCATAGCTTTGTGTTACATACTGTTCATCACCGTTTTTTATGATATACGATGCAGTTTCTCCCACAACTACCATTCTGTTATCGTTAAGATATTTGCAGTCGATTGCCATATCATCCTTGATTTCATATTTTGCCTTTGGCTCTTCATGAGAAAAATCAAGTATATATACACCCGTTTTAACAGCACCGTTTTCGGTTGTTACGCCACAGGCTATGCAGCCCGTTCCGTTGCTGTTGAGTGCTATTGTATTGATATAATATTCCGAAAAAGAATATTTGAATATTCGGTTATTGTTGCTGTTATATACATAAAGTGTCGAAAAATACCCGTTGCCTTCCGTCACAAGACAATATACACCGTTTGAGCTGATGTCACCGGTATAAATTACACCTTCAGCTTCGCCTGAATAAAGCATACTGTCAATGCTCTGAATCTGATATCCCGTTCCGCCGATACCGTAGGTGAGATATCTGTTTGACGAGGACTTCATTGCAGGATTTGAATATCTTAACTGTATGTTTGAAATCTCGCTTCCTGTTGAGTTAAGAGTTACAAACGATGTATCAGATGCATAAGCAACGTGTCCCTGATTCACAGAGAAATTTCCCGACGAAACTTCCGACCCAACTATATTTACAGGATATCCGTTACCTGCATTGCCGAGAACGTCATACGTCCACCAATTTGAGATGTTATCCCAAGTCAACTTATCTTTATTTGCAAATGCAAACACAATGAGCCCTGCCGCAAGGGCTATGCATACGCCTATAATTATCTTTTTGACGGCTTCGGGGGATATTTCGGTTTTCTCTTGTTCGTAATCATCAAGAGGCATATCCTCGTAACTCATTACGTCACGTTCAGTCTTTTTTCGCTGTGCGTAACGACCCTTGAATTTGTTGAACACCCATTTCACTCCTTTGGAGGTCAATTCTTCGGACATCCGCATCTGTCCGATAACACAATCAATAATTTACTTTATTAAGATAGAGTCCGCAAGCCTGAGCTGTCGGGCCCGCATATTTTCTGTTCTTCTTCTCAATTATTTCGGCAATTCCGTCAGCAGTTATCTTGCCCTGCTGAACTCTCAGAAGTGTTCCGACCATTATTCTCACCATATTGTAGAGAAATCCGTCTGCCTCCACTTTCATAGTAACCATTTCCCCTTCTCGGGTTACTGAAAATGCCTTTACATTTCTTCGCATATCGCCCATTTCACGGTTGTCAAGCGTACAAAACGATGTAAAATCATGATAACCCACATACGCCTGAGCCGCTTCATTGAGCATTTTTTCGTCTAATTTGTATCTGTAGTGAAGAGCGTATCCGTCAAGAAACGGATTGCGAACCTCACCGTTCCATATCTTATAAATATATTCCTTGCTTACACAACTGTATCTTGCATGGAAATCATCGTCAACCTCTTTGCAGTCGAGAACCGCCACTGACATAGGCAGCCATCTGTTCAGCGCAGCTTTAAGTCGAACAGCTTCAATGGGGTGTGCTGTTTTTAAGCTGATACAGTACATATTTGCGTGAACTCCGCTGTCTGTACGACTGCAACCTTTTATCTCAAAGTCACTACCGATGATTTTTTCGCAGGCTTTCTGGAAAACCTCCTGAACTGTCAGCGCATTCTGCTGTATTTGCCAGCCGTGAAAGCTTTTTCCGTCATATGAAATTGTAACCAGCAGATTTCTTAAATCACCGCAGGTATGAATATGTTGCATAAAATCACTCCGCAGATTACAAGTCCAAGCGTTGCAAAAGATATTGCATCACGCTTTGACATATGAATTGACTTCATTCTTGTTCTTCCGTTTCCGCCTCTGTAACAACGACATTCCATCGCTGTTGCAATTTCGTATGCACGTCTGAATGCCGAAACAAAAAGAGGAATGAGAATCGGTATGAGAGCTTTTACTCTCTTGATAAGATTTCCTGAATCCATATCTGCACCTCTTGCCTTTTGAGCCGCCATAATTTTGTCGGTTTCTTCGAGAAGTGTCGGTACAAATCTGAGTGCAAGTGACATCATCATTGCGATTTCGTGAACAGGAAAATGAATTTTGTTGAGCGGTTTCATCAGTCTTTCAATTGCATCTGTAAGCTCTGTTGGTGATGTTGTAAACGTCAGACACGAACTTGAAAGTATAAGGCAGATGATTCTGATTGTTACAAACACCGCCCTATTGATTCCGTTGAGCGTTATCTTTAATACGCCCCACTCCCACAACGGTTCTCCCGTTCCGTAGAACAGGTTGAGCACCGAGGTTATTATAACAATAAAAATAATCACCTTGAGGCTCTTGAAATAAAACTTCGGAGAAACTCCACTGAGTGCGATAAACAACACTGTGAAGAGTGTGACGATTGCAAGAGAAACATAGTTGAAGGTGCAGAAAATTATTACCAGATATCCGATGAGCATAAGTATCTTTGCTCTCGGGTCAAGGCTGTGCACAACGCTTTTGGTCGGAAAATACTGTCCGAAAGCTACATCTCTTACCATATCTTCCCCTCCTTTTTCAGGAGTGATGAAATACAGGACATCGCTTCTCCTACGGTGAGTATTCCCTCGGGTATGTCATAACCTTTTTCCCTGAGTTCAAGCATTATTTTTGTTATCTGAGGTACTCTTAGACCGATTTTTTCAAGCTCCCTGCCGTGTGAGAAAACTTCTTTCGTCTTGTCAAACATTACGAGATGCGAACTGTTCATCACGATTATCCTGTCGGCTACTCTTGCGATATCCTCCATACTGTGGGACACGAGCAGAACTGTGTTTTTGCGTTCCTTGTGATACTGCACTATCTGACTTAAAAGCACATCTCTGCCCATAGGGTCAAGTCCTGCCGTTGGCTCGTCAAGGACGAGAACTTCGGGATCCATTGCAATCACACCTGCAATTGCAGCACGTCGCTTTTCACCGCCTGACAAATCAAACGGTGACTTTTGAAGAAGGTCACTTTTGAGTCCTGCAAACTTTGCCGCTTTCTTTACCGCATAATCAAGCTCCTGTCCCGTCTTTCCCATATTGGCAGGACCGAAAGCAATGTCCTTGTATACGGTTTCTTCAAAAAGCTGATATTCGGGATACTGGAAAACCATTCCGACCTTAAAGCGGATCTTTCTGATCTCCTTTGGTTTTTCCCAAATATCCACTCCGTCAAGCAGAACTTGTCCTTCTGTTGGCTTGATAAGTCCGTTTAGCATCTGCACAAGCGTTGACTTACCTGAACCTGTATGTCCTATTATACCGATAAATTCGCCTTTTTCTATATCAAGGTTTACATTGTCAACTGCTTTTTTTTCAAAAGGTGTGCCCTGTCCGTAGACAAAGCTTAAATTTTTCAGCTCGAGAACTTTGCTCATTTAAGCACCTCCTCAAGCATCTTTACACAATCCTCGGTATTCAGAGGCATTTCATCTATTTTTACCCCGCAACCCCTGAGTTTGTATGCAAGTTCTGTTGCCTGAGGCACATCGAGTCTGTGTTTTTTGAGAAGCTCAACCTGTGAGAAAACTTCATCGGGCGTTCCCTGAGTGAGAATCTTTCCGTCGTCCATAACTATAACTCGGTCTGCAAGCACCGCTTCGTCCATATAGTGAGTGATCAGAACAACCGTCATATCTTTCTCTTTGTTGAGTTTCAAAAGTGTTGACATTACTTCGTTTCTTCCGTTAGGGTCAAGCATTGCTGTTGGTTCATCGAGAACTATACATTCGGGAAGCATTGCAAGTATTCCCGCAATGGCTACCCTCTGTTTTTGACCGCCCGAAAGTTTGTGCGGAGCGTGTGTACGGTAATCGTACATATCGACCGCCTTGAGAGCATAATCAACTCTCTCTCTGATTTCCTTGGGGTCTATGCCAAGATTTTCGGGACCAAATGCCACATCTTCCTCAACAACACTTGCAACAAGCTGATTATCGGGGTTCTGAAGCACAAGCCCGACTTTTTTTCTTATATCATAAGTTTTTTCTTCATCGGTTGTATCATCTCCATCAATATATACCTTGCCGCTGTCGGGCAAAAGCATTGCATTGAGATGCTTTGCAATCGTAGATTTTCCACAGCCGTTATGACCGAGCAGAGCCACAAACTCACCCTTTTTCACTTCGAGTGAAACTCCGCTTACGGCATTTTCTGCAGGCTGATTGTCATCTTCATTGGAATATGAAAAATATACATTCTGCACCGAAATAAAATTCATTAATTACTTCTCCCATATTGCAGTTGAACCGCACGGCAACACAAGTCCCGTATCGGTAACTTTAAGTCCTATTTCATCGCTTGATACTTTTCCTCCGAAGTCCTTTTTGAGAAGAACTCCGAGAAGATATTCCATTACGGCAGGAGATAATCCCGTTGTGTATGAATTGAGTATAAAGAATACAGGGTCATCGGAGAGCACCTGTTTGCATAGCGTTACAAGCGGATAAAGCTGTTCTTCAAGCTTCCACACTTCTCCACCGGGGCCTCTGCCGTATGACGGAGGATCCATAATGATTCCGTCGTACTTATTACCTCTTCTGATTTCACGCTGTACAAATTTTACGCAGTCATCAACAAGCCATCTGACAGGCTTGTCTGCAATCTGACTCGACTGGGCATTTTCCTTTGCCCACTGAACCATTCCCTTTGATGCATCAACATGACAAACAGTTGCGCCTGCTTCCATACACGCAAGCGATGCACAGCCTGTATATCCGAAAAGGTTCAGTATTTTCAGTGGTCTGTTCTCACTTCTTATCTTTTCAGAAGCAAAGTCCCAATTGACAGCCTGTTCCGGAAATACACCCGTATGTTTAAAGCCCATAGGCTTTATATTGAATACAAGGTTATTGTAATTTACAGTCCAGCGATCGGGAACTTTTTTGTACTGTTCCCAATGTCCGCCACCCTTGTTACTGCGATGATACCTTGCGTGTGCTGAGTACCAAAGCGGATTTTTCTTATCCGTTGACCATATTATCTGCGGGTCAGGACGAATGAGAATTATATCTCCCCAGCGTTCAAGTCTTTCACCGTCAGAGGTATCTATAAGCTCGTAATCTTTCCAATTTTCAGATAATCGCATTATGCCAATCTTTCCCTTACCACCTGTGCAGCTTCTTCTGCAAGGTTCTGAATTTCTTCGAGGTTCTCACCCTCAAGCATTACTCTTACTAGAGGCTCTGTTCCCGATACTCTCACGAGAATTCTGCCTCTGTCACCGAGTATTTCGCTTATTCTGTTAATTTCTGCTTTTACTTCCTTATCTGTATAGAATGAAAGCTTGCCCTCTGCACTTACCTTTACATTAATAAGCACCTGTGGCATTCTTTCCATTACCTTTGCAAGTTCGCTGAGGTTTTTGCCTGTACGCTTCATAATACTCAAAATCATTGCGCCTGAAAGCTCACCGTCACCTGTCGTTGCATAGTCAAGGAAAATAATATGTCCGCTCTGCTCACCGCCAATGTTGTAGCCTTCTCTAAGCATTGCTTCAAGGACATAACGGTCACCGACCTTTGTTGAAACAAAATTCATTCCGTTTTCTGTACAGAACTTATTAAAGCCCATATTTGTCATTACAGTACCGACAACTGCGTCCTTTTTGAGAACGCCTCTGTCTTTCATATCCTTTGCACAGATAGCAATGAGATAGTCGCCGTCTACGAGGTTACCCTTTTCATCAACTGCAAGACATCTGTCTGCGTCACCGTCAAATGCAAGACCGCAACAGAGTTTGTGCTCTCTCACATAGTTCTGAAGTTTGTTTATGTGCGTTGAACCGCAATCCTTGTTGATGTTGATTCCGTCAGGCTCGTCAAAAAGCATATGAACCTTTGCGCCGAGTTTTGTAAAAAGCTTTTCAGCAGTTCTTGATGATGAACCGTTTGAACAATCGAGGGCGATTTCCATACCCTCAAGGTCACATCCGATAGACTCTGCAACGTGTTCAATATAATCATCCGCACCTGTGTCACAGTGGATAACTCTGCCGATATTCTCGTCTGATGCAATTGCATAAGGCACTGCATTATCAAGAACGATTTCTTCAATTCTGTTTTCGAGGTCATCAGGAAGTTTACAGCCGTCTGAGCTGAAAATCTTGATTCCGTTAAATTCAAAAGGATTGTGTGATGCCGAAATCATAATTCCCGCATCTGCGTTGTATTTGTCAATAAGATATGCAACAGCAGGTGTCGGAACAACTCCGAGAAGCTTTACGTTTGCACCTACGGAACAAAGTCCTGCAATGAGTGCGCCCTCAAGCATATCACCTGAAAGTCTTGTATCTTTACCGATTAAAATTGTGGGATGTTCAACCTCGTCGTTTATAAGAACCATTGCAGCGGCTCTGCCTATATTCATTGCAAGTTCTGCTGTAAGTTCGGTGTTGGCAACTCCTCTTGCTCCGTCTGTACCGAATAATCTGCCCATTATATTTTCCTCCGTAATTTCAAAAATTTATTATCATTATCCGAACGATAAGTTATCGTCAATACATCTGTCAGTTATTATCAAATAAGGTTGGCTGTGTTGGCATTGCATTTACAGTTCCCTTCGGGAAGTCATATCCAAGGTGTCTGCAACCCTCAGCCGTAATGCATCTGCCTCTCGGTGTTCTGCTTAAAAAGCCAATCTGAAGAAGATACGGCTCGTAAACGTCCTCGATCGTAACGGCTTCTTCACCGATTGCCGCTGCAAGAGTTTCAAGTCCCACAGGGCCGCCATTATAGAATTTTATGATTGCTTCCAACATTCGTCTGTCGTTCTGGTCAAGTCCGAGTTCGTCAATTTCAAGTCGATCAAGAGCAGTTCTTGCCGAATCAACCGTTATAACTCCGTCGGACATAACCTGTGCAAAGTCACGCACACGCTTTAAAAGTCTGTTGGCTATTCGAGGTGTTCCTCTTGAACGTGAAGCTATTTCAAGCGCTCCGTCATGTTCAATTTTTATTTCGAGAATTCCTGCACTTCGAGTTACGATCTTTGCAAGTTCTTCAGGGGTGTAGAGTTCAAGTCGTAATACCACGCCGAAGCGGTCACGCAAAGGTGCTGTAAGCTGGCCTGCTCGTGTTGTTGCACCTACAAGCGTAAACTTTGGCAGCGGCAGATGATATGATGCCGCCATTTGACCTTTACCGGTGATGATATCTATTGCAAAGTCCTCCATTGACGGATAGAGGATCTCCTCAACGGCACGGCTGAGTCTGTGGATCTCGTCGATAAATAGGACGTCACCCTCGTTGAGATTTGTAAGCAGAGCCGCTAAATCTCCCGGCTTCTCAATTGCAGGACCTGAGGTGATTCTCACGGAAACTCCGAGTTCGTTTGCAATAATTCCGGCAAGCGTTGTTTTGCCGAGTCCCGGAGGGCCGTAAAGCAAGACGTGGTCAAGCGTTTCATTTCTGATTTTTGCCGCTTCAATAAACACCCTGAGGTTATCTTTCGCCTTATCCTGCCCTATGTATTCATCAAGGTTTTTAGGTCTTAACGGGTTTTCTCCGTCTGCTGTATCTTCGGGAATTTCGGAAGCGTCGAGTATTCTGTTTTCAAAGTCAAATTCTTCGGAAAACTGCATTGTGTTCGCCATAGAAAATCAACATCCTCCTTATTTTCTTCCCAACTGTCTGAGAGTATTTGAGATAAGCTGTTCAACAGGCAATGAACTGTCGAGCGTTGCAAGTATCGGAGATACGTCTGACGGCGAATAACCGAGCACTCCGAGTGCTTCGACCGCCTTAGGAATATTTCCTGTTGATGCATTGACTGCACCTGTTGCGACTGCTGACATTCCGTTATCTGTCGATGCCGCCTTTGCAAGCTTATCTTTGAGTTCAAGAACTATGCGCTGTGCAATTTTCTTGCCAACACCCTGTGCTCTTGTTATCGTTTTTATATCGTCTGTTGCGATTGCCATTGCAACCTGTTCGGGGCTGAGTTCTGACAAAATCGCAAGACCTGCCTTAGGGCCTACTCCGTTTACGCTTATCAGCGTTTTAAATGTATCAAGCTCTGTCTTTGTTGCAAAACCGAAAAGATCCACTGCATCTTCTCTGATATTGAGATATGTATAGAGCATTACCTCCGTGTCAGGTTTGATAGCCTTGAGCGTATTTATTGTTGTCTGACAATTGTAGCCTACTCCGCCACATTCCACTACTGCACTTGTAGTTGTTGTATGTATAAGTTTTCCTCTTACGGAATATAACATATTTTAAATTCCTTTCCGAAACATCGCCTGTCTGAGCTGTGAACCTGCCGCCTGAGCATGACAAATAGCTATTGCAAGGGCATCGGCTGTATCGTCGGGCTTTGGAACTTCATCAAGTTTCAGAAGCCTTCGTGTCATTTCCATAACCTGTGGTTTTTTAGCTTTGCCGTAGCCTGTTACAGCGGTTTTGACCTGCAACGGTGTATATTCAAAAATCGGGATTTTTAATTTTTGTGCCGCAAGAAGTGTTACTCCTCTTGCCTGTGCAACCTTAATAGCTGTCTTCTGGTTAGTCTGAAAATACAGACGCTCAATTGCAAGTGCGTCAGGTCTGCAACGATTCAGAATAGAATACAGCTCATCATAAATATATTCAAGCCGCTCATTAAAATCTGTGTGCGCTTCAGTCTGCACCGAACCGTAACCGAGAGCCTTGTATGAATTTGCCTGAAAGCTGATCGCACCCCAGCCGACTATTGCATATCCGGGATCAATTCCGAACACTACCAAAACATTACCTCCGCACGTTTATACAAAAAGGGTATAATTACGCAATTTAAATTATTATACCATATTCCCCACAAATTATCAATATTTTTAGCTTTGGGCAGACAGGTTATTTTTAGCTTTGGGCAGACAGGTTATTTTTATATAAATCGTTTCGTGCCCAACCGTTGAATTTATATATTGGTTAACGCAACATTTTTAGCATTAAAGTTATTTGTAAACTATCGCAGAAATATTAAAAGTCAGCTTAACTGCATAACTGCAATTAAACTGACTTCATTGTTTATTTTTATTGACTTTTGGCGATATCACATCGCATTATTCAGCCTGCACCTTTACAAATTGTTCCTGCATATATGAATACACATCATCAGGCACATTTGTAAATACATAACACTTGTCAAGATACTCTTCACTCGGGAAGATGAATTCATTGTTCTTCATATCATCGTCAATGTACTCATCATAAGCTTCCTGATTCGGAGTGCCGTAGTTGAGATATTTGCAGTTTTCAGCCGCAATTTCAGGTTCCTGCATAAAGTTGATAAACTTCTCTGCATTTTCCTTGTTTTTGCTGCATTTCGGAATACACATTGCGTCATAGAAAAGGTTTGAACCATCCTCAGGCAATGCCGCAGCAAGATCTTCGTTTGACTCCATCATTGTAACGATATCTCCTGCATAATACGGTGCGATTGCCGACTGGCTGTTCTCCATTTCAGTGAACACCTGATCCATTACATATTTTTTCAGTAACGGCTTCTGCTCACGAAGCTTTGCTGTTGCTGTGTCAACATCTTCTTTTGTACAGCTTGAAGGATTGATTCCGCATAACTGCATTGAAATAGCCATTGCATCACGGCTGTTATTGAACATAAGAATCTGTCCTTCAAGGCTTTCATCCCAGAGTGCTTCCCATGAAGTTGGTTTTGTGCTTACCTTTGTCTTGTCGTACACCATTGCTGTTACGCCCCAGCTATAACATACCGTGTACTTACCTTCAGGGTCGCAGTCAAGATTCTTGAATCTGTCCATAAGATATTCATAATTTGGGATATTGTCATAATCAAGTTCAAGCAGCATATCCTCTTCGATGAGCTTACTTATCATATATTCCGACGGAATAATTACATCATAGCTTACATTGCTGTTTTTAAGCATATTATAAAGCTCTTCGTTTGTTTCGTAAGTGGTGTAGTTAACCTTGATGTTTGTTTCATTTTCAAATTCTTCAATTACATCAAGCAGATCGTCTTCACCGTTTGCGATATATTCGCCCCAATTGTAGACGTTAACTTCGCCTTCATAGCTGTTGCCACATCCTGCAAGACAGGCTGTGCCTGATACTGCAATGAATGCAGTGAGGATAACACTGATGATTTTTTTCATTTCTCAATCTCCCTTGGATAAATTTTATAATCAGGTTTTCTGTGCTCTGATTTTTTCCTCTCGTCTGTCCCTGACATTTATGATAATCATAATTATCAGGATCACAAGGAACATCAGCGCAGAAAGCGCATTGATTTTAGGTGAAATTCTTCTGTGTGTCATAGAATAAATTTCAATTGACAAGTTCTGGAATTTTGCACCTCTTGTAAAGTAAGTGATGATAAAATCGTCGAGCGAATATGTGAAGCTCATTAATAGACCCGAAACTATTCCGGGCATAAGCTCGTGAATTATCACCTTATAAAATGCCTGCCATTGGTTGCAACCGAGGTCAAGTGCGGCATCGCATATACTCCGATCCATACGATTGATCCTCGGCATAACATTAAGCACCACAAACGGCACACAGAAACAAATATGTGAAATAAGAACTGTTACAAATCCCATTTCAAAGTTGAAGATAACACCTAATGTCGTGAAAAGAAGCATAAGCGATACACCCATAACGATATCAGGGCTGATAATCGGAATGTTTGACACATTCTGAATTACCAGACGCTTTTTGCCCTTGAAATTGCTTATTCCGATTGCTGCAGCAGTGCCGAGAATCGTTGCAAAAATTGAAGCAAGCACTGCAATAATAAGTGTATTGCCGAGTGCACTCATTATTCTGTCATCTTCAAAAAGCTCTTCGTACCATTTAAGTGAAAAGCCTTTCCATACGGTTGATTTTCCTTTATTGAACGAATAAAAAACCAACACGAATATCGGTGCATACAGAAAAAGCATAACGAGCCCGATATATATTTTGGAAACGATTCCGTTCTTAGGTTTATTATTTTTCACGCAATCGCCTCCTCGTCACCAAACAGGTTCATAATTATCAGGAACACAAATATCAGCACCATAAGGATAAGCGATATTGCCGAACCTGTATTCTGATCGGTCCAGAAAATTTTATCAATAACATCACCAATCATTATATCATCTGTTCCGCCGAGGTACTGTGATACAAGGAAGGTGCTTGCGCTTGGTACGAACACCATTGTTATTCCCGAAATCACTCCCGGAATACTAAGCGGAAAAACTACCTTTCTGAACACAGCCATATTATTTGAACCCAAATCCTGTGCTGCTTCGATGAGTCCCCCGTCGATTTTGCTCATTACTGTATAGATTGGGAGCACCATAAACGGAAGATACTCATACACCATTCCGAGAATTACCGCCCCTGTGTTTCCCAGATATGTTCCGTGAATTCCAAGCATTGACAAAAGCATATCTATAGGACCATTATCCTGTAAAAGCGTTACCCATGCATAAATTCTGAGAAGAAAGTTCATCCACATAGGCACCATAAGAAGCATTATCACCGTATTCTGAGTGGACTCCTTCATTCTTGTAATCAAATATGCAAGAGGATATGCTATTACAAGACATATTAATGTTGAAATAAAGGCAATCCATAGCGAGTGCAGAAACACTTCGGTATAGAAAAACGCCTTGGTAAACGGTTCAAGTGAAAAATTGCCGTTTTTGTCTGTGAATGCCGTAATACCAATCATAATGATCGGTATCATCGTAAACACCAGCATCCATATTATATAAGGTATAGAGGGTTTGCGGGATTTCATTCTCAACCCTCCTCAGTTGACTGTATAACTTCAAATGAAGCCTTTTCAAAATCAAATGCAAGCGGCACATAAGTCGCTACCTGCTCATCAGTATCACTGAGCATAAGCCATTTTCTCTCGTCTGACTCAAGAATGATCTCGTTGTGCTCACCTTTGTAGACTACTGATTCAATATAAAGGTCTTTCAGGTGTCCCACACCGTCACCGGCAAGTGAAAGTGCTTGTGGCGGAAGCGTGATCTTCACCTTTGTTCCCTCTTCAAAATATCTGTTTTCAACCTTAACGGTTTCATCTTCAAGCGCAAACTCAAAGTAGTTTTCGTCCTTGTTTGCGTATGAAACCTCTGCTTCTATTACATTATTATAGAAAGGCAAAAGTTTGTTCATAATCTGTATATTGAACGGAATTACTCTCATTCCGATCTCACTGCCGATTTCAGCAGACTTTGTGGAATGAATGAGGATCTCGCACTTTCCGCATCTTACGCTCATTTCATAGTGAACACCCTTAAAAGTTGAATTCTCAACAATACCTGTAAGCTGTCCGTCCTGAGGCTTTGTAACTATGATATCTTCCGGACGAATAACAACATCGACCGGTGTGTTTTTACCAAAGCCCTTGTCAACACATTCAAGCTCCTTGCCGAGAATTCTGATTCGACAGTCGTCGATCATTGTGCCGTTGAGAATGTTTGCTTCACCGATGAAATCAGCTACAAAGGCATTTACAGGCTCATTATAGATATCCTCAGGTGTGCCTATCTGTTCGATCACACCATTGTTCATTACCACCACACGGTCACTCATTGTGAGTGCCTCTTCCTGATCGTGGGTTACATATATAAATGTTTTTTCGGTTTTCTGCTGAATTTCCTTGAGTTCAAGCTGCATACTCTTTCTGAGTTTGAGGTCAAGTGCACCCAAAGGCTCGTCAAGGAGAATTATATCAGGGTCACATACAAGTGCTCTTGCAATTGCAACTCTCTGCTGCTGACCGCCTGAAAGCTTTGCGATACTGCGCTTTTCGTAGCCTTTGAGGTCAACCGTTGCAAGCATTTTTGTTACTTTGCGCTTGATTTCGTCTTTCGGCATTTTTTTGAGTTTGAGTCCAAAAGCAACGTTATCATACACATTAAGGTGCGGAAACAGCGCATATTTCTGGAACACAGTGTTCACGTTACGCTTATTCGGAGGAGTTCCGTTAATTCGCTTACCGTCAAAAATAACGTCACCGCTTTCAGGTTCAACAAAACCGCCTATAATTCTGAGCGTTGTAGTCTTGCCGCAACCACTCGGACCGAGAATCGTGACAAATTCTTTTTCATGAATGTCAAGATTGATATGATTGAGAATTACCTCACCGTCGAATCTGACAAAAATATCTTTCAGTGAAACGATAGTTTTCTTAGCTGTCTGCTCCATTTATGCACCCCTGTTCTGACTTGTATTTAAAAAAAGGCGGATTGTGCAAGTCTGCAAGTATAGACGTATATTGCAGGCGAACACAGTCCGCCCCTACAAATTTTATCTTTGTAAAGACATAACTATGATCCGGAACACATCTGAAAGGTGTAAATCTTTTTTATTTAATGTCACGAAATGTGTCAGATACTTTTCAAATATGCCCTATTAGACCGATTAAAATTATATTCTAATCAGTACAAAAAGTCAATTGATTATATGTAAAAAAATAATAATGTTCAAAATTTCACATTATATCACCAAATTAACGTTCATATTTTTGTAGTGTCGAAAAACTCAACGTAAATTATGCACAAAAAATACAATGCTTTATTTGGCACAATAAATATATACTTTTATCCCATTATTTGATATAATAATAATGAAAATTTATGGAAAGGATGTTTTTTTGATGAAAACTTTCAAAAAAATTGCAAGTCTTGTTGTTGCTGCAACAATGATTACTTCATCAACTGCGCTCACTGCTTCTGTTGTAAGTGCTGCTCAGACTGATTCTGTTTCAATTGACACAGGCATTCAGAGCGAAGTAAAAGACGGCGTTATGCTGCACGCATTCAACTGGTCTTACAATTCAATCAAGGAAAACCTTCCGGCTATTGCTGCCGCAGGTTACACAACTGTTCAGACTTCTCCTGTTCAGCAGCCAAAGGATTACGGCACTTCAAACGACGTTGCAGGTCAGTGGTGGAAACTCTATCAGCCTGTAAGTATGTCAATTGCTCAGAAATCATGGCTCGGAACAAAAGACGAACTCAAGTCACTCTGTGAAGAAGCTGACAAATACGGTATCAAGATCATCTGCGATATCGTTTCAAACCATTTCGGTAACGAAACCGAGAGTGATCCTAACTCAGTAAGCACACAGGTTGAAACATATCAGCCTGACTTCTATGAAAATCAGAGCACTTATTTCCACTCATATACAGGCTCTGCAAGTGACAGCTCAATTCAGGGCGTTGTTCAGGGTCACGTTTCAGCTTGTCCTGACCTCAACACAGGCAATGACAATGTTCAGGACGCTGTAGTTTCACTTCTCAAAGAATGTATTGACTGCGGTGTTGACGGCTTCCGTTTTGACGCTGCAAAGCATATCGAAACTCCGAGTGACGGAACTTACGGCTCAGATTACTGGCCTACAATCACTGAAGCTGCTGAGGAGTACTACACTGAAAAAACAGGCGGTAACCTCTATATCTACGGTGAGATCCTCAACACTTGCGGTACAGGCAGATCATACAGCGCATACACTGACTACATCAACGTTACTGATAACAGAACAGGTGATGCTGTTCTCAATGCTGTAGTAAAAGGCAATGCTTCTACTGCTGCAAGTTCAACATACAAATCAGGAGTTAACGCTTCAAACGCTGTATTGTGGGCTGAATCACATGATACATTTGAAGGTGAATCAGGTTCAGCAGGCATTTCAAATACTGCAAGCGTTTCTGATGAAAACATTGTCAAAGCATGGGCTATCGTTGCTTCAAGAAAAGATTCAACCGCTCTTTACTTTGCACGTCCGGGCGCAGCTCTTATGGGCGAAGCAGCAACAGACACTGCTTACAAGAGCACTGCTGTTTCTGAAATCAACAAGTTCCACAACCTCTTTGTAGGCCAGTCAGAAAAGCTTGGTTCTTCTGACGGTGTTGCTTATGTTACAAGAGGCACAAGCGGTATCGTGCTTTCAAACTGCTCCGGCACTGACAAGAGCGTAAGCATTTCAGGCACAGGTATGGCTGACGGCACATACACAGACACAATCACAGGCAACACATTCACAGTTTCCGGCGGTGTTCTCACAGGTTCTATCGGTTCAACAGGTGTTGCTGTAGTTTACAACGGTTCTGTTACTCCAAGAAACACATGCTCTGTTGAAAGCGGTGATTTCAAAGGCGAAACAATGACTGTTGAACTTGGTCTTGAAAATGCAACTTCAGGTACATACTGCCTTGATGATTCAACTCCTGTTGCTTACACAGGCACAACAACAATCCGCATAGGTTCAGACTATAACTACGGTGATACAATCAACCTCACACTCACAGCTACAAACGGTGACAAAACAACTACTACAGTTTACAAGTACACTAAGAAAGAAGCTGCTTCTTCAGGCGTTTATGTATTCTTCAATGCAGCAAAGAAGTCAACATGGAAGGCTCCTTTCTCTGTTTACATCTATGATGAGGATACTTCTTCAGAAGTAACATATTCAAATGCTTCATGGCCGGGTCAGACAATGCAGTATGATGAGGCATCAGGCTACTATTATCTTGAAGTTTCTGATAACTCTTGTCTTGCTAAGGATGCTGACGATAACATCACTGAGTCAACCTTTGACCTTGCTCACTCAGCAAACACTTATGTAATTATCAGTGAAAGCGCAGGCAAACAGTATCCGGGTTCTACAGCAAAAACTAAACTTTCACTCAACGGTACTTCAAAAATCTTCTGTGCAACATCTGCTACATCTTGGACTGACACAGATCTCGTTCCTTCAACAGGTTCAATTGTTGACGCTACTGACGTAACAAAGGGTACTGTTGAAACAACAGCTACTCAGCCTACTTCTTCTGTTCCATCAGGTTCAATGATTTACGGTGATGTTGACGGCAACGGTGCTATCAACGTATCTGACGCTACTCTCATTCAGAAGCACTGCATCGATCTTGAATATATCAACGACGCATACCTCGTTCTCGGTGACGTTAATCAGGACGGCAGAATCAGCGTTCAGGACGCAACTTGTATTCAGAAATATATCAACAAGATGGAATGCACATGTGTTACAGGTCAGGTTTATACTGTTGAAGAACCAACAACTACTGTTGAACCTACAACAGAACCTACAACTGCTCAGCCTACTACAGAGCCAACAACAGCTCCGGCTCCCGAAACATACACATTCTACTTCAAGACTACTCTCGGCTGGATGACAGATGACGGCGTTTCACTCTTTGTTTACGACAAACAGACAGGTGAAAGCTATCTGCTTGAGCAGGATACAGATGCTTATCCTAATGTATATGTATCTGAAGTTCCTGAAACAATGACTTCATGCGTTGTTTACCGTTATCTTGATGCTATCGATGAAACTCCTGTAGGCGGTGATTCAGGCAACGTTTACAATGCTTGGTCTGCTACAGTTTCATCAACTAAGAACTGCGTAACACTTAACAATGACGAATCTGTTTCTACCGGTGCTTATGTTGCTGAAACAAAACCTGAATTTGAGCTTTCAAGAGTTTACTTTGATAACTCTGTTGCAAAATGGTCAGAAGTTTACATCTACGGTTGGTCTGAAAGTGGTCTTGGCAACGCTGCTGTTGCTATGACTAACATCTCAGGTACAAACATCTGGTATTACGACTTTGCAACTCCGCTCTCTCCTGGTTCAAGCTGCTTCCTCTTTAAGAACACAAAGAGCACATGGAACATTCAGACTGATAATATGACTGTTCAGGACGGCAAAAACTGCTTCAAAGCTAACTCAGGAAACAAATCAGGCGGTACTTGGTACGCTTACACTGAGTAATTAAAAATATTCACAATAACAACAATGGCTAATCTCACATTGCGTGGGATTAGCCATTTTATTTTCAAAACTTTTATTGCCTAAACTGTTTCCCATAAAACACTAAAACTATATCAGTTTACTTTCTCGAGTGTTATCGTATGTTCTCCGTATTTCAATTCAAGTGTGTTGCCTTTTGGGGTGTATTCAAAACCGTAATTCTGAGCTATTTCAGGAACGAATATCACAAAATCTGTTTCGTCTGCAATATATTTGCCCTTTATCTCAGATTTCAGGTCGCCGTTTTGCAATGAAAGCAATACAGTATCTTCATTAAAACTGAGTTTCACCTCTGCCCCGCCCTTTAATGTCGCTCCCCATTCCGATGATGTAAGCTCATAACTGTAACCTGTGGTGTCAGCCATACAAGAGGTAAACGTCATACATATTACAATTAAAAAAATTACTGTCAGCCTTTTCACACAACCACTCCGAATCATAGAAACAGAAATTTTCAGACATAATATATATCGGTATAATAAATATTCAAAAATACAAATATTTATTACAGATTTACATTTTTGTTATAATTCTTGAAAAGCATTATAACTTCTGATATATTATAATTGGTAATTTATGAAACGGAGTGAATATATTGCAACGTGAAATCACTAAAAATTGTACGGTTTTTGAAGATAACGGAGAAGTTATGAATGCAGGCTGGTCAAGAACACCTGTTTTTGAATATAATTCTGAACAAAGCAAAACAAGCGGAAAACACAGCGAACGAGATTGCTATTTTATAAACAACAATGAAGTTTCGCTTTATCTTTCTGTTGAAAATCTCGGACTTGAATTTTCAATCAAAATAGCCGTAGCTGACCTCAAAAAGGGCGGAGTAATCAGCGATTGCATTGTAAAGAAATTTATGTTCTTCAAAAACGAACTTCCGGAAGCCGGAAATAAAGGCGAACTTCTCTACACTGACAAACGTATTCAACTTCAGCTCACAAACACTACAGACGGAAGATTCTTAAAGTGTGATTTTATTGACTTCGGCGGACTCAAAAATCTTTATTTTAACATTAATCTGAAAAAAATAAACGGTGAAAGCCTCAACGAACTTGCACCGTTTGAACGTGACAGAAGATATTTTTATCTTAAAAGATTTGTACCAAAGTTCACAGCAAACGGAATTATTCGTGTAGGTGGTCTTGAATATTCTTTAAACGAAATAAATTCAAGAGCCTACTTTGATTGGACACGTTTTTCAAAACCAAGAAAACACAACTACCAACGACTCAGTTCCGATTGCATAATTGACGGAAAAAGGTTTTCACTTTGTCTTGCAAGCAGGGTCGGTGACAATCGTTTTGGCAATGAAAATTGCTTTTTTGTTGACGGAAAGCTCGAAAAACTTTCACAGATAAATGTCAAAGGCACCAACGGCAGACTTGACAGACCGTGGTATTTTACCGCAGGAATTTCCGCTGTTGATATCACCTTCAGACCTTTCACTGTAAAGGGTGAGCCTATGGCGGCTGTTATGGATAAAACAACTGTAATTTTCGGCAGACTTTTCGGTAATATCAAGAGAGTTGACTATGATAGCCCAATCGTCCTCGACAATGCACAAGCACATATGGTGTTCACGGAATTTTAACCACAACAAAACATTACATCAAATCAAACATACCAACTTACTATGATACTAACACAAAAAGCTCATTCGACCGTGAATGAGCTTTTTATGTATCCAATATTTTTAACAAATCTTCAATATTCAGGCTTTGAATATGCTTTTTGTCGCCTTTGAGCGCAAGCGAGATATTTGAACTTCGGAAAATCTTTTTCGCAGATTTCATAACCTTTTCTTTTGTAAGATTTGCATATCTGCCGAATTTTTCTTTGTTGTAGTCGGCTGTACTGTCACCTAAAATATGATTTTCATATGCAAGACTCCAATTGAGATCACACACATCGTCCTGCAAAACCTCCCACTGGGTCATAAGCTTTTGCAAATTGTTTTCAAAATTAAAATCTCCGTTTTTCAGTCGGTTGAAAACATTGAAAATCAGTCGGACAGACTCTGATATATTCTTCTTTGATATCTCATATTCAAGCTTGAGAGAGCTTATATTTTTGTATTGCTCGAAAACAGAATCGTATGAATACACAAGCGGATTATTCTCTGAGAGTTCCTGAAATATCAAAGCATTTTCGTCAACAAACAACGTTGTATACAGCATATCCCTCACATCAAACGGACAATCCGAATTGTCTATATCGACGCTTATGCGTACACGGTGATACGATGCGTTTTTTGAAATAACAACAGGCTTTCTGTTTTGAAAATCCGGTGGAATCGGCGCAAGGTTTTGTCTGTTGAGTTTTTCATCGGACACCTTCATTGATGACACAGCATTTTCAATCAGCTTCATCTGTGAAGCGTCAACGTTACCCGTCACATACACAATAACGTTATCCGACGATATTATCGTATTTTTGTAATCATTTATCTTCTTTTGAGATATTGAATCTATCGTCCTGCACGTTCCGAGGATAGTATTTTTGAGCGTTGTGCCATTCCAAATCTCACAATCGGCAAAATATGAAAGTGATTGTTTTTCCGTACTTTCACGGATTTCTGCCTTTACCCTGTTTTTCTCAATTTTGAAATCTTCTTTGTCAATTGTGATATCGTCAAAAAGATGTGAAAGTATCTCAGTTGCAAGTTTTATGCCTATCGGCAAACCTGTAATTGTAAAATAGAGGAATTCTTTATATGTGCCTGCCTCAAAAGCAAGCCCATTTTGCGTTAGAAGTTCATAAAAATCTTCACTGTATCGGCTCTTTATGTTTCTGAACACCATATGCTCATAGAGATGTGTTATACCGTTCAATTCTTCAGGCTCATAAATACAGCCTGCCTTCACATAAACACCTATGCAAAATCTGTGCATTGCACAGTTGAGTGATGAATAAACTTTCACTCAGGTCATTCCTCCTCTCTGCCGAATTCAATTGAATTTAGCTGTTTTCAATCACATCACGAACTTTCTGCATTTTATTATCAAGCATCACGCTCATTTCTGCACAATCATTGAGTTCGCTGGCAATCATCTTTGCAGTTTCGTCTGACAAATCCTTTTTATATCTCAGTTTATGCTCTAAGTTTGCCCAGAATTCCATTGCTATAGTTCTGAGCTGAACCTCAACTTTCATAAAACGTTTCTCGTTCTGCAAGAAAATAGGTATCTCTACTATAAGATGAAGACTGCGATAACCGTTTTTCTTTGGGTTCTTTATGTAGTCTTTTTTCTTGATAAGTTTTATATCGTCCTGCTGTAAAAGACAATCAGCAAGCATATAAATATCATCGACAAACGAGCAGATTACTTTTATTCCTGCAACATCAAAAAGCTCGTTTTCTATAGATTCTATCGTTAACGGAAGATTTTTTCTTTCGAGCTTTCCTCTGATGCTTTCAGGGGATTTTAATCTCGTTTTTATGCTGTCTATAGGGTTGCGTTCGTGTTGAAGCGAAAACTGTTCGTTGAGCACACGAAATTTTGTTTCGACCTCAAAAATTGCACAGCGATAACAGGACATAAGTTCCTGCACATCCTGAAAACCCTGATGAATGTCCAACAATGTATTTTCATTAAGATAATCGGCAATTTGCTTTGCAACTTTGCTTTTATCATTACCCTCGGGAAGCTTTGCTCCGAAAAACGGAACCTGACGTTCTGAATTATCCATTATTCATTCTCCTTGCTAAGTTATAATGTAGTATAATACATTAGTGCAAAAAATTCAATGTGTATTAGCATTTTTCTTAAAATAGTAAGGAGGAAATTGAGTTTAACCGAACAATTTCCTATACATAAAAAAGCCACCTGCTCATAAACGAACAAGTGGCTTGAAATTATTGTACAATTAGTTTTCTTTCTTTGATGAACGTGCAAACAATACCATAAATACTGCAAACACTATAATATCGGCAACAAGTGTGATTGCAAGAACTGTCATCACATTTGAAGCTGTGCTCTCCTCAGCAAGACAGATTACTGTAAAATCGTCCTGTGTCTGAGTTTTGCAGAGGTATTCTTTATCATTCACCTTGAGATTGAATGAACCTGCTTTAAGATTTTCTTCTGTAATTCCGAGTTCATTAAGGCTTGTCTTATCAGTTTCCGCAAATGATGAGCTTACTATCTCATCACCGTTTGCTATGATTGTGTTATTGCCACATTCGTTTGCAATCTCTGAACCTAAAAGTTTATTATAATCAGAAACTGTTGTTCCGATAACTACAATACCTTTGCCCTCAGGTCTGCTTACACAAGTGTAAAGGAAATAATCGTCACTGCCTTCAACCTTCTGAGGCTCTGACTGGCTCTTGAATGAAATACCCTTGAGCACCTTGCCGAAAGCCTTTGTGTCAGCGTTATCGCTGATTTTTGTATCTTTGAGATCAGCCGGATATGCTGCAACACACTTACCATCGGTATCAGTGATCATAATTGAGTCTGCATAGAGATATCTCGCAAGCTGTTCAATTTCTTCGTCTGTACTCTTCTCTGAAAGAGTTGAAGCTACTATGTTAGCCTTTGAAAAAAGCTCATCTGTAAAAAGATAGTTGTTTCTTGCGAGTGATGTTTCATATTCACTGACAGCCTCTGCTGCTGTCTGAATATTATTATTGAGCGTTGTTTCTGTTGTGTCTGGTCTAGTCACATTGAATGTTATAAACGATGTGCAGATTGACACAATTATTATTGCGATAATTGATACGATTGCAAGTGATTTACTGATTTTTGAGCTTTTTTTCATTGTAGGTCTTCCTTTCAGATTTATCTGTTAATATAATAGACCAAAAAGCTAAAAAAATCAATTATCTGCATACTTTTGCACCGATAAACTACATAACTTGACGATATTTGACTATTTTTGTTTTGTACTTTTCAATTTATTCATTCTAATAACTTTCAATATATTTTATGACTTTAGGCAACTCGCAAAATTCTTCTATAGAATATTTATATTTTTCCACTTCCCCAAATCCGTATTTTGCATAAACAAACGGAATTTTTGCTTCATCTGAGGCTGTCTTATCACCTTCTGTGTCACCCACATACAGTGCGAAATCAAGACTGTTCCTCTCTATTATCATTTTTATATTTTCGCCCTTACTTTTTCCTGTTCTGCCTGACATTTCAAAATCGTCAAACATATCATTTAACTTATGATAATCAAGAAATGACTGTACATATCCATCCTGACAATTGCTTACGATAAAAAGTTGATACTCTTTATTAAGTTCATTTAATATTTCAGAAAGTTTGCTATATAGTTTCCCGCCAAACTTTCTGAGCTGTTTCTGTTCAACACTGCAACACTCTTTGAGAATTGACATCGCAACATCTTTTTCGAGTTCAGGCAACATTAACTGAGCTATCTGCTCAAGTGTTTTACCCATATATCCATTCATCTCTTCAACTGAGATTTGTTTATCAGTTTCGCTATGTAATCTTAAAACTTCATTCCATACAGGTACAATCGTTTCCGTGGTATTCCATAAAGTTCCGTCCAAGTCAAAAATAATGCCTTTTATGCTAATCAACTTCTTCCTTCTTTATATATTGCAAATTCGGGTTATTAAAATTATATCATTTTACTCATGGATTCACAATATTAATAATATGTTTTTCTGTGAGGAGAGGACGAATATCACCTGATTGTTGGCTCAGATGAATTAGATTTCAATCCACACCTTCCGTGTGGAAGGTGACGTTATTCTGAGTTGATGATTCAAGGGCTTCGGCAAGAAGCTGACGGTTGCTGTATCCACCGTCATGACGCATTTGGAATTGCGGAAAATCATCTTCTACTCCGCTTTCGGAAATTCCTTGTCCAGCATTTTCAGAAATTCCTGCTCGGTCGGATTCATCTCCACTATATTGTACAGTTTTATTACCGCTTCGTGTGAGTTTAATAAACCTACCAGTTTTCCCATTGTATTCTCGGAATATTGCTCCTGACAATGCTGAATAACTTTGCAAAATTGCTTTTGTGTGCTTTTCATTTAAACCTGCCTTCTTTCTGTCGATTATTGTTTGGGCTATATTTAGTCCTCCATCATGGATATTATAATCATAATTTTCCAACTTGTAAACAGCAGTAATGTAAAGATTTTCGCTGTCATCCTCGTAACAGACAAGTTTATAATTTGAATTGTCTTTATCAGGAATTAATATGCCGTTATCACCTATACGAAAAGCATCCCTTTGATTTGACTTTTTTAACGAAGAATAAAAACTCGCCCACTCTTTTCGACTTAGAGCTTTTGAAAAATCACTGCCTTGTTTGTAATATCTTTGGGAATATTTAATGCTATCTTCTTTTAGCACTGCATCAGTTCTGTATATATCAGGTTGGATGCTTTTTCTTTCTTCATCGGCGTAGTCTATTCTATGAGCTGTATCTCTGGATTCTATTTCTCCTGCTGTTCGCTGATATCTGTCATAGGAGTCATTAAAACTATAACCTTCTTTTTGCCAATAACCGACACTTGAACCTTTTGCAAAGCCTTCAATATCCTGAATTGCGTGCTGAATTTCATGGATAAGTGCTTCTCTCTGAACTTTAGCACTATTCATAGGATTGATAATAATTGTTTTTGTTGACGAATTATACTCACCCTTATTCACAGATTGTCTGAAATATATCTTCAGATCCTTTAACTGTGGATATGCCTTGAATAATTCGGGGTGTTTCATATAATCTGAAAGCTTATTTTCTGTTTCATACTTTGTAATGGCGTCATCTAAATCAAAGTCACCCCATTCAAAGCCTTCGCCCTCATCAACGACTTCCTGAAAAGTTTTTATATCTTTCGGACTTCTTATTCCGAGGTGATAATCATCCCACATAGGATTGGTCTTTTGAATGATATAATACTGCGCTCTTTTGTGAGGAGTAGCATTAGCTATATCATTCTTCAAGGATTCTTCTTTGGCTTTTTTCTCCAATTTCTTCTTGAATTTTTCTTTATACTTTTCAGGGTCATATTCGTAATCTTTTAAAATATTTTTCTTTTGCTTCCCTACAAAATAATCATACGGACTTTTATATCCCTCTTTTAATGCTTTTATTTTTGTACTTGTTGAAAACTGCTCTTTCCAAGTAGAATTATCATCATTCATATTTTCTAATTTCGTTTGCAATTCTGAAAGACTTTCCGTAATAACCGTTTTATCTTCATTCTCGAAAGGCTTGTAGAACTCTTCGTCAAATAACAATTCCTCAATATCTTCATCAATACCGGTATTACGTGACTGATAGCGTATATCATTATTATCCTCATTAAACCTTTCAGAAAGAGGGATTACATTGCCGTCATCGTCATAGGTTACGGGGTCTGCGGATTTGATTTGACTTGACTCAAAAGCAACATAAGACAAACCTCCAAACTCAGAATCATCTAATATCATTCCATCATAATCGTATGTTGTTAGTTCATCAACAAACTTTTGTGCATATTCTTTTAATTCACCATAATCTTTATTACGATATTTTTCATCGCTTAAATCTTTGTTTGGCGAATAAGAGCGTATTGTTTCAACAACATCATCCAATGTTCCATACCATGCATTTTCAATGTTTATATATGCTTTTAAACTTTCACCTTGTGTTCCTATTACGCTTTTAAGGTCGGAGTCGTGAAACCAAAAGCCTAAATTTGCTGTCGCTGCTACTGCCCAATCTTCAGCAATTTCATAAGTAGTATTGCCGCTTTTGGATTTATCAAAAATATTAAAATCGCTATTTCGTGCATGGTATACTGGTAGTAAATCTCTATTTTCATCTCTTATCTCTGAATTATAAAATATTTCTTCAGCATATTCATCAACAAGTCGCTGGGCGGTTTCCATATCATTGTTATTTACGGCTTCAAGGTATTCTGAGTCACGCATTGAGAACTTTGTTGTATCTTCATTGACTTTTTCAGCTGAGGAGGATATAATATTAGTAGAGTTAGGTAAGGAACTGCCGACCGGCAAATAGAGCCCAGTACGCTTTTCCCAATTACTAACTCTTTTTTTATCTTTTTCAACGTACAAAATAGTTGATGAATTAATTAAATTCTGTGCATTATCTTTTCCGTAAGCACTTGCAATTTTCAATTCATCTAACACTATACCTTTTCTGTTCTGAGGATACAACTCAATTACAGCTAATATCGGTTTGTTATTAGAATACACCTCACCAAATAATGTTATTCTACTATCATTTGACTTTGATTTCATAACAATTATTGGATTTTCTATAATGTTTGGTACTTGTTTAATTACCGAATCAACCATTTCCGGATGTTTTGATTTAATTTTTATAATCTTTGAGGAATCCCAAGTAATATTCTGTTTTGGCAAACCAATAGATTGTAATACTTTTGAAGTAGTTCCGACATTAAACACAATACGAGGATTTTTTCTATCCCACATATCATATTCACTGTAAAAACTCTCTCTTATAGAATGCTTCACGCCGTCCTCTGTGTCGGTGTTATTTTTTCGCTCGGCGTGCATTGCGTTTGCCGTCTTGATACCGTCTGTTACAGCCTTGTCCCAAATTCTGTTGATATTCTCAAACTCTGTTACGCACTCTTCAAGGAGCTTGCCCTCGTGCGTTAATGCATTGGTTTTGTTCAGCAGTTGTTTCAGACGTGCGATAAAGTTTTTCAGCTTATCTTTGATTTTCTGCGCAAGTGTGGGATTTCCCTGCGCTATATCTTCAAATATTTTTGAATTTTTAAGCATTGTTTCGCAGGAATCGGCGATAACTTCCACATCAGCAAGATAAGCTAATTCTTCTTCGCTCATATTTTTAGCATTGGGATTCTCTCTACAAAGCTTTTTGGTTTTTTCTTCTACAAGTTTATCAAAACTTTTCCCACTGTTTTCATATGCTTCGATAATCGCTTTATGCAATTCTTCGTAAAATCCACTGTTTTCAGCAACATGGGTTAATTCGTGCGCAAAAGTATTGAGCATACCATGTTTGATATTTTCTTTATCAGACTCGTTCATTAAGCCCGCATTGATATCAATACGCAAGGTGCCCGTCTTTTTATCCCAAGAGCCCTGTTCACCTATATATGTACCTCGCTTTTCTTATACCTTCCGTGTGGAAGGTGACGAGGATTACGGCTGTTCGTCTTGTTATTGGCAAATTTCAATCCACACCTTCCGTGTGGAAGGTGACTTTATCATTTTACTAACTCCCCTTATCTCTCAATTATTTCAATCCACACCTTCCGTGTGGAAGGTGACGCCCCAATTGCGGACAGGCTCTTGATTGGGGTGAGATTTCAATCCACACCTTCCGTGTGGAAGGTGACGTATAACCCCCTCTATATACACACCTTTTTCGATAAATTTCAATCCACACCTTCCGTGTGGAAGGTGACTGCAGACGTGCTAATATCGACCATTTCACCACTGATTTCAATCCACACCTTCCGTGTGGAAGGTGACACGGTCACAATCCCCGACGGCTACGCTAAATTAAAATTTCAATCCACACCTTCCGTGTGGAAGGTGACAACCCGGACGGCTGAGAGTTGGCAGATGATAACGATTTCAATCCACACCTTCCGTGTGGAAGGTGACTACTGATACGAGTTGCGGTACTGTTATGACGGTGCATTTCAATCCACACCTTCCGTGTGGAAGGTGACTAAATTCACGACCTGTTATCCCATACTCATAAGTAGATTTCAATCCACACCTTCCGTGTGGAAGGTGAC
>JAXJYO010000020.1:0-18504 GCA_036306945.1 Ruminococcus sp. | reverse complement strand
GCTCTGGCGTGCATAACATTCCGCAAACAGGAATAATTGTTGACACGGGGCAAATCAGGTAGACTGTATTGCACCACAATCAGATATTCTATTATTGTTTGAAGGATTATTATTTACACAAAATATTATGGGCTGCCGATATAGACCCTGAAATGAATTTGCACCGAGGTGGTGTGACCTGAACCATACGCGTCTGCCAATTCCGCCATATCCGCTCATAAATTATGCTCTCTTATTTTTACACGGCAGAGAGCCGCCGAGGTGGAGCTTACTTTCAGATAAAATCTTACTGTTCAGCTTAATCCACTGATTAATTATACCAAACAAAAAACATTATGTCAAATGTCACGTAAATCTAATTCTTTAATGAAAATGTAATATTACTAACAAGTTTGTAGTTTTTTGCTTGTAATAAATTTGTTCTATTAAAAATCCAGGACTAAATCTTATTATTCTCCAGGTTAAATTTGAATGAGCAATATAACTTTATAAAAATATTACAAAAAGATGACTAAATTAGATTCACGTGTATGTCAGTAATGCTGTTTTGTTCTATCCATTGAAATAATTGTCGCCTGATTGGAGGAGAGATGTTATCAGGAATTTCATTAACATCAAAAAACTGCAAGTCAGCAACTTCACTTTCCTGCATTTTAAGTGTGCCTGAATACTTTCTGCAAGTATAGACAATGTCTATGTTTGAAACCTCATCACCGTTAGGGTAAGTATAATGCAAGTCCTTGCCGGAAAACACTCCAAACAGTTCAAGTTCTTGGGCGATAAGACCTGTTTCTTCAAAGAGTTCACGTTTAGCGGCATCTTCAACCTTCTCATCAAGCTCTACAGAGCCTCCTGCGTAGCCCCAGCAATTGTTATCACGTCTTAGCTGAAGCAATATTCTGCCTTGCTCATCTTCAACAATAACGCTCGCACCAACCTGCAATAAAGGTTGGTGACCGATAATTTTTCGCAAATCCATTATGTAATCTGACATAAAATCAACTCTTTCAGTTTACAGCTTTTTCTGCAAATAATATCTGCAATGATTTTTCGGGCAATCTTCCAATTTTCCGAAAACTTCATAGCCATGTTTCAAATAAAAATCCTTTGCCTGAAAATCAAAAGTATCAAGATGCACAAGATAACACCCTTTTTGTTGTGCAATTTCTTCTACAGAATCAAGCAGTTTTGAACCTAAGTTTTTGTTTCTGTAATTTTCATCAACCCAGAGAATGTCAATATAAAGCACATTCCAGCAGTACATTCTTGCAATGCAACCTGCAATGGTTTTTCCGTCTTTATCGACGATTTTCTTGTTGATATTTTCAAACAGGATCTCCTGAGTTGCAGGAACCTGTGACAGATTATATTCAACTAATTTGTCGCAGATATAGTCACCATCATTTTCATTACACTCGTCCAAAACATAATCAACTGCAATCTCAATACCAACAACGCCGTATTTTTTCTGAAGCTTTTTTGAATAGTAAATATTCATATCATCAGGTTTTGCTGTGTTGATGTCCTGTTCTGTATAACCACATTTTAAAAGCGGTAATTGATTGTATAATTCCGAAAACGAACTAAAATTATATAAATTTATGACAGTGGCTACAATTTGTCGATTGCTTTGCTCGGTATTTGTAAAGACAATAGTATCCAAGATGTGAACAGCACGTCTTTTTTCGTCGAAAAGCCTTAATTCAATAGTTTTCTTTCCTGAACATATCAGTTCAAACGGTTCAGGATTCAGATTCATAAAGTGTTTCATAACGCCCTCAATGTAAATCGAAAGAGATACAGAATATCAAATTCTGCATCTCCGAATTAGTTTTATTTTTCTTGAAGTTTGAAGTTATCATATTTTCCTATGTCACAAAGCTTGATTTCGTGACAGCCAAGTCTTGTGCTGAGAGGTGCAAGCTCCATATAATCGCCATAGAGGAATGTCAGATACTTGTCATATTCCTTAGGTACAGGAAGCTTATAACCTTCAAAATCGACGTAAATGACCTCGTCTAAATATTCAATAGGGAAAGAGCCGTTGTAGATATTTCTGCCCATACCGTCATAAAGATATTTAGCATTCTTTTTGTTTTTAAAGAATTTTAAAGTTTTTCTTTCAAGCCACAAGCTAAAGCGAATAGGGAAAACGGTTTTGCAGAAATCAGTCACAATAGACTGAATTTTACTGCTGTTTTCGGCTTTTCGGTTGTTCCATTTGTTAAAAACAAGGGCACGGGTAAACAATGTCATTGCAAGATGAATTTTCTGTCCAAGCTTAGAGTTAGCTGTTTTATCGTGGCAAAAGATATCAAAAGCCAGACCGTTGTGCATACCCTTGTGTTCTTTGGCAAATCCCGTTGCAAATACAGTTTCGTCGAGCCTGAATTTTGCAAATTCATAGAAACAGTTTTTGTCGTTTTCATTTGTCTGAAAAGTCATACCGACAGGCATTTCATCAGGGGCAATTTTGCAGAATTTATCGTAATCCTCACGAAGCATCATAATATCTGCATCGTCGTCCCACGGAATAAAGCCGTGGTGTCTGATCGCACCGAGAAGAGTTCCGCCACCGAGAAAATATTTAATATCGTGCTTTCTGCAAATTCTGTCAACTTCAAGAAGATAGGCAAGCAGGATATTCTGAATAGAAGAAAGTCTGCCATCGTGATTATGGGGAAGAGTCATAGCCTTGTTATCCCTCATATGGCTCATTACGCACAACTCAAGAGCTGTTTCAAGAGTCATTGTCGGACAACAACCGTGTTCGGCGATTTTGTTTGAATTCAATGCACAACCGCTTAGATGAACGTCAGAGTCAAGGGAAATATCCGTATTTTTGCCGTATACATCGTGAAGAACAGCAGAAAGCATTCCCGTTGAAGCAGTGGAATTGATACCGGAAACATTATATGTGTTGTTGCTTTCAAGAGAAGTCAGAGCATACACGATTGCACGGAAAACATCGCTGATGTAAACGAACGAATACTTGCCCAAAGAATTCTCAAGACAGCATTTATTGCCATTGGCAACACAGTCAAAAACCTCATCAAGCCCGTTTTCAATGCCTGTAAAAGCACCGAGAACAATGCCTGTTCTGAGAACAGTAAGTTCAAAATTTGAGTTCTTCTTAGAGCAGTTCCAGAAGTTTTCAATTGTTCTCACAAGCTGAATATCAAAAGATGAAGTTGAGTCAATGTCAATTTCCGCATATTCATTTTCAGAATAAACTCGGTGATTTTCTGCATTTCCGTATACTCGGCTGTCGCTGAGAAGAACTGTTTTTGCAGAGGTGTTTGCGGATACAGCAGACAAAGCCTTAACAGCATTGATTTCACTCATAAAACGGTTTATTTCAGAAGAATGTTCGTTGCAAAACGCAGTATGAACAACAAAATCAGCTTGATTTATTTCGTTAAGAGAATTAAAATAAGCGAATTCAAAATCATTTCTGAGCAGAAGTTCAGAAAGGAAATCTTTCATAGCATCTTTTGACTCGCCTGTATAAATTACTTTTACACCGAGATTTTTAGTTTCATTGAGGTATAAAAGCGCATAGCAAAGGCAACGGGCAATTTTATGACCGCAGATAACAAAAGTTTTATTTCTGATTTTATCGAGTATGTCCTTTTCGACCGATGGCATAGCCGCCCAATCGGCTTCAAATTCATTGAGAATATCTTTAATCTGCATTTCAAATTCCTTATCAATCGTTTTTCTGTAGACTCACAATCTTAACACTTCGTTTAATACCTTCAGTCAGGTCAACCTCAGCTTCCCAACCGAGCGCATTAAGTCTTGAAGCGTTGAGAATTTCAGGAGTTGCTGACATAGGAGAGGGGACAGGTTCTTTTTCGTCCTCAGGATTTGCAAAACTGAGAGTAAGTCCGAGTTCCGGAAAAGCCTCGACAGCGGCTTTGGCAAATCCTCTTATAGTCACATCGCTTTTAGGTGTTGCAATGTTATACGGTACACAGCTTTCACCCTCAAGCAGAATCTTTAGAAGTGCAATTGCAGTGTCGGTAACATAGCAGAAGCTTCTTAGAGCCGCACCGTTGCTTTTGAGAAGAATATTTTGTTTTCTTACAACATTTGCAATGAACTGAGCCCATACTCTGTCGTCGTCAATTTTTGCAGGACCGTATATATAAGAAGGACGGGCAATCTTAACATTCATATCATACTGTTTTGCATAGCAACAACCGAGAGTTTCTGCGGCACGTTTGCCCTGAGCGTAGCAATTTTTGTAACTGTCAATGTCAATATATCCGATATCGTCCTCAGATATACTGCTTTTACCGTTGAAAACAGTGCCGTAAACCTTGAGCGAAGATACAATCAGAGTGCTTTCGGCATTGCTTTTTTTGGCATATTCAAGAACATTTGCAGTTCCTGTAAGATTAGCGTCAATAGTACCCGCAGGGTCATTTTCAAAATAATATGCGCTTGCCTGACTTGCGGCATGGATAACAAAATCTGCACGCTCGCAGTCAAAAGGAGTGCATACGTCCTGCACGATGATTTCAAGGTCGTCACGGCTGAGAAGTTCACCGTACTTTTTCTGAGCATTCTCATAGTTTCTGACAAGAGCAATAACCTTGATATTGCTGTTGAATAAATCGTTTCTGATGAGTAAGGCGCATACGATATAAAATGCAATAAAGCCGTTGCCTCCGGTAATAAAAACGGTTTTATTGCTAAGGCACGGCCAGTTTATATTGCTGTCTGTAATTGTCTTTATATCTTCAAAAACGTAGGGATGCAAATGGCTTTTAACATTATAATCCATATTTAAGTTCCTCTTTTGCAAAGTTTTTAAAGCTTCTGTAGTAGTATCTTGAACGCAAAGACTGCAAATCTTCAGGAGTAGTAACCTTGATGTTGTCACGTTCACCCTTGAAGATGTGAACAGTTTGTCCGAGTTCAATAAGGAGTTCACTTGAAGAAATCGGATTTGTAATGCCAAGTCTTTCAGCTTCATCGTGAGCGTCCATAATTTTTTTCATAGTATATCCCTGAGGAGCCTGAGTAATGTACATCTGCTTTCTGGGCAGACTTTTACAACAGGTTTCGCCGTCCTCACTCTGAAGAACAGAGTCTATGCTCGGCGTAACAGGGACAGCGGTTTCGTACTTCTGAGCAGTTTCAATGCAGTCGGAAATAAGCTGATGAGAAATCAGCGGACGAACACCGTCGCAAATCATAACTATATCCTCAGGTGCAGAAAATTTCTGAACCTCAACAAGACCGTTGTGAATACTTCCGTGACCGTTCTCGCCTCCGGGAACGATAGAAGTAACCTTTTGAACCTTGTATTTAGCAATAAGGTCCCACATATAGTCTATTTTATCCTCAAGGCAGGAAATAACAATATCATCAACCTGCGGATGAGTAGAAAAGTTTTCAAGAGTGCGGATAATAATCGGCTTGCCGTCAACATTGATAAACTGCTTAGGAATATCAAGTGACTTCATTCTTGCACCGACACCGCCTGCAAAAATAACAACGTGTATCATAAGATTCTCCGTAAATTACTTTTTCATTTTGGATTCTTCATAAACTTTAAGAGTTTCTTCAGTAGGGCCGTCAAAAATAACAGTACCTTTTTTAAGGAAAATAGAACGAGGGCAGATTTCCTTAACAGAAGGAGCACTGTGGCTTACATAGAGAACAGTAGTGCCGGCAGCAATAATCTCCTTAATTTTATTTTTACATTTCTTTTTGAAGCTTGCATCACCGACAGCAAGAGCTTCGTCAACAACAAGCACGTCAGGCTCAATGTTAACATTGATAGCAAAGCCAAGACGCATTTTCATACCGCTTGAGTAAGTTCTTACAGGCTGGTCAATATAGTCGCCGAGCTCAGCAAATTCAATGATATCTTCTTCAATAGTTTTGATATATTCATCTTCAAGACCGAGAATATAACCCTTGAGATAGATATTTTCTCGACCGGTCATTTCCGTAGAAAATCCTGCGGTAAGCTCAAGCAAAGCGGCAACCTTGCCGTTTACAATGATTTCGCCTTCGTCAGGGAAAGCAACTCCCGTGATCATCTTGAGCAAAGTAGATTTACCTGCACCGTTGTCACCGACAATACCTACAGACTCACCCTTGTGAATTTCAAAAGAAACATTGTTAAGAGCCTTATTTGTCTTAGGATTTCTCGGCTTAAAGAACAGAGCCTTAAATCTTGCCTGATCGTTTTTATAGAGAATATAAGTTTTGCTGACATTTTTAAAGGAAATAATAGGTTCAGACATAAATATTACCTCCCATTAAAGTACATCAGGAAGTTTTTTCCTGAGTCTGTTGTAGTTGAAAATACCGAGTGCGAAAACGGCAACAAATTCAGCGAGGAAAATAGCAAGTTCAGTGCCGTAATCAAAGAAAGGTCTGTTATAAAGGAAACAATTTCTGTAGCCGTTAACAAAGAAGTTGATTGGATTTAAAAGCATAACAAAAGAAAGAGCACCTTCAAATCCGTAAGAATCGTACATAATACCCGAAAGCCAGAAAACGCCTGACATAATAGAAACAATAAGGCTTTCAAAGTCCTTGCTGAATGCCGACATAGGCGCAGTCGACCATGACAGAGCAAGGAAGAAAAGGTACATCAACGGGCAATAGAGGAAGAACTGAAGATTATACCAGCTCGGACCCACAGCAAAGAGCACATAGATGTACATAATTGCAACAAGAAAGATGTGAACAAAGAGTCTTGAAAGACTTGTGTAAGTAAGGATAGTCGAAACAGGAAATTTAACCTTAGTAATAAACTGTCTATTTGTCCTCAAAGTTTTTGCACCTTGAGTAATGCTGTCCTGAATAAAGAACCACGGAATGATACCGATGAACATAAAAGTAAAGAAGTCCACAGAAAATGGTTCGGGACCGCCGAGGTTGATGTTAACAGATCTAAGAGTTTTGATACCGCAAGAGAAAGCGAACCAATAAACAAAAACAGTAAATGCAGGTTTAACAACAGCCCATAACGGACCGATTACCGCACCCTTATAAGTTTTGATGAGTTCATTTTTGGCAAGAAGAAAAATCTGTTTGCCAAAGCCTTTGTGTTCCTTAAAAATCGTAAACAAAAAATTACCGTCCTGTCTGTAATGAATTTGCATTAAAGCATTTATACGAAACAAAGTAGATATAATTTATATTTAAAACCCGCAAAAGGGCATAGTAACCCCCAGGCAGATATTCTATAACATTTTATATTATATAACTTTTTTGCGATTTGTCAATGAATACGGAAACTTATGGAAAATTTAACAACAAAACATAATTAAAAGCAGAATAAGGTGTAGATTTAGGCTATGTATTTAATGCAGAAATAGTTTATGATAAAGTATATTTTTTGTTGACAATGTATATATTGATATGGTACAATTAAATTAAAGAAAGAACAAAGGGGTGTTTATATGAAAAATATGGATAAATCAAAAAAAGTATTTATATTTTATATATTGAATTACGCTTTATGTTTATTTTCTATACTGAATGTTTCATTTTTTATACCTAACTTTATGATATATACTATTTTATCAGCAGTGCTGATTTTTATGACTTCTTATTTTTTGAAAAGCTGGAAGCATAATTTGTTGTGCTTGCTTTCCGAGATAACTACAATATTTTTTTATCTGATATATTCGTACATCGTATATGCTTCAGTTACATATTCTTCATTGTTAATGTCATCAATAGAGCTGTTAATAATGTTCGTTATTATCCATTTTATAGGATGTATATATGTATATACAACGTTAATTATTTCGGTTATAAAATACAAGAAGCAAACCAATAAAAAAATCAATGCACCTTTTTTCGATATAATAACTTTCGTAAATATTTTAGTTATAGTTGTTTCTGCCATTCTTTATGGAGTAGATTTTCTTTTTTCACAGACTACGCTGTCTTTTCTTCCTATAGCTGTAGGTGCTGTTTTTACGTTTGTATCAATAATTTATGAGGAAAAAACATAACAAACTTTCAACTTATCTTTACAAATAACAAAACATCAATACCAATAAAGAGGAGCAGTTCGCAATTGAACTGCTCCTTTTTAGAGTTGATTTATAGATTTGTTTTGAAATTGTGTATTATTTGCTCATCATAATTTCAGATATAACATCCAGAACCTTTTGATGACATCCGCCGCAGCCTGTGGAACAATGAGTTACCTTTTGAACATCTTCAAAAGTTGACATTACATTTTCAAATTTGTTGTGTACGTCAAGAGCGTTTGCAATATCCGCATAACTTACCTGTTTGCAGTTGCATACCATATAATTTTCTTTCATTGGGCTACCTCCGTTCATTTGATGAAATTTTATGTCGAAGATTATTTACCGAAATATCTCTTTAAAAGACCCTTGAAGCCTGCACCGTGTCTTGCTTCGTCCTTAGCCATTTCGTGAACTGTGTCGTGAATAGCGTCAAGATCCTGAGCCTTTGCACGCTTAGCAAGGTCAAACTTACCTTCGCAAGCACCTGTTTCAGCGTCAACACGCATCTGGAGATTCTTTTCTGTGCTGTCTGTAATAACTTCACCGAGGAGCTCAGCAAACTTTGCAGCGTGTTCAGCTTCTTCAAAAGCATACTTTGTGAAAGCGGCTGAGATTTCAGGATAACCTTCTCTGTCAGCAACTCTTGCCATTGCAAGATACATACCAACTTCACTGCATTCGCCTTCAAAGTTAGCTCTTAAATCTGCAAGAATATCTTCGCTTACACCCTTAGCTACGCCAACTTCGTGAACTGTAGCAAAAGAAGCCTCTTCGTCCATTTTCTTGAACTTTTCAGCAGGCTGCTTGCAAACCGGACAAGCTTCCGGAGCTGTAGGACCTTCGTGAACATAACCGCATACTGTACAATACCATTTCATAATTATTTCTCCTTTTAAATAGAATATTAATGTATTTCTTTCTTCGAGCACTCAGGGCACGATCCGTAACAGATAATATAACTGCTCTGAACAGTGAATCCCATTCGGGTCAACCCTGATGTGAAGTCTGAATCCGATGTTTGTGAGCCTACATCAAAAACTTTACCGCAATCGTTGCAGACAAAGTGTGGATGAGACTTAGTGTTGCCGTCGATTCGTTCCTCGCCGTTGACATTACAGATAACCTGAACTGTACCTTCTTTTTTAAAAAGAGCTATGTTTCTGTAAACTGTCCCCAAGCTGAGATCGGGAATATCAGGCTTTAGTTTTTCATAAACCCAACGTGCACTCGGATGAGAATCCGTACTGCATACAGCGTTATAAATAGCGTTGCGTTTTGAACTGAAATTATGTTTAGCCATAATCTTACCTCAAAAGTGTGTTTGTGAAATTCTGATAATAAAGTTAAAAAATATTGCTGATAAGTAGTGGTGTTTAACTCAAAATCAGTAAACATTCTTAACTTTGACTATATCTTAGCATATGATTTTTAATTTATAATTACTTTAAAGAATTATAATGAAATTTTTTAAAAAAATTTTGAGGTGATATTATGCTCATAAAAAACAAAGTAAAATCATTCATCGCAATAGCACTTATATTTAGCTTGATAATGGTGTTTGCACTCACGAATCAAAGCGTTGCAGTTGAAACGATTTCCGAATCCAATGATGAAGTTTATCTTCCTATAATAATGTATCATTCATTGCTCAAAGACAAAAATCTTCAGAATGATTATACGATTTCACCTGACCTGTTTGAAGCCGATTTAAAATACATTACCGAAAACGGATACACAACTATAACGGTAAGCGACCTTATAGCATATGTATACGAGGACAAAGACCTGCCCGACAATTGCATTATGATAACTTTTGACGACGGATACTACAATAACTATTATTATGCATATCCCTTGCTTGAAAAGTACAAATGCAGAGCAGTAATTTCGCCTATCGTGTCAATGACCGAAAAATTTACAGAAACCGAGGATGTGTCAGTATCATACGGATACATAACTACAGACGATATAAATGAGATGATAGACTCTGGCTATGTAGAAATACAAAATCATTCCTATGATATGCATACTATCACTCCACGAAGAGGTGTCGAACAGAAGCGCGGAGAAACATTAGATGAATATAAAAAAATTATATCTGAGGACATAACAAAAGCGCAGACATATATAAAAGAAAATACCGGAACAACACCGCAGTGTTTTGTATATCCGTTCGGAGCAGAAAGCGAAAGCACATTGCAGATAATAAAGGACCTTGGATTTTTATGCACACTTACCTGTACTGAAAAGGCGAATACAATAACCAAAGACCCGGATAGCCTTTATGAACTGGGAAGATTTCGCCGTGACCGAAACGAGAGTATGGCACAGCTTCTCAGCAGGATATAATTTTCACAGACAAACAATACCTGAATACTATAGATAATGAGTTATTAACCAAAACCTAGAAATACAGAAAGGTGATTGAATGCCCAAATTATACTTAAGCCCCTCGTTGCAGGAGTTTAACCCGTTTGTTGACGGAGGGAATGAAGAATATTATATGAATCTTATTGCGGATGCAATGGAACCGTATCTTGTGGCAAGCGGAATCCAGTTTGACAGAAACCGTCCTGATATGACCCTGAGTCAGGCTATAGCTGACTCAAACGAAGGCAATTCCGATCTGCACCTTGCAATTCACAGCAATGCCGCACCTGCAAATGCAGCAGGTAGATACACAGGCGCTGACATTTACTATTATCCAACCAGCACACAGGGAAAACGCTTTGCACAGATATTGCAGAATAACTACAAAACGCTGTACCCCGATCCAAACAACGTAGAAATACTTCCCACAACTTCGCTTGCAGAGGTGAGAAGAACAAAAGCCCCCAGTGCACTCATAGAAGTAGCCTATCACGATAATCCGGAGGATGCACAGTGGATAAGGGATAATATAAATAACATCGCACGAAATCTTTCAAAATCGGTTGCAGAATACTTTAATGTTCCGTTTGTAGAACCCTAAACAAAACAGGCTTATGCTTAAACTCAGTTTAGCGTAAGCCTGTTTTAATTATTTCAACTAATATGCTGAATTGTACGCAACGTCACGTTGCCAAAATTAAATATTTATAGTATAATAATTAAATATGAAAGGGACATCATTCCTGACGTCCCTAATAATTATTTACAGAGGCGATTATGATGAACGCAGAATTAAAAGCAAGAATAGACAAAACAATGGAAAATCTCAGAAGGAACAAAATGGAGCCGTACTTCTGTGAAACAAAAGAAGAAGCCTGTGAAGTTGTAAAAACACTCATCAAAAAGGGAGATGTTATCTCAAGCGGAGGTTCACAGACTCTCAAAGAAACAGGAGTATACGATATAATCACTTCATCAGAATACAACTACCTTGACAGAACCATTCCGGGTCTGACAAAAGAGCAGATAGAAGAGGTATATCAAAAGACTTTCAGTGCAGATGCTTATTTCACAAGCACAAATGCACTCACTGAAAACGGAGAACTCTATAATGTAGACGGCAACTCAAACAGAGTATCAGCTATCCTCTACGGTCCAAAGAGTGTTATAGTAGTATGCGGAATCAATAAGCTTGTAAAGAATATTGAAGAAGCCGTTGTCCGTGTAAAGACAATTGCAGCACCGAAAAATACCATTCGTCTTAACTGTGATACATATTGTGCCAAAACAGGCAAGTGCGTTTCTCTCGGTAATGAAGATTCAGAACTCTGCAAAGGCTGTCACAGCGACGGCAGAGTATGCTGTAACTATGTAGTTTGTGCTCAGCAAAGACATATAAACAGAATAAAAGTAATCATCATCGGTGAGGAATACGGCTACTGATTAAAATAATACAAGCCGTGAACACCCCGTTGTGCCCACGGCTTGTATTCCATGCAGAATATAATTATCTGTTGTTCTGATCGTTCTTATTCTGATTGTTTTTCTGGTTCTTGTTCTGATTATTCTGCTGGTTCTTGTTCTGATTGTTGTTATTATTGTTGTTCTGGTTGTTGTTATTCTGATTAAAATTCATATTAACACCTCCCTCTGCCATTATTATTGACAAATATATGGGGATTATTCAATGGAGAAATTTTTATTAAGAATGAAGTCATTGCTCGGCGATGAGTATGAAGAATTTCTGAAATATTACGAAGGTGATAATTTCAGAGGACTTCGTGTAAATACTATAAAATGTACTTCTGAAAAATTAAAGACATTGCTTGATTTCAAGCTTGAAAATACACCATTCTGTAACGAAGGATTTTATATTCCGAAAGAAGTGACATCTCTCGGAAATAATCCGTTGCATCACGCAGGAGCATTCTATATTCAGGAGCCGTCTGCAACATCGGCAGTTGAAATGCTCGGTGTCGAAAGCGGAGATTTTGTATTGGATTTATGCGCCGCCCCCGGAGGAAAAAGCACACAGATAGGTGCAAAGCTGAACGGAACAGGACTTTTGTGGAGCAATGAAATAGTAAAAAACAGAGCAAATATTCTTTTATCGAATATTGAACGAATGGGAATTTCCAATGCAGTTGTTTCAAATTGCTATCCCGAGGTCTTATGCGAAAGACTTGCAGAGCAATTTGATAAAGTTCTTGTTGATGCTCCGTGCAGCGGCGAGGGGATGTTCAGAAAAAATTGTGATGCTCAGACAGAGTGGAGTGAAGAACACGTCAAAAGCTGTGCAGAAAGACAGCTTTTAATTCTCAATAGCGCCAAAAAAGCTCTTAAAAAGGGCGGAGTGCTTGTGTATTCAACCTGTACATTCTCTTATGAAGAAAACGAAGGCGTAATAACACGTTTTCTTGAAGAAAATCCCGACTTTGAGCTTGAAGACGCAAACGTAAACTTCGGCAGACCGGTGCTTGAGTTTGCAAAAAGAATACTTCCGATGGACGGAGGAGAAGGTCACTTTGCCGCACGACTTCGCAAAAAAGGTGAACTTTACAAAAATAATATACCCGATACAACTGCAAATAAAACAGATAATAAAATTCTTGAATTTTACGACAGCATATTTAAAGACAGACCGTTCGGCAATAATATCAGTGTGGTGAAAGATAAAATTATAATTCTGCCAAAGAAATTTAATTTTGATATAAAAGGACTCTCAGTACTTAGAGCAGGTGTGATCCTCGGAGAAATCGTCAAAAATCGCATTGAGCCTCATCACAGTGCATTTATGGCGGCAAAAAAGAGCGATTGCATAAATACAGTTGATTTTGATGTAAACAGCGGTGAGATAAAAGCATTTCTCCATGGAGAAGAAATTGCAGTTCCCGATAATATCAAAGGCTACACAGCGGTGTGCACAAACGGCATAACTACAGGCTTTGGTAAAACATCAAACGGCAGACTTAAAAATAAATATCCGAAAGGACTCAGAATATTAAGATGAACAGATTATCCGATATTGGTACAATAAAAGATATATTAAGCAGGCACGGCTTTACATTTTCAAAGTCCCTCGGTCAGAACTTTCTGATAAATCCGTCGGTATGTCCCAGAATGGCAGAATATTCAGGCGCAGACAGGGGAGTAGGAGTAATCGAAGTAGGACCGGGAATAGGCGTTCTCACAAATGAACTCTGTCAGCTTGCAGACAAAGTCGTAGCCATAGAACTCGATAAAAGACTTTTGCCCGTACTCGAAGAAACGCTCGGAGAATACGATAATTTGAAGGTAGTCAACGCAGACGTGCTTGAAATCGACCTTCACAAGCTTATCGAAGATGAATTTCAGGGTATGGAAGTTGTAGTCTGTGCAAATCTGCCGTATTACATAACTTCGCCCGTGATAATGAAACTCCTTGAGGACAAGCTCCCTATAACAGCAATCACCGTTATGGTGCAGAAAGAAGCAGCACAGCGAATTTGTGCCGAAGTCGGCTCAAGACAAAGCGGAGCAGTCACCGTGTCGGTAAATTACTACGCACAACCAGAAATGCTCTTCGGGGTAAGTGCAGGTTCATTTATGCCTGCTCCAAAAGTTGATTCGGCTGTAATCAGACTTGACATTCTCAAAGAACCACCCGTTGAAGTAGCAGATGAAAAGAAATTCTTTTCAGTAGTAAAAGCGGCATTTTCTCAGAGAAGAAAGGTAATTTCAAATTCACTGAGTTCAGGATTGTCGCTTGACAAAGCAAAAGTAGCTGAAATTCTTGAAAAGTCAGGAGTTCCTGCAACCGCAAGAGCAGAAAAACTCACACTTCAGAACTTTGCAGACATAGCAAACAATCTGTAATCTAATAGGTGATTATATGAAAAAGCAAAAAATGAATTTTCTTTACAAGCTTGGATTTATACTTTTGATGATATGCATACCTATGCTCATAGCCGCAATCGTAACAGCATATTTGTTTGAAAGAACACATTTTTCCGCAGTTTTTTCAGCAGGCGGAGCATTTCTTGCGTTCATTGGCATAATTCTCACTATGTTCAGCAAGCCTAAAAAGCAGAAAGAAAAAATTACTGAAGAAATTGAAAATTCAGTTGACAACGATTAAATCTTGTGGTAAAATAAACCTCACTAAAGGGGAGTAGTTCGCAGATAATCTGTGATATTAATCGTCAGTACATACCTTTTTTGGTATCGGTTATATCTTAAAGAACAAGACTTTTATTGCACAAGGGTTAAGTGCCCTCAGCAATAGAAGTCTTTTTTTGTTGAGCTGTTCTCTGATGTACATAATAATTGTACAAACGTAATTTTTGGAGGAAAAGAAATGAAAAACTGGTATCAGATGTCACGAGATGAAGCGTTGCAGAATCTCGGAGTCACAACCGACGGACTTTCGTCTGAAAAAGCGAAAGAACTTCTTGAAAAGAACGGTAAGAACGTTTTGCAGGAGGGCAAGAAAAAGTCAATATTACAGGTGTTTTTAAGTCAGTTTGCCGACTTGCTTGTAATCATACTCATCGCAGCGGCATTAGTATCGATATTTTCAGGCAACATAGAAAGCACGATAGTAATTTTTGCAGTAATCATTCTCAATGCAATTCTCGGAACAGTACAGCACGTTAAGGCTGAAAAGTCACTCGAAAGCCTCAAGTCACTCTCATCACCGAGTGCAAAGGTTATCCGTGACGGTCAGAAAATAGAAATCGACTCAAAAGATGTAGTAGAGGGTGATATAATCGTACTTGAAGCAGGTGACCTCATCGTTGCCGACGGACGAATCATCAACAACTATTCACTTCAGGTAAATGAAAGTTCACTTACAGGTGAGTCAACAAACGTTGATAAAAACGAAGAAACAATCAGCGGAGAAGTACCACTTGCCGACAGATCAAATATGGTGTTCTCAGGAAGCCTTGTAACCTACGGCCGTGCACTTGTTGCAGTAACATCAACAGGTATGAACACCGAAATAGGTAAGATCGCATCTCTTATGAACTCAGCAAAAGAGAAGAAAACCCCGCTTCAGCAGAGTCTTGACAAGTTTTCAAGTATGCTTGCAATCATCATCATTGCAATCTGCGTCGTAGTATTCGGACTTAATCTCTGGCAGGCAGGAGAAGTCACACAGGCTTCGGTTCTTGATGCACTTATGTTTGCAGTTGCACTTGCTGTAGCCGCAATTCCTGAAGCACTCGGATCAATCGTAACGATCGTACAGGCTATGGGTACTCAGAAAATGGCTAAGGAAAATGCCGTAATCAAGGACTTAAAAGCAGTAGAAAGCCTTGGCTGTGTGTCAGTAATCTGTTCTGATAAGACAGGTACACTCACACAGAACAAGATGACTGTACAGAAGATTTTCATCAACGGTGAAAGCATAAGAGAAGACGAGCTTGACCTGAAAATTGAGAGCCACAGACATCTTCTCTACGATATGGTTCTCAACAACGACTCAAGCATAGTTGACGGCAAGGGCATAGGTGACCCGACAGAATATGCGCTTCTCGAAACGTTCAGAAACATTGGTTTTGATGAAAACGATATGAGAGCCGGTCTTTCAAGAGTTGAGGAAGTTCCGTTTGACTCAGACAGAAAGATGATGAGCACAAAGTACAGAATGCACGGCGTATCGCATATTCTCACAAAGGGCGCGCTTGATGTGATTCTCGACAGATGTATAAACATCGCAACAAAAGACGGTGTTCGTCCGATAACACAGGCTGATAAGGATTTAATTCTTGAACAGAATAAAAAATACTCAGAAGACGGACTCAGAGTTCTCACATTTGCATATAAGGAGTCTGATGAAGAACTCAGCATAGACACAGAATACAATTATACTTTTATCGGTCTTGTATCAATGATCGACCCACCGAGAGAAGAGTCAAAGCAGGCTGTAGCAGATGCAATTCGTGCAGGAATCAAGCCTGTAATGATAACCGGTGACCACAAAATTACAGCAACAGCAATTGCAAAGCAGATAGGCATTTTCCGTGACGGAGATATTTCAGTTACGGGACTTGAACTTGATGCAATGAGCGACGAAGAACTCGACAGTAAAATTGAGAAAATTTCAGTATATGCACGAGTTTCACCTGAAAACAAAATCAGAATCGTTGATGCATGGCAGAGAAAAGGCAATATCGTTTCAATGACAGGTGACGGTGTAAACGACGCACCTGCGCTCAAAAAGGCCGACATCGGTGTTGCAATGGGCATCACAGGTACAGAAGTTTCAAAAGATGCCGCATCTATGATTCTTCAGGATGACAACTTTGCAACTATCATCAAGGCAGTTGCAAACGGCAGAAACGTATTCAGAAACATCAAAAACGCAATTATGTTCCTGCTTTCAGGTAATATGGCAGGCATATTCGTAGTTCTCTTTGCAACACTTGCAAACTGGACACAGCCGTTTGAAGCAGTACATCTCTTGTTCATCAACCTTCTCACAGATTCACTTCCTGCAATAGCAATTGGTATGGAAAAGCCTGAAAAAGACCTGCTCTCACAGAAGCCTCGTGACCCTAAAAAAGGTATTATGACGAAGGATTTTGTTGCTCTTATGTTAGGTCAGGGTGCATTGATAGCAATTTCAACACTCATTGCATTCGCAATCGGTGCTTCAACAGGCAATCCGATGATTGCAAGCACAATGGCGTTTGCCACACTCACTCTTGCAAGACTTTTCCACGGCTTTAACTGCAGAAGCAGTCATTCAATCTTCAAACTCGGATTCACGTCCAATACAGTAAGCATAGGCGCATTCTTCCTCGGAGTATTCCTCCTTGCGTTTGTACTTTTCGTGCCGTTTATGCATCCGCTTTTCGCAGTTGCAGACCTCACAACAGCACAGGTAGGCTTTATCGGACTTCTTGCAGTGATTCCGACAGTAATCATTCAGATTATCAAAGTTATCGTAGAAAACGTCAAAAAGTAAGATAATAAAAGTAACGGGCATTGTCTAGCCAAAACTTGACAATGCCCGTTTGATTATTTATAATTAAAAAGGTTATAGAATATAGTATATTGGAGGATATGTATGAATATTTGGCATGACATTTCACCTAAGAGAATAACAAGCGAAAAATTCTACGCAGTTATAGAGATTTCAAAAGGCGGAAAGAATAAATACGAAATGGATAAGGAAACAGGTTTGCTCAAGCTTGATCGAGTGCTTTTTACTTCAACTCATTATCCGGCAAACTATGGTTTCATTCCCAGAACTTATGCAGAGGACGGCGATCCGCTTGATGTTCTTGTGCTTTGCAGTGAAACTATTCAGCCGATGACGCTCGTAGAGTGCAAGCCGATAGGTGTTCTTAAAATGATAGATAATGACAGCGGTGATGAAAAAATCATTGCAGTTCCTGTAAATGACCCGAATTATAACAGTTACAATGATGTCAAAGAGCTTCCAAAGCACCGTTTTCAGGAAATCAAGCATTTCTTTGAGGTTTACAAGATGCTTGAAGGAGAGGATATGCAGACATCTGTAACAGAAATCAGCGGTGTAAAGAAAGCCAAAGATGTTATCAAAAAAGCAATTGACAGCTACATAAAGGACTTCCAGCTTGCATAAGAAATAAAAAATAAAAGCTTTATCGTTAACAGATAAAGCTTTTTCTTAATTAAGACTTACAATTTAAAATCTTCTGCAGTATAGTTTTTCTTAAAAACAGAAGTTTTCGGAATTCTCATAAGCGGGTCATAGCGAAATGACTTGCACTTATGGTTGTTAATACGTTTTCCTTTTTTGCAGTAAACCATTTCATTTTCAATAATTGAATTATCACAATATGAACAGTCAGGAGAAATATTCTGACCGAATAATTTCTTTTTCATATAATCACCTCAAGTATTATATTATTATAACATTGTATAAAATCAGTTTCAATAGGTATAATTTAAGAAATTTACAACAATATTTAAGTATTTTGACGAAAATTCTGATTTTTCATTCAGGAGGTAAGTTTGAAAAAACATAGATAAATACCCCGAGTAAAAATGGGCATAGCAAAGCAGACTACCAAGAGGTAGTCAAAAAATAAATATGTAATTAAAGTTAAGATGGAGAAGTTACAATATAACCTTGTCTTTGAAG
>JAXJYO010000019.1:0-12905 GCA_036306945.1 Ruminococcus sp. | reverse complement strand
TAAAATTGAAAATTGAAAATGTAAATTTGAAAGTTTTACAGGGGAAATGCTCTGATTTTAAATTTACGTTTCGGTCGGGCGACCGTTGCATAGATTGCACCGACTTATATCCCCGACTTGTGACCGACGTCACGTCGGCGAGGCACTCGTTTTTTTACCTTTGGGCAGATAGGTCGGACTTGGCAGAAACGTCGGTTACCCAACCATAAACTCGATATATTGGTAACTGCTACATTTCTTTTAAATAACGTTTTCTGTGAGAATTTTGTAGGGGACGGCTTCCAGACGTCCCTTAAACGTAATCAATATATCAACACAACGGTCGGGCAACCGTTACATAGATTGCACCGACTTATATTCCCGACTTGTGACCGTAGATTACACAAAATTAGAATACTTTTTCCTGTATTGGCTTGGGGTGAGTTCAAAAGCTTTTTTAAACTCCCTGTTGAAAAGCGACAAATTTGCAAAACCGCAGTTTTGTGCGATTTCAAGTATATTATCATTCGTTTCAAGCAGAAGCGAGGTTGCTTTGTCGAGCCGCAAAGATTTGATATATTCAACGCAGGTCATTTTAGTGTTCTGCTTGAACATTTTCATAAAATAGCTTGTGCTCAATCCGACGTGCGAAGCAATTTCGTCGATGCTCAGTTTTGAAGCCATATTATTCTGAATATAGCGGATAGATTTCTTTATAATCGGAGTGCATCTGATTGAATCTGTGGTAGAATTGAGAACAAAGTAATTGTTTTTATACAGCTGAATGAAGAAATCGTACAGATATTTTTTGATTTCAAGCTGATGAATAATACTTTTTTGTTCGGCACAATAATCAATATTATTCAAAACCTGCTTAATATAATTGTAACCCATATCACTCGTGTGAATAACAGGTTTAGAAATTTTCGTGTTGAGAAGTTCAGAAATGAACCTGTCGGTGAGGTTATCGCTGTTTAGTGAAAGCAGATAGGAACTGTCAATAATATAGCATACGGCAAGCAAATCGTTGTTGACAGACTTGCCGCTGTGAATAAGTTTTGACCCGATATATACAATATCCCCTTGGCTGACGTTGTATTCATTATCGTCAATGAAGAAGCTTCCGTTACCTTTTACTATGTAGTGAATTTCGATTTCAGTGTGCCAGTGAAACTGAAATCCTGCAAAGCCGTCAGAGTAGTCAAATTTGAGATATCTAAACGGCATATCGGTTTCTTTGAGTTCAAAAAGCTCTTCTGAGTAGATGTCAGTGTACGTTTTCATAGAAAAACCTCACTTATGATAGAATAGTATCAGGAAACAGTGCTTTTGTACAAGAATTAATATAATAATTATATTATAATATTATTGATTTGGCAAGACAGTTTGCCGAAAATTTTAGAAGTTGGTGAAATTTTATGAAATGGAGTAAGAAAGTCATAAGCACATTTACGGCTGCTGTGCTTGCGTTGGCACCAATGGCAAGTTATGCCGCAGTGACAACGGAAGAAGCCCCTGTGGCGGCTTCCTCATCAACCGTAGATTTTGAACAGGCGGATAATGTTCAGGAAGGTGTTATCCTTCACTGCTGGAACTGGTCGTACAACAATATCAAGAAGTATCTCCCTCAGATTGCAGCAGCAGGATATACATCTATTCAGACATCTCCTGTAACACAGCCAAAGGACTATTACTGGGAAGGTGTAGGTTACGGCAACGTAGGTATCCCTGACGGTACAGGCGGATATGACGGCAACTGGTGGAAAGTTTATCAGCCTGTTACTGAATCTATCTGTGATAACGGTTACACTTGGTTCGGCACAAAGGCTGAATTTAAGTCAATGTGCGATGAAGCTGAAAAGTACGGTATCAAAGTAATAGTAGATATCGTAGCAAACCATATGGGTAATATCGAAGGCTGGAAAATCGGTTCGGTTGAAGCGGTTATGGGCGATATCTCACCACAGGTCGGACAGTTCTGGAATCCTGATATGCTCACAGATTCAAGCTATTGGCACATCAGCACAAGCTGGGTACACACAAGTGACGGCAGATTTGACGTAACTCAGGGTAATATGGGTATGCCTGACCTCAACACAGGCGATTCAAAAGTTCAGAATATGATTCTCAACCTGATGAAGGAATGTATAGATAACGGTGCAGACGGTTTCCGTTTTGACGCAGCAAAGCATATTGAAACACCTGCTGATGATGCAGCATTTGCAAGTAGTTTCTGGGATGTAGTTCTTGACGGAACAACATCTTATGCACAGAGCACAAAGAACTTCACACCATACTATTATGGTGAAGTTCTCAACAGAATTGACAGCACCTCTGCTGAAAATTACTACCTCAGCAAGATGTCACTCACAGATAACTCAACAGGTGACAACATCAGAAATACTCTCAAATACGGCGGAATAGGCGGAGCTTCAAACTCAGGCTACTGCGGATATGTTCACGGTCAGGGCAACAAGGTTGTTCTCTGGGCTGAGTCTCACGATACATATATGGGCGGCGGTTCATCATATGACTGTAATGACTCAACAATCAACAAGGCTTGGGCAATCGTAGCTTCAAGAAAAGACTCAACAGGTCTCTACTTTGCAAGACCTTACTATTCATATGAAAGACTTAACGGCGATGCAAACGGCTATGAAGCAAGAAAAGACCCTGCAACAATGGCTGCTTCAATGCGTCAGACTCAGATGGGCGAAGTTGGTTCACTCACATGGATGGATCCTTGCGTAGCTGAAGTAAACAGATTCAGAAATCACTTTGTAGGACAGAGCGAAAGCCTCGGAAGCGTAAACGATAAACTCTTCTACAACGTAAGAGGCAACAGCGGTGTTGTACTTGTAAGCTCAACAGGTCCTTGTGATGTAAGCCTCAACCTTTCAGGCAAAATGGCTGACGGCACATACACAGATCAGGTAACAGGCAACAAGTTCACAGTTTCAGGCGGAACAATCAAGGGTTCTATCACAAATGCTGACGGTATTGCAGTTATCTACAATACAACATCAGTTCCGAGAAGTACAATCGAAGCTCCTCGTGAGAACTTCTACGAAGATTCAATTGATATCACAGTTGGTCTCAACAATGCAACATCAGGTACATACAGCATCAACGGTTCAAGTGCTGTAAAATACACATCGGACACAACATTCTCAATCGGTTCAGGCGATGCAATCGGTACAACATACGACATCACTCTCACTGCAACTGACGGAAGCAACAGCACATCTTCAACATTCACATTTACAAAGTCAGGTATGGAAGTTGTTAATCCTACAGAACCGGGATATACTTCAACTACAACAACAGCAGCAACTACAACTCAGGCTACAACTGTTGCTCCTGCAACAACAGCTCCTGTAACAACACAGCCTGCAACTGAACCTCAGAACGAAGTTCTCATCGGTGATGCAAACCTCAACGGTACAATCACAATCAGTGACGCAACAATTGTTCAGACACACGCAGTTCAGATGATAACTCTCACAGGTGATGCTCTCACGGCAGCAGATGTTGACAAGAACGGTACAATCAATATCAAAGATGCAACATGTATTCAGTACTATATTGCAGGAATTGACTACAACGGTTCATACTGCGGAACATATGTTGGCGGACAAACTCCTACAACTGAACCTGTTACAGATCCTGTAACTGAACCTGTAACAACAGTTCCTTCATCTGAAAATTATATTTATTATAAGAATACAAACGGTTGGAGCAAGGTAAATGCATACTATTGGAGCGATGACAACACAACAATGACATCATGGCCGGGCGTTGCAATGACAAGCATTGGTGACAATGTTTATCGCATAGAAGTTCCGTCAGATGCACAGTACATTATCTTCAATAACGGTTCTGCTCAGACCGGTGACCTTACACTTCAGGGTATGAACAAGATTTACAACAACGGCACATGGAGCAATTATTCAGCCGATGATGTTGATCCAACAGAAACAACTTCTCCGTCTGACACAGATGGAAACTATGTATACTATTACAACTCTGATAACTGGAGCACAGTAAATGCATATTATTGGAGCGACAGCAACACAACAATGACATCATGGCCGGGCGTTGCAATGACAAGTATGGGCAACAGTGTTTACCGCATTGAAGTTCCGTCAGATGCACAGTACATTATCTTCAATAACGGTTCTGCTCAGACCGGTGACCTCACACTTCAGGGTGCGAACAAGATTTATAAGAACGGCAGTTGGTCAGATTACAGTTAAGACTTTTTCATTTTCACTCTTAAATAAAAAAGACTCCCCTGAGTAACACTCGGGGGAATCTTTTTTTATTTATAGTAAATTGCTTGGTTATTCTCTGTATAAATGGATTAAAATATATCAAAGCTGTCGGCATGAGCACTCGCTTTTTGTGGGTAATTTGTGTTGTAAAATAACAAAACATATGTTATAATAATTTGTCGAAATTAATAATAGCATAAGCTGAAAGAAGGCTTTGTATTGAGAAAATTGGTGCAGAGAACAGAAGCAGTGGTTAATCTGCGTTCACTTGAGCATAATATTAAAAATATTCGCAAAAGACTTGACGACGGCGTTGAGATAATGGCTGTCCTCAAGGGTGACGGTTACGGTCACGGAGAAAAGGGAATTTATCCTACCCTCAAGAAATGCGGTGTTGAAAGATATGCCGTTGCGGTGTGGGAAGAGGGTGCTTCTCTCAGAAAAGCAGGCGCAGTCGAGCCGATACTTTTGCTTGGTGACACTTGTGACGGACAGCTCGAAAATCTTATAAAATACAACCTCACGCCCACGATTTTTTCTCTCGATACAGCGGAAAAGCTGAATCTTCTCGCAAAGTGGAGTGGAGTTGTGCATCCTATTCACATTAAAATTGATACAGGTATGAGCAGAATAGGTTTTCCTGCTGATGACAGCGCAATCCCCGTGATAAAGAAAATCAGCGAAATGGAAAATCTCAAAATCACAGGCGCATTCACTCACTTTTCAAGAGCAGACGAGAAGGACGGAGAAAACGCAAAGAAGCAGTACAGCCTGTATCTTGAAATGATTGAAAAGCTTGAGAAAGCAGGAATCGAAATTCCCTGCAAGCACGTTGCAAACAGTCCCGCGATACTTCTCAGACCCGAAACACAGCTTGATGCGGTCAGAGCAGGTGACATTCTCTTTGGACTTTGCCCGATTGACGAGAATGATTGGGAAAAAGAGGACTTTCGTCAGGTTATGAATTGGTATACCTACGTTGTAATGGTCAAGGAAGTGCCCGAGGGCACCGAAGTGGGCTACGGCGGAACTTTCGTGACAAAGCGACCTACGAAAATTGCGACAATTCCCGTAGGTTTTGCGGACGGCTACAGCAGACACCTTTCAAATGTCGGCAAAGTTATGATAAACGGCAAGGAAGCACCGATAATCGGCAGAATTTGTATGGATCAGTTTATGGTCGATGTTACCGATATCGAGGACGTTAAGCGAGGAGATACGGTTGAACTTTTGAACGAAAAGCTCAGCGTGCTGTGGATGGCGGATCTGCTCGACGAAAATGTTGATGAAATAGTATGCGGAATTTCAAAGCGAGTTCCGAGAATTTACGAATATTAATCAGGGAAATTAATGAAAACAGGGGAGTAATAAAAATGGCAGAAAAGGGATACATATTCAAGGTGCTTGCACACGCAAGCTTCGGAAAAATGAAAACAGCTATCAAAGCCGTACACGAGAAATCAGGCAAGAACAGCATCAAAATTTTCTTTGATATGCTCTGGTGTGCAAAGCGATACGGCGCAGGTTATTATGATTATCAGATTTTTGCGTTCTATAATCTCAACAAGGAACAGCGCAAGACTTTCGTGACACGTCTTATCAGCAAGAAGTTCAATACATTTATGAACAACTACGATTACGCTCATTTTCTTGAGAATAAGGACGAGTTCAACGAGCTTTACAAGGACTATATCGGCAGAGAATTCATTAAATTGGAAAGTGCCACAAAGGACGAGGTGAAGAAGTTCCTTTCAACAAAGGAGTATGTTTTCTGTAAACTTCAGGACAAGGAATGTGGAATCGGTTGTGAGAGAATCAAAGTCAGCGACTATGAAACTCTTGATGACCTCTATGATTACCTCACCGAAAAGGGCTTCTGCACAATTGAAGAAAATATTGTTCAGCACCCCGCAATGAGCAAGCTCTATTCAAATGCGGTCAACAGTATGAGAATCATCACAGTTCTTGATGCTCAGAAAGTTGCGCATTGCGTTTATATCGTTCAGAAAATGGGACTTGGCGGAAGTGTAATCGATAACAACTGCCTTTTCACGCCTGTAGACATCGAAACAGGCAAAATCAAGTTTCCTGCACATTCAGGTGACACAACAAAGGGCATAATCTATGAAGAACACCCCGATACGCACGTCAAGCTTCAGGGCTATCAGCTTCCGTTTGTAAAGGAAGCCGTTGAAATGTGTCTCAAGGCAGCAACAGTAGTGCCTGAAATCAGATATGTAGGCTGGGACGTTGCAATCACACCGAACGGTCCTGCAATTATCGAAGGAAACACATATTGTGCGCACGATTTCTGGCAGTTGCCACCGCACACACCCGACAAAATCGGAATGTTGCCGACCCTCAAAAAGTATATTCCTGAATTTGAATATTAAAATCCGACGGGCAGACTTCATCTGAAGCCTGCCTGTTTCTTTAAACTTAGGAAATTGCTCGGTTACGCTCGGGTGGCGTGCGAGGCACTTGCTTTTAAATTTTAGGAAATTACCCGATCATTGTCGGGTGGGATGAGATGCGCCCGCTTTAATTAGCAACCGCAACCGCAGCTGTTGTTATCGTTGCAACCGTTGTTACCGCAGCAGCTGAAGATGATGATGAGAAGGATAATCCAAGTGCAGCAGTTGTTGTTGCCGTTACCGAAAAAGTTACACATACGTTTTTGCCTCCTTTCGTTTACACTACATACTATTGCAAATTTCAAAATTTGTTACAGCTTTTATAAATTTTTTAATAAGTATATAGCGTAAGACGAGATGAAGGCTGTTGCAACTTAGCGGTCAGGATTTATATTCTCAAAATGTGTGTCGAAGCCCTCGAACGAAGATTAGTTATATCATTTCAGGTTTATCGGAGCGATAAACGAGATAATCAAGGTTGGTTTTATAGAAATCCGCAAGCTTGATGAGCAGAGTAAGCGGAATTTCACGCTCGCCACGTTCATATTTGGAATACAGCGACTGATCACACATAAGAACTTTAGAAACTTGGTTTTGTGTAAGGTCGTTGTCCTCCCGTAAATCTCTTATTCGTAAATTCATATTTATCACCGAATAAATTATAAAATAGTACATATAGTCCTATTGACAAATAGGACAAATTGTCCTAAAATATAATTGACCCGATAAATCATTTTATTTATAAAGGAGAGATTTTTATGAAAAGAAAATTCAAAGGGCACAGCATATATTAAAATAACTCTCTATAACGGAAAAACAGCTCAGTGTAAGGTGACTGTAAAATAGCGAGTGCCTCGCACGCAATTCGCCGTCGTGACGACGGTCACAATCCGAGATGATAAAGCGGTGTAATCTACACAACGGTTGCCCGACCGTAACCAAACAAATTCCTATACAATATAAGAACAAGGCGACCGAATCAATCGGTCGCCTTGCTGTTATAACATAAGTTTTATTTACACATTAAATCTAAACAGAACAACGTCGCCGTCTTTCATAACGTATTCCTTGCCTTCACTGCGTACAAGACCCTTTTCCTTTGCGGCTGTCATACTTCCGCAAGCGATGAGGTCGTCGTATGCGATAACTTCGGCTCTGATGAATCCTCTTTCAAAGTCGGAGTGAATCTTGCCTGCCGCCTGCGGTGCCTTTGTGCCGTTTTTGATAGTCCACGCACGAACCTCCTGCTTGCCTGCCGTGAGGTAGGAGATAAGTCCCAACAACGCATAACATTCCTTGATGAGTCTGTCAAGACCGCTTTCATCAAGTCCCATATCTGAAAGGAACATTTCCTTTTCTTCCTTGTCCATTTCAACGATTTCTTCTTCGATCTGTGCACAAATCGGAAGCACACCTGCATTCTCGGAAGCCGCAATTTCCTGAACAGCCTTGTAGCCAGCGTTGTTATCAATTCCGTTTGCAAAATCATCTTCGCTCATATTAGCCGCATAAATTACAGGCTTGTTTGTGAGGAGTGCAACGTCTGCAAGCAATGCCTTTTCGTCATCATCACATTCAACGCTTCTTGCAGGCTTGCCCTCTTCAAGTGCTGACAAAACTCTTTCAAAAAAGTCGATGTCCTTCTGATATTTCTTGTCGCCCTTGAGCATCTTTTTTGTCTTGTCAATTCTGCGTTCCATCATTTCAACGTCAGAGAGAATAAGCTCGAGATTTATCGTTTCGATATCTCTTGCAGGGTTGATGTTGCCCTCAACGTGGATAATGTCGTCATTCTCAAAGCAACGAACAACGTGAACGATAGCGTCGCACTCACGGATATTTGAAAGGAACTTGTTTCCGAGTCCCTCGCCCTTTGAAGCGCCTTTTACAAGGCCTGCAATATCAACGAACTCGATTGAAGCCGGTGTGTACTTGTCAGGATCATACATCTCGGCAAGCTTGTCAAGACGTTTGTCAGGTACTGCTACAACGCCTACGTTCGGCTCAATTGTGCAGAACGGATAGTTTGCGCTCTGTGCACCTGCATCTGTGATAGCATTAAAAAGTGTACTTTTACCTACATTCGGTAAACCTACAATACCTAATTTCATTGGTGATTCTCCTCAAAAATAATTTTGGGCAATGACTTGCCTAAATTTCTATAATAATGTATTATTATAGCATAAAATATTCGTTTAAACAACAGGAAAGGAAATTATTATGTCAGAAAAATCTTTATCAAAGACAATCAGAGTTGAAGAAGAAAATCTTGCCTGTGCCATGGGAAGCGGAAGCCTTATGGTTCTTGCAACTCCTGCCGTGGTGGCTTTAATGGAAAACGCAGCGGCAGAGCTTGCTCAGAATGAACTCAACAACGAAGAACTCACAACTGTGGGAACAATGATTTCTATTGAACACACAAGTCCTACTCCGATGGGTGCTGACATAACGGCAACAGCGGTTCTCAAAAAAACTGACGGCAGAATGTTTTATTTTGACGTAATTGCAGAAGATAAGAAGGGCGAGATTGCCAGAGGAACTCACACAAGAGTCAGCGTAAAAGCAGAAAAATTCCAGATGAAAGCGGACGGTAAATTTGATGAGTAAATATAAGTATGTGTTGTTTGACCTTGACGGAACAGTAAGTGAAAGTGCATTGGGAATCCGTGCTTCGCTTGAACACGCAATTAAGCAGATAGGCAAGCCGTTGCCAAACCTTGACGACTATACATTATATATAGGACCTCCGCTTATCGACACATTCAGAAATCTTTGTCACTTTACAGAGGAAGAGAGTGCACAAGGTGTTGAAATCTATCGTGATTACTACGACACCTACGGCAAATTCAAGAACAAGCTTTATGACGGTATGAAAGATGTTCTCACTGCTCTCAGAAATCAGGGTACAAAGCTTGCGGTGTGTACTTCAAAATACGAGAAATTCGCAGAAGAAATCGTAGAACTTCTGGGAGTTTCCGATTATTTTGACGCAGTTTGCGGTTCAACACTCGACGGAAGCCGTAAGGATAAAAAAGATTTGATTCCATATGCAGTGAAAACTCTCGGAGGAGATTTTGACGCTGAAAGAGAGAATACCGTAATGCTCGGCGACACATATTTTGATGCGAGAGGCGCAAGAATGTGCAACGTTGATTTCATTGGAGTAAAGTACGGTTACGGCAGTCTTGAGCAGATGAAAGCGGAGGGAGCAGAGATTTTTGCAGAAACTCCCGCCGATATTTTACCGCTTTTAGCTGGCTGACTTTGATACTAAATACAAGACCTTCGGCATACAAATTAGTACGGAGGTTTTGCTATGTTTGTATTAAATATAAAGCCGTCAAAAAGATTTTCGGTGATTTTCGCAGTTGCTTCAATTGCGATTGCCCTGATTTGCATAATATGTATGACAACTGCCCATAACAGTCCTGCACAGACGGCAACCTGTGACGAGATTGGCACGTTTTCGCTCAGCGCTGAAAACACCGAAGAGCAGGTGAGTTTTCTTGAGCAGTTCGGACATACGGCGATTGCCGAAAGTGCAGTTTGCAGTGAGGTAGTTATTCCTTCGGAGTTCAATGAGGTCTACGAAAATTACAACGACCTTCAGAAGCAGATTGGGCTTGACCTTGAAAAATTCAAAGGAAAGACGGCTCAGAAAATTCAGTTTGAACTCGAAAATTCAGAAGAAAAATACGCTGTATTACTTATATATAACGAAAAAGTGATAGGCGCACATCTTACAAACGGAGAATACGGTCAAAGTAATTTGCCGTTGGGATAAATATGGACAGACTTGATAAAATACTTGTATCTCAGAGCGTGGGAAGCCGAAAAGAGGTACAGAAGCTCATAAAAAGCGGTGCGGTGAGCGTTAACGGGGAAATCTGCTGGAAGATCGACTTCAAGGCGGATACCGAAAACGACGAAATCACCGTGAACGGACAGGCTCTCAATTATCAGAAATATGTTTACATAATGATGAACAAGCCGGCGGGGGTTGTTTCAGCCACAACGGACAACCACGACAAGACGGTCATAGACATTTTGCCTGCGGAGTTTAAGAGAAAAGGGCTTTTTCCTGCCGGAAGGCTCGACAAAGACACCGAAGGACTGCTTATCATCACAGATGACGGTGATTTTGCACACAAAATGCTGTCACCGAAGAAGCACGTTTACAAAAAATACGTCGCAAAGGTCGATGCCGACATAACCGAAGAAACGATAAAGCGTTTTGAGGAGGGCATAGTTTTTGCTGACGGAACAAAATGTATGCCTGCAAAACTTGAATTGGAAAAAAATTCAGACAAAAAAACAGGAATTGTGACAATTTGTGAAGGCAAGTTTCATCAGGTTAAAAAAATGTTCATTTGTTGTGGAATAAATGTTGTGCATCTTCAACGAATATCAATCGGAAATTTGTATTTAGATGGCAAATTGCCCATAGGTTGTTGTAAAATGATGAGTAATTTAGATAAAGAGTTGATTTTTATCGGCAATATAGACTAAAAAATAACTTGCATTTTTATGCATTATCATTTTTAAATAAAATATCGGTTGAATATTTAGTCAAAATCGGTATAGTAAAAAATTGTTCAAAGTGGTATATTATTAGGTGTAATAAAGTATTATTACTTTTCGGATTATTGGAGGTTTATTAAATGGCAAACGTATCTTTAAAACATGTTTACAAAATTTATGACGGCGGTGTTACTGCCGTAACAGATTTCAACCTTGAAATCGCAGATAAGGAATTTATCATTCTCGTTGGTCCGTCAGGTTGCGGTAAATCAACAACACTCAGAATGATCGCAGGTCTTGAGGATATCTCAAAGGGTGAACTCTACATCGGCGACAAGCTCGCTAACGACGTAGCTCCAAAGGACAGAGATATCGCAATGGTATTCCAGAACTACGCTCTTTATCCTCATATGACTGTTTATGATAATATGGCATTCGGTCTTAAGCTCAGAAAGACTCCAAAGGAAGAGATCAAGAGAAGAGTTGAAGAAGCAGCTCGTATCCTCGGCATTGAGCAGTACCTCGACAGAAAGCCAAAGGCTCTTTCAGGTGGTCAAAGACAGCGTGTTGCGCTCGGTCGTGCTATCGTTCGTAATCCTAAGGTATTCCTTCTTGACGAACCGCTTTCAAACCTCGACGCTAAGCTTCGTGCTCAGATGCGTACAGAGATTTCAAAGCTTTATCAGAGACTCGGCACAACATTCATTTACGTTACTCATGACCAGACAGAGGCTATGACAATGGGTACAAGAATCGTTGTTATGAAGGACGGCTTCATTCAGCAGGTTGATACTCCACAGCACCTCTATGATATGCCTTGCAATATGTTCGTAGCAGGCTTCATCGGCTCACCTCAGATGAACTTTGTTAACGCAACACTTGCTAAGGATGGTTCAAACTATACACTCAACTTTGATAAGTATAAGGTTCCTGTACCTGCTGCAAAGGCTGCTGACGGCAAGCTCGACAGCTATGTAGGCAAGGAAGTTGTATTCGGTATCCGTCCTGAGCACGTTCACGACGAGCCTGAATTCCTCGAGAAGTCAAATTGCCTCATCGAAGCTAACGTTGACGTTACAGAGCTTATGGGTGCTGAGATTTATCTCTATGTTAACATCGCAGGTGTTCCGATCACAGCTCGTGTTGAGCCAACATCAACAGCTCATCCTGGCGACAAGATCAAGATGGCTTTCGACCTCAACAAGATTCACATCTTCGACAAGGACACAGAGCAGACAATCACAAACTGATAATTTCAGATTTCCAACGGCAAGGCTACAACCTTGCCGTTTTTTTTTTTTAACTTTGGGTAGATAGGTCGGGTATAGCAGAAACGTCGGTTGCCCAACTATTGAGTCGATATATTGGTTACTGCTACATTTCTCGACCAAAATGTTGATATGAAATTTTTCGTGCCAACCATTGGGTCGATATGTTGGTAATTGCTACATTTCTCTTAATCAACGTTTATGTAACGCTGTAGTAGGGACATGGCGTGCCATGTCCGCAAACGTTTGATATAGCAGAAACGTTTTGGGACGTCTGGGAAGCCGTCCCCTACAATTAACAGAAACGAAAAATTAAAATCTAACCTAAATAAAGCAAAGAAACCTTTCTACAAAACGGGTTTCCAAAGGGTTTACCCTTTGGTCGTTCAGGAAAAGGGATTTTTAAGGGAAAAGGAAAATCGAAATTCCTTTTCCCTTGAATTTGCTTT
>JAXJYO010000018.1:0-9698 GCA_036306945.1 Ruminococcus sp. | reverse complement strand
CAAGAGAATACTCGACAAGAACGAAACAGGAAAGTCCTCTCTGTCCGTTCTGTATGATGATAAGGCTACGGTCATTAAGAATCTGATCCTCTTTAATGACGACGTAGAGAAAAAGCTATATAGCGGCAGAGATGATTTTGCGATTACATATCCGTTTGTACCGTATCAGTTTAATCTGTTAGGATCCGTTCTGACAGCCGTGCGTACATACGGCGCTTCCGGTAAACATCTTGCAGACGGTGAGCGTTCAATGCTCGCCTTGTTCAAAGAGAGTGCAATGCGTCTTGAAAACAAAGAACTGGGAGCTATTGTACCGTTCTATATGTTCTACGGTGCATTGGAGGAGTTTATCGACCATTCCCACAAGGGAGTTATCACAAAGGCTCTCGATAACGAGAAGCTCAATCCCGAACACGAAGCAGATTGCTTTGATGTAAATGTACTCAAAGCCCTGTTTATGATTAAGTATGTAAAGGAAATTAAGGCTACTGTCGAAAACATCACGAGCCTTATGGTATCCGACATCAACGAAGATAGAATAGAATTAAAGCAAAAGGTTGAAGCTGCCCTTAAACGTCTTATTAAACAGACGCTTGTTCAAAAAAGCGCAGGTGAAACCTATGTATTTCTCACTAATGAGGAGCAGGAAATCAACCGTGCTGTTGAAAATCAAAACATAGAGCAAGGCGAGATTACCGCAAAGGTGTCCGAACTTATCTTTGACGGTTTATACAGCGAGAATAAGTATCGTGCGCCGGAACTCAAAGGCAGATACACATACGGCTTTAACCGTTTTGTAGACAGCAGACCGCACAAAGCAAATCAGAACTTTGCTCTGACATTAAAAGTATTAACCCCTAACAGCGACGAAGTACACGATGAAACAACGCTTCGTATGCTTTCGGGACAGAATACAAGTGTACTTGTTGTTCTTCCTGATGACACAACATTTCTTGATGAAATTGCTATGTCAATCAAGATTAACAAATTCCTGACTTCCGAAGCAAGTAAGGCTGCTACAAAGTATGAGCAGATTAAGGCTGACAAACGTGTAGAACTGCGTGAGCATAACGAACAGTCACGCATTTTCCTTGAAGAAGCTCTCAAAGTAGCCGACATCTATGTCAACGGTGACAAGATTCAGCCGTCTGCAAAGGACGTTTCCTCTCGCATTAACGAAGCTCTCGGCAAGCTCGCTGCGGCAGTGTATAATAAGCTCAGTTATATAAACACACCGACCTCTGACAGCGACATCAAAGCTATTTTCCGAGATAACGGTCAGCAGCTAGCTCTCGGTGATACAAATGTTGAGATTAACAAGCTGGCGCTTAATGACGTTGCTGACTACATTGCCCGCAATTCTGCAAGACACGTCAAGACCTCTATGAAAACTCTGATGGAGCGCTTTATGGCACCTCCCTACGGCTTCATTGAAGCTGATGTGCAATGGCTTGTTGCAAAACTGTTCAAGGACGGCGAGATTGCTTTCTACGTCAATAATGAAATGGTTTCGCTTATTTCTAAGAGTGCAGACGACCTTTATCGCTATGTAACCCGCAAAGAGTTTTTGGAAAAGCTGATGACCGAGAAGCGTGTAAAGGCTAACGAGAAACAGAAAAAGGCTGTCCGTGCCGTTATGAAGGACTTGTTGACCTACACTTGCCCCAGCGATGATGACGACACGATTATGAACGCTTTTATGAAGCGAGCCGCCAATCTCAAGAACGACCTTGAAAAGCTGGAGATTATGTATAATAATCAACCTGCTTATCCTTGCCGCAAGATTATTGCAGATGGCAAAAAGCTCCTGATTGATGTACTTGACTGTAAGTATCCGACAGAATTTTTTTCTTATGTTTATCAGTCGCAGGATGACTTCCTCGACTTTTCCGATGAATATGAGCCTATCAAAAAATTCTTTGCCGGGCAGCAAAAGGATATTTGGGACACTTCTCTCAAATTAATGAAGATATATGACGAGAGTAAGACCTATATCGTGGACGCAGAAGTAGAAGCAGCGGTAGCGACAATCAAGGCTGTTTTAAAGAAAGCAAATCCGTTCAGCGATATTTACAGGCTGCCTGAACTCAACGATAAATTCCGCAAGGCTTATATGGTATTAGTTAAGTCGGAGCAGTCTCCCGTACTTGATACAATCAGCGAAGCTCGCACAAGAGTATTTGACGAGCTGAATGCCGGACACTGCAAGGATAAATTCTATAACAGAGTTATCCGTAACTTTGATGACCTCAATGACAGAGCGACGCATTGCAACAATGTTGCAACTCTTAAAAATATCCGCCACGAAGCTGATGCTTTGAAGGTGCGTCTGCTCAATGAAATCGGGGCAGAGAAAGATAGAATCCTTGCTGAACTTGCGGCGGAAGAAGCAGCCAAATCAGCAGAAACGCACGAAACTGATACTCCTGCTACCCCTGCACCTAAGCAGAAAAAGCATAAGACTGTCAGCGTAAAGACCTTGACCTCGCATACCACTTGGCGTATTGAGAGTGACGAGGACATTAAGAACTATTTAGCCGAGTTTGAGAAGAAGCTTATCGCCGCTATTGAGGATGATACTGTGGTTAATATTGAGTTTTGAATTTGGATATAATAATGTTGAAGTGTTAGGGAGGCGTATTTTGATTGGCGATTTTTGAGTTTGATAAAAAGGGAAAGGATTCGGATATTTTTCTAATATTAGAAAAGCTGATTGAAAACTGGGAAAATGAGGTTGTTGAATTTAAAGAGGCAAATAATGATTATGACCGCGAGAAAATCGGAAAATATTTTTCCGCAATCAGCAATGAAGCTAACTTGCGAGGGCTTCAGTTCGGATGGCTTGTATTTGGAGTGAGAAATAAAGACAGGAAAATCGTTGGAACAAACTACAGAAATACCAGTGGACTCGAAACATTGAAGCATGAAATTTCAATGAATACAACCGGAGGAATTTCGTTTATTGAAATATATGAATTACATCCGATTGTTGACGGTGAAGAACGACGAGTAGTTATGTTTCAGATTCCAGCCGCGGTAACAGCTATACCAACAGGATGGAAGGATCATTATTACGGTCGCAACGGAGAATCCTTAGGGGCACTGTCTATTGAAGAGCAGGATAGAATTCGCGGTCAGGAGAAGAAAGATTGGTCAAAGCAGATTATACCCGAAGCATCTATTGAGCATTTAGATAAAAACGCAATAAGTATTGCAAGACAAAAATATAAGGAAAAAATGAATCGTCCACATATTACAGAAGAAGTAGATAATATGACGGATGAAGAATTTCTTACCAAAACAAAGCTTATAATTAACGGCAATTTAACTAATGCTGCAATGCTGCTATTGGGAAATGAAGATTATGATTATCTTTTTCGGTCTGTACCGGAAGCTTCTTGGCGATTATATGACTCAAAAAATGATGTAAAAGATTATGAAATATTTAAAATCCCTTATATAACATTGAGTGACCGTATTTTTGCCAAAATACGAAATCTGACATACAGATATATGCCTAATCAGCTGACTCTTTTTCCTACCGAAACCAAGCAATATGATATGTGGCTTCTTCGCGAGCTTATGAATAACTGTATCGCTCATTCAGATTATACTATCGGCGGAAGAATTTATCTTAACGAGTATGAAGATGAAATTGTACTTACAAATCCCGGAACTTTTCTTCCTGGAAGTATAGAGGTAGCGTTACAGAGAAACTACAATCCGCCATTTTATCGCAATCAGCTTTTGGCTGAAACAATGGTGAAGTTTAATATGATTGACACACAATCAATGGGAATTCGCAAAGTGTTTAGAATTCAACAGGAGAAATATTTTCCTTTGCCTGATTATGATTTTTCTGCACCAAAGCAAGTTGGTGTAGTAGTATACGGCAAAGTTATTGATGAAAATTATACAAGAGTTTTGTTTGATAACCCAAATCTGGACATTGAAACTGTATTTCTCATTGATATGGTGCAGAAGCATAAACCGATGAATCGGGAAGCAATAAAGCACCTAAGAAAAATAGGGATTATTGAAGGAAAAATACCTAATATATATATTTCTGCAAAGATAGCTGAAAGTATCGATGAAAAGGCAAAGTATGTGAAAAATAAAGCTTTCAATGAAGAATATTACAGAAAACTAATTATTGAATATTTAAAGAAATTTAAGAAGGCGTCCAAAGGTGATATCAGAGACTTGCTGTTGGATAAATTACCTGATGTTTTAGATGATAAGCAAAAAGAAAATAAAATACGGAATATTTTATATTCTATGGGTAAGAAAGGAATAATCGAACGAGACAGCCCAAATACAAAAACATCTAAATGGCAGCTTTCAACTAAAAAATAGAACATCTATATTATCGTCTAACATCATCTGAAGTTATCTCTTTAGATGATGTGAAAGGCTGAAAAAATCTATGTTTTAGAAAATTAATCATCTAAAAATTGACTAAAATGAAATAGATGTAGATGATGTTTAGACGATAACGCTATTGCAAATATTGAGTTTTAACGAGCTTGGAGTGTACTAACCACTAACTACTAATCATTACACACTAAAATGGAGGAATCGCAATGAATAAGACAGCGATTAAGAATTTTGCTATATGGGCAAGAAATAAGCTGAGAGCGGATATTATTCTCAAAGCCGGCTTGCTTGGCATCACGGAGAAAGAGATTGCCAATCCGTTGCCACAGTCAACAGACGATTTGCAGATATTTGATATTGGCACAAGTCAGCCTGTTCATTTAGAGGGGAAGACTGCTATTGAGCAGAGGAAATCCCTTGTTGCCGCTATCAAGGCAAAACAGTTGAAACACGCCGAAGCATTCGATGCTGTTATTGAAGAAGTTGCCTATACTTGGTTTAACCGCCTTATCGCTGTTCGCTTTATGGAAGTGAACGACTATCTTCCCAGCCGTGTCCGTGTGCTTTCCTCCGAGAATCCTGCAAAAGCGGAGCCGGATTTCGTTACCACTCCATTTGAAACCGACCTTGACTTTACCGAGGACGAAATCAACTTGATTGATAACCTCAAAGACAACAATAAGTCTGACGAATTATTCCAATTCCTGTTTATCAAACAATGCAACAAGCTCAACGAGATACTTCCCGAACTTTTTGAAAAGACAAATGACTACACCGAGCTGCTCATTAATGTCAGTTTTACCGATAAGGATGGCGTAGTATATCATCTTGTACACGATATTTCTGAGGACGATTTCAATATTGAAAAGCAAGGTCAGGTTGAGATCATTGGCTGGCTGTATCAGTATTACAACACCGAGCCGAAGGACAAGGTGTTTGGTCGTCCTTCCGGTCAAAAGATACGCAAGGAGGACGTTCCTGCGGCTACCCAGCTTTTTACTCCCGACTGGATCGTCCGTTATATGGTCGAAAACTCCCTCGGACGAATCGCTATCCATAATCTGAAATACGGTGATTGGGACGATACCGAGAGAGCAAAGATTAATACGTTCAAATCTAAGTGGAAGTATTATCTTGAAGAAGCGGAGCAAAGCCCCGAAATAGTAGAGCGTTTCCGTATGGAAGAAAGCCGTAAGTACAATAAGGGCGACGTGCCGCCTTATGTAGATTCCACTTTCCTTGATCCTTGTATGGGAAGCGGACATATCCTCGTGTACGCCTTCGATGTGTTTATGGACATCTATACAGCGCAGGGCTATACTGAGCGTGACGCTGCACAGCGGATTGTCGAAAAGAATCTTTATGGCTTAGAGCTTGATGACCGTGCGGCACAGCTTGCGTACTTTGCCATAATGATGAAGGCTCGCTTGGAGTATTTGACAATAATGAGCCTGCATACTACTGCTACAAAGCTGTAGGTTTTAAAGAAAACGGCGAAGAGATGGTTTGTGAAATGTTTGGTGAGAAGTGGCGAATAGTTGAAATGGAAATCAAAAGATAAGCTTTGTATGGGAATGGTCTGAAAAAGTGTATAGAATTATAGAAAGATAATACACTTGAAGGAGACCCCGGAGAGTGGTAAATATAATATTGATTTTAAAGTGTAATTGTGATAGAATATAAGGTAACATACGGTAATTTATAAAAATCGTATAAAATCACAATTAATTCTGAGAGAGGAATGATATAGATGAAAAGTGATGTAATCAAAGTTGGCGTAAATGCCGCACCACAGCGTTCACTTCTGAACGCTCTCGGTCTTACTGAAGAAGAAATGAAAAAGCCTATAATCGGTATTGTAAGCTCAAAGAACGATATCGTACCCGGTCATATGAATATCGACAAGGTAGTAGAAGCTGTTAAAATGGGCGTAGCCCTTGCAGGCGGTGTTCCGATAGTATTTCCTGCAATCGCTGTTTGTGACGGTATCGCAATGGGTCACGAGGGTATGAAGTATTCACTTGTTACTCGTGAGCTTATTGCTGACTCAACAGAGGCTATGGCTAAGGCTCATGCTTTTGATGCGCTTGTAATGGTGCCAAACTGCGACAAAAACGTTCCCGGTCTTCTTATGGCTGCTGCAAGAATTAATGTTCCGACAATTTTTGTAAGCGGAGGTCCAATGCTGGCAGGTCATGTTAAGGGCAAAAAGACAAGCCTTTCAAGTATGTTTGAGGCAGTGGGTGCTTATACAGCAAACAAAATTTCAGCCGAAGAACTTAATGAGTTTGAAAACAAGGCTTGCCCGTCATGCGGTTCCTGCTCGGGTATGTACACAGCTAACAGTATGAACTGTCTTACAGAGGCAATCGGTATGGGCTTAAAGGGCAACGGTACAATTCCGGCTGTTTATTCAGAGAGAATCAAGCTTGCTAAGCACGCAGGTATGCAGATTATGGAATTGTTGGAAAAGGACATTCGTCCTCTCGATATTATGACAGAAAAAGCTTTTGAAAATGCTCTTGTTGTAGATATGGCTCTTGGCTGTTCAACAAACTCAATGCTTCATCTTCCTGCAATCGCAAATGAGTGCGGAATCAAGCTTAATCTTGAAATTGCAAACGAAATCAGTGCAAAAACACCTAACCTTTGTCATCTTGCTCCTGCAGGTCATACATATATGGAGGACCTTAACGAGGTAGGCGGTGTTTACGCTGTAATGAACGAGCTTACAAAGCTTGACCTTCTCAATACAGACATTCTCACCTGCACAGGCAAGACTGTCGGAGAGAATATCAAGGGTTGTGAAATCAAGGATACAGAGATCATCAGACCTATTTCAAATCCATACAGCAAGACAGGCGGTATCGCAGTTCTCAAGGGCAACCTTGCTCCTGACGGCTGTGTAGTAAAGAGAAGTGCCGTTGCAGAAGAAATGATGCATCATAAGGGCTGTGCAAGAGTATTCGACTGCGAAGAGGACGCTCTCAATGCAATCCATGACGGCAAAATCAACGCAGGTGATGTTGTTGTTATCCGTTACGAAGGTCCTAAGGGCGGTCCGGGTATGAGAGAAATGCTCAATCCTACATCTGCAATTATGGGAAGCGGTCTTGGCAACTGCGTAGCACTCATTACAGACGGTCGTTTCTCAGGTGCAACAAGAGGTGCGGCTATCGGTCACGTTTCACCTGAAGCAGCAGTGGGCGGTCCTATTGCGCTTGTTGAAGAGGGCGACACAATTGAAATCGACATCAACGCAAACACAATCAACGTGCTCGTGTCTGACGAAGAACTTGCAAAGCGTAAGGCTGCATGGACACCACGTCAGCCAAGAATCACAACAGGTTATCTTTCAAGATATGCAAAGCTTGTATCATCAGGTGCACAGGGCGCAGTTCTTGAATAAGCTTTTGGTATAATTGCACAAAACTGTACGTTTAAATTTATTGATTTCAAAACGATAGATAAATAAAAAAAGCAATATGCACAAATCACCCTTTGTCCAATTGGTCAAAGGGTGAATTTTTTTATTTTGCTTAATTTCGGTTGTATAAAGTGTACAAATATGATATAATAATTTAGACTTAATTCATACAATTGTTGAAATTGATAATATTATATCGAAATATAAACATTAAAAACCGAAAGGAGTTTTCAGTTTTGAAACAGTACGATGCAAAAAAAATCTTAAATATTGCGCTGGCAGGTCACAGCGGATGCGGTAAAACCTCAGTTGCAGAGTCAATTCTCTATCTTTCAAAGGTCAGCGAAAGACTCGGAAAAATTTCTGACGGTAACACAATGCTCGACTTTGACAGCGAGGAAATCAAGCGTCAGGCTTCAATTATGACAGCAGTCGCTCCGATAGAGTGGAAGAATACTAAAATCAACCTTATTGATACTCCCGGTCTTTTTGACTTTGCAGGCGGTGTTGCAGAAGGTATGCGTGCCGCAGACACTGCACTCATCGTAGTATCAGGCAAGGACGGCGTAAGTGTCGGAACAGAAAAGGCTGTTGAAGCCGCTACAAAGGCAGGACTTACAAAGGTGTTCTTCGTAAACGGTCTTTGCGATGAGGACGCTCGCTTTTATCGTGTATTTGAGAACCTCAAGGCAACATTCGGACCTTCTGTTTGTCCTGTTGTTGTTCCTTATATCGTTGACGGTCAGGCTAATACATACGTTAACCTGTTTGATTATAAAGCATATGAATACAGCACAGACGGTTCTGTAAAGCCTACAGCGTTGCCTGATATGGGTGACAGACTCGAAGGCTTGAGAGAGGCTATCAAAGAAGCCGTTGCAGAAACAAGCGAAGAGCTTCTTGATAAGTTCCTTATGGGCGAGGAGTTCACTCCTGAGGAGATCATTCTCGGCGTAAGTCAGGGTGTTAAGGACGGCTCTATCTGCCCTGTATTCTGCGGTGACGCTCACAACACATTTGCAATTGACCAGCTTCTCAACAGCCTCACATGGCTTGCTCCGTCAGCGGCTGACAAGGGCGACGAGATCGGTGTTGATATCGACGGTGAGCCTGTTGAAGTTTCAGTAAACGAAAGCGGTGCGGTAGCTGCAATCGTGTTCAAAACAGTTGCAGACCCGTTCATCGGCAGACTTTCATATATCAAGGTAGTATCAGGCAAGGTTTCTTCCGACACACCTCTCATTAATATGCGTACAGGCGCACAGGAGAGAATCACAAAGGTGCTCTCAATGTGCGGTAAAAAGCAGAGTGATGTTGATTACATCGGCGCAGGTGACATCGGTGCTATCCCGAAACTTACAGCTACAAAGACAGGCGACACACTCTGTTCACCACTCAGAAAAGTGGTTCTTGACGGAGTTGACTACCCTGTATCATCATACACAATGGCTATATACCCTGCAAAGAAGGGCGACGAAGACAAGGTTGCTCAGGCACTTGCAAAGCTTTCTGATGAAGATCCGACAATCAAGTTTGAAAATAATCACGAAACACATGAAATGCTCATCTCAGGTCTTGGCGAACAGCATCTTGACGTTGTGATTTCAAGATTGAAGTCAAAATATAACGTTGACGCAACACTTCAGAAGCAGAAAATCGCTTACAGAGAAACTATCCGCAAAAAGGTTTCCGCACAGGGCAGATACAAGAAGCAGTCCGGCGGTCACGGACAGTTCGGTGATGTTTGGATCGAGTTTGAGCCATACGATACAGACGGTCTTGAGTTTGCAGAGCGTGTAGTAGGCGGTGCAGTTCCTAAGAACTTCTTCCCCGCAGTAGAAAAGGGTCTGCGTGACTCAATCAAAAAGGGTGTGCTTGCAGGATATCCTACAGT
>JAXJYO010000017.1:0-3329 GCA_036306945.1 Ruminococcus sp. | reverse complement strand
TTCGACCGACAACAAGGTTGAGAAGAACACAAACGCAATCGTAAAGTTCAAGGATAATGTTGATGTTCCGATAACTGTTATGTTTGCGCCTTCAACGGGTTATATCGCAGACGATGTTCTGCCGACTGTTCACGATGAATACAATGATGATACCTACTTTGAGAGTGCATCAAAGACCTTTGAGAATAATGGAATTGCTTTTGTAGACCTTCGTGAAACATTCAAAGATGCCTACAGCAACGGCTCACAGCTTTATTACAAGACCGATCACCACTGGACAACTGAGGGAGCGTATACTGCATATGCTCAGCTTTGTAAGAACCTTGCAACCGAGCCTGTGGCTAAGGAAAGTTTAAGTGTTGAAAAATACGACGGTTTCTACGGTACAACCTATTCAACAAGCGGATTCTGGCTTACAGATCCCGACACTGTCGAGGTATGGAACAACCCTGCAAACACCGATAACATCAAGGTGAAGATTACCGAGGGTACGGAGGTCTCAGAGTACGATTCGATGTACTTCTATGACCACATTGACGAGGATGACAAATATCCTGTGTTCATTGACGGTAACCACGCACTCACGGAGATTACAAACTCAAATGCAAAGGGCGGAACACTGTTAATGATAAAGGACAGTTTTTCTCATAGTATTGCACCGTTCCTTGCAGAGAATTACAGCAAGGTTATACTTGTTGATATGCGTTACTATAAGCAGAGCGTATCTGATATTGTAGCTCAGGAGAACCCCGAACAGATTCTCGTTATGTACGGCATCGACAATTTTGCAACCGATACGGATATTGTTTGGCTTAAATGATGAATTGAATATAAATGAAACAGACCACGGTTTTAATCCGTGGTCTGTATTGACAATATTAAATCATTAATATATAATAAGATTACAGGGAAAACCGTGTAAAGCGGTTAGCCCAAAGAATAGTTAATCAAATAATGAGTAACCGTCCAATGTGCAGTTGGGCGGTTACTTCTTTATGTATTTAATGACTTCTGCAAGTGATACAAGTAAAATAACAAGTAATACTGTTTCAGTCATACATATCACCCCCAATCTTATGGGAGTGCTAACCGCCTTAACTTCCCTGCAACCTTATCCATAAAAGCCGTCAGGCTGATATGGCAAATTATTTAATCTCAATCATAACAAAGCTCTGAGGAGCCATTTTGATTTTACCGTCTGCAAATTCAGCGTCGCCGAGCTTGTACACAACCTCACCGCTGTACTTTGTAGCCATTTCGCTTTCCTTACCGAGTGTGTTGAAGAACATAACAAGGTTGCCTCTCTTGTATGCGAAAGGAATTTTGCCTTCCTCATAGATAAACTCGAGTTCACCGTTGCCCTTGAGGTCATCATACTTGTGACGGAGCGCAATAAGCTCTTTGTCAACCTTGTAGATGCTGTCGCTGTCGTTCATCTGGTTTTCAACTGTAGGAGCATCGTCACTCTTGTCAACAGGGAGATACGGCTCGTCGCTTGTTGAGAAACCAAGGTTTTTACCGCTGTTCCACTGCATAGGAGTACGGGAACCTGTTCTGCTGAATCCGCCTTCCTTGCTGACTAAATCCTTCTGATATCTCATACCGATTTCGTCACCGTAATAGAGGAACGGCACACCCGGCATTGTGAAGATGAATGCGTGAGTCAGCTTGACAGCCTGCTTGTCGAGGTATGCAGTTGCACGAGGCATATCGTGATTGTTTGTCATAAAGCTGATGTAGCCTTTGTCCTTTGAAATTTCATAAGACGGGAGATATTCGTCGGCAAATGCCTTTACATCACCTTTGCCGTTAGGGTTGAATACAGCTTCATCGCCCCATTCGCCGTAACGGAAAAGTCTGCTGTAGCCGTTGCCATAGTGGTCAAGGTAGAAGTCCATATGGAAGCCTGCGTTGTTGATCGCACGCTCAGGACCGCACCATTCTGCAACCATTGCCGCCTCGGGATATTCTTTGTCGAGCATATCACGAACTCCACGCCAAATCTTGGCTGTTGCAACCTTTTCATCGTCATTCTTTACAAGAGAGTCAGCCATATCAACTCTGAAACCGTCTGCACCCTTGTCGAGCCAGAAACGCATAACGTCCTTCATAGCTTCAGCAGTTGCAAGACAATCAGGATGGTCACAAGGTAACTGCCACTCAGGGTGTGTGATTTCGTGGAAACCGTAGTTGAGCGCAGGCTGTGAACTGAAGTAATTTACCATATAATTGCCGTTTCTCTCACAGATACCGCACATCATTCTGTACTGTGGAGGAGCGTCCCATACAGTCTTTGTGAATACATAACGGTTTGAATACTCGCTTTCCTGAGCTTTTTTAGCCTCGAGAAACCACGAGTGAGTATCAGATGTATGTCCCGGAACGAGGTCGAGGAGAATTTTAATACCCTTCTTGTGTGCCTCGTCAAAGAGTCTTACAAGGTCATCATTTGTGCCGTAACGTGGTGCAACCTGCTTGTAGTTGCGAACATCGTAACCTGCATCCATAAACGGTGAGTCATAAACAGGGTTGAGCCATATTGCATTACAGCCAAGACCCTTTACATAGTCGAGCTTTTCGATGATACCATTGATATCACCAATGCCATCTCCGTTTGTGTCGTAGAAGCTTTGCGGATAAATTTCATAAAATACTGCATCATTTAGCCATTGCGGCATATTAAACACCCTTTCGTGTTAAAGTTCTACCTATAATATTAACATTTATATTTAGTATTAGCAATAGATATTGTTAATATTTTATTATAATTTCCTGTTATTTTTCCATAAAAATTCACTTGCAAAGACAGCCGATAAATCATAATATGTTAAAGTAGTACCGTACAATGTAATTGTGTGTATAACTAAAAAGCATCAATAGCGGGGAGGTATGATTTTGACTGTTGATAAGCTGTCGGACGACAGAGTGCTGATAATACTCGGCACAAAGGAAATGCAGGATTATGCACTTGATTTTGATACTCTCAGCCTGAACGACCTGCACTCAAGGAAAATTCTTCTCAGAATAATGCAGATTGCCTGCCGAAAGACAGGTATCGAAACGAGAGGGAAAAGTGTGAGTATAGAAGCATTGTCATTCGACGAGGATTGCTATATCCTTGTAACCGTTACGCAGAAATCACGCAGAACCTACCGAGTAAAAAAGAATGACGAAAGCGTGTGCTATCTTTTGGGAGAGAGTGCAAACTTTCTTGAAACGGTTGAGAAGCTCTACAGACAGAATGTGTACTGCAACAGAAATTCAGCCTATTTTTATGACAGCCGATATTATCTTATATTTGATTATCCGACAATTCCCAAGAAACTCAG
>JAXJYO010000016.1:0-40274 GCA_036306945.1 Ruminococcus sp. | reverse complement strand
TGTGATGGTGCATCTCCAATCTTAACCCAATTCAAACCATCAGGCGAATTTGTTATATAATCTTCAATCGGTCTGGGTGAACCGCCACGTTCAATCAATACCAATTTAGAGAACTTACACTGTTCCCAAGCGTCAGTAAATCCTTTGAATCTGATTGAAGGTTTCTTGTTTTCATCCATATTAGACACCTCCAAGCAAGGTTTTGAACTCCTCAAGACCTTTCATATCGAAGTCATTGCCGCAAAGCTCATCAATCATAGAACACAAAGCTTTTTCGGTTTCGTCAATCTCTTTTTCTAATTCAAAATAGGTGGTTTCGTATTTTGAGTTAAGAGAAGTTATTATATTTATCAATTTACTTACAATTTCATTCGGCAAGCTATAAATATTAGCGACGAGTGATTCAATCCACTTCTTGTATAAAAGTTCGCACACCTGTTCATCACTTAATGACTCTATGGTTGCTTTTGTTTTTTCGTGGAGTTTTAATGATTCAGTTTTTATTTCTTTCTTTAAATCTTTTTCTTCCTTTGAAAGTGCTGATACTTTTGATAACTTTGCTATAAACTCTGTGAGCTCGGTAGTTTTAGGCTCTTTTTTTAATTCCTTTAGTTTTTTGTCTACTTCTTTTACAACAAAGGCATCGTTAGAATCATTGAGTATCGAACTTTCTTTTTCATCTTCTGATAATGTATCAAGTATTTCTTCATATTCAGAAGGTATTTCAGAAAGTCGAGCTTCTTTTTGCTTAAGCAAGTCGTATTCATCAACAAGTAAAGTCTTTTGTACTAATTCAAATGGAATCACGTGACCTACATAACCATCTTGAACTTCCTGTTCGGTTCCGTTTTTCTTTTTCAGCACCATATTAGGATTGACTTTCTTTGTTGCCTCAAAACCCTCTGTTTGAATTATTTCAAGGTCAACAGATATTTTTGTCCATTCATCATCAAGTAACTGATAAGCTTCATATTTGTCGATTAACGGAATCTCCGATAAACGAGAAAAAATGTTGTCTGCAATAATATTCTCAGTTTTCGACACTACTACTTCGTTTATTTTATCAATTAGCTCACGTTTTAAATATTCATCAAAATCCGCAAAAGCTGTAATAAATCTTTCTGTAAATGCTTTTATATCTGTATGCTCATTAACTTCTTTCTTTATATCATCAGTAGCAAGAGTTACATAAGGTATATTGCTTTCAGTAAACAAAGCATCTCTCAACTGTGGAAATGCAAGCCAATAATCTTTGAATTCATCGATTTCAGAAACAGGGATGCCACCGAACATCGAAGCATAGATATCCCAACTCTCAGCTTTTTCAGAAGAATCAACATATCGAGGAATATTCAAGTTATAGTCATTGCTTCTGATTTCATCACGGGTAACTACTCTGGAATACTTTTCAATACTTTCTCTTTTAATAACTGTATCAGAAATTCTTTTGATGTCTGATGCACGAAGTTTGTTGTTTTTACCTTCTTTTGTAAATCCTTTTGATGCATCCACTATAAGAACATCTGTGTTTTCTCTTTTCTGTCTCAAAACCATAATAATGGTTGGAATACCTGTACCAAAGAATATGTTAGCGGGTAAGCCGATAATTGCATCTATATGATTATTTTCAATAAGATTTTTTCTTATTTCACCCTCTTCGCCTCCACGGAATAATACACCATGAGGAAGTACAATAGTCATAATTCCGTCAGGCTTGATATGGAACAAATCGTGAAGTAAAAAGGCATAGTCAGCTTTACCTTTTGGTGCTAAACCAAAGCGAGCGTAACGTGGGTCGTTCTCTCTGTTTGATGGGTCCCAAGCCTGTGAATATGGAGGGTTAGACACAACTGCATCTACGTAAAGAGGATTATATGTAGCTGTTGGATCGTTTTCATCAAAATACGGCCAGTCTTCTTCAAGAGTGTCACCATTACGAGTGAATATATTATCAGGTTTAATACCACGCATTACCAAATTCATACGAGTAAGGTTGTAGGTGTTCTCTTTAAGCTCCTGTGCGTAATATTTAATATTATTGTCATCGCTCATATATTTAGCTACGCTACGACCAATATTGATAAGCAGAGAACCCGAACCACTTGTAGGGTCGTATATTTCAATTTCGGTTTTCTCTCTGAGATGATTCGCTACAACCTCAGACATAAGTAATGATACTTCGTGAGGTGTATAGAACTCTCCGGCTTTTTTGCCTGCGTTTGCCGCAAATTTCTCTATCAAATATTCATAGATGAATCCAAGCACATCGTAATCTTGTTTCCCATCCATTGGAATATCTCTGATAAGTTGTAACAGACCACTAATCGCTTTTGTACGTGCTCCTGAAGTATCTCCAAGTTTGCTAAGACCTGTTTCCAATGTACGGAAGATATTTTCAAATACTTTTTTATGAGATGGGCTTATAAGTCGTGAAAAAGCAGATAAAGCATCTGTTACGTTTGATACATCAAAATCATTTCCTTTTTCAAGCCAAGTTGAGTAAAGATTTTCGTAAGAAATAAAGTAGCCAAGCTTTCTTTGACAATGCTCAACCACCTCAGTGATTTCTTCGTTAATAGTTTTTATATCATCTGCACTGAAACCCATTGTTTTTAATAACTTAACCTCAGTATCTGAAAGATATTTATAAAAAATAAATCCTAAGATATAATCCTTGTATTCATTGGCTTCTATCTTTGAACGCATTTTATTTGCCGATTCCCAAATCTTATTAGCAAGTTGCTGTTTGTTCATTTAAACTACCTCCATCTGTATATGGAAATTTATCAACCATATTTAAAGATACAAAAATACAGTATAATTATATCACAACTCGACGCATACTGACAATACTTTTATGCGGTTTCTACAAAAGTGTAGAAATTCCCAACACAGGTCTTAGGATGTGCCTAACGAGGTTTTTACGGTTTTATCCAAAGTGTGGATACAAAGCGTCTGCTCGCTAAGACTTGTACATAATAAATTCTCTTAAACATTTTGACAAAACAAGGAACTATCTTCTCTGATTTTTGAAACTTAGAAGCTGGTTTTGTTATGCAAATAATCTTCAAAACATTCTGCGTAATTGTTGTTTAACAAAGCAAATCGTGCCGGTCATCTTAGTTATCTTAATTGTCAAGATAATTAAGATAACCTTTTAAAACAGCTATTTCTTTCTTTGTTTTTCCGCTGGTATAAACTCAAAATCCTATCGTCAAAACTTAACAATACATTTAAAGACTGACATTACTTTTTGAAGTGTCAGTTTTATTTTTTGCAAAAAAATTCAAAAAAAACTTAACAAATGTGCTCTCTCATTGGGTATAGGTGAGGGAGTGAAAATCAAAAGAATTTTTTAAAAATATGCATAATTTCCCTGATTTTTTTACATTAAAGGTGGATGGGTAAAAAAATTTTTTGAGAATTTTTTGAAAACAGGGGTACAAATAGCACCCCTAATTCTAAATAGGTGAAGAGAAAAAATTATTTTTTCAAAAATAGACTTACATTTTTCGCTTCCCAGTTATAACAAGTGAAGAGTATTTTTTCTGTTGTTAATCTTTTCAAAAGGCAAACGAAATTACACGTTGGGTTTGTGCTAAATGTAGAAAATGCAATTTTCTTAAAATTTTTTTGAAAAAATACCCCCCATTTTTGCTTTCTCAGTTCTAACAAGTGAAGGGTATTTTTTCTGATGTAAACCTCTTCAAAAACCAGCTGGATTTCATTCTCGGATTTGTGCTCAAAGTAGAAAATTAGAAATTTTAAAATTTTTTTCTAAAAAAAGGGGGTGCATTTCGAGGGTGTAATTCCTAATAAGTGAAGGGTATAAAAATATTTCTTAAAAATTTCTCTTCAACACCCCCTCAAAACGCTATTCCCAGTCCATATAAGTGGAGGGTAAATTTACGAAAGGAAGGTTAAAGTTAATGAACAATCAATTTACACAAGTTCCATACAGGCTGTTTGAGGAGCCTTACTCCAATATGTGTGGAGATTCAAAACTGCTGTACTCACTATTGCTCAGCAGGTATTCACTATCGGAGAAAAACAATATGAAAGATGAATGTGGCGAGACATTTGTTTACTTCACAAACGATGATGTTTGCAAGAAATTAAATTGTAGCCGCAACAAAGCTACACGGCTTTTCAGGGAGTTAGAAAGCTATGGTCTGATTTACAGACGAAAGCAACGCTTAGGCAAAGCGGATATTATTTACATCAATACAGTTTTTGCACTCTCCAAAATGGAGAACGACAATATTAAAAATGGCGATTCTGTGGTCACTAAAATTGCGACTACGGACTCCACAAATTTGCGAGGAATCTATATTGATAATAGTAATATTGAAAAGAGTTATATCTATCCATCTATCAGCTATGATGAGATTGAAGAAGATATGAAACACCAAATCGAATATGATATTTTATCAGAGCGTAATTTCGGCGGTGTGCTCGATGAAATCGTAAGTCTTATAACAGATACATACTGCACAACCGAAGATTACGTATGGATACACAAACGCAAAGTACCGATTGAAACTGTTAGAAAAAGGTTTGAGAAACTCACAGCTGAGCATATCGAATATGTCATCAGCTCACTGGAGAAGAACAAATCCGAAATAAAGAATATGAGAGCGTATCTGCTAACAACTATCTACAACTGCGTAGATACACTTGAAACAGAATGCCTATACGCTAATTAGGGAGGTATATAAATGAGCGAAAATATAAAATTCTTAACTACGAAAGATGTTGCAACTGCTTTAGGTTGCAGTCTGCCAACAGCAAGAAACATTATGATGAGAGCCGATTTTCCGTTACTCAGAGTTGGCAAAAACTTCAAAGTAAGCGAACAGGCTTTCATCGAATGGAGCAAAACTCGAAGAGTATAATAAATTTATCACTTTAAAGTATAAAAGCCTATTGACTCTGAATTGTCTTTGATTTAAAATATTTATGTCAGATGATTCAGGTCTTTAGGTTTTATGGAAAGGAATGTTTATCATAAAAACCAAAGATACTAAATCAAAGAAAATCACCTTACCTTATGGTGACGGAAGTATATATTTCGTAGAAAAACGCAACCGCTATGCAGGTCAGATACAACTTCTGATTGATGGTGAAAGAGTAAGAAAAACTGTTTATGGTAAAACAGAGCGTGAAGTCAGAAATAAATTAAAAGAGCTTCAAATTCAGGCTCTTGCAGGCAATCTTCATATTGACAAAAAGCCTAAGATACCAACCATCTTTCAGTATGCTGAAAAAATGATGGATGAACAGTTAGCATTAAACGAAATCAGGCAATCAAGCTATGACAGGAAGATGGAAACACTCAAAATGTTGTCCGATATTTCCTACAAACAGCTTGACGAAGTTTCCGAGGATGATTTAATCGCTTTCTTTAAAACTCAGCTCGATTACTCTCAATCCTGTATCAACAAAATGTATCAGCTTTTGGGTGCTGTATTCATCAAGGCGGTAAATCGAAAAATCATTGAGGACAACCCACTTAGAGAAATCAAGCGACCTAAGTCAAACAAAAAGACAATCCCCGTTAGAGCGTTGACAGTTGAGGAGCAGAAAAAGCTCCTTAATGTGCTCAAAAACGAGGATGTTCGATACAGCGATATTATGTTGTTGTCGATGTTCACAGGTATGCGAATCGGTGAGTGCTGTGCTTTGATGGTCGAAGATATTGATTTTGAAGAAAAGACAATCACAGTTTCAAAAACTGTTGCACGAGGCAAATATGGACGAAATGTGCTTAACGAAACTAAAACTTCCGCAGGAATGAGAAAGCTACATCTAAGTGATGATATATTCGAATTCCTTAAATCCTGTATAGGTAACAAAGAAACAGGTCTTCTGTTTTTATCAAGCAATCAAAACTTAGTTACAACAAATCAGGTCAATTACTCTTATGCGGCTGCTTTGAAAGCGTATGGTATTATAGACAATACAGTTTATGGCAGAGTAGATTTACATTCTCTCAGGCATACATACGCAACAAGGTGTATTGAATCGGGTATGCCTGCAAAGGTTTTGCAGAAACTTTTAGGACATACAGACATCAATATTACCCTCAATACATACTGCTCAGTGTTTGAAAAATATTCAAACGAACACCTTGCAGTTGCCGATGAGTATATGAAGCAAAATGACATTAAAATTGCGTAAAAAACGAACACTGCTGTCAAAAGTGCAGTCAATACCCCTAAAACCCAGTATTCAAGCGGTTCTTAGTGGTCACTCGCACCAAGAGAAAATGCTCAGAAATGGCTTATTGAAGCTGTTCTGAGCATTTTTTAATTTTACATAAACTCAAAAGGTCAACAAAAAGGTCAAAAAATTTTGATATTTTTATTTAGACGACGTACGGGTTACTTCTCTTTATTTTTGTCGAATTTTGCGTTGCAGTTATTATGATAAAAGGATGGTGATAAACTATGAAACTGTTTGATGCTTTTGAAGCGATAAAGTTTCCTGAAGAAGACATGATCTTCATAACCCACAGTGGGTATCTTTACTACATCTATAATTCCAAATATAAGTGGTGGAGAAAGCACCACAACGCTGGAAATGATCATCTTACAGTTTCCAATTATCCCGATGTGAGCAGAGAAGAACTTATAAAAGCAATGCTGGGTGTGTTCCCCAAGAAAGAAACTGATTTCATGCGGTTGTGTAATCCGTCCCAGCTGTGCATCAGAGATATGTTGAGTTTACTTAAAGAGGATTATGCAAACTATATGTCGGATTATGCCATCTATCATGTCGTTCATAAGTTTTTGTTAGAGTCGGATATCTGTCATAAGTCTTTTGAAAAACTGCTGAAACTGCTGGACAACGCTACTGCGCACCGACATGATAACAGCCAGGTTCTCGTTCAAATTAAGGATCTTTCTTTTACAATCATCGGCAGAGACATTTTCAAGAGAGAAATCGGCATTGTTGATGGCCATGATAGTTCGTCGTATTTTTGGATTATGCCAGTACGGGTCATTGACTATTCCAACACAAACGAAATTGATAATGTTGCTGAAATGAGAAGTGCGGAGATTTCGATTGAAGAAGACGACGTTGCCCAATACCTTACACCGTTTCTTTATAAGCACTACGACGATGAACTCGAAGCTAATAAACATAGAATAGAAGGTCATTGGATCGATGATGGTGGAAACGAGCAGACAAACGCTGTTCACGGTTTTGAGTGGTACCTGACGCATAATTATTTTACCTTGGATTCAATGGTGGCAATTCTGGAGGACATCAATGATACTGTTGATGCTCTGTCCTTTGGAAGAGAAAACGAATTTACAGAAAAATTAAGAAAGAAGAGGGGTACGTCTACCTACAAACTACTATACGCGGAAAATCTCAGTGAAGAGGAAATCGCAGAGTACAATGCTACCAGACCAACAGAGGACGACACCGAAATTGAACTGGTTCTTGATTTTTACCGTCGCTTCATTTACCGGATGGAATATATGCTCAAAGTCGCCAAAGAGAAGGGGTATGATTTGATATCCTTTATGGGTCCCTAAAAATCGCAGATGATTTCATTTCTACGTCTAAGGTTTCAAATTCGAGTAAAACCTTTTGAAATTGTATCAAATATATCATATGTTGCCAAGAAGAGCAGTTTTAGACTGCTCCTTTTCTTTTACCTTATTGCTCAATGTAATATTTTGGCTTTTTCAAACGTGTTGTAATCGTTTCGTGACATCACCTTGTCAGAGAGAAGTTTATGATACTCATAATTATATAAAGTAATGTATAAATAGTTGATTTTCGGAAGAAATATGGTATAATATTAATAAAATATTTTGCGGAATATTGCCGTATATAATTATGCGGATAATTACATTGAAGAGGGAAGAAGAGGAAAATCATATGATTGATAAGATTTTTAAACTGAAGGAAAACAACACAAATGTAAAAACCGAAATAACTGCCGGTATCACCACTTTTATGACGATGGCTTACATCTTGGCAGTTAACCCGAGTATTCTCAGTGAAGCAGGAATGGATTCCACCGCAGTGCTTCTTGCGACCTGTCTTGCTTCATTTATCGGAACTGCGTGTATGTCGCTTATGGCAAATATGCCGTTTGCGCTTTCTGCCGGAATGGGATTGAATGCTTTTCTCACATACACAGTCGTATTGGGATTCGGTTACTCGTGGCAGGTTGCACTTCTTGCCGTGTTTATTGAAGGAATAATATTTATTATCCTTTCGTTGACCAAAGTCAGAGAAGCAATTTTTGATGCGATTCCTATTTCGCTCAAACACGGAGTTTCTGTCGGAATCGGATTGTTTATAGCGTTTATCGGACTTCAGAATGCAGGTCTTTCAGTTTCAAATTCCTCGACATTGGTTTCAATCGTAAGCTTTACAGATGATTTCTCAACTTCAGGAATCTGTGCATTGCTCGGAATAATCGGTACTTTTATTACTGCAATTCTTTATATCAAAAAGGTAAAGGGTTCAATTTTAATCGGAATTCTGTCAACATGGATATTAGGAATAATCTGTCAGCTTACAGGTATTTATGTGCCTGATGCCGCAAACGGATTCAACTCACTTCTGCCGACATTTGCAATGACAGATTTCTCAAAACTCGGAGAAACTTTCGGACAGTGCTTTAACGTTGATTTCAGCAATGTGGGAATCTTTAATTTTATTGTTATAGTATTTTCATTCCTCTTTGTAGATTTATTTGATACACTCGGAACACTTATCGGTGTGAGCGCAAAAGCAGGAATGCTCGATGAAAACGGTAGATTACCTAAAATTAGACCTGCACTTCTTGCAGACGCAATCGCAACAACTGCAGGCGCAGTTTTGGGTACATCTACGACTACCACGTTCGTCGAATCATCTGCAGGTGTAGCAGAAGGCGGAAGAACAGGTCTTACATCAATGACAACAGCTATTCTGTTTTTGATCTCGATGTTCTTTGCTCCGATATTCACAGCAATTCCTTCATTTGCAACGGCACCGGCTTTGATTATTGTTGGTTTCCTTATGTTCAGCAACATTACAGAAATCAAATTTTCTGATGATAAATATACAACAGCAATTCCTGCATATCTCTGCATTATTTCAATGCCGCTGTTTTACAGCATTTCAGAAGGAATTTCAATCGGCGTAATCTCATATGTGTTGATTAACCTTATCTGCAAAAAAGCCAAAAATATCAACCCAATTATGTATGTTCTTGCAGTTCTATTTATATTAAAATACATTTTCTTATAATGTAATAGCAAAATAAATTATATACTCCGAACCGGTTGCATCAATAAAACCGATTCGGAGTATTTTAGTTTGATTCTCTGTCAATAGTTGGTATCGTGGTTGTTTTATTATTTCTCCATTCAAAACGGAGTAGTCAGCATATTAGGAATACTTGCCATGGCAATTTGGGCTTGATGTAAAAGAATTACAAAAAATCCGAACCCTTCTCCAATCGGAGCAGAGTTCGGATTTTTTCGTTGGTGCGGGTGACCGTGACAAGTGGCTTAAATACTGAACAAGCAGCATATGACCGAGAAGATTTTAAAGAACCTTTGCAGGCATACCCTATTCTATACATCTTGTTGCATATGTATGACGAAGTGAATGTAAATCCACTTTCCCGTAAACACTTTTGTCAAGTATATCATACTTTTTCGGAGCGTTTGCGTATTGATAATTAACCTGATTAGTTGTGACGAGTTTATCCACACTTGAAGCAAATATAAGACCGTTTTTTATCTCCGATACACTGTCTTAAAAAGTCAGCATATCCTCATTGAAATAAATTGTACGCATACCTGCTTTAGTCTTTGTTGACCTGCTTATGTATGTTTTGCCGTCAAGACCTCAGCTGACAGTCTTACAGACATTTATTGTGCGGTCATATGAAGTTTGCTTAATCTCATTGGGAGCGAATTGCTCCTCAATCATCTTTTCGGCAATCTCATATATTGTAGTGTTATCTACTTCATCAAACAATCCCGCCTTTGTCTGAATACGGTATTCAAGCAATTTGTTCTTTACAATGCGTTCGGTTTTACCATAGGCGGTTTTACGCTTTTTCTTTCCGTTAATATCAAGAGTAATTTGCCCTGCATAGCATTTTCTGCTTTCAACATAATAAATTGAACCGTCACCATAATCAAGTTTCTTACATTTTGATTTTGATTTTGTGCTTTTTGTGTTAATAAAAATCGTTCCTTTCCAAACCGTAAAGCACAAAAGATTTTACTATATGAAATCTTTTTAAGGAACTTGCAGATATTTACATTCACGCCGTAAAAATTATAATTGTAAAATATTTGTGTAAGATTTGTAAATTTTCAACTAACATTAAATCGACTTTGTACAAGATGTCAATTATCAACCATCCGATGGGTAAGAATTGCATATCAATTTATTTGCATCGGAAATATAATTTAATTGAACCAAAAATCCGGCAACGCAGTAAAAGGTGACGAATCATATTCATATGAATACACCTTTACAAAGAATAATTCACGCACAGTTTATGCGAAAAACAGCGCAGGCTGGGACGATGTATATGTTCATTATTGGGGTGGAGAATCAACCTCAATCTGGCCCGGTGTCAAGATGAAGAAATATGCAGATTCAGAGGATGTTTACTATTGCGAAATTCCTTCTAAATCTACAAACTACAAATTTAACAATGGCGGCAGTGAAGGCACAGATGAAAGTCAGCAGACTGTAAACCTTGCAACACAGGATATAGTTGAGGGCGTTTCAGAGGTATATGTAATCAATCCGCTCATTGAGGGCGAAAGTGCAAATCTTGGTGAGTATGTATCACTTGACAGAGCACTTTCAGATGAGCCTGTTGAAGGAATGCCGATTCTTTCAGTTGACAATGCCGCTCCCGCACTTGGCGAGGAGTTTATGCTCAATGTAAATCTTCAAAATGTTCCGCAGTTAAGCGGTTATGTTGCAAATATCGTATTCGATAAAAATGTAATTACACCTGTTGAAAACAGCACGGTTATTTCTTCAAAACTCGGTGATGTTATCACAAATGTAAAATCAAACGGTGAACTTTCAATAATTTGTTCAAATGCAGATGCCGTTGATTACACAGAAAAGGATTTACTTGTATCAATTCCGTTCAAGGTTGTTGCAAGTGAAACACAGCAGATCAAAGTGAGCGTTAAGGTTGCTGATATGTTTGCTGATGAAGAAACAGAGGTATCATTCCCATCATCAAACATTGTTGCCGGTAAGATTACAGTTGGTGTAGATAAGTCTGTATTGGAGGAAAAAATTGCTTATATCAATGACCTTGACGAAAGCAAATTTACAGCAGTATCATATCAAAATGCATTAACAGTAGCTAAAAATGCACAGTCTGTTCTTGATTCTTTAACTTCAACACAGGATGTTGTTGATGCTCAGGTTGCACTCCTTACACAGGCAATTGATGCACTTGTTGAAACACAGGGTGACGGAAATTACTTCTACTTCAAGAATACAACACAGTGGGAAGATGTTTATGCTTACTGGTGGGGCAGTGAGGAGGCTTGTCCTGCATTCCCGGGTGTTAAGGCAACTCCGGTTGCAGGCAGAGAAGGTTACTTCTGCGTAGAACTTCCCGAAGATGCAACAGGTCTTAACTTTAACAATGGTAAGGCAGGTACTGACGGCGGACAGCAGACAGACAGCATTTCAGGCGATAACCTTAAAATCGGTAACATTTTTGTTCCAGATCCTGATGATTCATATGAAAAGAACGGAGGACTTAGATTCAGAGGAGTATCCGAAAAATATGTTCCTAACATTTTCTATTTCAGAAATACTGTAAATTGGGAAACAGTATACGCTTATTGGTGGGGCAGTGAGGAAGCTTGTCCTGCATTCCCCGGAATTACTGCAACAAAGGTTGACGGTACGGTAAATCTTTATTCAGTACAGCTTCCTGAGGATGCAACCGGTCTTAACTTCAATAACGGTAAGGCAGGTACTGACGGCGGAGAACAGACAGACAGCATTTCAGGCGATAACCTTAAAATCGGTAACATTTTTGTTCCGGATCCTGATGATTCATATGAAAAGAACGGTGGACTTCGCTTTAGAGGTGTATCCGAAAAATATGTTCCTAACACAATCTACTTCAAGAATGTTATGAACTGGGACGATGTTTATACATATTGGTGGGGCAGCACAGCAAGTGAATGTCTGCCATTCCCGGGTGTTAAACCTAAAAAGCTTGCAGGCACAAATGATATTTACTATGTAACATTCCCTGAGGACGCAACAGGATTTAACTTCAGCAACGGCAAGGCAGGCACTGATGGCGGCGAGCAAACTTCAAGTATCAGCACATTTGAACCGGGCAAAATCCTTGTTATTGACCCTGACAGTGCATATGAGAAAAACGGTGGTATAAGATACAACGCTTATTACGATATTCTTGAAAAATATACTACAGGTCTTGATGTGCTTATCGGCGATGTTGATAAGGACGGTACTGTGCGCGTTACGGACGCAACATTAATTCAAAAATCTGCTTTGTCGGAAGTTGAATTGGATGATGTTCAGACCTTTGCCGCAGATGTAAATGGTGACGGAGCTATAAATATTACGGATGCAACAGCGATTCAGAAGTATATCGTGAAGCTTGAATCTGATTCAAGAATTGCAACATACGAAAAATATTTTGCAGCATAATGAGAGGAGGAGTAAATAATGACCAAATTTAAAAAGATTGTTTCAGGAGCACTCACACTTGCATTTTCGGCTACGGTTATGTTTTCTTCCGTATCATCAGCATTTGCGTTGGAGAACTGGAATTCTGTAAGAACTGATTTTTCAAAGGTAATACTTGCTCCCGGTGCTGATGAATCACAGCTTAATTTTGCTTGGTATTCAACAGAGAACGCAAAGCCTGTTGTTCAGATTGTAAAGGCTGATGAAGATTTTGCCGACACAGGCATATTTGACGGAACAAGTGTTACTGCATATAAAAATACAGAAACAGGTGTTCAATACTATTCAAATAAGGTTATCGCAAAGGACCTTGAGCCTGATACATCGTATAAGTACAGATACAAAACAGGTGACGGTGAGTGGAGCGAAACTTATTCATACAAAACACAAAACACTGAAAACGGCTTTGGATTTATTGCAGTAGGTGATGTTCAGATAGGTGTAGGCAACGGTGGTTCAGAAGAGGATACCGAAAGATGGGAAAATACCCTTAAGCTTGCAACCGAAAAAATGCCTAATGCAGGTTTTATAATGTCACTCGGTGACCAGGTTGACGGCAATAAAGAAGAGGATCAGTATGCAGGATTTATGTATCCGGAAATTCTCAGAAGTATGTCTATTTCAACAATTGCGGGTAACCATGACTGCGATGTTCCGAATATGGCATGGCACTTTAACAATCCTAACCAGACAAATTACGGTATGACGAATGCAGGTGGTGACTACTACTATTCATACGGTGACTTGCTTGTAATTTCACTCAATTCAAACGCAGTTCTCAAGTCAACCAAGAGCAATAATGCAATTGCAGTTGAACACAGAAAATGTATTGAAGAGGCGATTGCCTCCAATCCGTATGCAAAGTGGAGAATAATTGATTTCCATCAGGACATTTACGGTTATCCAGATCACTACAGCGATGCTGAAGTAACAAAATGTCGTGAACAGCTTTATCCGATTATTGATGATTATGATATAGATGTTGTTTTGACAGGTCACGGTCACAACTACACTCGTTCATATCCTATGGAAAACAACTCTCCTGTAAAAGCTGACGGTGTTGATTATAATGCATCAGATGTAACTGTTGAGAATCCAAACGGAACGGTTTACTTTGAACTCAGCACATCTGCAAGTAAGAACTATGAAAATAATAAGGCAGGTTACGACAGTCATATTGCAAAATCATTTGCAGTAAATATGGTTCAGTCTTATTCACTTGTTAAGATTACCGACGCGTCATTCACAATTGAAACCTATCGTACAGATACAAATGAAATGTATGACAGCTATACAATCAATAAGAGTGACCGTGCAAAGCTTGACAGCTCAATCAGCAAGGCTGAAAGTATGGTTGCAAGCGGAGAGTATTCAGGTGCAAAACTTGACAATCTCCAGTCAGCCCTTGAACAGGCAAAGACAGCTCAGAGTGAAACAGCAGAAAACGGTGAACTTACAAAGGCTTATGACGCTGCTGTTCTGCTCGATGAGGCAATTTTCGATATGAAACCTGTTCTTTATGGTGATGTAAACGGTGACGGTGATGTCAGAATCAATGATGTTGTTGTTTTACAGAAGTATATTTCAGGTTACGACATAAAGCTTAGCAAGCGCCAGCTTGAAGCTGCAGCTGTTGTAAGTGACGGTGAACCGACAATCAAGGATGTAACTCGAATCCAGCAGTACCTCGTTGAAATTGTTCCTTCACTAAATAAGTAATTTTTAACATTGAGCTCCGATGACAATTTGTCATCGGAGTTTTCATTTTTATGTAGAATTTTGTCTTGAAATATGTTAAAATATACTCATAAAGAATTCGGGGGTGGGGATAATGGAATATAAGTATGAGATAATAAAATTCAGTGACAAATACCCTGCTAAGATTTACCTCCAAAACAAACCCGGCAGAAGATGCAACACAAGGTATCATTGGCATAGGGCGATGGAACTTTTGTACATAGTTGACGGCGAAATCAATGTAAAAGACGAAGGAGAGGTAACATCTCTTAAAAACGGTGATATTTACTTTGTTGGCCATGATCGTTTTCACAAAACATTTACTTTGACGCCTGACAAAAATATAAAATACCTTGTGGTGCAAATGTCATATGATAAATTGTTGAAATATTATCCAAATCTTAAAAATCCTGAATTTTGTATAAGTGAATCATCAAAGGATAAAATCACGGCTTTGCTTGAACAGATTGCTTTTTATTTTGAAACAGCTCCTCTCGGATATGTGATGAAGATAAACTCATTACTGCATGACATATATTTTGTTCTTATGTCGGAATGTGGCTGCGAAAATATAAGCAAAACAAACTCAGTAAGTGATAAGGAACTTGAGTATGTAAAAGCGGCAATTGAATATATGGGTTACAATTATCTTGAAGATTTGACGCTTAATGATATAGCAAACGAAATTGGATTATCCAGTTCGTATTTTTCTCGTTGTTTCAAAAGCATAACAAGAACATCTGTGATGCATTACCTTGCAAAAATAAGACTTGAATCCGCTCTTCGTGATGTGGTTGAAGAAAATAAAACCGTAACCGATGCTGCTTTTGACAACGGTTTCACAAGCGTTAAATCATTCATTGAACTTTGCAAAAAGGTCTATAATTGCACCCCGGGTCAGTATAAATTCCAAAATCAATAGTTATATGAATTGCTAAATTAAGCTTATAAGCTTAGAACGGATTTTATTAAAAACATAATTGCAAAAATATTCCCTCATCCACCATAAAAAGTAGGTGAGGGGAGTTTGTTGTTTTAAATATTTGTTAGCTATGTGTTAGCTACGATATATATATTCCAATGTTTTAGGGTACTTTGACATAGCATTTTACCCCAGTAAATATCACATTTACTGGGGTAAAATGCTATGGTGCGGATAACAGGACTTGAACCTGCATGAATTTGCATTCATATGGACCTGATGATTACACCACTTTGGTGAAAGAATATTTAAGCTTCACTTTTTATACACTATATCATAATAACGTTTATATCACAATATTTTGACGAACGTTATGTTAGTTGAATATCTTACTTTTATTAATAAACGTGGAATTTATTATGTTACATATTCCCATTCACTAAGATATTTATTTACTTCATCTTCGTCTACTCTATTCAGTTTTTCATCTTTTCTTTCATACCACAAACAATAAGCAATAGCTAATTTCTTTGTATTATCATCTAGTTCTGAAAACACTTGAGTTGATTTGAGTGATACAATGCTATTATAGGCATCTTCGTTGCTTAAAACACCTTCGAAATTTTCTTTTTGAAAGCTCCATCCATTACTTTGTCCCGAACTCCAATGATTTGCCGTTATTTTAAGATGTTTTGGTATATTAGAAGGTTTCCTAAGTTCTTTCTCAACATAAATGACTAATGAGTCCTTATCAATATTACGCCAAAAGATGTATGTAGGATAAAAATATGTTAAGTCAAATAGATTTAGAGTTTTAGAAGATTCGATTAGTTTATCTATTATTATTTTTTCTAAGTTACTTAGCTGTTCTTCTGAAATTATTCTATAGTTATAATCAATATCTTTACCTATTCGTCCATAAGAATATTCTATTTGAAGTACTAAATCAACTACAATAGATAATTCGTTCGATGAATATGAGTTGATTAACTCTATGATTCTTTGTTCAGCTTCATCTTGAGAATATGTTTTCATTATTTTCCATATGCAATTAGCTATAAATGTACTCGGAGTAGGATTAAAGATTCCTCTTGATTTATGATTTGAGGGTATTGTTAATGCTATAATGAGTTCATCTAAAAATAATGACTTTCTGTTTTCTGGTATATCAGGAACATATGAAAGCAGTTCTCTTGAATATTCAAGCATTTTATCGTTTTTTATTAGTTTGTTAAAATAATTATTTAGTTTTTCTCTATCAAAATCATTTATTGATTCTAATATTTCTTGTTTTGAAATAGCTACATCATCTAGCGATAAATTAAAATATAAACCAGCACGGGTACGACAGGCAATCTTTTGCTTTTTTCTTAACTCATCATCAGAATCCCCAGAGTGATGATATCCTCCTGTCAACCATGAAAATTTTGGAAATAACGTCTGTACTATTTGTATCATTAATTCTGGATTCTTATATATTTCCTGAAATTCTTCTAATTTTTTACTATATGCTTCTTTTTGTTCAACCCCAGAAATTCCTCTTGTATAAATACTTCCGCAGATACTATCGATATTTTTATATATCCAGTTGTAAATATTTGAGGCACATATTTGTAGCGTAGTAATTGCGAGTAAGTCAATACAATTTGTTTCATCATGCATTAGGCCATATTTAAACTGATAGACATTAATTATTCTGTTAACATCCCTAATGCTTTTAATAAAGGGAGATATACAATAATCGAAAACACTATCCCAATAAGTTTTTTCAAAATTAGAACAGGATATTTCGCCAAACCAGAGTTTATTCAGTTTTTCAAAGAAAACACTCTGAACTAAGTCGCCTTTTGCTTCTGGAATATTAAATGGTACCTGTATTATCTTTTCAAGATATTCTTCACCGTTGCTTTTTTGCTCTTCACTTAGTGCTCTCACAACGACTTCTCTGTCAAAAGAAAGTAAATAAATAAGATTCGGAAAACCAGCCAATGAATTAACTAACTGAAAAATCAGTTTAATTTGATTATTGTTTAATCTGTCAATATCATCAATAATCACGATAAATTTGTGACTTTGATTACTTAATGCCTTAGTAACTTCTATTTTCTTTTTATTAAGGTTGTTATCATTGCCGTTGGATAGCTTTTTTCCCGTTTTCTCCATAATCCACTTTATCGGTTTTATGTATTTTCCTGCAACAGGGATATTTTCTGCATATTCGAAAACTGTAGAATATTCTTGCAAGGCTTTTCCAACTTTATACAGGCTTTCACTTTTTGAATTAACATTAAGCTCTGCAAGCATAGTAGAAAAAAACTGAGTAATCAATTGAGTTTGGTCTGAATAATTCCACGGATTAAAATGTACAATTATTGGTTTGTTGTCCTCACTATAATTTTGTGTAAGTGTTTTTATATATGTTTCTACCATATTAAGAATAGAAGTCTTACCAGATCCCCATTTGCCACATAGACTAATTGTAAAATTATCTGTATTTGTGTATGATAATATTGCCTTTGCGAGTTGTTCTGAAAAAGACGCTCTATTTAATAAGTCATATCTAATGTTATCAATTGGTTTATCTGTATTAAACATTTTTTCTTATTCCTTTATGATGAATTTTTTTATATCATTTTCATTTATATAATTATTTTAAATAAATTTTATCATGGAACAATCGATATAGCAATATCAAACAATTCAAAAACAAGTACCTTTCTCCTGTTATGCCCTGGCTTAATGAAAGTAGCCGTCACAATTTGTGACGGCTTTAATAATGTATTATTTTTCTCTATATTTGTTGCAGATATTAATTAATTCGTTCAATTGATTTATAGCGTGTTGAGCTTGTTCTATTTCTTTTTGAATCTCTTTTTATACGATTTGGTTGAGTGAATACATTTTTCGAATGATTTGTTAATATTATGAGTATCGGATTCTGTGTTTGTCAGATAGTCTTTTAGCGTATCTATTAAAAAGCAACGAGTTGAATTTACCAGCTGAGGATAATAAAGAGAATAGTCCAATTTAATCTTATCAATCACTTCATCATCGCTAAGTTCAATACCTTCGTCTTCTAAATATTCTTTTTTCTTTTGTTCTAATTCATTGTGAAATTCCTGCTCGTAACCACATAGTTTATAGTGATCTAATACAGGTGAATTATTATAGTTTATCACATTAAGTTCATTCCTCCTAATCTAATTCTTGTTTACGGATAAGATTATATGCCCATTGAGTTACCTTATCATTTTCTGAGATAACGAATTCCTGACCACGATAAACACTTTGGAAATAACCATCTTTCACACTGTTTTTACTATGGTAGGAAATAAAATTATTCTCAAAGAACTCATCAATATTCCATTCAGCATTTAATTTCCATTTTGAACGAGAACAGCCTTCTTTGGTAAGAACAAGGCTTTCGTCATATCTAAATGTACCTGCACCGGGCAATCCCGTATGAATATCGTTTATTTTAAGTTCATTTGATGCCACATACAAAGTGTTATCAATACCATAGTCGCCTTGTGCGTGAGGATGCCAAGGATAATTCTTAATTTTATCACCTGTATTTATTTCGCCTATTTGCAGGTATCCGTAAATAATGTGTTTATCGTATTCCTTAGGTAAGTATGTAAAGTTTTCGTCCGTTTTTCTGAACCAACCAAAAAACAGAAACAAATCACCTACATCAACACCATTATTTTTTAAATGCCTTTGCGCTTTATCGGTTTGTCCAAAAGCTTTTACCCAATTATCAATATGCTCCTTTCTTGTTACTGATCTTATATCAGGATCAAGATGGCAATATGGTGTATCTGTATTATGTTTTGGATATAAGTTATCCCATATAGTTTTATAAGAAGTTTCTTTGTATTTAATATCAGAGTATTTTAATCCGTTATCATTTCCACAGGGTATAGGCATAGAAATCATTGTTTTATTAGGTAAAACAGGACTTGGACAACCTCCATAAGAACTATCAAATCCTTTTCTGGATAATATTATTTTCATCTTTGATTGCAACTCCTTTTTAGAGGATCAGTAGTTTTATGATTTTTATTATCATCTTTTTCTATACACCAGGTAATTATTTCATTTGCATCTTCATTTGTATAGACTTTTACTTCACGATTTTTTGGCATTTTCGATAATAGATTTTCACTAAAACTTATTCTATCTTTTCCTAAATAAATAAAATCCTGGGACAGTAAAACAAATGTACCTGCAATATCTCTTTTAATTTGATCATTGTCAGTATGAATATTTTCTTTTCTTAAGCGTTGATTTCTTTTAAGTTTATCCCCATCTACATCGTAAATTATATCTAATCGCTTTTTGTATTGTTCATTACTATAGTACTCTTTCATTTCTATTGCTTTTTCAATTTTAGCTAAATATAAAAAGTCATTTTTGTATGTCCCAAGAATATATACAGAATCTGTTTCGCAATTAAAAGAAAGGTTTCCTTTTTGACCACTTCCCAGCCAATACCTTATCCCTGTTTTTGTATTATCTTTTCTGCCGCCTTTACAGCAAGATAATGTTAATAATTTTTTATCATCTTTATCTTTATCAACACAAGGTGCTAAACCACTATCAGCGGTCATTCTATAAATAAATAAAAAGGTTTGCTTATCAGCCATAATTAATCCTCCTTGGTTGTAATCATTGCGCGCTTTCTAATTTTATCAAAAAAGCTTTTGCAAAGTGTACGAGCATCTTTGTCCAGTTTATATTTACAGAAATCTCTGGCTATGTATGTTGGTATCTTTTTATAGTATGCTTCTGCAATTGCGCCTGCCATTGCTGCTATTGTGTCGGAATCGCTTCCAAAAGATATAGCAATTCTTATAGCAGATTCAAAGTCTGTGCTCTCAAGAAAAGCAACTACAGCAAGAGGAACAGTATCCTGACAACTCGTGCTGTATGTGCAAGAATTACGCAATGACTCTGTAGAGCAGTTCAGCTGACTATATCCGAATGCTCGCATAAGATAGTCTTTAATTTCTTGTTTTGATTTTCCTTTTCTGGCAAGAAACACAGCTGCAGCAATGCACATTGCACCTTTTTGCCCTTCAGGGTGGTTGTGAGTTACGTCAGCAGAGATTTTTGCAAAACGCATAGTTTCTTCCATAGTATCAAAATACCAGCCAACAGGACTTACTCTCATTGCAGAACCGTTGCCGTAACTGTAATATGGTGGTTGATATTCATTGGTTAGGTGCATTTTGTTGCACCAATTCCAGAAATTTAAACCATACGCCAGTTGATGATCTTTATATTGTTTACATACATATTTAACCATTCGTTTTGCAAGTTTTTCTTTGAAATAGTCGTTCTCTTCGTAATTATTGAGATCGTTCAATAACCATTCTACAACAGCAAGAGTAAGAACGGTATCATCAGTGAAAAAACTTTCATCTCTGAATAAATCAATCTCATCAGGATTATCATATTTAATTTCTTCAAACTCAAATGTTGATCCTAAAATATCGCCACAAATAGCACCAAAAATGTCGCTGTTTGTTCGACAGGCTTCACAAACGAAACGGTCATCATCAATTATGGTGTATTTGCTTTTTTCGTATAAAGTTATGCGATTATCTATATATGATTTTTCAATACATGGATCTTTGTATACAATATATGTATCTGACCACACTTTATAAATAACTTCTCCACGAGGATAAAAATCGTATTCAACTTTATATTTATCTTTATATAATTCATCCCATAGTTCTTTATGGGATTTAGGATGTTTGAAAATGTTTCCTTCCTGTTTAGCGTTTGAATAATGCATTTTATCAATAAGCAAATTACCATCAACAAGAAAAAATAATGATATCATATTTTACTCTCTTTCTTAACTATTCATAATTCTTCATTGCAAAGTTTATATCTTCTTTTATCTCATCCACAAAGTATTGTGGTGAGATTACTTTGATGTGTCGTGAGTATTTTAAAGCCCACATTTTCATTGCACTTGGGTTTACCGTAACGGTTACAGTGACCTCATCATCGGTTGCATTTGAGAATTTTACATCTTTTCCAAACCAATCTATAACATCATTCAGAATATATCTTTTGGCGATAAATTTAACTACAATGCTTTCGCCTGCGAACATATACAAATGCTCTGCAAGGTGTTTTGGCAGGTCAAGTCCGTTTTCAATGCCTTTGACCTTTCTTTTCGGCTTAACAGGGGTGTCAAGAAGCTTTATGTTTGTAATCCTGTCAAGCCTGTAATGAGAAACCTCATCATACTTATCGTAGTTGCATACAAGGTAATATCTTCCGTTTGTTGCAACAATCTGATAAGGATTTATGATATATTCACGCTCTACTCCATCCTTGTTTTTGTTAGGATGGAGCTTTTTGTCTATGTCATAATGATTGTATGTAAATGACACCTGCAAACCTTTGCTGATAGCTTCATCAAGTATTTCTATGGTGTAGAAAAGCTGGCTGTTTGAGGGTTGATTTTCAGGTAGGTTGCAAATGTGCTTAACCTTTGCTTTGAAATAGATATTCGAAAGACTTTCAAGCTTTTCAACAAGCTCCTTGCACTGGGAATAAGGGATATGCTTTGAAAACAGAACACTATCAATAAGCAACCTTAACTCGCTGTCGCTGAAATCACGGTTGAGATAAAAGTCAGAAAGTATGTAGCTCTTTTCTTCCTCACCTTTTTTGTTTTTGTAAACCCTCAGAGATTCGCTGTATTCAACATCATAACCGAACTCGATTAAGTTCATAAGATTACGCTTAACAGACTTTCTGTCGGTTTTCATATCATATTCATTTACAAGAATTTCCTCAATTTCTTTCTGACTCAATCTGTGGTCTTCGTCAGTATATTTTTTCAGAATATCAAGGATATTCATAATCAACAGCTTTTTAGGTTGCATAGCACACATACAATCACCACCAAATTAAAATTTTGAATTAGCTATCAGCATATATGTATCTATAACTCTTGGGATATATGTTCCAAACTTAACGTTCTTGTCATTTTTTATAGAGTCATTTATTTTAGTAGCTAACAAAAACTCTCTTACACAATGTTTTATATATTTCATTTGAGGGTCATCAGATTTATTTTTAGTGCTAAAATCCAAATTATCAATAACATCTTTAATTTCGTCGCTATTATTAATAAAACCGTTAACTTCCTTATTAGAAATAGTGATTTTATTTGTATTGTTATCTACATTTTCACCAAAATTAAAATATTTTTCGTTTTCCCCTTTGAAGTGAGATTCTGTTATGCTGTCAATGATAAATACATAATTTGGAAAGTGAAAATGAAGAAATTTACTGCAGAAAGAAAGCATATTTTTTTGATTATTATTTACAGCATCATATAAATTGTTTTCGTGCTCGACATAAAAATCATTTATTTTTTCTCTTTTTTTAGTATCTTCTTTTCCTTTTTTGTTGCTTAAGATTTTCAGACATTCCTCAAAAACCTTCTTTGAGGAAACCTCATCTTCACCAAAATCCACACTTAATCTTACAGCTTTTAGCAAATTATTAAATTTCAATACAGCTTTTATTGAATTGGTGAGCATAGTTTTATCGTCATTATCATTCTCAAAATATCTATTAGTAGAATTGCTAAATAAATTAATAATACTATTATACTCTTCTTTGAATTTATCGCTCAATAGTTTATCAGCCAGAAGTTCAAAATAAGAATCAAGACCATTACCACTGTTAGTCCATATTAGTGGTACACCATAATCTCTTCTTTCAGGAGATGCGGCATAAGAACGTCCTATAAGCCACATCTGTGCAGCTAAGTAGTCTTTTTCTTTTCTTGATGAAGGGTGTATCTCACAAAGTTTGTATAAAACCTCGTTTCCAACACCATGCCATTTTTTTATAATATTTTTTTCTATATCTGATAATTTACACATACAAATTCTCCTTTAAAATTTTTATTCTATATCAACCTTGCGAAGTTCAATTTGAATAAATGATGGCTGGTTCCATTCCTCGCAGGCACTACGTATCCTGAATATATATAACTTTTCAGGATTGTCCATTATGAAGCTATTTATCTGCATAAACGGAGGAGTGGGAATATCAACAAGTCTGAATGGTACGTCGAATCTTTTGGTATTGAGGTCACACCAGCCGGTAAGGTCTTCGCTTATTTCAAATTCTGCTGTTTCAAATTCTTCATAAAATTCCTCGTCGAAAGAAATTTCATCGCCTAAGCAGTATTTTCTTAATATTTGCGGAGTGTTTCTTAAAGTTTTCAAAACAATTTCTGATTCTTCAAATTCTTCTGCTTCTTCAATAGCATACTCAAAATCTTCTTCGAACCCTAAAACATTTCCGTTACCATCGAAAAGCTCGTTTTTTGTTGTAGCAAATTCTTTGATAAGAAAACGCATACCTGTTTTTGCAGAATCAAAATCTTCAAAAACTTTGATGTTTCTTTTGTATACTTGTGCGCCACTCTTTTTGTTTGATTCTGCAAGATTTGTTTCAGCTGTAAGTACATAACATGATTTCATAAAATAGCACCGCCTTATTATATTTGATAAACAATATGTATTTATTGTTTACCTATATATTACAATAGTGTATGGGTTAAAAATATCCCACGAATAAAGTGAGAAGAAAAGATAATAAAATCAGTTCTTAATTATAATTTTACTACACCTACTTGTAAAACTAAATTAAACCACCTTGTAGTAAAATATTACCACTGATTATTGTAAAAATCAACAGTATTGTGCAATTCCTTACAATTATTTTATACACTTTTATCTACATTGATAGCAGTTGGCTTTATTCTTATCAACAGCTTATCATTTTGTATGGCACATTTTCGGTACATCACAAATGCTATATTATATTTGAAAATAATATGTATATATGTTTCTAAAAGGAGTGTATCAAATGGCTAAAAAAGATAAAAACACTTTAAAAGACCAACAGCTTTCGATATTTGATGAATTCTTTGAAAATATGAAAGATTTTGGCGGTACTCTGTCTGTTGATGAAATAAATGCAGCTATCGAATCTTTGAGTGATGCTTTAACTATAGCAAAACATCAGAGGAGAGAACTCAAACGAAAAGAAGCCGAAGCAAGAAAAATTGAAAAAGAAAAACTTAAAAAACAGGCTGAGGCTGAACATATTCAAAAAGTAACCTCAATGGATTTACCTTTTGATTGGAATAATATTTTCAATACGGATAAGCGTACAGAAGGTGTTCATACAGACAGCATTTCGGATGCTCTGATTATGTCGCTTAACACATTAGGTTGTGTGGATATTGAATATATATCTTCAATTACAGATCAGGATTATAAAACTGTAATAAACACGCTTAAAGGTTCAATTTATCAGAATCCTGACACATGGAATGAGTGTTTTTACAAAGGCTGGGAGACTGCTGATGAATATCTCTCTGGTAATCTTATGCGTAAATGGAAAAGTGCTTTTGAGGCTACAAAAAAGTACAATGGCTATTTTGACGATAACCTGAAAGCTATTGAAAAAATTCTCCCTCCAACTGTTGCGACAAAAGATATTTACATAACACTCGGTTCACCTTGGGTGCCTACACATATTATTGATGAATTCATAGAATATCTTATCGGTCCACATCGCAGTGAACATACTTATACAATGACAAATGATGAATACAACTTATGTTATAGTACTCGTCACGATGAAATCACAGGAACCTGGGAAATACCTGTAAAAAGCAGATATAACTTTACTCGGTTTTCTTTTAAAACAGATAATGTTTATGGCACATCACGAATGAATGCTCTGCACATTATCGAAAGGACACTGAATATGAAATCAGTGGCAATAAGAGATGAAGTTCTTTGTACTACTAATAAGTCAGGAAAAAAGCGTGTTGTCAACGAAACTGAAACAATGCTTGCAATAGAAAAGCAAAAACAGATTATCAAAAAATTTCAAAAGTGGGTATGGGAAGACGATGCAAGGAAAAAAGAGCTTGAAGAGATTTTTGAAGCCAATTATAGCTGTGTATGTGCAAGACATTTTGATGGCTCGTTTCTTGAGTTTCCGACTATGTCAAAGGAAGTCAGCTTGTATCCGTATCAGAAAAACGCAGTTGCGAGAATTTTATTTTCACCTAATACCTTACTTGCACATGATGTAGGCTCAGGCAAAACTTATGTTATGATTGCAGCCGGTATGGAATTACGCAGAATGGGTATTTCAAAGAAAAATCTCTATGTTGTTCCAAATAATATAGTCGGACAGTGGGAAAATATCTTTCTGACATTATACCCTGATGCAAATATTCTGATTGTAGAGCCAAAGAAGTTCACGCCTGAAAAAAGAGAAGAAATTTTGGAAAACATCAGGGATAACGATTATGATGCAGTTGTTATGGCATACAGTTGCTTTGAAATGATACCACTTTCTTTTGATTATTATGAAAGAGAAATAAACTTTCAAAAGGAAATGATTGAGAAAATCACAAAGACAAAAAATAAAGCTACCTCCAGACTTACAAGAAAATCCAAGGAACTTGACAAAGCACTTGAAAGCCTGAAACAATCGATACATTTTTTCTATGACACAATTTATTTTGATGAACTCGGTATAAATACGCTCTTTGTTGATGAAGCCCACAACTTTAAAAATGTTCCTATTGATACTAAGATTGCTAATGTTTTGGGAATCAACAGCAAAGGTTCGTCAAAATGTCAGGATATGATGGACAAGGTTCGTTGTGTTCAAAAACAAAATGATGGCAGAGGTGTAGTTCTTGCAACAGGAACACCCATAACAAATTCAATTACAGATATTTTTGTTATGCAGAAATATCTGCAAAGTGGTGAACTTGCATTGCTTGATTTGCAGAGTTTTGACTCATGGATAGGTATGTTTGCGGAGAGAAAAACAGAATTTGAGATAGATGTCGACACTAACCAATACCGCCTTGCAACGAGATTTGCAAAATTCCACAATCTTCCTGAGCTTACTTCTTTGCTGTCTTCAATAGCAGATTTTCATTCTGCTGATGGTAGTGCAGGAATACCACAGTTTGACGGTTATAAAGATATGCTTATGGGCAAAACACCTCAACTTGAATATTATCTTAAGCAGATTTCATCCCGTGCAGAAACGGTAAGAGCCCGGTTAGTTCCCCGATACGAAGATAATATGCTTAAAATTACAACGGATGGCAGAAAGGCGGCACTTGATTTACGCCTTGTTGATAACAGTGCAACTTTTACATTCCAGTCAAAGGTTGCGAGCTGTGCAGAAAATATATTCTATATTTATCAAAAGACATTCCTTGATAAAGGTACACAGCTTGTATTCTGCGACACTTCAACTCCTAAAAAAGGTTTTAATATTTATGATGAATTATCTGCACTTCTTATGAATATGGGAATACCACAGGAGAAAATAGCCTACATTCACGATGCAACTACCGAGAAAAAACGAAATGCACTTTTTGATGATATGCGTAAAGGAAATATCCGTATTTTAATCGGCTCAACATTTAAGCTCGGCTTGGGTGTTAATGTTCAGGACAAGCTTGTTGCATTGCATCATCTTGATGTTCCGTGGCGACCTGCAGATGTAGGACGGATTTTGCGGACATTCAAAATAAAAAAGAATGTGGAGGTAACAGACAATGGCAAAATCATTATTTGAGGAACTGGGCGGCAAATACGAAAGGCAAGGGGATTATTTGATACCGTGCTTAACTGTACCCGCCGAAGAAGAACAGGCAATAGGCATCTGGGGGCAACGGCATTTAGATTATCTAAAACAGTACTGTAAAGTTACATACGCCAATCTTCTTACAAGCGGCAGGCTAAACGCCTACCTTGCCGACATCAACAGACAGGCACAGGAACGCTTTGAAAGGCTCATAGAGGGTATGAAACAGGCACAGGGCATAACGGCTAAAGGCAGAAAACGCCTTAGAATGGACAGGATGCCTCAATAACATAAGGGCTTGTGCGAGGGAGATTGTGGAAAAGGAAATTATTTTTGCATAAACAGATGATTAGTGGCAGGGGGAAATCCTGCCGCTTTTTCTGCTTTAGTTTGTCAGCTTGACAAATAAAGGGTTAAGGAATATAATTAGATTCAGTATTATACAAGGAGTTAATAAATATGCGGCAAGGTATTCTTAAATAAACTGTCAATTTGATAGTGGGAACAAAAAGTAGCAGTCCCGTTTCACTTTTAATATGGGGCTTGGTTTTTTGTACCCAGTTTAAGAATGCTTTTATCATGTAATTTTATATGCCCGAAAACATATAAGTGTTTTGGGGCTATTGGAGTTATTTACCCAGTGATAGGAGTATTTATCACTGGGTATTTTTATGCCCTTTTTTGGGTGTTGATAGGAGGAAAATCACATGAAAATAATTAACTTAGGCATTCTGGCTCACGTTGACGCAGGAAAGACAACATTAACGGAAAGTTTATTGTATACCAGTGGTGCAATTGCAGAACCAGGGAGCGTAGATAAAGGCACAACAAGGACAGATACAATGAATTTGGAGCGTCAAAGGGGAATCACTATCCAGACAGCAGTGACATCTTTTCAGTGGGAGGATGTAAAAGTCAACATTATAGATACGCCAGGCCATATGGATTTTTTGGCGGAAGTATACCGTTCTTTATCCGTTTTAGACGGAGCAGTATTATTAGTTTCTGCAAAGGATGGCATACAGGCACAGACCCGTATACTGTTTCATGCACTACAGACAATGAAGATTCCGACAATTTTTTTCATCAATAAAATTGACCAAGAGGGGATTGATTTGCCAATGGTATATCAAGAAATGAAAGCAAAGCTTTCTTCGGAAATTATAGTGAAGCAAAAGGTTGGGCAGCATCCCCATATAAATGTAACGGACAATGACGATATGGAACAGTGGGATGCGGTAATTATGGGAAACGATGAACTATTAGAGAAATATATGTCAGGGAAACCGTTTAAAATGTCAGAACTGGAACAGGAAGAAAACAGGAGATTCCAAAACGGAACGTTATTTCCCGTTTATCACGGAAGCGCTAAAAACAATCTGGGGATTCGGCAGCTTATAGAAGTGATTGCCAGTAAATTTTATTCATCAACGCCTGAAGGTCAATCTGAACTATGCGGGCAGGTTTTTAAGATTGAATATTCAGAGAAAAGGCGGCGTTTTGTTTATGTGCGTATATATAGCGGAACATTGCATTTGAGGGATGTTATTAGAATATCTGAAAAAGAGAAAATAAAAATCACAGAGATGTGTGTTCCGACAAACGGTGAATTATATTCATCCGATACAGCCTGCTCTGGTGATATTGTAATTTTACCAAATGATGTTTTGCAGCTAAACAGTATTTTGGGGAACGAAATGCTGTTGCCGCAGAGAAAATTTATTGAAAATCCTCTCCCTATGCTCCAAACAACGATTGCAGTAAAGAAATCTGAACAGCGGGAAATATTGCTTGGGGCACTTACAGAAATTTCAGATGGCGACCCTCTTTTAAAATATTATGTGGATACTACAACGCATGAGATTATACTTTCTTTTTTGGGGAATGTGCAGATGGAAGTCATTTGTGCCATCCTTGAGGAAAAATATCATGTGGAGGCAGAAATAAAAGAGCCTACTGTTATATATATGGAGAGACCGCTTAGAAAAGCAGAATATACCATCCACATAGAAGTCCCGCCAAATCCTTTCTGGGCTTCTGTCGGGTTGTCCATAGAGCCGCTCCCTATTGGAAGCGGAGTGCAGTATGAAAGCAGAGTTTCACTTGGATATTTAAACCAATCGTTCCAAAATGCGGTTATGGAGGGGGTTCTTTATGGCTGCGAGCAGGGGCTGTATGGATGGAAAGTGACAGACTGTAAAATCTGTTTTGAATATGGATTGTATTATAGTCCTGTAAGTACCCCCGCAGACTTTCGGCTGCTTTCCCCTATCGTATTGGAGCAGGCTTTAAAAAAAGCAGGGACAGAACTATTAGAGCCATATCTCCACTTTGAAATTTATGCACCGCAGGAATATCTCTCACGGGCGTATCATGATGCTCCAAGGTATTGTGCAGATATTGTAAGTACTCAGATAAAGAATGACGAGGTCATTCTGAAAGGAGAAATCCCTGCCAGATGTATTCAAGAATACAGGAACGATTTAACTTATTTCACAAATGGGCAGGGAGTCTGTTTGACAGAGTTAAAAGGATACCAGACAGCTATTGGTAAATTTATTTGCCAACCCCGCCGCCCGAATAGCCGTATAGATAAGGTTCGGCATATGTTCCACAAGTTAGCTTAACAGCTTGCAAAAGTCATATAAAATGAGATTTGAAAGGATTAGAGACTAATTATGATGAAATGCGAATGGATATTGTGTCCTGTTTGTGGGAGCAAAACCCGTAATAAAATTAGGAAGGACACTGTTTTGGAGAATTATCCCCTTTATTGTCCAAAATGCAGACAAGAAAGATTGATTAAAGTTGACAACTTGAAGATAACTGTCATCAAAGAGCCAGACGCTTAAGACGCAGAGCCGATGAAATTGTGGAACAATTCACGAATCATCGGCTCTTTTTGTTTCGTATTTGAAAGAACAAACTCACCAAATAAAAAAAACGATATTCGGGTGGGTTATTTTGTTATACCCTAAATTACCCTCTGAATTTGTTTTTAAATTTGGAGGGATTTTTTTATGTCCTTTTTTCGGGCAGTTATCTATCTGCTCATACGAAGCAAAATTTATCAATACATAGCATATCAGAGAACGGCAGGAAACCAGTTAAAAAAATTTCTGCCAGTGCAGCGGTACTTCCTGCCTTGAAAGTAGAAGTACAATCTCCATACAATAGAATTACTATTTCCTATAACCGTAAAGGTCACAGAGCCTTTGCGGTTTTTCTTTTGTCGATTTTTGTTGGAAAGTGCCGTAGGGCTGTTTCTGATATGCGGTGTCGTTCTCCGCCTCTCCATCTGGATTTTTTACATTTCAAAAATTCAGATGGGAGGTATTTATGGTGAAATATGCACCAAGAAAGGTATTTATCAAAGAAAGCGGCAGATATGTGGAACTGTCCTACATGGATTTCTGCCGCCGCAGGGAATCCGACCAGACCTACATGGACAAGCTGTTTATTCCCGTTCAAGGCTGTCTGCTTGAAGTCGTGAGGGAGCAATACACGGACTTCTACCGAGATAAGGAACGGTGGCGTTATCTGAAAAAATTAGATACGAAGAACAGCCTGCTTTCTCTGGATGGATTTACGGACAGCGAGGGGAAGCCTTTAGACTTTATCGCTGATGAAGCGGCGGACATTGCGGAAACCGTTGTCAATGCGGTTATGGTGGACAGGCTGAAAGCCGCCCTGCCTTTGCTGTCGGATAGTGAACAGGAATTGATACAGGCAATCTTTTTTGACGGACTTTCTGAGCGTGAAGTCGGGGCGAGGTTCGGCATAACCCAGAGCGTTGTGAACAAACGCAAAGCCAGAATCCTAAGAAAACTAAGAAAGATAATAGAAAATTAAAATTTAAGGCGTTCAGCCCCCTTGTTTTTTCCTTTGGGAAAATGAGGGGGTTTTTCTCTGCCCTCTCAATCAATTCTGATTGGAGGAAAAGAAGCATGGCATATAACCACGGACGGGAGGACAGGAAATGGCGTATCTGGAAAGAAGCGGAGGAAAAGCTGCTGCGTGAGTGCGGCGTTGATGAAGCGACCAGTGAGCAGATACGCATTGCGGACAGGGCAGACTTCAATTCCAACAGGCGGTTTTACCGATGGACGAATGACGTTGCGGAATACCTTGAGGACATGGCAGACAGGGAGCGGCAGACGGAGGTGGGTACGGTTGCGGAGTTACTGGACGAGATTGAGAGCGAAAATCTTTATCAAGTATTAGTCACGGTGGACGGACGTACCTTGAAAATCGTCCTGCTGAAAATGCAGGGGTATTCCACAAAAGAAATTGCCCCGCTCGTGCATTTGACGACTGGTGCTATTTACGCAAGGTTAGACCATCTGCGGAAGAAGCTACGAAAATTTTATAGCGTCTAAAACAGCCTGCCGTCCTGCGGGCTACTGGGTGAGGGATGGAAATCCCCTCACTCATTTTTTGCAGGAGGTAAGCAGGATGACATACAGAGTTAAGGCATACACGCTTCGGGAGGAATCTACGGAAAGCAGCACAAGGTATTTTATCAGCTTTAAGGACGGGCAGGGCAAATCCCACGAGTTGGAAGTGTCGGAACAGTTCTTTATGGAGTTTCGGCAAATGGAACGCAGGAACAGGAATCTTCTCCAATGGGACGAGCGGCACAGGGAGTTTTCGGAAGTATGGGACGAAACGCTGAACAGGCGGGCGTTAAAGCTGCCTAAGAGCATTGAGGAACAAATGATTGAAGCAGAACGGGCGGAACTGCTTTGTAAAGCGGTTGACAGACTGCCAGAGATACAAAGGCGGCGTTTCCTGCTCTACTACGAGTACGAATTTAATTTTTATCAAATCGCTGCGATGGAGCATTGCACCGCTTCGGCAATACAGAAATCTGTTGCGATTGCAAAGGAGAAAGTAAAGGCGGAAATGAAAAAGTATCTCCAACCGTGACCGACACCGCCCGAAAAAGAAATCCGTTTTTTATTTGTACGGGATTGGCGGCATTACATACTCTCATTTTTTTCATGGGAGTAAATCTATTTTTAAGGAGGTCAACGCTTATGTGCAACAACAAGATAACTGCCCGAAAGGAGGAAAGCCATGCAGAAGTTACAGACAGTCAACGCCGAAACGCTCCTTTATGAGCCGCTTGAGAAGCCGTCCTTTGTGGTGGACAGTCTTATCCCGACAGGCTTGTCGCTGTTCTGCGGCTCACAGAAGATAGGCAAGAGCTGGCTCATGCTGAAGCTATGCCTATGCGTGTCGCAGGGAATCCCTTTATGGAACATGCCGACAATGGAGGGCGATGTGCTTTACCTCTGCCTTGAGGACACGTTCTGCCGCATACAGGACAGATTATTCCGCTTGACGGATGAAGCAAGCGGGCGGCTTCATTTTGCCGTGGCAAGCTGCAAGCTGTCAGACGGTCTTATCGTGCAGTTGGAAGATTATCTGAAAGACCATCCAGACAGCAGGCTCATTGTGATTGATACCTTGCAGAAAGTCCGAACCGCATCCAAAGACAATGCCTACGCAAGCGACTATGGGGACATCTCCCTAATCAAAGATTTTGCCGACAGGCACTCTCTGGCGGTCATTGTCGTACACCACATCCGAAAGCAGAATGACAGCGACGTGTTCAACAAGGTGTCTGGGACGACAGGCTTAACGGGGAGTGCAGACGCTACCTTTGTGTTGGAAAAGGAGAAACGGGCATCCGACACCGCCAAGCTGTATGTGACGGGCAGGGACACGCCTTATCAGGAATACACGCTGCGTTTCCGTGATTGCAGTTGGGAACTTGTGGAGAGAAAAACACAGGAGCAGCTTGCGAAAGAAACGATACCAGACGTCCTTTTTCGGTTGGTGGATTTTATGAGGGATAAGGAAGAATGGGCAGGCACGGCAACGGAACTGTTAGCCGCTATGGGGGAAACGGAAACCATACCCACAGTGATTACGAAATGGCTGAATGAATACCGCACCACATTTTTAAGCGAGAACCGTATCTGCTACCAGTACAGCCGCAGGAAAGACGGCAGGCAGATTGCCCTTGCAAGGAGGGCGGGTGACAGCGGTGACGGTGGTGACAGCAGTTTTGGGATACCCCCTGTTACTGTCATTGACGCTTAAAGCCATGTAAAGTTGGCGGTTCTGCCCTGCGGGTGACAGCGGTGACGGCGGTGACAGTGATTTTAGGATACCCCGCCGATGTCATCCCTGCGGGAGAACACCCCGCAAACGCAAAATGCAGGCGTGGGATTCACCCGCCCTTTTCGGGCGTGTAAAACCACCCCTGCGGTCAGAAAAATCTCTCCGATTTTTCCGACTGCGTTTGCAGGGTGTAACACACTACACTTTGCCCTGCAAAGTCGTGTGCCAGACGTTCCCTCTGGACTCCCTTAAAGCAGGGCTGTCGCCCTGCTATCCTGCGCCTTGCGGCTTCGGATAAAAGAATATCGGGGTGACGGTGACGGCAATAAGGGGGTATCCCAAAACTGCTGTCACCGCCGTCACCGCTGTCACCCAAAGGGCAGTTACTCGCCGAAGAAAGGAAGATGATGGATTATGCCCTATGCAATCCTGCGTTTCCAGAAACGCAAAGCGGGCGGCGTTGCGGCTTGCGAACGCCACAATGAGCGGAAGAAAGAAGCCTATAAAAGCAATCCAGATATAGATATGGAACGCTCGAAAAATAACTACCACCTTGTAAAACCGCCACGTTACACCTACAAGAAAGAGATTAACCGCATGGTAGCCGAAGCGGGGTGCAGGACGAGGAAAGACAGCGTGATGATGGTGGAAACGCTTATCACGGCTTCACCAGAATTTATGAACAGCCTGCCGCCAGAGGAACAGAAAGCGTATTTTACGATGGCTCTGGATTTCATTTCGGAACGTGTCGGGGAGAAAAATATCCTCTCCGCTGTTGTCCACATGGACGAGAGAACGCCGCATATGCACCTCTGTTTTGTGCCGATTACGCCAGACAACAAGCTGTCAGCAAAGTCTATTTTAGGCAACCAGAAATCATTATCCGAGTGGCAGACTGCCTACCATAAGCGGATGTCCTCACGGTGGAATCAGCTTGAACGGGGTCAGTCCTCAATGGAAACGAAACGGAAACACGTCCCCACATGGCTCTATAAGTTGGGCGGCAGGCTTGATAAACAGTATGAGGAAATCGTGTCTGCCCTGTCCGACATCAACGCCTTTAATGCAGGGAAGAAGCGTGACAAGGCACTGGAACTGATTGCGGCATGGCTCCCAGACGTGGAGAAATTCTCAAAGGAAATCAGTAAGCAGAGTGCCTATATCGACAGCCTAAAGGAGCAAATCGGACAGGAATCAGACTATGCGGGGCGTATGCGTGATGAAAAGTATGAGCAGGAACTAAAGGTGCAGAAAGCGAATCAGAAGATATTTGAGTTGCAGAGAACCAACGAGCAGATGGGGCGGCTGCTGTCAAAAATACCGCCAGAAGTGTTGGAAGAATTGCAGAAAAACCATAAAAGCAGAGTGAAAGAAAGGTAGATATGTGAATGAAGAAACAGGATTTTAAGGTGTTAAAGACCAAAGACTTGTACCCGTTTCCCGACAATCCGTTTCATGTGGCAGAGGATGAAACGTTGTCAGAGTTAGCGGAAAGCATCAAGGAATTTGGCATTGTCACGCCGATAATCACACGCCCGAAAGAGGACGGGAACGGCTATGAAGTGATTGCAGGACAGCGGCGTGTCCGTGCTTCTGAGCTTGCAGGGATAAATACCGTGCCTGCGTTTGTCCTGCCCTTAGAACGTGACCGAGCCATCATTACCCTTGTAGACAGCAATTTACAGCGTGAAAATATCCTGCCGAGCGAGCGGGCGTTTGCCTACAAGATGAAATCCGAAGCCATGAAGCGGCAGGGTTTCCGCACGGATTTAACCTCGTCACAAGTTGTGACGAAGTTGCGGACGGACGACAAAGTGGCACAGGGCTTCGGCGTGGGCAGGATGACCGTACAAAGATTTATCCGCTTGACGGAATTGATACCGCCGATTTTGCAGATGGTGGACGAGGGGAAAATCGCCCTCACTCCTGCGGTGGAGCTGTCCTTTTTGAAGAAAGACGAGCAGGAAAACCTCTTTGCCACGATGGAGAGCGAAGAAGCAACGCCCTCACTCTCACAGGCACAGCGGATGAAACAGTTAAGCCAGAGCGGGCAGCTTGACATGGATACGATATTTGCGATTATGACCGAGGAAAAGGGAAACCAGAAAGAAACATTGAAAATCAACACAAGCAAGCTGAAAAAGTATTTTCCGAAGAACACAACGCCGAAACAGATGGAGGAAACCATCATCAAACTTTTGGAGCGTGAGTTGCAGAGGAAACGGGGCAGGGACAGCCGCTAATCTTCTCTTTTCGGAAAGTAAATATGAAACTCTGGACGGATAAAAACCAGAAAGCCAAGACAGAAAAGGGGCAGGGAATGAAAGAAATCCAATATGAGATTGTAAAGGAAATCGCCGTATTGTCTGCGAGTGACAGCGGATACACAAAGGAAATCAATCTTATCTCATGGAACGGGAGAGAGCCGAAATATGACATCCGCAGTTTTTCACCGAACCGTGAGAAGTGCGGAAAGGGTATCACGTTGAACGCTGATGAAGCGGCGGCACTCCTTAAAGCATTACAGAAGGAAGTAAACAGCGGGGATTGATGGTATCTGATTGACAGGACGGGGCGTTTCCAGACGTTCTCCTGCCCTGTCTGGAAAGGAAGATTTAAGTATGGGTGAGGATAAGAAAACAGATAAAAAGAGAAAGCGTGTCGTGCCGAAAGCACCAGTGCAGATGATAATCAGCCGTGAATATGTCGGCACACAGACAGTCACAGAAGCATTTATCCCGATTATCTCCGAGGATATTCGGAAGAAGATTGCCGAGGGTGACACCTTCGACAATGAGGGGATATCCGCTTAGAATGTACGCAATGGGACATGAAAACAGATAGGACAGATACGGAGGTTTTACAGTATGGCAGGAATAAGAACGGAGAACAAGATTTATGAAGTCGGCATGTACTGCCGCTTGTCAAAGGACGATGGCACGGATAACGAGAGTGCGAGCATTGCGACACAGAAATCCATCCTCACGGATTATGTGAAAAAGCAGGGATGGCACTTAGCAAAAACGTATGTGGACGATGGTTACTCTGGTACGAATTTCCAAAGACCAAGTTTCCAGAACATGATTAAGGACATTGAAAACGGTCTGATAAACTGCGTGATTACGAAAGATTTATCACGTCTGGGGAGGAACTATCTTGACTGCGGACTGTATCTGGAAGTGTTTTTTCCAGAGCATAACGTGAGGTATATAGCGGTCAATGACGGCGTGGACACGCTCAATAAATCAGCGATGGACATCACGCCTTTCCGCAACATCCTAAACGAAATGTACTCTGCCGATGTGTCGGTCAAGATAAAATCGGCGTACCGAGCGAGGTTTCAGCAGGGGAAATTCATGGGGACGACAGCACCATACGGATATGTCAAAGACCCCGCCGACCATAATCACCTGCTGATAGATGACAAGGTTGCCCATGTGGTAAGGGAGATATTCGACCTTGCATTAGCGGGCAACGGAATCGCCAAAATCCGCAAGCACATCAACAAACAGCATATCCTACGCCCTGCCGCTTATGCAGTGGAGCAAGGGGCAACAGGCTATGAGCGGTACTTTGAGGGTAACGAGGAAAACCGTTATATTTGGAGCGAGAACAGCGTAAGGGGCATTTTAAGAAGCCCGATATATGCGGGAAACCTTGCAGGCTACAAGCGGATTGCCGCCAACATGAAAAGCAAGAAACGCCCCTCTAAGCTGCCCGAAGAATGGGAAGTGATACCAGACACCCATGAGGGGATAGTCACGCAGGAGGAATTTGATACCGTACAGCAGCTTATTACAAGCCGCAGATTACCAGAAAACAAGGGCGGCTTTGAGAACATCTTTGCAGGCGTTATTAAGTGTGCGGACTGCGGTTATGCCATGCGGGCTATGAGTGCCAACAGGAGGAAACGCCCCGACATCATCGACTGCGTACAATATTCCTGCAATAATTATGGCAGATACGGTAATATCATGTGTACCGCACACAGCATTGAAGCGAGGGACTTGTTCAACGCTGTCCTCACCGACATCAACCGATTTGCGGATATGGCGGTCAATGATGAAAAGGCGGTGAGGGCGATTGAAAAGCGGCTCACGGAAACAGACCATAGCAGGGCAAAGGCACTGGAAAAGGAGCAGAGAAAGCTGAACAAACGCCTTGCGGAACTGGACAGGCTGTTTTCTTCCCTTTATGAAGATAAGGTGATGGAGCGTATTACGGAGCGGAATTTTGAGATGATGTCGGGGAAATACCAGAAAGAACAGCTTGAAATTGTAGCAAGGCTGAAAGAGGTAACGGAAACGCTAGGCGACAGCTATGAGAAGTCGCAGGGTGTCCGTGATTTCCTCTCCCTAATCCGCAACTATCAAGGAATTAAGGAACTGGACGCAACCATCATAAACGCACTCATAGACAAGATACTTGTTTCGGAACGTGAGAAACTTGCAGACGGGACAGTAAGACAGGAAATCAAGATTTATTATAAATTCATCGGCTTTGTCGGTGAATTACATATCACGCCCACAAAGCGGTGGACAGCGTTAAAGCCTAAGAATTGTACGGTGTGCGGTGTTGAATATGTTCCCCGCTCTGGCATATCGAAGTATTGTCCTGCTTGTGCCAAGAAGATACAGAGGGAGAAATCAAACGAGAGCAAACGCAGGAGCAGGGAGCGAAACAGACAGGCATGTATTGAACTGTCCGCAAAAAATGACCGACTGATATGGTACAGCGAGAAGGAAGAATCCTCAGGCAAGGTAATACAAATGAAAAGATTTATATCTATCGCTATATTACAGAGGGTAGTTTTGACGCATATTCATGGCAGTTACTTGAAACAAAACAGCGTTTCATTTCAGAACTTTTATCAGGCTCACTTACAGAGCGCAGTGGGTCGGATGTTGGTGATACTGTACTCGATTATGCAGAAATCAAAGCTCTTGCAATAGGCAATCCGCTGATTAAAGAAAGGGTTGAAACTGCAAACGAGCTTACAAAGTATCTCACACTTCATCGAAAAGCCATTGAAACAAGACAGCGACTTGAAAAAGAGTTTCTTGAAATGCCATCAAAGATTACCAATCAGGAAATGTGCGTAAACAACTGTCAGCTTGATATGGATCATTATCATAACAGCAAAGTTGATTATGAAAGTATTTATAAAAAGAAGCAGTATGAAGAATACCGCCAGAATTTACGAAAGAAAATTTTTGATGCTGTGATGGATAATATTTCAAAAGATAAAGAAACAACCCTTATGGAATATCAGGGAATGAAGATAGTCTTACCTAAAAATATGCTTGCAGAAAAACTCTTTATCTGGTTGCAAAACAACGGCAGATATTATGTTGAGCTTGGTAATACAGAAGTAGGCTCTCTTATCAGAATTGATAATTTCCTTGATAATTTTGAAAAACACCTGAATAAGCTTGAAGAAGGTTTGCTCAACCTGAAAACAAGAGAAGCATATTTAAAAACAGAGCTTTCAAAAAAAGAAGGCTATTCAGGCAAAATAGACGAGTTAAAAAAACAGCTTAAAAAGTTAGATGAACAGTTAGGAGTTAATAAATAATGAGCATAATAAAAAGTTCAGGCATACCGTCAATGACAGTAAATAAAACGATTAATTATCTTTCAAAAGCATATTGTGCGGTTATAAATAATAATATCCCTATAAAAAAACTGCCGTCAGTAATGCTCTGGGGACCTCCGGGTGTTGGTAAATCTCAGGCTATACGACAGCTTGCAAAAATCATAGAAGATGATACAGGTAAAAAATCTGTCATCACTGATGTCCGACTTCTTCTGTTCAATCCGATTGACTTGAGAGGAATACCAACATCTAATGCAGACAAGACCCTTGCAATCTGGCTTAAACCTCAGATTTTTCAGATGGACGACAGTGAAGATATAGTAAATATACTTTTTCTTGATGAAATTTCAGCCGCACCTCAATCAGTTCAGGCAGCGGCATATCAGATTACTCTTGATAGAGTAGTAGGTGAACACAAGTTACCTGAAAACTGCATTGTAATTGCCGCAGGTAACCGAACAACTGACAAGTCAGTTGCGTTCAAAATGCCAAAAGCTCTTGCCAACAGACTTTTACATATAGAAGTTGAGGGTAATGCGAATTTGCGATTACTGGTTGATGAAATCAAAATATACGAAAGCGACAAAAGACTGAAAATAGAAATAAATCTTAAAGCAAACTTTACAAAACACTTTGAAATATATGGAGAAAGTGGAGAAAATCATAATCTTATACTACAAGATTTAAGAAAATAAGAAGGCAGACGCACAACCTGAGTGAATTGAAATTTAGAACAATTATCTAAATTACTACAAGTAGATTTGTAGTAATCAGACAAAGAATTTCAATCCTAATGTTATGCGTCTGCCATTGTTTTTTAGAAGATACAAATGAAAAAAGCCCGATAAAATCGAGCTTTTAGTGGTGCACCCGACAGGAATTGAACCTGCACTTCCGTTAAGAAATATGGACCTGAACCATACGCGTCTGCCAGTTCCGCCACGAGTGCGTATTTAATTTTACTCTCTATACTTTTAAACGGTAGAGAGTCGAGAACCGAGGTGGAGCATATCGCTTAATCCACAATTTGCAGGATATAGACCCTGAAATGAATTTGCACCGAGGTGGTGTGACCTGAACCATACGCGTCTGCCAATTCCGCCATATCCGCTTATAAATTATGCTCTCTAATTTTTACACGGCAGAGAGCCGCCGAGGTGGAGCTTACTTTCAGATAAAATCTTACTGTTCAGCTTAATCCACTGATTAATTATACCAAACAAAAAACATTATGTCAAATGTTTTTTATGTCAGCACACGTGAATCTAATTTTGTAATAATTCTGAAACAGAAACAACAGCAATGAAATAGCGAATAAACTTCGGGTTTTACAGGCTTAACGGCAGCCCATAATATTTTGTGTAAATAATAATCCTTCAAACAATAATAGAATATCTGATTGTGGTGCAATACAGTCTACCTGATTTGCCCCGTGTCAACAATTATTCCTGTTTGCGGAATGTT
>JAXJYO010000015.1:0-5103 GCA_036306945.1 Ruminococcus sp. | reverse complement strand
ATAGGTATAATGTTTTTGCCCGCCTTTGGAGTGGAGCGTAGCGGAACGAAAAAGTCGGGCAAAAACGGCGGTTTATGACATCAACTTATCCGCTAAGAGCTGTTTAGGACTTTTGTGTCCGAGTGTTCTCATAGGTTTGTTATTGCTCCATTCCAAATGTTTTTCTAATTTTTGATTCAATTCTTCAACATTTCTGAAAGTTTCCCAGTCATAAAAATATCTCTGGTCATTTCTGTGGCTTCTTTCCACCTTGCCATTATGCCATGGTGTCCTCGGTGGTATCAGCTTGTGTTTTATTCCAAGCTTATTAAGTGCTTTATCGAGTGGGCTTATTTCAGTTTCGCTGATGTATTTATATGTGAATTCTGTGCCGTTGTCTGTCTGGATTGTCTGTATCCTGAACGGAAATGCTTTTAGCAACTTTTTTAAGAACTTTACTGTATTTTCAGGTGTGTGTTCTTCAAATCCGTATACGAACCTGAACCTCGTACACTCATCTATTGCCGTCCACTGATACAGATGTTTTCCTTCCCTTAAAACTTTGCCTCTTAGGCAATTATACGGTACTTCTTTCACATCTATCTGCACTTTTTCTCCGGGAGTTTTCAGCTCAGGATATCTTCTGTGAACTCGACTCTTTTTCTTGGGTTTGCTCTTCTCTTTTAAACCTATTCGTTTCGCTGCATAAACCATACCTGAGAAACTTCGGCTATATCCTTTTCTTATCAAATCGCTGTATACACCTTCCCATCCGTACCTTTCATAGCACTTTTTGAATGAGTTTTTTATTTGTCGTTCTTCTTTCTGAGTATGTCTGTTCGGATGGCTGTGTGGGCGATGTGATTTTTCTACCAAGGATTGCCATGTGCCGTCGTACCTTTTGCACCAGCGTTTTATGCTTGAAAGGCTTACTCCGTATCTGCGACTTGCTTCACTTTTTCCTTTTCTGTTTGCATATTTCACTGCCGCTTGCTTTTTCCTTGCTTCTTGTGTTAAAATATTCATGAGAAGTACTTCTTTCTTGGTTAATGGTTTGTGGTGATTTCATTATACCATATTTTGAAGTTACTTCTCTTTTTTATTGGGTCATATCATTTTAACACATACAGTCGGTGAAAAAATGAAGTTGAATTCCAAAAATATATCTTTTATAAAATACTTTTCAGCGTTGCTTCTGTTTGGTACAAACGGAATTGTCGCAAGCCTTATTGACCTTGAAAGCAATCAAATAGTGCTGTATCGCACCTTTCTAGGAAGTTTGATCCTGTTTGCAATATTCTTGATAACACGCAATAAATTTTCATTTTTCAGGCACAAAAAAGACTTTTTCTTTCTCTGCCTTTCGGGAATTTCAATGGGCGCAAGCTGGTTATTTTTGTACGAGGGGTACAATCAAATCGGTGTTGGAACATCTTCCCTGCTGTACTACAGCGGTCCTGTAATCGTAATGATTTTATCACCGTTTTTATTCAAAGAAAAGTTCACAATTTTTAAAATCGTCGGATTTTTCAGTGTTGTATCGGGAATTTTTCTTGTCAACGGACCATTTACAACTGATAATTTCAATTTATTCGGAATGATTTGCGGATTGATGTCAGCAATTACATACGCATTTATGGTTATCTTCAATAAAAAAGCCGAGAAAATCTGCGGACTTGAAAACTCGCTGTTACAGCTTTTTATCAGCTTTCTGACAGTATTGATTTTTGCAGTTGCAAAACAGGATTTTACGATCAACATTCCGATGCAAAGTATATTTCCGTTGCTGTTTCTCGGAATAGTCAACACCGGACTCGGGTGTTATCTGTATTTTTCATCAATAGGAAATCTGCCTGTTCAAACGGTGGCTATATGCGGATATATCGAGCCTTTGTCGGCTGTAATTTTTTCTGTCATCTTCTTGCAGGAAACTATGTTTTCGCTACAGATCATCGGAACAGTTCTGATTATCGGCGGTGCTGTCTTTGCAGAATGTTTTAAATATCCGAGCAAAAAGTAAAAAACAACTCCCATCGAAGCTAAAACTTCGGTGGGAGTTTTATAATTCAGTGATGTCCTCTGTTTACATATGATGTGTGCAAAAGTTTGTGTGCACGAGGTTTACCCGGTGCATCAAAGAACTCATCATAGATCGTCTTAATCATCGGACTTTCGTCACTGCTTCTGTATTTACATTTTTTGTCGTAATCATACAAGGCTTTTGAACGGATAGCTTTGAGGTCAACGTAATTTCTCACGCTGTCACTCTGCACAGGCTGACCGCCTCCATTGATACATCCGCCCGGACAAGCCATAACTTCAACCATCTGATAGTCGGCTTCGCCCTTTTTGATCTTCTCAAGAAGTTTTCTTGCGTTGCCAAGTCCTGATGTAACGGCAACCTTAATTTCGACTCCTGCCACATTGTATTTAGCCTCTCTGATTGCCTCAGGCCCTCTTACCTCCTTGAAATCAACTTTGGTGAATGTTCCGTCCAACATTCTTGCCGCTGTTCTGAGTGCCGCCTCAAGCACTCCGCCTGTTGCACCGAAAATTGCCGCACCGCCAGTTGCCTTGTTAAACGGAGCATCATAATCCTCTTCATCCATATCGTCAAGTTTAACGCCTGCACCCTTTATCATCTTTGCAAGCTCTCTTGTTGTGAGTGCAACGTCAACATCGTCAAAATCAAAGGTTCTGAGTTCGGGACGTGTAGCCTCAAATTTCTTGGCTGTGCATGGTATAACGCTGACTACAAACATCTTTTCGGGGTCGATATTATATTTCTGCGAATAGTAACTCTTGAGCACTGCACCGAACATCGCCTGAGGTGATTTGCAAGTTGAAAGATTAGGAATCATCTCGGGATAGTAATGTTCAACAAACTTCACCCAGCCCGGACAACAGGAGGTGAACATCGGAAGAGTTTTTTGACAAGTGATTCTTTCCACAAGTTCAGTAGCTTCCTCAAGAATCGTGAGATCAGCTGTGAAGTCCATATTGAACACCTTGTCAACTCCGAGTCTGCGAATCGCAGAAACCATTTTCCCCTCAACATTGGTGCCTATAGGCATACCAAAACTCTCACCAAGCGTTGCCTTGATTGACGGTGCTGTATAGAAAATAACGTGCTTATCAGGATTTGAAATTGCGTCCCACACCTCATCAATCTGACTCTTTTCGTTGAGCGCACCTACTGGACAGCTTACGATACATTGACCGCAACCCACACACGGAGATTCTCCCAATCCCTTTTCAAATGCACATCCGACGTGCACCTTGAAACCTCTCATAATCGGGCCTATAACAGACACCTGCTGAACATTCTTGCAAGCCGCAACACAACGCATACACTGAATACATTTGTTGTTATCTCGCACTATATACGGTGAATTATCGTCGATTTCATATATCGGCTCTTCTGCCTTGAATCTGTCCTCATCAACTCCGTAGTCGAAAGCAAGTTTCTGAAGCTCACAATTGTTTCCTCTCACGCAGGAAAGACATTTTTTATGATGAGTTGAAAGTATGAGTTCAATCGTAGTTTTTCTTGATGCTCTTACCTTTGGAGTATTTGTAAAAACCTCCATACCCTCTTCAACAGGATAAACGCAGGAAGCGATAAGACCTTTTTTGCCCTTTACCTCAACAACACAAACTCGGCAGGCACCGATGCAGTTTATGTCTTTGAGATAGCAAAGCGAAGGAATTTCGATTTTGGCAACCTTAGCCGCCTGTAAAATTGTATAATCCTTAGGCACTTCAACAGGAATGCCGTTTATTTTAAGATGTACCATATCCATAATTATCCCTCCTTAGTGTGTGTAAATTGCACCGAACTTACAGTTTCTAAGACAAAGTCCGCACTTGATACACTTATCCTGATCAATAATATGAGGCTGTTTGACTGTTCCTGAGATTGCACCTACAGGACAGTTCCTTGCACAAAGCGTACAGCCCTTACATTTTGCCGGAATAATTTCATATTTCATCAATGCCTTGCAGACACCTGCAGGACAGGTCTTATCTTTGATATGGGCGATGTACTCGTCCTTAAAGTAGTTCATTGTCGACAGAACGGGATTAGGAGCAGTCTGTCCGAGTGCACAAAGTGATGAGGTCTGCATATGACGTGAAAGCTCGTCAATCTTTTCCAAATCCTCCATTTCACCCTTGCCTGACGTGATTTTATCGAGAAACTGTAAAAGTCTGCGTGTGCCTACACGGCAAGGTGTACACTTACCGCAACTTTCATCAACGGTGAACTCAAGATAGAACTTAGCGATGTCAACCATACAGGTATCCTCGTCAAGAATAATCATACCACCCGAACCCATCATTGAACCGAGTGCAATAAGACTGTCGTAATCAATCGGTGTGTCGATATGGAGTGCAGGAATACATCCGCCTGACGGTCCGCCCGTCTGAGCCGCCTTAAACTTTTTGCCGTTAGGAATTCCTCCGCCTATCTCCTCTACGATTTCACGAAGAGTTGTTCCCATAGGAATTTCAACAAGACCAACGTTTGTTATCTTACCGCCCAACGCAAACACTTTTGTACCGGGACTTGACGGTGTTCCCATTGATGAAAACCACTTGCTTCCTTTTAATATGATCTGAGCAATGTTTGCATACGTTTCAACATTATTGAGAACTGTAGGTTTGCCGAAAAGACCCTTTACCGCCGGGAAAGGAGGACGTGGACGAGGCTCACCTCGGTTACCCTCAATTGAAGTCATAAGCGCAGTTTCCTCTCCGCACACAAAAGCTCCTGCACCGAGTCTGATTTCCATATCAAAATCAAATCCTGAACCGAAAATATCCTTACCGAGGAAGCCCATCTCTCTCGCCTGTTCAATTGCTTTCTGCAATCTGTTTACGGCGATTGGATACTCTGCTCTGATATACACAAATCCCTGATGTGCTCCGATTGCATAACCCGCAATTATCATCGCTTCGATAATACACTGGGGGTCACCCTCAAGAATTGAACGATCCATAAATGCACCGGGGTCACCTTCGTCAGCATTACAGCAGACATATTTCACGTCATTTACGCTTGCCTTTGCAAACGACCACTTTCTGCCCGTTGGGAAGCCTCCGCCTCCTCTGCCTCTAAGTCCT
>JAXJYO010000014.1:0-24740 GCA_036306945.1 Ruminococcus sp. | reverse complement strand
TTTATGTGCAATGGAGGGATCAGCTTTGGAACATTATCTTGACAACAGTGCTACTACGGTAGTTTCTGAAAAATCGGCTGTTAAAGCCTATAAGATAATGACAGAAATCTACGGCAATCCTTCGTCTTTGCATTTAAAAGGTATGCAGGCTGAAGAGGAACTTGTTTCGGCAAGGAAAATTGTTTCTTCAAAACTCGGTGCGATGAGTGAAGAACTCTTCTTCACAAGCGGAGGAACAGAGGCTAATAATACCGTTCTGTTTGGCGTTGCACAGGCTAAAAAGCGCAGAGGAAACAAGATTATAATTTCCTCGGTTGAGCACAGCAGTATAATGGAATCTGCTCAAAAACTTGAAAATGACGGTTTTGATGTGGTGCGAATCTCTCCCCGTGAGGACGGAATGATTCACACCGAAGACGTTCTCAGCGAAGTTGACAATAAAACGATTCTTGTTTCTATAATGTGCGTCAACAATGAAACAGGTGCGATAATGCCTGTCAGCGAGATTTTTTCTGCCGTTAAAGAGAAAAACAGAGAGGCTCTGTGTCACACGGACGCTGTTCAGGCTTTCGGAAAAATTCATATTAACGCAAAAAGGCTCGGTGCAGATTTCATCAGTGTCAGCGGACACAAAATTCACGCACCAAAGGGTGTGGGTGCACTCTATGTCAGAAAGGGAGCAAGGCTTGTGCCGCTTCATTACGGCGGTGAGCAGGAAAAGAAGATTCGTCCCGGAACGGAGTCACTTCCGCTTATCGGAGCAATGGGGGTTGCGTGCGGTGAGTTTTCAATTGACAGTAACCTCGAAAAAATCAAAGAGCTTAACAGTTATGCAAGGGAGAAGCTTCTCGGCATCGACGGTGTAAGCATAAATTCACCTGACAATGCGCTTCCGTATGTGCTGAATATTTCGGCAGGCAAGGTCAGAAGCGAAACAATGCTTCATTTTCTTGAGGAACTCGACGTGTTCATTTCATCGGGTAGTGCCTGTGCAAAGGGTAAACCGAGTCACGTTCTGAGCGCAATGGGACTTTCCCGTGACAGAGCTGACAGCGCACTGCGAATCAGTTTTTCAAAATATAACAACAAAGAAGATATAGATGTGCTTTGCAGGGGGATAGAAACAGGTCTTTCCGTGCTTGCACACAGATAAAGTAGGATAAATATGAAAGAAATTATACTTTTAAAAGACGGCGAGATCGTTTTAAAGGGTCTTAACCGCCGTGCATTTGAAGATGTACTGAAAAAGAATATAAAGGGTGCGATTCGCTCACTCGGAAGCTTTGAGATATCATCGGCTCAGTCTATTATTTATGTAAAGCCTTTGTCTGATGATATCGACCTCGACGAGGTGTGCGAGAGAGTTTCAAGAGTGTTCGGAATCGTGTCATATTCAAGAGCCGCAGTGTGCGAGGAAAAAACTCTTGAGTCTGTAATGCAGACTGCACCTGTTTATCTTGAAAAGGAACTCAAGAACGCAAAGACTTTCAAGGTTGAGGCTAAGAGAAGCGACAAGAAGTTTCCGTATAAGTCACCTGAAATATGCCGTGAACTCGGCGGAGAGATCCTCTCGAAGTTCCCACATCTAAAGGTTGACGTACATAATCCTGACGTTACCGTAAATGTTGAGATTCGTGATTTCGGCGCATATGTTCACGGTGCACCGCTCAAGGGGGCAGGCGGAATTCCAGTCGGTACAAGCGGAAGAGCCGCTATTCTAATCAGCGGGGGAATTGACTCACCTGTAGCCGCATATATGATGGCTAAGCGTGGTGTAAAGCTTACGGCAATTCACTTTGCAAGCCCGCCTTACACAAGTAAACGTGCTGAAGACAAGGTTGTGCGTTTGCTCAGAAAGGTTAGCCGTTATGCAGGCAGACTGACTATGTATACCGTGCCGTTTACAAAGATTCAGGAGCGAATCAAGGACGAATGTCCCGAGGAACTGTTTACTATTATTATGCGCAGACTTATGGCGGAAATTTCCGAAAAAATCGCAATTGATAACGATTGTTCAGCACTCATCACAGGTGAGAGCCTTGGTCAGGTTGCAAGCCAGACAATAGGCGCACTCGGGTGTACAAATGAGGCGTCGGATATGATAATATTCAGACCTCTAATAGGTATGGATAAGCAGGAAATTATCGATATTTCGTATAAAATAGATACATTTGAAACTTCTATAGAACCGTATGAGGATTGCTGTACAGTGTTTACACCAAAGCATCCGAGAACAAGACCGGTTCTCAAATATGTAAAGGAAGCACAGGAAAAAGCAGATTTCGGACCGCTTGTTGAAGAAGCGTTGCAGAATCTGAAGATAACCTATATTTCAGCCGATGACTGACCAAAGGGGTGAGCTAAGTGCAGATTAAGATTTTATCAGTAGTAAAAAAGCCGAGTCAACCTGACCTTGTTGACCGTACATATGAGTTGAGACAAAGACTTGCAAAGTACGGATATTCACTTACTGACGTGAAAACCACACAACTGAACTCGGTAAAAATCAGAACAGCACTCAATGAAATAGCAAAGTCAGAGGAAAAGCCCGATGCTGTGATAATTGCGAATGCATTGTCAACAACAAACAGCAATTCTTTCAGAAAGTATTTTGTAGATGCGGTTGCAACAGCTGAAAAAGCCGAAAATGAGCCTGCACCTAAGGATTATTGGAAGAAAAGGGACGCAGCGTTCAGACAGGCTAAAAAAGCCAAGGCGACAGATGAGGAACTTGAGGCTCTTGCTGATGAATACAGACTTTATCGCAAAAAGTCAAAGGTGTTCAAACTCGGTGAGTTCGGCAACGGCTACAAGGGCTACTGCTTTATGTTCAAGGGTATCAGAGTTGCAGTTCTTCCGCAGTCATCACTCACGGGAGAGAACGACGATGATGTGATTTCTCTTGCAGCGGTAAGAACAGAAGAAGTTTTTGAAAACTCAGCAGAGGAATATCCGGGTGGTTTTAGCTTAAAGGAATATGTGCCTGCAAAAACAGGTTTTGTAAACAGATTTATCCCCAAGAGGGGCGACGGTGCAAAAGAAGTAGGACGTAAATGCGTTGTAATTGCTTCTTTCTGTGTGTTCATGGCGGCACTGTCACTTCTTCTCTATAATATGGTCTTCCTCAGTATGAAGAATGCCGCCCTTAACGGGGAGATTCAGAAAATTGCGTACAGCACTGAGGACGACGATTCAGTCGGTGATAATAAGAGTGATGACGGAAAAACTATCAATTGGGATAAACTCAAGAAAATCAACAGCGAGATCGTCGGCTGGATTCAGATGGACAACACGAAAATTGATTATCCTGTAATGTGGAATCAGGACGATAACAGAAACTATCAGTTTTATCTGTCACACAACTACAAAAAGGATTACGACTCATACGGAAGTGTTTTTGTAGACTATCGTTGTACAAAGGGTACTGACAGTAAAAACATTGTTCTCCACGCACATCATATTCGGGACGGCTCAATGTTCGGTAACCTTATGAAGTTCGGCGGAACTTCGGGTGACCTTGATTTCTACAAAAAAACACCTACAATAGAATTCGATACGCCTGACGGAAATGGTACTTACAAGATTATTTCAGTGTTCAAGACAAATACGCTCTCAAGTCACGGTGAGTTCTTCAACTATATGGTCGGAGATTTCCAGAATGAAAAAGACTTTATGAACTATGTCTATAACGTCAGAGTGCGTTCGCTGTTTAACTGTCCTGTAGATGTCAATGAGGACGACGAGCTTCTCACACTTTCGACCTGTTCGTATGAGTTTACAAACTTCAGAACAGTAGTTGTTGCAAGAAAAGTAAGAGCCGGCGAATCAACCAAGGTTGACGTTTCAAAGGCAAGTCTTAACAAGAACGCAGTATGGCCTCAGGTTTATTACTCTGCATACGGCGGAACACGTCCTACAGTAACAGACTTCTGTACTGCATACGAAAAGGGTCAGATCGATTGGTACAACGGCGATTATGATTTCAAGAATCAGAAAGTTGTTGAAGCTACGACATCAGCCGAAACAACAAACGGCAAGACGACCACTGCAACAGTACAGCCTACAACACAGGCTAAGGTTTATCTGAATGTAACCTTTCTCAATTATGACGGCTCTGTTCTCAACACACAGAAGGTTGAATACGGAAAGGCGGCGAAAGCTCCTGCAAATCCGACAAAACCGAGCGATGATTATTATGATTATGTGTTTAAGGAATGGCAGCTTGATTTCAGCAAAGTGACTTGCGATATGACGATAGCTCCGACGTTTGAGCCGGTGCTTAAAGCGGAGTATGCACAGTCTGAGGGAGGCGGATAAAATGAATTCTAAAATTATATTTTATTCGGCACGCAAGACATCGTTTTGCGAAAAATCCTTGATGAAAAGTTTCTCAGAACTCAATCTCAGTTTGACTGACGTTTCGTTTTCGACAGATAAATCAAGTTTGGGCAAGTTGCTTGGAGAGGCTTTTTCGGAATGTGACATAGCTTTTGTTATAGGCGGTCTTGGATTTGATGATGACAGAGCACTCCCAACGATCATTTCTCAGGCGGTTTCGGGATCTGAAATTGATGAATATAAAAAGCTTCGTAATCCTTTGGGATGTGACGGCTATCTGCTCAGAGCAGATAATCAGCTTTTGATACTTCTTCCTGACGAACCTGAGCAGATTGAAGCTGTTATGCAGGGCCCTGTCAGCAGATACATCAAGTCGGTTATGAAAAAAGCAGTTTAAGAATAAATTTTAAAAGGAAATTAATGCATAAATTCAAATTTGCAGACCACACAATAATCTTGTGCGGTATTGCCTTGAAATAAAAAGGAATGCGAGGGTATAATGACAATGACAACAAAATCATTTGAGCAGTACGAATCTTCGGTGCGTTCATATTGCAGACATTTTCCCAAGGTGTTTACAGACGCCAAGGGCGCATTGATGACAGATGAAAACGGTGAAAAGTATATCGACTTTTTTTGCGGTGCAGGTGCAGTAAACTACGGTCATAACAATGACTACATCAAATCAAAGATGATCGATTACCTTGCAACTGACGGAATTATTCACGCTCTTGATATGTATACAGTTCCTAAGCGTGAGTTTATTGAAACTCTCGAGAAGAAAATCATCGAGCCGAGAGGTTACAATTATAAAATTCAGTTTACAGGACCTACAGGCACAAACGGTATTGAAGCCGCTGTCAAGCTTGCAAGAAAAACTACGGGCAGAAGAAATATCTTCTCATTTATGGGCTGTTTTCACGGTATGACTCTCGGCGCACTTTCACTTACTTCTGAGATGTATGCAAGAAACGGCGCAGGTGCTACATTTGTTGATTGCACTCACATTCCTGCTCCGTATATGTTTGAGGGTCTTGATGTTATCAAGTATATGCAGACTCTCATTGATGACGACCATTCAGGCGTTGAGAAGCCTGCCGCTGTGGTTATGGAAACTGTTCAGGCTGAGGGTGGAATCAGAGTGTTTGACGACGATTTCCTCAGAGCTGTCAGGGAGTTCTGCACCAAGAACGATATTCTTATGATCGTTGATGATGTTCAGGTAGGTTGTTGCAGAAGCGGTTCATTCTTCTCGTTTGAACGTGCAGGAATCACTCCTGATATCGTGGTTATGTCAAAGTCAATCGGCGGTATCGGTATGCCTCTTGCAATTGTTCTTCATACAGAAGAGCTTGACCACTGGAAACCCGGTGAGCATAACGGCACATTCAGAGGCAACCAGCTTTCGTTCGTTGCAGGTAAGGCGGCTATTGAATATCTGCTTGAGAATAACGTTGAAGCTGAAACAAAGCGTAAGGGCGAACTTGTAAAAGAGTATGTAACAAAAGAAATTCTTCCGCTCGATTCAAGACTCGAACTCCGTGGTATCGGCCTTATCTGGGGTATCGACTTCGGCAAGATAAATTCTACTCTCACTGAAGATGTCATTGAAAAATGCTTTGAAAAGAACCTCATCTGTGAATGTGCAGGCAGAGAAGGCTCAGTTGTGAAAATTATGCCTCCTCTCGTAATTGAAGACGAGCTTCTCCTTGAAGGTCTTTCAAGAGTCAAAAAATCAATCGAAGAAGTGCTTAAATAAATTTGATAAACTATATATAACAACAGCCTATCCTGATTTAATTCGGGATAGGCTGTTTAAATAATGATGATACTATGTTGACAATGTACGCATAAAATGATAACATATAATTACAATATATATGGAGGTGCTTTATATGGAAACTGCAAATCTTAATATACGCACAGACAAAGAGGTTAAACAAGCGGCTGAAAAGATTTTTGAAGCGCTCGGTCTTAATATGACAACCGCAGTTAATATGTTTTTGCGTCAAACGATTCGTGAAAACGGAATACCTTTTGAACTCAAGTTGAATACTCCTAACCATATTACTGCTTCTGCGATTGAAGAAGGCAGAAGAATTGCTTATGATAAATCTGTCAAGGGCTATAATGATATCGATGAGCTCAGAAAGGCTCTTGATGTATGAAATATGAGGTTAAGTTTACAACCCAATTCAAAAAAAGATTTAAAGCTTGCAAAGAAACAGGGGAAGGATATTGACAGGCTATTTGAAGTTATAAACAAGTTGTCAAACGGCGAAACTCTTGAGTCGAATTACAGAGATCACGAACTGACGGGCAATTATAAAGGATGCCGTGAATGTCATATTGCTCCTGATTGGCTTCTGGTTTATGAGGTTATTGACGATGTCCTTGTGCTAATGCTTTATCGTATCAGCAGTCATTCAGAATTATTCAGATGAAAAAATACAGCCTATCCTGATTTAGTACGGGATAGGCTGTTGTTTATTGTGAGTGATTCGGTATTAGGTCATAGCAATTTATCGGTTTGTTTGTCCAAAGTTAAAATTCAACGCCGATTCTGCCTGTTATGCCTTTGTCGTAGGGGTGCTTGATTTTTTTGAACTCGGTTACATAATCTGCAACCTCAATAAAACGCTCAGGCGGATTATGACCGGTCATAACGATTTCCATACTTTTTGGAGCGTTGGTGATGAACTCGTAAACCTCGGCTTCGCTCACCATATCGTGATTGACAACATCAAAAATTTCATCAAGCACTACCATATCATATCGTTCTGTCAATGCGGTGGTCACGCTTCTGTCGAAAATTCCTTTGAAAATCTTTGATGCCTGCTGTTTTTCTTTTTCGTCCATTTCAAAGGTAAATTTAAGTTCAAGAGGGCAGAAGGTAAGCGTGACATTTTCTGTATGGCTGAGTGTATGACGCTCCCCCGAAAATTCAGTTTTAAGGAACTGAACGAACAGAACTTTCATTTTGCTTCCTGCGGCTCTTGCGGCGATTCCTACAGCGGCTGTAGTTTTTCCTTTGCCGTCACCATAATATACATGAATCATATTTACCTCCGTGTGATTGTTATACGGTTTGTTTATTGATTTGATTGGTAAATGCCGGATAAATAATGTTCGACTTCACTAACGAATTTTTCTGCTTGAATAAGTTGCTCTTCGACTTCACTTTTTGAAATTAGGTAGAAATCGTCATAATCACTGCCCTGACGTACTTCTACCAATCCATCAATTATTGAAGAAAGCTCTTTTGGCAGAATTTCTGTTTTAAGATAATTTTTTCTGAATTCAGCAATAACACCGGAGTGTTTCTTGGAATCAATATTATCTAAGCAGAGAATACTGCATAATATGAACGGTTCGCTACTGTTTTATAGTCACCGATTTTTAAAATTTCTTTTGCAAAAGTGATACGTTCCTTTGCAATGCTAAGTCTTAGTTTGGATAAATCTAAAAATTCCTCAGACAGCAACAGGAACACCTTCCTTCTTTATTGCCTGATAAAATGGGACAACGTTGAGGTATTTATTAAAGGTTTCGGTATCTTTTAATGTGATTGTAACTACAATATCAAATTTAAGTCCGAGTTCAGAAGTAAGATGAGTAAAATCCGATTTGTAGTTGCATAGCTGTTCTCTTGGAATGTCGGTGAGAATCATAATGTCGATGTCGGATTCACTGTCGTAATCTCCTCTGGCGTAAGAACCATAGAGAATTACTGAATCAAGCTTGTTTCCGAGAATTGACTTTGCAGTTTGTGAAATTTCTGTTAAAATAGTTTTAAGCTCGTTTCGTGTGCACATAGTTCTCACATCCTTTCTATATTATTATTTTAAACAAGAGTAATATTTTAGTCAAGATAAAAATTAAAAGAACGAAGTAATTGTACAATTTGCTCTTTATGTAAAATATACAAAAATATTTTTAAAATTATCTGAAAGTTCTACATCGATATATTTGCTCAAAAGGTTGAATTATGGGTGTTTTCATAGTATAATACTAGCTGTGTGACTGCACAAGATATGCGATGAAGCGGGAGGTTGCGACCAAAGAGTCGGTTTTTCCGTGGAGTATGTCCGATTTTAAACCGGGCGATTACAAATGAAACACTGAGTAGAACTATGCCAATGGGGTTGCTTTGCCATAGCTATGCTCAAACGCTTTCAGGACGTTCCCGGTTAACTGAATAGTTAAACGGGTTTTTTAATGCAGGGTGAAGAAACACCCGGCAGAGTTTCAAAAAAAGTTTTTGAAAGCAAACGCCCGCCGAACTAAATTTTTAAGGAGGCGACGATAATGGCAGTCAAGGAAAAGATTAGAATAAGATTAAAGGGTTATGATCATCAGCTCGTTGATCAGTCAGCAGAGAGAATTGTGGCTACAGCTAAGCGCACAGGCGCAAGAGTGTCAGGTCCGGTTCCGCTCCCTACTGAGAAGCAGATCGTTACTATTCTTCGTGCTGTTCATAAGTACAAGGACAGCCGTGAGCAGTTCGAGATGAGAACTCACAAGCGTCTTATCGACATCTTAAGACCGTCAAACAAGACAGTCGAAGCTCTTATGAGCTTAGAGCTCCCTGCCGGCGTTGATATCGAGATTAAGTTATAATCTTAATACCAACCTACAAGCAGACAGGGTCATGTTGGGTAAACCCAACCAATAACCTACAAGGAGGATACATTCATGCAGAAAGCAATCATCGGCAAGAAAATCGGTATGACACAGATTTTCGATGAAAAGGGAGTAGTAATTCCCGTAACTGTTATCGAGGCAGGCCCTTGCGTGGTTACAGCTAAGAAAACAGTTGAAAATGACGGCTACGCATCCGTACAGCTCGGATACGGCGACTTAAAGCCACACAAGGTTAACAAACCTATGAAGGGCTTTTTTGACAAAGCAGGCGTAGCACCAAAGAAAACTCTTAAAGAGTTCCGTTTTAACGACACAGACGCTTACAACGTAGGCGACCTCGTTAAAGCAGACGTATTCACCCCCGGCGACAAGATTGACGTAACAGGCAAGAGCAAGGGTAAGGGTACAGCAGGTGTTATTAAGAGATGGAACTTCCACCGTCTTAAAGAAACACACGGTACAGGTCCTTGCGTTCGTCACGGCGGCTCAATCGGTGCCTGCTCATCACCTTCAAGAGTATGGAAGGGCAAGAGAATGGCTGGTCACCTCGGCGCAGAACAGGTAACAGTTCAGAACCTCACAGTTGTTAAGGTTGATGTTGAAAACAACCTCATCGCTGTTAAGGGTGCTGTTCCCGGACCAAATAAGGGAATCGTTGTACTCAAAGATTCCGTTAAGGCTTAAGGAAGGGGGATTATAAATGCCAAGTTTATCAGTAGTAGATATGGAAGGCAAGAAGGTTGGTACTATCGACCTCGCTGATTCCGTATTCGGTATTGAACCCAACGCAGCAGTTATGCACCAGATGGTAGTTAACTACCTCGCAGCACAGCGTCAGGGCACACAGTCTGCACTCACAAGATCAGAAGTTTCAGGCGGCGGTAAGAAGCCATGGAGACAGAAGGGTACAGGTCGTGCAAGACAGGGTTCAACTCGTGCTCCACAGTGGACACACGGCGGTATCGTATTCGCTCCAAAGCCAAGAGATTACAGATTCTCTGTAAACAAGAAGGTTAGAAGACTTGCTATGAAGTCAGCTTTCTCAACAAAGGCTAAGGAAAATGAAATCATCGTTGTAGATTCAATCTCAATGAATGAATATAAGACAAAGACAATCGTTGCTATGCTCAAGGCAATCGAGGCTGACAAAAAGGCTCTCATTGTTCTTCCTGAAGTAGACAGCAAGATTATTAAATCAGCAAACAACATCCCAGGCGTTAAGACAGCTCAGGTTAACACATTGAATGTTTATGACATTCTCAATGCTGACAAGCTCGTTATCGTTAAGGATGCTGTAAGCAAGATCGAGGAGGTATATGCATGATAGCTCATGATATTATAATCCGCCCTGTAATTACTGAAAAAAGTATGCTCGGCGCAGTTAATAAAGTATATACTTTCGAAGTAGCTAAAACAGCTAATAAAATTGAAATCGCAAAAGCTTGCGAAGAAGTTTTCAAGGTAAAGGTTGCTAAGGTTAATACAGTAAGCGTTCGTGGTAAGTTCCGTCGTCAGGGCAGAAACAACGGCGGTTACACAAAGAGCTGGAAGAAAGCAATCATTACACTTACAGAAGACAGCAAGCCTATCGAATTTTTTGAAGGCATGATGTAAGTCTGAACAAACAAAATTTATTCAGGCAGAATGTATGGGAAACGCCATTTTCCCGCAAAGCCATCATGAGGAGAGTGAAACCAAATGGCCATTAAAGTTTATAAGCCGACCATCAACTCAAGAAGAAATATGTCGGTTACAGATTATTCGGTCCTTTCAAAGGTTGAGCCTGAGAAGAGCTTACTTGCTCCTTTAAATAAAAAGTCAGGCCGTAACAGCTACGGTAGAATCACAGTTCGTCACAGAGGCGGCGGTAACCGTAGAAAGTACCGTATCATCGACTTCAAGCGTCAGAAGTTTGACGTTGAAGCAACAGTTAAAACATTAGAGTACGATCCAAACCGTTCAGCATTCATCGCTCTTATCGAGTACACTGACGGTGAAAAGGCGTACATCATCGCTCCGGAAGGCCTTAAGGTTGGCGACAAGGTTGTTGCCGGCGTTAACGCTGATATCAAGCCGGGTAACGCACTTCCGCTTACAGCAATTCCTGTAGGTACATTTATCCACAACGTAGAGCTCTATCCGGGCAGAGGCGCTCAGCTTGCTCGTTCAGCAGGTAACATGGCTCAGCTTATGGCAAGAGAAAACGGACTTGCTCTGTTAAGACTTCCTTCAGGCGAGCTCAGAAACGTTCCTGAGAGCTGCATGGCTACTATCGGACAGGTTGGTAACACTGACCACGAGAACGTTAAGATCGGTAAAGCCGGCCGTAAGAGAAATATGGGTTGGCGTCCTACAGTTCGTGGTTCTGTAATGAACCCGAATGACCATCCACACGGTGGTGGTGAGGGTAAGTCACCGGTTGGTCGTCCAGGCCCTGTTACTCCTTGGGGTAAGCCTGCACTCGGCTACAAAACTCGTAAGAACAACAAGAGCAGCGATAAGCTTATCGTTCGCAGAAGAAACGGTAAGTAAGGCAGAGAAAGGAGCTTAAACTATGAGTAGAAGTACTAAAAAGGGTCCTTTTGTACAGCCTGTACTGCTCAAAAGGGTTCTTGAAATGAACGAAACAGGCGAAAAGAGAATTTTAAAGACTTGGTCAAGAAGTTCAACAATTTTCCCTGAATTCGTTGGTCATACATTTGCGGTTCACGATGGCCGCAAGCACGTTCCGGTTTATGTAACTGAAGATATGGTTGGTCACAAGCTCGGTGAGTTTGCACCAACAAGAACATTCAAGGGTCATGCCGGTTCAAAAACAAGCAGATAAGCGGAAGGAGAGTATTGCAGATGGAAGCAAAGGCAATTGCGAAATTTGTTCGTATTTCACCCCGCAAGGTTGGCGTAGTTCTTGACCTTATCAGAGGCAAAGACGCTAAGTATGCGGAAGCTGTTCTTAAGCACACTCCTAAGGCCGCTTGTGAGCCGCTTTTAAAGCTGCTCCATTCAGCTATGGCAAATGCTGAGAACAACCATGATATGGATGTATCCAAGCTTTACGTTGCTCAGTGCAACGCTACAGCAGGCCCCATCCTTAAAAGAATTCGTCCAAGAGCACAGGGCAGAGCGTTCAGAATCAACAAGAGAACTTCTCACATCACCCTCGTTCTCAAGGAAAAAGAAGACTAAGGGGAGGTTAAATTATGGGTCAGAAAGTTAATCCACACGGTCTTCGTGTAGGTGTTATTAAAGATTGGGATTCCCGTTGGTTTGCAAGCAAGAAAGACTTCGGCGATACACTCGTTGAGGACTACAACCTTCGTAAAACATTGAAGGCTCAGCTTTATAACTTCGGTATCTCAAAGATCGAAATTGAACGTGACGGCAAGAAAGTAAGAATCAGCATTCACTGCGCTAAGCCGGGTCTTGTAATCGGTAAGGGCGGCGCTGAGATTGAGAAGCTCAAGGCTCAGTGTGAGGCTATGCTTAACAAGCCGGTTGCTATCAATATTGTTGAAGTTAAGGCTCCTGAGCTCGACGCTCAGCTCGTAGCAGAGAGCATTGCTCAGCAGCTCGAAAAGAGAATTTCTTTCAGAAGAGCTATGAAGCAGTCAATCGGCAACGCAATGCGTCGTGGCGCAAAGGGTATCAAGATTATGTGTTCAGGCCGTCTTGGCGGTGCTGAAATCGCTCGTTCAGAGCAGTACCATGAAGGTACAATTCCGCTTCAGACACTTCGTGCAGACATTGATTACGGTTTTGCAGAGGCAAACACAACTTATGGTAAGATCGGTATCAAAGTATGGCTTTACAAGGGTGAAGTTCTTAACGAGGTTAAGTCAAGAAAGCCCCGCAGAGAAGGAGGCAGAAAGTAATGTTATTACCTAAGAGAGTTAAGTACAGAAGAGTACACAGAGGTCGTATGACAGGTAAGGCTCTTCGTGGTAACAAGGTTACTTATGGTGAGTACGGTCTTCAGGCTACTGAGCCTGCATGGATTACCTCAAACCAGATTGAGGCTGCCCGTATCGCTATGACACGTTACTGCAAAAGATTCGGTAAAGTATGGATCAAAATTTTCCCTGACAAGCCTGTTACAGCAAAGCCTGCTGAAACACGAATGGGTTCAGGTAAAGGTTCACCTGAGTACTGGGTGGCTGTAGTAAAGCCGGGCAGAGTTATGTTTGAGCTCGCCGGCGTTGATGAAGCTACTGCAAGAGAGGCTCTTCGTCTCGCTTCAATGAAGCTTCCGATCAAGTGCAAGTTTGTTAAAAAAGAGGAGGGTGAGCAGTAATGAAAGCATCAGAAATCAGAGAAATGACAGTTGAAGAGCTTCAGACAAAGCTCACAGAACTCAAAGAAGAATTATTTAATCTTCGTTTCCAGCTTGCTGTTAACCAGCTCGAAAACTCATCCAGAATCGGTGCCGTTAAAAAGGACATCGCAAGAATTTCAACAATTCTTCGTCAGCGTGAACTTGACGGCGCAGAAGCTTAAGAGAGGAGGACTTAACAGTGAGTGAAGTAAGAAATATGAGAAAGACTGTTGTCGGCAAAGTTGTAAGCAACAAGATGGATAAGACAATCGTTGTTGCTGTCGAGGACAGCGTAAAGCACAAGCTTTACAACAAAATTGTTAAGCGCACAGTTCGCTTCAAGGCACACGATGAAAACAACGAGTGCAACATCGGCGACCGTGTAAAGGTTATGGAGACCCGTCCTCTTTCTAAGGATAAAAGATGGAGACTCGTCGAGATCATTGAGAAAGCTAAATAATTTTTGCGGCTTTGAGAAAAGGAGGAACCCACTGTGATTCAGCAGCAAACTATCCTCAAGGTTGCCGACAACACCGGCGCAAAGGAAATTATGTGCATTCGTGTACTCGGCGGTACCAGAAGGAGATATGCCAACATTGGCGATATTATCGTTGCTTCAGTTAAAAAAGCAGCACCCGGCGGTGTTGTTAAGAAAGGCGACGTTGTAAGAGCCGTAGTTGTACGTTCAGCTAAGGGCGTAAGACGTGAAGACGGCACATACATCCGCTTCGATGAGAATGCGGCTGTAATTATTAAGGAAGATAAGAACCCTAAGGGTACTCGTATCTTCGGACCTGTAGCAAGAGAGCTTCGTGATAAGGACTTTATGAAGATTTTATCTCTCGCTCCGGAAGTACTTTAATGGAGGTGTCACAATGAGTAAAGTTCATGTAAAAACAGGCGACACCGTTATCGTTATCAGCGGTAAGGACAAGGGCAAAAAGGGTCAGGTTCTGGCTGTTAGCCCAAAAGAAGGCAAAGTTATCGTAGAGAAAGTAAATATGGTTTCTAAGCACGTTAAGCCCAGAAAAATGGGCGAGCAGGGCGGCATTGTAAAGGCTGAGGGTGCTATGTATGCATCTAAGGTTCAGATCGTTTGCCCACGCTGCAAAAAGCCTACAAGAGTTGCTCATAAGATTTATGAGGACGGCTCAAAGGGCAGAATTTGTGCTAAGTGTAAAGAAGCACTTTAAGGAGGAAATAAGAAATGGCAAGACTTAAAGAGTATTATTCAAAAGAAGTTGCACCTGCTCTTATGACAAAGTTCTCCTACAAGAGCACAATGCAGATTCCAAAGCTTGATAAAATCGTTATTAACGTAGGTGCAGGCGAAGCCAGAGAAAACTCAAAGGTAATCGACGCTATCTGCACAGACCTTTCTGCAATCACAGGCCAGAAGCCACTCGTTTGCAGAGCAAGAAAGTCAGTTGCTAACTTCAAGCTCAGAGAAGGCATGCCAATCGGCTGCAAGGTAACTCTCAGAGGCGAGAGAATGTACGAGTTCCTCGACAGACTCTTCAACGTAGCACTCCCAAGAGTAAGAGACTTCAGAGGTATCAACCCTAACTCTTTCGATGGTCGTGGTAACTACAATATGGGCCTCAAGGAACAGCTCATTTTCCCTGAGATTGACTATGACAAGATTGATAAAGTTCGTGGTATGGACATTTGTTTCGTTACTACAGCTAACACAGACGAAGAAGCTCGTGAGCTCTTAACACTTATGGGCGCACCGTTTTCAAAGTAAGGAGGGATTGTTGTGGCTAAGACTGCGATGAAAGTTAAGCAGCAGAGAAAGCAGAAGTTCTCAACAAGAGAATATTCAAGATGTAAGATCTGTGGTAGACCACACGCCTACCTCCGTAAGTATGGTGTTTGTCGTATTTGCTTCCGTGAACTCGCTTACAAGGGCGAAATTCCGGGCGTAAAGAAAGCAAGCTGGTAAGCAAGGGAGGATAAAGGTAATGCAGATTACAGATACAATTGCTGATTTACTTACAAGAATTCGTAATGCTAACTCAGCTAAGCATGATACTGTAGAAATTCCTGCTTCTAACCTCAAGAAGTCTATTTGTCAGATTCTTGTTGATGAAGGCTACATTAAGAATTTCACAGTTATTGAAGATGGTAAGCAGGGCGTAATTAAGGTTACTCTTAAGTACCTCGACGGCAAGACACCTGTTATCACAGGTCTCCGCCGTGTATCAAAGCCAGGTTTACGTATTTACAGCAATGCAGAAGATATGCCAAAGGTAATGAAGGGACTCGGTATCGCTATCATTTCAACATCTAAGGGTGTTATGACAGACCGTCAGGCACGCAAAGAGCACGTTGGCGGCGAAGTTCTCGCTTACATTTGGTAAGAGGAGGTGCGAAAATGTCTCGAATTGGAAGAAAACCTATAAATATTCCCGCCGGTGTTACAGCAACAATCGCTGACGGCGTTATCACTGTCAAAGGTCCAAAGGGATCACTTGATTTCGCATACAATCAGGCTATGACAGTTGAAATCAAGGGCGACGTAATCGAAGTTACACGTCCTGATGACACAAAAGAAAACCGTTCACTCCACGGCCTTACAAGAACACTCATCAACAATATGGTTGTTGGTGTTACAGAAGGCTACAAGAAGGTTCTTGAAGTTAACGGTGTAGGTTACCGTGTACAGAAGCAGGGTAACAAGTGCGTTATGAACCTTGGTTATTCACACCAGGTTATCGTTGAGGATACAAAGGACATCACAATCGAAGTTCCGGATCCTAACAAGATCATCATCGTCGGCATTGATAAGCAAAAGGTTGGTCAGTTTGCTGCCGAAGTTAGAGAAAAGCGTCCACCGGAGCCATATAAGGGCAAGGGTATTAAGTACGCTGATGAAGTTATCCGCCGCAAGGAAGGCAAGGCCGGTAAGGGCAAATAATTAAGGAGTGAATAATAATGGTAAGCAGACCAGATACAAAAAAAGCACGTGCAAAGCGCCATAAGAGAGTCCGCAGCAAAGTAAGCGGTACTGCATCTTGCCCACGTTTGTGCGTATTCCGCTCCAGAAGTAACATCTACGCTCAGATCATTGATGACGTAGCAGGTGTTACACTTGCTCAGGCTTCAAGCCTTGACAAGTCAATCGAAGGCAATGGCGGAAACAAAGCTGCTGCTAAGGCAGTAGGCGCTCTTATTGCAGAGCGTGCAAAAGCTAAGAATATCGTTGATGTTGTATTTGACAGAGGCGGTAATATCTATCACGGCCGTGTTAAGGAATTGGCCGAAGGCGCCCGTGAGGGCGGCCTCAATTTCTAAGGAAGAGGAGGAATCACTTTGGCTAAAACAGTAGAAGTAACAGGCGAATTAAAAGAAAGAGTCGTTACTATTAACCGTGTATCAAAGACGGTTAAGGGCGGTCGTATATTCAAGTTTGCAGCTTTAGTAGTTGTAGGCGACGGTAACGGAACAGTAGGTTTCGGTATCGGTAAGGCAGGCGAAGTACCTGACGCTATCCGCAAGGGTATTGAAGATGCTAAGAAGAACCTTATGAAGGTTTCTCTCAGAGGAACAACAATTCCTCACGAAATCATCGGCGAGTACGGTGCAGGCAGAGTTCTTATGAAGCCGGCTGCACCAGGTACAGGTGTTATCGCTGGTGGTCCTGTTCGTGCCGTTGTTGAAGCAGTCGGCATTAAGGACATCAGAACAAAGGCTCTCCGTTCAAACAATCCATGCAATGTAGTAAGAGCTACACTTGCTGGTCTTGGAGCGCTCAGAACAGCTGAAGAAGTTGCTGCAATCCGTGGCAAATCAGTTAAGGAAATTTTATAATAGGGAGGTTGCAGATTATGACAATCAAATTAGTTAAAAGCCTTATCGGCTCTAAGAAAGATCAGATTGCAACAGCCCACGCTTTAGGCTTGAAGAAAATCGGTGATGTTACAACACAGCCTGATAATGCTTCAACTAAAGGTAAGGTAGCAAAAATCATTCACCTCGTAGAGGTTAGTGAAGCGTAAAGCAAGGAGGTGCGAACTTATGAAGTTACATGAACTTTCACCGGTTGCAGGTTCTAAAAAGGACGCAAAGAGAATCGGTAGAGGTCACGGCTCAGGCTGGGGTAAAACAGCCGGCAAGGGACACAAAGGCCAGAAAGCTCGTTCAGGCGGCGGCGTTCGTCCTGGTTTCGAGGGCGGTCAGATGCCATTACAGCGTCGTGTTCCAAAGAGAGGTTTTAACAACATCTTTGCTAAAAACGTAGTTGCAATCAACCTCAGCACTTTGAACAGAAAGTTTGAAGACGGCGCTACAGTTGATTTTGAGGCTCTTGTAAATGCAGGAGTAGTAAAGAACGGTTTTGACGCTGTCAAGGTTCTCGGCAACGGTAAAATTGAGAAAAAACTTACTGTCAAGGTTTCTGCTTTTTCCGAATCAGCTAAAGCTGCTATTGAGGCTGCGGGCGGAAAGGCAGAGGTGATTTAAGTGTTTAAAACAATAAGAAACGCTTGGTCAATTCCTGACTTAAGAAAGAAAATCTTATTTACACTTTTAATTATCGTAGTATTCAGAATCGGTTCGGTTATCCCCGTTCCGTTTCTGGATCAGGAAGTCCTCTCATGTGCAGCGGGCGACCTTTCAAGCGGCAACACAATGCTTGCTTACTTAAATACACTTTCAGGTGGTGCCTTCTCAAACGCAACAATCTTTGCAATGGGTATCACACCATACATCAACAGCTCAATCATCATGCAGCTCCTCACAGTAGCAATTCCTCCTCTTGAGAGAATGGCTAAAGAGGGCGAAGCAGGAAGACGTAAGATCGGTACAATTACACGTTATGTAACTGTAGCGCTCGGTCTTATTCAGGGTACTGCGTACTTCTTCTATCTGAAGAATTCAACACCTACTTCTTGTTCTCATGATACATCACATGTCGGCCAGCACATTACACTCTTTAATGAAGGCTTCGAGATGTGGTTTGCAGCTATTGTAATTATTCTTGTTTTCACAGCCGGTACGGCTCTTATGATGTGGCTTGGTGAGCAGATCAACAACAAGGGTATCGGAAACGGTATTTCAATTCTCCTTTTTGCAGGTATCGTTGCTCAGCTTCCATCAACAATCAGCACACTCGGTCAGTACTGGGAACTCGGTTCACAGGGTGCAACTCAGTTCTACTTCCTCGTTCCTCTCTGGATACTCATCTTTGTAGCAGTAATTTGGGTAATCACATTTATGCAGGACAGCGAAAGAAGAATTCCTATTCAGTACGCTAAGCGTGTTGTGGGCAGAAAGATGTACGGCGGTCAGTCAAGCCACCTTCCAATCAAGGTTGCTCTCGGCGGCGTTCTTCCAATCATCTTTGCAAGCTCAATTCTTTCAATTCCGGGTACAATCAACCTTTTCCTCAAGAAAGAGGCTGACGATGGATTCTTGGGCGCATTCTTTGCAGCCTTTGAATCAAGCGGCTGGCTGTATATGGTATTGTATTTCATTCTTATAATAATGTTCGCTTATTTCTATACAACAATTCAGTACAATCCAATTGAAATGGCTAACAATCTCAAGTCAAACAACGGTACTGTTCCTGGTATCCGTCCGGGTGCACCGACAGCTGAATATATCAAAAATATTCTGTCAAGAATTACTCTTATCGGTGCTCTCTTCCTTGCGTTCATTGCTTTGCTCCCACACATTTACGGTGCAGCAACAGGCATGGGCCAGATGGCTATCGGTGGTACATCAATCATCATTCTCGTTGGTGTTGCACTCGAAACAGTAAAACAGCTTGAGTCACAGATGATGATGCGTCATTACAAAGGTTTTCTTGACTAATTGCTGAAAAAGGAGTATAATAAAATGAACATTATCATGTTAGGTGCTCCGGGTGCAGGAAAAGGCACTCAGGCTGCTGTACTTTGCGAGCATTTTGGTATTCCCACAATTTCAACCGGAAACATGATCCGTGAGGCGTTGAAAAACGGCACTGAGATGGGTCTTAAGGCTAAGTCTTTTATGGATGAAGGCAAGCTTGTTCCTGATGAAGTCGTAATCGGTATCGTTAAAGAAAGACTTTCCGAAGATGACTGCAAGAAGGGTTTCATTCTTGACGGATTCCCAAGAACCATTCCTCAGGCTGAGGCTCTGGATAATATGGGTATCGACATTCAGTATGTTATCAACATCGACATTGCTGACGAAAGAATTGTCAACCGTATGTCCGGACGCCGTGTCTGCGAAAGTTGTGGCAGACCATTCCACCTTGTGAACCTCAAACCTCAGAAGGACGGAATCTGCGACGATTGCGGCGGCACCCTTGTTCAGCGCAAGGACGACCACCCAGACACTGTGCTTGCTCGTCTTGCTGTATATCACAAAGAGACTGAGCCGCTCGTAGCTTATTACGAAAAGCAGGGTAAACTTGTTAACGTACCGGGTGTAGACGATGTAGTAACAACTACAAACGCTATTCTCAAAGTAATCGAGGCGTAAAGAGCATGGTAGTTATAAAAACAGCGCGGGAACTTTCTAAAATGAAAGACGCATGCAGAATTTCTGCTGAAGCACTCCGTGTTGCGGGAGAGGCTGTAAAGCCCGGTGTAACTACTTATGAAATAGATACAATTGTCCGTAAATACATCGAGAAACAGGGAGCAACTCCCTCGTTTCTCGGTTATGGCGGATTTCCTGCGAGTGCGTGCATTTCCGTAAACAATGTGGTTATCCATGGCATACCAAGTAAGAAACACGTCCTTAAAGAAGGTGACATTGTAAGCGTTGATGTTGGTGCTTACTATGAGGGATTTCACGGCGACAATGCCTACACATTTCCCTGCGGCAAAATCAGTGCAAATGCACAGGCTTTGCTTGACGCCACAAAGGAGAGTCTTTATGAGGGAATTAAAAAGGCTCTTGCAGGTAATCGCATTGGCGATATCGGCAGCGCAATTCAACAGTATGTCGAAGCTCGCAGTTACTCGGTGGTACGAGATTTTGTCGGCCACGGCGTAGGTGCGAAATTACACGAAGACCCAAGCGTACCCAATTACGGCACACCCGGTCGTGGTGTGAGACTTATTCCGGGTATGACAATTGCCATTGAACCTATGATAAACGAGGGAACTTTTGAAGTCCGTGTTCTTGATGATGAATGGACTACCGTCACAAAAGACGGCAAGCTCTCAGCTCATTTTGAGCATACGGTTGCAATTACTCCCGACGGTCCTAAAATTATGACCTTGTGCGATTAAAGGTGATTTATGAGCATTGTAAAAGGCAGTATAGTAAGGGCAATGGCGGGACGTGACAAGGAGAATTTCTTTGTGGTGCTCGAGGTCGATTCAAAGTATGCATTGATTGCAGACGGCAAACGACGCAAGGTTGAGCATCCTAAAAAGAAAAAGCTTATTCACTTAGCTCCCACAAAAACGGTTATCGAGGGTTCACTTGAAACCAATCCGCAAATTAAAAGAGTATTAAGTCAATTTAAAAACGGAGGTTAACGGTATGTCAAAACAGGATGTAATTGAAATCGAAGGTATCGTAAAAGAAGCTCTTCCGAATGCACAGTTCAAAGTTGAGCTCCAGAACGGTCACGTGATCTTAGCTGTTATTTCAGGCAAACTCAGAATGAACTTCATTCGTATTTTGCCGGGTGATAAGGTTACAGTGGAGATGTCTCCCTACGACCTGACCAGAGGAAGAATTACCTGGCGTTCAAAATAAGTCAGGTAGAACACGACTTTTTTAGAAAGGAATGATTATAAGTGAAAGTCAGACCTTCAGTAAAGAAAATGTGCGATAAGTGCAAAGTTATCAAGAGAAAAGGTAAGATTTTAGTTATTTGCGAAAACCCAAAGCACAAACAGCGTCAGGGTTAATTTACCTTAAACAAAATTACAATTTTTAAATTTATATGGAGGTGCAACTGAATGGCTCGTATAGCAGGTGTTGACTTACCAAGAGATAAAAGAGTTGAAATCGGTTTAACTTATATCTACGGTATCGGCCGTAAGACTGCAGACGACATTATTGCTGCAACAGGTGTAAATCCGGACACTCGTGTAAGGGATTTAACAGAAGAAGATATTGCAAAGCTCAGAGAGTATATTGAGCATAACTGCCGCGTTGAAGGTGACCTTCGTCGTGACATAGCTTATGATATTAAGAGACTTATTGATATTGGTTGTTACCGTGGCGTTCGTCACAGAAAGGGACTTCCTGTAAGAGGTCAGCGTTCAAAGACTAACGCTCGTACTCGTAAGGGTCCAAGAAAGACCATGGCTAATAAGAAGAAGTAAGGAGGCCGATGAACTATGGCAGCACCAAAGGGTGGTAAAAAGGTTATTCGCCGTCGTCGTGAGCGTAAGCACATCGAAAAAGGCGCAGCGCATATCCAGTCAACATTTAACAATACAATTGTTACTATTTCTGATACACAGGGCAACGCTGTTTCATGGGCAAGCGCAGGCGAGCTCGGTTTCAGAGGCTCTAAGAAGTCAACTCCGTTCGCAGCACAGTCAGCAGCAGAAACAGCTGCAAAGGCTGCAATGGAACACGGTATGAAGTACGTCGAGGTTTACGTTAAGGGACCGGGACAGGGCAGAGAAGCTGCAATCAGAGCATTGCAGACAGCAGGTCTTGAAGTAACTATGATCAAAGACGTTACTCCAATCCCTCACAACGGATGCCGTCCTCCAAAGAGAAGACGTGTATAGTATTATAAAAGGAGGATATTTCAATGGCTAAGAATATGCAGCCTATCGCTAAGCGTTGCAGAGCGCTCGGCTTATCACCAGCAGTTATGGGTTACTCAAAGAAAACTTCTAACAGAAACCCGGGCGGTAAGATGAGAAGAAAAAAGAGCGAATACAGCATGCAGCTTACTGAGAAGCAGAAGGTAAAATTTGTTTACGGCATCATGGAGAAGCAGTTCAGAGCTTACTATGAGAAGGCTGAAAAGGCAGAAGGCAAAACAGGTGCCGTATTGCTTACATTAATCGAACGCAGACTTGACAACGTTGTTTTCAGACTCGGTCTTGCAGCAACAAGAAGAGAAGCAAGACAGCTTGTTAGTCATGCTCACTTTACTGTTAACGGTAAAAAGGTTAACATTCCTTCATATCTTGTGAAGGTTGGCGACGTTATCGAAGTTAAAGAGAAGAGCCGCTCAACTACAAGATTTAAGGCAATTGCTGAGGGTGAAAACGCTTCTATGGTTACACCTAAGTGGCTTGAGAAGGCAGAGAATCTTCTCGGCGGTAAGGTAATTGCTGCTCCACAGAGAGAGGATATTGACTTTCCTGTTGAAGAACACCTCATCGTTGAGTTGTACTCCAAGTAATCTTATTTTTCATAGGCAGATTACACAAACATTGACCGCATATGCGGTTGCATAATGTCAGGAGGATTCGCGAATGATTGAAATTGAAAAGCCAAGAATTGAAACCGCGGAATTAACCGAGGACGGAAAGTACGGCAGATTTGTTGTTGAACCGCTTGAGCGTGGCTTTGGCAATACTCTCGGCAACAGCCTGAGAAGAGTTTTACTTTCCTCTCTTGAAGGCTGTGCTGTTACATCTATGAAGATTGACGGCGTTCTTCACGAATTTTCAACTATTCCCGGCGTAAAGGAAGACGTTACGGAAATTGTTCTCAATATGAAAAGTCTTGTTGCTAAGCTTTTTGATACAAGCCCTAAGACTGTTGAAATTTCAGCAGAGGGTCCTTGTGAAGTGACTGCTGCCGACATCAAGTGCGACAGCGAAGTTGAGGTTTTAAACCCTGAACTTCACATCGCAACTTTGGGCGAAGGCGCAAAGCTCGATATGGAAATCACCATTGACAAGGGCAGAGGTTATGTTCCGGGTGAGCGTAACAAGCAGTTAAGCGGCAACAATGTTATCGGTGTGTTACCGATCGATTCAATTTATACTCCCGTGTTAAAGGTAAACTACACAGTAGACAACACTCGTGTAGGTCAGATTACAGACTATGACAAACTCACACTTGATGTTTGGACAAACGGCGTAATCTCTGCTGAAGAGGCTGTTTCTCTTGCAGCTAAGGTTCTCACTGAGCACCTTAACCTCTTTGTTAACCTTTCAGACAAGGCTTCAAGTGCTGAAGTTATGGTTGAAAAGGACGACAAGGGCAAGGAAAAAATTCTTGAAATGACAATTGAAGATCTCGATCTCTCAGTTCGTTCATTCAACTGCCTCAAGCGTGCAGGAATCAACACGGTAGAAGATTTAATTAACAAGTCCGAAGAGGATATGATGAAGGTGCGTAACCTCGGCAGAAAGTCTCTTGAAGAGGTTATTCAGAAGCTCAACTCTCTCGGTTTCAGTCTTCAGAAGGAAGACGAATAAATTACCCTTTTAAACCAACGGTAAAGGAGTGAATACAATGCCAGGTACAAGAAAATTAGGAAGAACTACAGCTCAGAGAACAGCAATGCTCCGTGCTATGGTAACATTCCTTCTCGAAAACGGCAAAATCGAAACAACTCTTACTCGTGCCAAGGAAGTTCAGGCTATGGCAGAGAAGATGATCACTACAGCAAAGAACGATACTCTCCACAACAGACGCCTTGTTTTGGCTTTTGTTACTAAGGAAGACGTTACATGCAAGCTCTTTAAGGAAATTGCTCCAAAATACAGCGACAGAAACGGTGGCTACACAAGAGTGACTAAGATTGGTCCTCGTCGTGGCGACGGTGCTGAAATGGCAATTATCGAGCTTATCTGATAATTTTATACTTGTATGCCGTATTCGGAATTTCTCCGAATACGGCTTTTTTTTACCTTTGGGCAGATAGGTTGTTTCTATATGAAACGTTTCGTGCCCAACTGTTAAGTCAATATTATTGGTAAATGCCGCATTTCTTACATTAAAGTCGGGAATTTTAGTTGTCTTTAAAATCAACCTATCTCCACGAAATGCGTGTCGAGGCACTCGACCCCAACCGTTAGGTCGATATATTGGTAACTGCTACATTTCTTTTAGATAATGTTTTCTGTAAGAATTTTGTAGGTGATGGCTTCGAGACATCCCTTAAACGCAACCAATATATCAATATAATGGTCGGGAAACCGTTGTGATAGATTATACCGACTTATATCCTCGAATTGTGACCGACGTCACGTCGGCGAGGCACTCGCTTTTATCTTCGGCATACTAAAAAAAGGCTATCACGATGATAGCCTTTTCTGATTTGTTAAATTATTTTGCTGATGGGAAGTAAGGACGAAGACTTCCTGCAACTGCACTAATTGGCATTGTCTGAAGAATAACTCTTCCCGGACCTTTGACTACAGTATTAAAAAATCCTTCTCCGCCAAAGAGCATATTCTTTACTCCAGGAACAGTCACAATTTCCATTGAACAGGTTGCGTCCATAGCAGCAAGATAACCTGTGTCAACGATCATTGACTGACCTGGCTGAAGATAATATTCGCAAGCA
>JAXJYO010000013.1:0-5851 GCA_036306945.1 Ruminococcus sp. | reverse complement strand
TATTTTGTAGCTTGTGCTTTATACAACAACAGCAAATTACTGGAAAATGAATCTATTTATAATACGGTAAGTGAAAAATGGCCATCTCTTGTAAAAAATGAAATTACCGAAGATGTTATAAGTAAGGCTAAGAGTGATCTAAATGCAGAGTTTTTAAAAGCAGATGACCACGGTAGTTCAGAAAAAGATGTATATGGAACTTCTATTGTGAACAATAAATTTATTAGAGCTTTAGATGCGCTGACAGATAACTATGTTCACGGTACAGGTACATATGAACAAGGCGAAACTTCCGTAGCAAGTGCGGCTGCAACCTGTGCTTACTATTATTTTCCATACAGTTATCAGCAATATCAGTTTATTGAAAGTAAGACAAATCAACAGATATTGGTAACTACTGTGTTAGCCATGGCTTATAATGAATTTTTATCCTATCAGGGTGAATATTTATCTAATAATTATACAGGTGATTGGTCTAACCAAGTAGATTTAGAGCATACATCATCTTCAGATTCCGGTCAGACAATAAAACAAACATACTCAGAACTGAAAAAGCAGTACACAGACGAATGGGGGATCATCGGAGAAAGCATAGTTGAATTATACACCTCGACTCTGTATATTGATGCTTCAAGTTTTACCGGCAGTTTGGATGATATCACGACCAATTTTAACCAATATATGAGAGTTGAAGATTCTGTTGCAGTAAATCTGTCGATTCAGGGCTACGAGAATGAAGTAAGCTATTATCAAGAACTTAAAGATCATGATCAGCTTCCTTTTACGAGAACAGGCGATTTGACTTTGATAAATGAGGCAAAGAAATCCGGTGCAACAACTATATCAAACAAGATTATTAAAAATGAAAATATTCATTCTTTTAAAATTATTCACCAATCAGTTACCGGTTTATTTGAACAGGAAATAGAGCTTCTTAATTAAAATGGGGTGTAGTTATGGGTTGGAGAACAGTTGTAGTTTCAAAATCATCCAAACTGGATTTACGCTTGGGTTATATGGTGGTTCGTGATAGCGAAAAATCAATTCGGGTACATATCAGTGAAATTTCAGTATTGATAATAGAAAACACGGCTTCATCCATAACTACTGCTTTGCTTAATGAACTTACCAAGCAAAAAATCAAAGTGATATTTTGCGATGAAAAGCAAAATCCAACATCTGAGTTGATTCCACATTAAACCTTTTTACCTTTTGTTTTTGAAAGTCTGTCGGCAAGCTCCAACAGCTTATGCTGAATTGATGCGCTGATATATATTTCAGAGTTAATCTTTGAAACCAAATCATCTACAATGTCACGAGCCTCGGCTCGGAGCTTATCTCTGTCTTCGGTTTGTTTCTGATAAATGCTTATCAAGTCCTGACGGAAGATTACCTTTGCGAGATTTGATTTAATATTTTCAATGCCTTTTTCAGTCATATACGCTTCGTTCGGCTTTGTGGAATATGCTATCATATGAATGTGCGGATGGTGTCCCTCGTTATGAAACGCCGCATACCATTTGAAATTTTCGGGAGCGATTTTCATATTCTCCGCTATCATATTTCGCTGTGAACGAATTAGATTCATCCAAGCTTTTGCATTGTTGTAGCCCAGCCTTTCCGCATCTTCTCGCTTTAGAGAAATGATATGAGTCCACACATTACTCTTGCTTTCTGCAACTTCTTTTTGCACATTGGATAAAACTATCGGCACACCGTCATCAGTAAATAAGCCGTGTGAAGATATTTTTTCTACTCTTGGTCGCTGTGCAATGTAGCTTACATATTTTTCTCGGTCACCGAATAACTCTGCGTGAGTTTCGGCAATCCGCAAAATCAATTCATCTGCATTACCTCTGTTCGGCTTATCAAGATAATCCTGATACTCATACAAGTCCTTTGAGTCAGGATAATCGGCAAGAAGTTTTTTAATAATCTGCTTTTGTCTTTCGGTTGCTTCCATAAACTTTTGTGTGCTGTCAGCCTTTTCAACTCCGTCACGAGTCGCAATGTATATATTAAAAAACACCTCACATTCCAATTGTCATTCCGCTATCCTCATCAGGAGTTTCATCTTCAACTTCGGATGAGGATTGGTTGTCTGCTTCGATTTCTTCCTGTGTGAGCTTTCTGAATGAATCCTCACCGGGCGCTACGCCAAGTGAACGACCGTTGTCCCACTCAGGGAATATCGTTCCTATCGAATCAACAAATTTTACTGTTCCTCTTGTGCCTGCCGTAACAGGTGCGTAAGGGTCTTTCATACTTATTAGCTCAATTCTTGTACCCGGCGGATACAATTTCTTTGTGCTTTCAGCTATTCTGCGCTGTCTTTCATATTCGTTCAAGTTATACATCTCCTAAAGTTAAGTTGTTTAATTGCATTGTTTTTTGAGTGGGACTTCTTATTTTTATTGTCATAAAATCAACCAACCTCTTTCTTATTTCTGTCTGTGTTAAGTTTTTTGTTGTCAGAGAAATGTAAGATTTCATTTTTATCACACTCATCATTGCGCCTGTCAAAATTAGGTTTCTGCCGCATTTCTCTTTCAAACTTCCTGAGTTCGGGTGTGTCGGTAAAATACATTTAAAATCATTCCTTTCAAATTTTTTTGCAAATAAAAAAAGGCAACCGTTCTAATCAAAAAAATTAAAACGATTGCCAATAAAAAAAGAGCCGAAATTATATTCCTATAACTTCAACTCTATATAACAATATTAAGTTTTATAGCCTGTGTACGAGGGTTCATCTTTGTAAACACCAAAAAATCGGCTTAAAATATCTATAAAAAATGACATTGAAAAATCAATGTCAGGATACCAAAAAAGCCCGATAAAATCGGACTTTTGAGGCTAAATATCTTTTTTGAACATTTAAGATGGCAGGGGCAGAAGGACTTGAACCCTCGGCACGCGGTTTTGGAGACCGCTGCTCTACCAACTGAGCTATACCCCTATATCTATTCAATTCAACGCAAGTGTTATTCTATCATCATTTCGGAGTTTTGTCAATAGCTGTGGGGGATTTTGTTTAAATTATTTAATTTTTCTTGTTTTTCGTGCGTTTTACCTCTGATTATAAAACCAAACGGTATGAAACAAACAATTTTTGCTTTACAAAATGGGCGAAAAATACTAAACTATAATTAAGCTTATCTACTTTACGGATTTTCGGGAGGTAATCAGATGAACGATTTCAACTTATCAATGCTTTGTGATTTTTATGAGTTTACTATGTCAAACGGATATTTCAAAAATGGCTTCTACAAGCAGAAGGTTTATTTTGACGTGTTTTTCAGAAAGGTTCCTGACAACGGTGGTTTTGCCATTGCGGCGGGACTGGAGCAGGTTATAGATTATATCAAAAATCTTCATTTTGGTCAGGAGGATATTGATTATCTTCGCAGTAAGGGGATTTTTGACGAGGAGTTTTTTGAATATCTCAAAAACTTCAAGTTCAGCGGTGACATTTATGCTGTTCCCGAGGGTACTCCGGTATTCCCAAATGAACCGATTATGACAGTGAAGGCTCCTGCAATCGAGGCTCAGCTTATCGAAACATTTATACTCCTTACATTGAACCATCAGACCCTCATTGCCACTAAGTCAAACAGAATTGTCCGTGCGGCTCAGGACAAGGCGGTGATTGAGTTCGGCTCAAGACGTGCTCAGGGCGCAAGCGGTGCAATCTACGGTGCAAGGGCGGCATATATCGGCGGTTGTTGTGGTACTGCGTGTACGCTGACCGACAAGCTGTATTCCGTTCCTGCGGGTGGAACCATGGCTCATTCGTGGGTTCAGATGTTCGACAACGAATATGACGCTTTCAAATCTTACTGTGAGTTGTATCCCGACAATCCGACTCTTCTTGTGGACACATACAACACGCTCAAAAGCGGTATCCCGAATGCTATCAAGGTGTTCAAAGAGGTTCTTGTTCCTCAGGGCAAGAATGAATTTGCTATCAGACTTGATTCGGGAGATATTTCGTATCTTTCAAAGAAAGCCAGAAAAATGCTCGACGAAGCAGGTCTTACAAGCTGTAAGATAACAGTTTCAAATGCGCTTGACGAATATCTCATTCGTGACCTGATGATGCAGGGAGCAAAAATCGATACGTTCGGCGTTGGTGAAAGACTTATCACTTCTTCGAGTTCGCCTGTATTCGGCGGAGTGTACAAGCTTGTCGCTGTTGAAAATGAGGGCGGAGAAATCGTGCCTAAAATCAAGGTCAGCGAGAACACTGCTAAAATCACGAATCCTCACTTCAAAAAAGTTTACCGCTACTTTGACAATGAAAGCGGTAAGGCTATTGCCGATGAACTTTGTGTTTATGATGAGGTTGTGGATTGTTCGTCACCTCGCACGATTTTCGATCCGAATGCCACATGGAAAACTAAAACTATTTCAGATTATACAGCCAAAGAACTTCTTGTTGAGGTGTTCAAAAACGGTGAATGTGTTTATGAATCGCCTTCAATTCAGGAGATTGCAGATTACTGCAAAAGTCAGATCGACTTGCTTTGGGACGAGGTCAAAAGATTTGAAAATCCGCATACCTATTATGTTGATTTGTCAAAGAAGCTTTATGATATCAAGAACATTCTTCTTAATGTATATGGAATGTAAATTACGGCAGTTCACTTCATTGTGAACTGCTTTTATTTTACTAAAAATATTGACATAAAAAATTATAATGATATAATACAATTGTAGAAATTAACAAAACACAACAAATTAATGAAACAGGAGGTAAAATATGAGTAGATTAAAGAAAATGACATCGCTGTTGCTGGCATTTGTAATGGTGATATCAATGGGAATTGTGTCGATTGAAAGCGTATCTGCCGCAATAGACGATAACGGTGCGTATGTCCCCGATGAAAGTGTAACTTGCGGAACACACAGATATTACTTTGCAATGCCTAAAGAGTGGTATAATGAGTATACCGACACGGCAGGTGTTTATTGGTGGGACGGTTCTGATCTCTGCGGAATACGTGAAGGCACAGAATATTTGAAATGGCCCGGCTATAAGGTACATCTTGGTGATTATGCAAGTGATAGTTATACACTTTACTATTTTGACTGTCCGAAAGATGTTCCGATTATTATTTGGAATAATTATATAAATGGTGGAACAGATGAAGAATCTGATATTTATCAAAAATCTTGCCAAGCTAACGACGCCCCAACTGAATTCTATTCAGACGGTGATAGTGACCTTTATACAACAGAGTTCTTTGCTTTAATGGAAGAAAGTTATAACGGAGATAAGTCGGAACTCGGTGAGTTTGCAGACAACTTTTTCTACGATGAGGAATACGATCTTGGTTTCTCCTTCAATATGGATAATATGATTTTCGTAGTTCCGAATGAACCGAACGGAGAAACTATTGGAGGTAAGCCTGAATATGTTGGCGATTGGTATTTCTACTACGGAAACGGTGAGTACGGAACATATCCAACCAAAGAACGTTCTATCGAAAAAGGAACTTATGCAACATTAGCCGAATCTAATGCCGATGTTGAGGATGTCACTGATGCTACAGTACCTGATAGCACAACAGCAACTGAAAATACCACATTGCCTGATAACACCTGCAATGAGATTTACTTTGATGTTAAGGCATCAGGCTGGGGCAACGTATCTAAGGTGTTCTGTCACATTTGGCGTGCAGACGGTACAGGTGATTGGCCTGCATGGCAGAGCAAGAGAGAGTTGTGCTCATATGATAAAAATACGGGTATTGCTACATATGACCTCTCAAAAACCGGCAATACCATAAGTCCGTCGGACGGAAAAATTTACTGCGTGATCTTCAGTGCTAACACAGGTGTGCAGACATAC
>JAXJYO010000012.1:0-28161 GCA_036306945.1 Ruminococcus sp. | reverse complement strand
TCGTTATTTTTACTTTTGTAGACAGCTTCTTCAAATGAACAGTTGCCGCACACCGCATCGGAAGCATCAAAAAGAATATCCTGCTCCATATCGAGCATTATATCAAGGCCTCTCATTCCGCAGTCGCAGTCGATAAGCAGAACTTTTTTGCCCTGTTTTACAAGTGCAACAGACAGGCAGATGCAGACAGTTGACTTACCTGTGCCGCCTTTACCTGATGCAACAACTATTACATTGTTCATAATAACACTACCTCTGTTTTATTTTATCATAAAAATTCTTATTAAGCAACCAATGAGGGTGAATTTTATCACACAAAAATTTTGCAAATATTTTATGCAATATATCCAAACAACCCCCAAAAAAATTACTCCAATTTTCCATAATTAACTATTCATTATGCTATGCAAAATGAATTTTTTAAGACTTTTGAGAGGAAATTTACCGCTTTAACCTGCAAAATATGTATCAAGCAGATCCTTTGCTATCTGCATTGAGTATTTGCCCTTTGCACCGTGCTCAAGCACCACAGCTATTGCAACCTTGGGATCATCATACGGCGCATAGCAAATAAACGTCGAATGGTCTGAGCCTGAGTTCTCGGCTGTACCCGTCTTAGCCGCAACCTTTACCTTGTAATTTCCGAACATCGAATATGCCGTACCGTCCTCGTTCTGAGTAACCTCAAGCATTGATTTCTGCACTATATCGAGGTTTTCCTGCGATATTCCGCAGGTATCAACGACTGTCTGAGTATTGTAATCTTCAACGGTTTCGGTTCTTTCGTAGTTTGTTATCTTGCTGACAAGATGTGTTTTCAGCCTTGTTCCGTCGTTTGCAAGCGTAGCCGTATACGTTGCAAGCTGAAGCGGTGTGAACGCATTGTCAGACTGTCCGATTGCCGCCTGAACCGTGTTACCCGGCATCCAAGTTGTGCTGTCACGTCCTGCAAGGGTACCCTTTGACTCCTCAACTTCAACACCCGTGTATTCTCCAAGACCGAATTTTTCGGAATACAGATACATCGTTTCAATTCCGAGCTTTCTGCCTGTTTCTGCAAAAAAGTAATTGCACGACTTTGTTATTGCTCCCGTAACATCAAGGTCGCCGTGATAATGCATACACTTTACCACGTTCGTGGGGTAATAATCATAGTTCTGTTTGCAGTAAATTTCCGTGTCGGTGTCTATGACTTTTTCCTCAAGTGCCGCACCTGCAACGCACGGCTTATAAACCGAACCACAGGCAAATGTGCCCACAAAAGCACGGTTATACATCGGGGAATTTTCATTCTCGGCAAGCTTTACATAATAGCTTCCGTACTCGCTGTACTTATTCAAATCGTATGTGGGATAACTTGCCGCTGCAAGGACTGAAAAATCCTCTACCGAAAGCATTACAACTGCGCCCGACTCGCAATCCTCGCCCACAAGCTTTTCGCCTGTTCTCTGACTTTCTTCTTCACCTGCCGCTTTAGCCGCTTTGACGTTCTCTGCAAGCGACTTCACCGCTGTTTTCTGCAAATCGCTGTCAAGCGTGAGATAAACCGTATTACCTGCTTGGGCATCTATTGTTTCGACAGTATCTACAATAGTACCGTCTGAATTTCTCTTGATTATTTTTGTTCCGCCTTCGCCCTTGAGCTGTTCTTCAAAAGCAAGCTCTATGCCGAACTTTCCTATTTCATCGGTGAGCGTGTATTCTTTTTCGCTATCGCTGAGGTCCTTGTACTCATCTTCCGTAATTGAACCGAGTGCGCCGAGTATGTGGGGTGCCAGATCTGCGTCCTGAGCACTTCTGATGAGGTAGGTCTGCACATCTACACCGCTGACCCCCTGAGTATTTTCGCTCACCGCACTGACGGTATTTCTGTCGATATCTTTTGCAAATATGTAGGGATTTGAACTTGAATAGCCCGTGATTTCCATATTATAGCGAACAGAAACAATATTTTTCTGCTGTGTCGGAGTATAATCTCCCTTGATTTCGTATCTTTCTACAAGCTTATTGTAGCAATCCTGTGCCGAAGTGTTTTTATCTATTCCGAGAAATTCATCGGAAAGCAGATATTCTATTTCTTCTTCGCGGTCTTTTTTATATGAATATGAACCGTTTTGCGAAATTTCAATCGGAAGTGTATCCTCCCAAGCTTCGCCTGTTGCATCCATAAGATTTATCAGCGAAAGTATCGTATTATCAAGCGTGTTTTCATCTGCATAAAGCTTGTCAATGACAATTTTATAGTGCGTGGTGTTCACCACAAGTCCGTTTCCGTCTTTGTCGAGGATTTCTCCTCGTGTTGCGTCGGTCTTGACGGTATAACTTGTCGAACGGGTGGAAAGCTCCTTGTACTTTTCGCCGTTGATTAACTGCCAGTCGACAAGTCGAAAGGTAAACATTGCAAAAAACACCAAGGTGATGATTATGCATACGGTTATTGGTGTTTTTGACGATTTTACTTCTTTTTGCTTTTTCTTCGTATACATAATTTCACCCCCCGATGTTATGTACTATTATGAATAAACCTTGTTACAAAATAAACAGGAACAGTCATAACAAACGTATAAACTATCCTTGAAATGTAGTGATTTACAAATAGAATTCCGCTGTCGGGTATTCCTGCAAAGACCGTAAAAAGCAAAAAATAAATTCCTATAATAAGCGGAATTGACAACAATGCAAACACCATCACCTGCAAAAAGCCTGAAATCAAGTATGTGCTGAAAATATGCGATTCAAAGTAGCAGAGCAATGTAAGGATTATTGCAAAAAATCCTATCGTTCCGCCCGAAGAAATGTCAATTAAAACTCCGCAGACTGCGCCAAAAATGAGCGAAGGGATCTTCTCTTCAACCGATGCGATCGAAATTGCAAGGCACATCAGAAGCAACGGCTTTCCTCCGCAGATTTCAGGCAGAAGATTCGGAGTTCCCTGCAAAATACTGAAAACTACGATGAGCAGGGCATAGGCAAAATATCTGAAAAATGAAAGGTTCTTCATTGAGTATCTCCGACCTCTCCCTGAGTGTCAAATTCAGTGATTACCGCAGCGGAAGTTATAGTGCGGATATCCTCATAGGGTTCTATGACTGCATATCTTGAGGTATCGTAGGAATTGAACTTGATTTCCTTGACCTTTCCTATAATCAGGTTGCCCGGATACACTCCGCCTGTGCCCGAGGTGACGATCATATCGCCTTCTTTGATTTTGTTATTTTCAGCTATTTTGGTAAAACCAGTGAGATTGTCGTCGCAAAGCGATGTGCTTCCGCTTACAATGCCCGTGTCACCTGACTGCTTATCAACTGCACCTGCTTTGGTATCCGGCGAAAGTATGGTTTTGACCTTACAAGTGCCCAAATCCACCTGACTTACCCAACCGACAAGACCGTTTTCGGTGATCACGGGGTCATTTACGCTGACCCCCTGCGACGAACCGATATCGAGAGTAAACGAGTAAAAATCATCATTTGTATCACGCCTTATGACCGTTGCAGGCTGAATTTTATATGACGGATTTTCTTTTTTCAGGTCATAATATTCCCGCAGTTTTTCGTTCTCTTCTTTGACATCGTAATAATCTGCAAGCTGTTCTCTGAGTTCTGCGTTCTCCTGTTTGAGAGTTTCATTTTCCTGCAACAGTTCGTCATATGTCGGAGTGTCGGCACTTGCCGTTGCACTTGCAGTCACCTGAAACAGCCCTTTGAAAAATCCGTTTACTGCACTTGTGATTACGGAATTTCCGCCCAGTGACAAAACACTCATCACCGTTAGTATGACGAGCGTTATCGAAAGAACTTTTAAATTTTTATTATGTAAAATATTTCTCATTTCTTTTAATTCGGGGTTATGGGTCGGTGCAACCTTAGAAATCGGTTACCCGACCGTTGAATTCATCTGTTGATTGCCTTAGTTATTTTTAGTTCGAGGTTATAGGTCGGTGCAACCTTACAAAACGGTTGCCCGACCGTTGAATTCATCTGTTATTAGCTTTAGTTATTTAGTTCGAGGTTACGGGTCGGTGCAATCTTAGAAAGCGGTTACCCGACCGTTGAATTCATCTGTTATTAGCTTTTAGCGATTATGTTTATACTGAATACCCATAGGTTTTCCAAGACGTTTTCCTGCGCCGTCAACTACGCAATCGAGAGGTCTGTCTGCAATATGCACAGGCATTCCTGTCTGCTGCATTATGAGCATATCAATTCCTCTGAGCATTGCTCCGCCGCCTGTGAGCATTATGCCGTGGTCGATGATATCTGCTGAAAGTTCAGGCGGAGTCTTTTCAAGAGTTGTCTTGATTGCTTCAACTATAGTCATAAGCGGGTCGGCAAGCGCATCACGCACTTCCTGAGCAGAAATCGTGATATCTTTTGGAAGTCCGTCAACGAGGTTTCTGCCCTTGACAACCATACTTTTTTCATCTTCATAAGGATAAGCCGAGCCGATTTTGATTTTGATATCCTCTGCTGTGCGCTCTCCTATGAGAAGATTATACTTTTTCTTTATATATGTGAGAATTGCTTCATCAAATTTATCGCCTGCAACTCTCACCGAGCAAGCCGTAACGATATCTCCGAGTGAAATTATTGCAACTTCACTTGTTCCGCCGCCGATATCTACAACCATACTTCCTGTGGGTTCATCAACAGGCATTCCTGCTCCGATTGCAGCCGCCATCGGCTCTTCAATCAGAATTACGGGAGGTTTTGCGCCTGCTTCATAAGCCGCATCTTCAACAGCTTTGCGCTCAACCTCTGTGACACCCGTGGGCATACATATGATTACTCTCGGCTTGCTGAAAATTCCCGGTTTTACAGCCTTTTTGATGAAATGCTGAAGCATTTTAGCCGTAATTTTAAAATCTGCAATTACTCCGTCTTTGAGCGGACGCACTGCTACGATTGAACCGGGGGTTCTGCCGATCATATCTTTAGCCTGTGAGCCGACCGCAAGCACGTTGTCTGTTCTTATGTCAACAGCTACAACCGATGGCTCTCTGAGAATGATTCCCTTGCCCTTGAGGCAGACGAGAGTATTGGCTGTGCCGAGATCTATTCCTATGTCCTTTGAAAATGAAAACATTCTAACAGCTCCTTTGCCGTTCTAATTATATTAATGTATGAGCGTTATTTCAACATAATCCTGTCGTAATTTGCCGTCGTGACGTTGGTCACAATTCGAGATGATAAGTCGGTGCAGTCTATACAACGGTTTCCCGACCATTAAATTGCTATATTGATTACGTTTTTTGCGGACACGGCACGCCGTGTCCCTACGATGAGTGCATTACATAAACGTTGTTTAAGAGAAATGTGGCAGTTACCAACATATCGAGTTTATGGTTGGGCAACATACGTTTCATATAGAAACAACCTGTCTACCCAAAGTTAAAATAAGCCGGTGCTGCCGAAGCCGCCTGCGCCACGTTCGGTGTCGTTGAGGTCGCCGACTTCAACGATTTCAGGGGTCAAAACAGGTGCGATGACCATTTGGCACACACGCTCGTCGGGCTCAATAACATAAGGCTTGTCCGATACATTGCAAAGACCTGCACAAACTTCGCCACGATAGTCGCTGTCGATAACGCCGACACCGTTTGAAAGGCAGATTCCGTGCTTTACGCCAAGACCGCTTCTTGCATATAGAAAAGCCGCACAGCTATTGTCGGGAAGCTCGATTGCAATGCCTGTAGGCACGATTGCAAGCTGACCCGGAGCAAGGGTAATGCTTTCGTCGATACAAGCATATAAATCCATTCCGGCAGAGCCGTTTGTGGCTCTTTTGGGCACTTTTGCGTTTGGTCTAAGTTTCTTTATTTTGAGTTCCATAATTTTCAATCCTTCATTTCTTGCAAATTTTGCAATTTTTATTCATTATATTTTTTATAATTCCAATTTAAAATTATCATTTGGAAATATAAAAAAGTTTAATTTTCGTTAATCGAAATTTTTATTTTTCCTTTAAAAAATTTAAACTCTTTTAACACTTTCAACATTTTATTCCACACCTCGTTTATATAAACCTCGTGTGAATTTGTCTTTTAACATCGAAAAGTCATTGAAATCCGTAATCTTTTCCACGTTTTCCACATAGTTTTCCACAGTGAATAACAAAGTGTTGAAAGTTGTTGATAATTTTGAAATTTCTTCCCGAGCAATAAAAAGCGGCACGCAATTTAAGACTTCAACGCAGTTTCCGTCGCATTTCAGATAAAAACTTTTTCCTTTTCTATCCGTCATTTTTGATTGATTTTTGCAAGTTGAGCAATCTATACCTTCGCTCTTGTTCGGGCAGTTTCTGCAAAGCATCAACGGCAGATAACCGTAGCTTATAATACCTCGGTCAATGTTTCCGCCAAGCCTGTTTATCCTGTCAAACGTCAGCTCAAAGCTGAGTTCAACGTCCTTCAAACCGTATTCCTCTGCCCAGAGTAAATCATAGGTGTTCACAAGATTGAGCCCGAAACCGCCGTGCAAAGTCATTTTAAACGATTTTGCAATGTACAGTGCTCCGATATTGTGGCACAAAACATCTGTTATGCCGACTTGCTTTGCTCTGGCAAGCTGTAGTTCTATCTGAGTTTCACGTCCGAACATTCCTCTCGGAATCTCTACTCCGACGCTGTAACCTTCGCTTTTCAGCCGTTTAATTTCGTCTATATCGGAGAAAAGCGGTACAAACACCAGTTCGCAATCCTTGAAAGCCTGACTTATTTTTGTACCTCGTACTCTCGCTCTGACCTCATTCTTTTTCTTATTGTAAGGTTTGAAATCTTCAAAAATTTCAACATCGTTGATTTTATAGTTATTGACAATCGCTCTCTTCTCATCGAGCAATGCAAGTGCTTCACGTCTTAGCAAATTCAGCACCGACACCGGAATTGAAAGGTTGTCATCTAAATCTATTTCAAGGTTGTTAAAATGGTAGGCTGTTGAGCCCGTTTTGGAAAGCTGAGTTCTGCACTTTTCCTCACTAAGCGGAATCTTCTGCGCCGTTTCGCATATAATGTCAGCAGATTTCACGATGGTATGCTTGCCGTCGGTAACTTCAAAAACAGGCGATTTTCCGATTTTTGCTGTGAATTTTCCGTCGATTTTGATATTCTGAACTTCGTCTTTATAACTCTGACGTATTGACGAAAATAACTTTTCGTCAGCCGAAACAACGTCATCTCTCGTGCGTGTTCCGAACATTTCTCTGCCTGTTCTGCCCTTGTAATAGCCGTCGGTGAAGCCTGTTCTTGAAAAAACACCCCTCAGAATTTTTGAGGTTTCATCGGACACAAAACCGTTGTCCCTTTGCTCTCTGCAGGCTCTCACAGCCGCCGAAACATATTCCGGACGCTTCATTCTGCCTTCGATTTTGGCGGATACGACCCCGATTTCCTCAAGGTCAGAAATATAATTGACAAGGCTGTTGTCCTTCAGACTGAGAGCGTAACCGTTTTTATTTTTACCGACCGAAAAGGGGAGTCGGCAGGTCTGAGCACAGGCTCCTCGGTTTCCGCTTCGTGAACCGAGCATTGCGCTGAAATAGCACTGTCCCGAAACGCACATACAAAGCGCACCGTGCACAAAAACTTCAAGTTCAACAGGAACTTCAGCCGCTTTTTTGATTTCTTCACGGCTCATCTCCCTTGAAAGCACAACTCGCTTGAAGCCCATTTCGTAGAGAGCACGAACACCCGATGCGGTGTGCACGCTCATCTGCGTTGAAGCGTGCAAAGGAAGGTCGGGCACAAGCTTTTTTGCAAGCCTAGCAACACCCTGATTTTGCACTATAAGCGCATCAACATCGGCTTCTGCCGCTGAAATTATCGCCTTTTTAAGTTTTTCAAATTCATCGTCAAATATGAGTGTATTTATAGTTACATACACTTTTACTCCGTGTATGTGGCAGTAGGCAACAGCTTTTTTCAGCTCGTCATCGTCAAAATTCTGAGCTGATGCTCTGGCTGAAAATGATTTTTCTCCCAAATAAACCGCATCTGCTCCGCTTCGTACGGCTGAAATAACACTGTCAAATCCGCCCGCCGGTGCAAGAATCTCAATTCTGTTCATCTTTATCTTCAAATAGGGAATACTGTTTCATCGGAACATATCCCATCATCTTTTCGTTTTTCTTTTCCAGTTCTGTCTTTTCAACCGGCTTTTTCTCCACTGAACCTGACTTTTGAGCATCTTTAAGGCTCTGCTTGAGGTCGATATTCTCATTGCTGAGAGTTCTTAACTGCTCCTCAAGTGCTTTTATGCGCTTTACAAGACGGGTGTTGTCATTGATAGCCTCGGCAAGCCTTTCCTTATATTCTTTGCAGGCTCTGTTAAGCTCGGTCGTATTCTGAATAATTTGGTCAGCCTTGCCAACAATATCCTTGTTCTTTTTAACAGCCTTGTTTTTGTCATCACACAAATCAAGTGCCGCAAGAATAGCACAATCCCTTGTGTCAAGGTTTTTGCTTGTCTGAGCCGACTTGCGAATTCTTTTGATCACTTCGTCAGCAACAGAGGCAACATATCTTTCGTCATCTGTTGTGATGAGCGCATAATTTCTGCCCTCGATCTGAACGCTTACCCTTTTCTTTGCCATTTTAATCATTCCTTTTTATACAAGGACAGTCAACTCCTGTCCCTGCAAATAAATGCATATACTCACTATAAATTATAATATAAAATCATCAAATAGAAAAGAGCAAATTTGATATTTTATCCTTTATTTTTACCATATAATTCAATATTACTCATATTGTCTGAGTTTTTTCGATTGGTATTGAAAAGATTTTACCAATGTGATAGAATTATTATATACGGGTGCTTAAAATTTATCGCAAATCACCATTAATCGGAATATTATTTAGTATCATTACAGGGAAGTGATTTTATGCCTGTTATTTTTGATTCACAGTTAGTTTATTATCGTTCACCGTTTGGTGCAGTTGAGCAGGGGACAAAAATTCACCTCAGAATTCTCGTTCCGAGAGATCAGCATACACAAAAAGCAGAACTCTGCGTAAAGTATGACTACAACTACAACTGGATATTCACAAATCTGCTTTGGCAGGGGAACTTTGATGAGTATACCGAGATATGGGAATGTGACTTTACACCTGACAAAATCGGACTTTATTGGTACTCTTTCAAACTGCACACAACTGACGGCACAAAATATATTGTACCCTCTGATGCGTACAACATCAGTTCAATTGAAAATTCACCCGGCAGAAGTTGGCAGATAACCTGTTATAAAAAAGGTTTTGAAACTCCGCAATGGCCTGTGGGCGGAGTTATGTATCAGATTTTTCCCGACCGTTTCAACTTCAGCGGTGAGGAAAAAAAATTAAAGCGTACCGACTTCAAGCGCAACAAGGATTGGTATTCACTGCCTGTGTGGGAGCCTGACGAAAACGGTAACATCACAAACAGCGACTTTTTTATGGGTGATTTAAAGGGCATCACGCAAAAGCTTGATTATCTTGAGGAGCTGGGTGTTAGCTGTATTTATCTCAACCCTATCGGAGAGGCTTATTCAAATCACCGTTATGACACAGGAGATTACTCGCACGTTGACCCGATTTTAGGCACAGATTCGGATTTTAAAAGGCTATGTGCCGAGGCAAAAAAGAGGGGAATACACGTTATAAATGACGGTGTTTTCTCTCATACAGGCTCGGACAGCGTTTATTTTAATCGCTCGGGAAGATACGGCAAGGGCGGTGCTTACAGGGATAAGAAATCGCCGTATTACAGTTGGTACAAATTCAACGAATGGCCTGACAATTATCATTCGTGGTGGGGATTTGACACTCTGCCCGAGGTTATCGAAACCTCTCCCGATTTCAATGAATATATAAACGGCAAAAACGGCATCATACGCAAATGGATGCGCCTTGGAAATTCAGGCTGGCGACTTGACGTTGCCGATGAATTGCCCGATGAGTTTATGGAAAATTTGCGAAAATCCGTCAAAGAGGAAGACCCCGAAGCATTCATCGTCGGTGAAGTCTGGGAAGATGCGAGCAACAAGGAAAGTTACGGAGCAAGACGCAAATTCCTGCTTGGTGAACAGCTCGATTCGGTTATGAATTATGTGTTCAGAAATGCGATTCTCGACTTCTGTCGTGGACAGGACTCAAGGTACACAATGGCTCAGATTATGAGCGTTATCGAAAATTATCCACGTCCTGTTCTGAGAGTACTGATGAATTCACTGTCTACTCACGATACGGAACGTGCGCTTACTGTCATTGCCGGCGAACCGTTAAACGGACGTGACCGAAAGTGGCAGGCTAATACAAAACTGTCTCCCGAACAAAGGGAGAGAGGTTTGAAAATTCTCAAGGTTGCCGTGGCAATGCAGTATACACTGCCGGGTTTTCCGTGTGTTTATTACGGTGACGAGGCAGGAATGGAGGGTTATCGTGACCCGTTCAATCGCTGTTGCTATCCGTGGGGCAAGGAGGACAGGGAGCTTATCGAGTGGCATAAAATACTTGGTGACCTCAGAAAATCGTGTTCTGCGCTGTGGGACGGAGATTTTATAAATGCATTTGCAAAAGGTAGACGCATTTCATATATCAGATACGACAAGGAAACAGCGCTTTACTGCACTTTTAATCTTGCAGACGAAACAGCCGAAATCAATCCGCCTCCTGGATACACCGATGCAAAAGTATTGTTCGGCTCAAAGCTTGAAAACGGCAGATTATATGTTGAACCGCTAAGCTGTGAAATGCTTTTGCTTGACTTGAAATAACCATTATATAATAAAATCGGCTCCCCTCAAAAAGGGGAGCCTTCATTTTTGCTAAAGTTTTATTCAAAAATATTAATAATTTTCAGGGTTGAGCTGGAAATATGACTGTGGATGAGCGCAAACAGGGCATACTTCAGGAGCTTTCTTGCCTACGCAGATGTGACCGCAGTTGATGCACTGCCAGATCATATCTTCATCTCTTGAGAATACAATACCTGTTTTAACGTTCTCGAGGAGCTTCTTATAACGCTCTTCGTGGTGCTTTTCAACCTCGGCAACTCTTTCAAAAAGGTCTGCAATATAATCAAAGCCTTCTTCTCTTGCTTCTTTTGCGAATGTAGGATACATATCTGTCCACTCGTAGTTTTCGCCTGCTGCTGCATCCTGAAGGTTTATATCTGTTTCACCGATACCGTCGTGCAGAAGCTTGAACCACATTTTTGCGTGTTCCTTTTCGTTAGCGGCAGTTTCTTCAAAAAGCTTTGAAATCTGAACATAGCCGTCCTTCTTAGCCTTTGATGCATAATATGTGTACTTATTTCTTGCCATTGACTCGCCTGCAAAAGCAGCTTCGAGATTTTTCTCTGTTTTTGAACCTTTTAAATTCATAATAAATTTCTCCTTTTTTGTTACATTTTTTCAAAATCCGATGCAGGGTGGTTGCATATCGGACATACATAGCCTTCGGGAAGTTCTTCGCCCTCATAAACATATCCGCAAATTTTGCAGACCCAACGTGTTTTTTCTGACTTTTTCTTCTCAGGTTTTGGTTTTATATTTTTGTGATAATATGAGTATGAAGCACTCGGCAACTCAGAAAGCACCTCGGCTTCAGTTACTTCCGCAATGAAAATGTAATGCGTGCCTACATCGACAGTTTCAACAACCTTTGCCGAAAAATAAGCATTTGTGCTCTTTGTGATGTAGTTAATACCGTTTTCAGCCTTTGCAAAGCCGTCAAACTTTTCAAACTTGTTTGTATCTCTTCCGCTTGAGAAACCGAAATTTTTAAACAACTCAAAATCTGCCGACTCATCAATACTGCTCACATTGAATTCGCCTGTTTTCAAAATCATATCGGTTGTATGATTTGATTTATTGACCGTAACTGAAATTTTTACAGGAGTTGATGTAACCTGCATTACGGTATTGATGATACAGCCGTTCTGTTTGCCGTTTTCACAGGCTGTAAGCACGAATAAACCGCAATTTATGTTGTATAAAGCACTAATATTCATAAATACCTCCTGAATAATTAGTAGGTTTTACCAATTCAATTATATTTTATACTGTAGTGAATGTCAATACTTTAATAAACATTATGCTCAGAATTTTTATATTTATACAAAAACAGCTCCCCTCGGAAGGGAGCTGTCTGAACATAATCAGTATATCAATTTATTAACGGTCGGGAAATAAAGTTATAAAAGTATAAGTCTGTCTGCCCGAATTAAAATTAATCAAGATATGCTGCACCGATGATACCTGCATCGTTTCCGAGTGTGCAGGTGCAGATTACTGTCTGCTTGTCATTATGCTTTGTGTAACGCTCACGCTCAACCACTGCACGAAGCGGTGTGAGGAGGTTTTCGCCCTGATTTGAAATTCCTCCACCGATGCAGAGAATATCAGGCTGGAAAATATTGATGATATTTACAAGTCCGCAAGCGAGATAGCCGATATACTCTTCAACAACTGCCTTTGCTGTCGGATCGCCGTCCTTCATTGCGTCAAATGCAGTCTTTCCGCTTACCTTGTTGATGTCACCGTCGCAAAGCTTGAGCATATAGCTGAATTCAAGCTTTTCAGAAAGTATCTTCTGCTTTGTGAGATTGATAAGACCTGTTGCAGAAGCGTATGTTTCCCAACAGCCATGTCTGCCGCAGGCACATTCTTTGCCGTCTTTAACGATAACCATATGGCCAAGCTCAGCACCTGCAAAGTTTGAACCGCTGTAAATCTTGCCGTCAATGATAATTCCGCCGCCTACACCTGTTCCGAGTGTGATTGCAACGGCATTTTTTGCGCCTTTTGCGCTTCCTGCGAGGTATTCACCGAGCGCAGCCGCATTTGCGTCGTTCTCGATAATTACCTTTGTGTTTAGTCTTTCCTCCATCATCTTTACAACTTCCCAGTTGTGGAAGAAGAGGTTTGCTGAATATTCTATTACACCTGTCTTTGGGTTTACCGCACCCGGTACACCTATTCCGACGGATTCGATATCATCCATTGTGATTTTTGCTTTTTCTACTGCTTTTTTAGCTACTTCTGCCATACTGTCGCAGATTTCGCTCTCGGGACGTGGAACTGCTGTTTTGCAGGACGCTCTTGCTACGATTTTGTAGTTTTTGTCAACTACGCCTGCAACGATGTTTGTTCCGCCAAGGTCAATGCCGAGTCTGTACATATGAGCACTTCCTTTTTGAATATATTTTAACTTGTAAAACGGACGCTATTAATCTGAACAATCAAATTAGTTGCAATTATATGAATAGTTAGGTGCTTCCTTAGTGATCTGAATATCATGCGGATGGCTTTCACGAAGACCTGCGCCTGAAATGTGAACAAACTTAGCCTTAGCGTGGAGTTCCTCGATTGTAGCGCAACCTGTGTAGCCCATACCTGCACGCAGACCGCCCATAAGCTGGTAAACTGTATCAGAAAGAAGACCCTTGTAAGGAACACGACCTTCAACGCCTTCAGGAACAAACTTGTTGTTTGAACTCTGGAAATATCTGTCTGAGCTGCCCTTACCCATAGCTCCAAGACTGCCCATACCACGGTAAACCTTGAACTGTCTGCCCTGATAGATCTCGTTTTCTCCCGGACTTTCTTCACAACCTGCAACGAGTGAACCTACCATTACAACACTGCCGCCTGCTGCAAGAGCCTTAACGATGTCACCGCTGTACTTAACACCGCCGTCTGCGATTACAGGGATACCATACTTTGAAGCTTCGCTTGCTGCGTCATAGATAGCAGTGATCTGAGGAACACCGATACCTGCAACGATTCTTGTTGTACAGATAGAACCGGGTCCGATACCAACTTTGATTGCATCTGCACCGGCATTGATGAGTGCCTTTGCAGCTTCTGCTGTTGCGATGTTTCCTGCGATAAGCTGGAGATCAGGATAAGCCTTCTTAACCTTTGCAACTGAATTTACAACGTTTGAATTGTGACCGTGTGCAGAGTCAAGAACCACAACGTCAACACCTGCTTCAACGAGAGCCGCAACTCTGTCGAGAACATCTGCAGTTGCACCGATAGCGGCACCGCAGATAAGTCTGCCCTTGTCGTCACGAGCTGAGTTAGGATACTGAACGCTCTTCTCAATATCCTTGATTGTGATAAGTCCTTTAAGACTGCCGTCGTTTCCTACGATAGGAAGTTTTTCGATCTTATGTCTGCGGAGAATTTCCTGAGCCTCTGAAAGAGTTGTGCCTACAGGAGCAGTTACAAGATGCTCGTGTGTCATTACAGCAGAGATAGGCTGTGCAAAGTCCTCGGCAGTCATAAAGCGGAGGTCACGGTTTGTGATGATGCCTACAAGCTTGCCGTCACGACAAATCGGAACACCTGAAATCTTGTACTTGCCCATAAGGTTGTCGGCATCTCTTACTGTATTTTCAGGAGCGAGGAAAAACGGATTTACTATTACGCCGTTTTCACTTCTTTTTACTCTGTCAACCTGATCAGCCTGACGTTCGATTGGCATATTCTTATGAATAATGCCCACACCGCCTTCTCTTGCAATTGCAATAGCCATATCAGTTTCGGTTACTGTATCCATTGCGGCTGTCATTAAAGGTGTGTTGAGCTTGATTTTCTTTGTAAGATGTGTTGAAACATCTACGTTTTTCGGCTCAACATCAGACTCTCCCGGTATAAGAAGAACGTCGTCAAAGGTAAGTCCTTCCTTGCCGAATTTTTCGTTGTAATTAGTATTCAGCATAATTTTCCTCCATTTTACAAATTTTTATAAATTTATTATTATTCTTTATTATATCAAAAGCACTTGAGTTTCGCAATAATTATTTTGTTTTTTTGAACGATTTTTGAAAATTTTTATTCAGTTTAATTTATGGCTTGATTTGTCTATTGACATTGTTGTTTTTAGATTATAAAATTATAGATAATTTAAAGTAAATTGAGGTTAATAATATGAAAAAAATTCTTTCAATTATACTTGCCTGCAGTGCAATTCTTGCATTTTCGGGTTGTGGAAATAATTCCGAAAATTCAGCGACAACACCTGACGAAACTGCTTCTGCGGTTGAAGAAAGTGTTCAGCAGACAGATGACAACAAAGCTGATTTGCAGGCACTTCACTCATATGATGCCGAAAACGGCAACATTTTTGCCGGTGCGTGGACGATTACCGAAGGCGAAGGAAGTCAGTACAAAAGCTTTGTATATCTTTTTGACGGCAACGACTCCGCTTCAATTATTATCGACACAATGGGATATGTGGGAGAATACTCACTGACAACTGAAGATGAAAAAGAGATTTTCTCCGCACAGCTTATGTTCGGAATCAACGGAAACTACACCTACAAAGTTTCTGATGACAAAAATACGATAACTCTGACAAATACAGAAACCGATGTTGACACCACTTTGCAGAGGGTTGTAAGCTTTGATTGTATTCCGATTCCCGATGAAAACGCTAAAATCGACAGCAAAATTTTAGGTGCGTGGAAAACCGAAGACGGCGATTATTATTATTTTGATGAAAGCGGAATAATGTACAATAATAGTTATGGCACAATTTTCACTTATTACACCTATTCTGCTGAAAATTCACAGATTACTGCAACCTACTCAATGGGTGAGGAAACAACTGAAACTTTTGAATATTCGGTAAACGGCGACACAATGACCATAGACGGATTTACTTATAACAAAATCCCCGCAAGCGAACTGATTTAAAAAATAAAAAAGCTCCGTGTATTACAATCAAGTAGTACACGGAGTATTTTACTTTATAGGAAAATGCTTGATTATGGTCGGGCAACCGTTGTTATAAATTGCACCGACTTATCTCCTCGACCGAATTAAGTGAGGAGCACTCGCTAATCATCAAAATTCAGAAATTTGTATGCAGGAACATCAAGTGCATCGGAAATTCTGAAAAGTGTTTCAAGCGAAATTGCCTTGTACATATTAGGAGCCTCAATATGACCGATGAATGATGTGTCGCAACCCATTTTCTCGGCAAGCTCTTCCTGAGTCATACATTTTAGTTTACGATAATAAGAAACCTTTAAACCGATTTTTATAAAATTATCCCTGTATTTTGCCCTCATATCATCACCATAATAATTTTATATTATTGACATATAATTTATTTCTCATTCTTTATTTTATCAAGTGAATTTTGGCGAACGGTTTCTTTGAGTTCTTTGGTATATTCCGAAAATTGGCACTCTCTGTAGCCGTATTCGGGATTCAGGTCATATTCCAACGGAAGCCATGTTCTTATATCTGCCTCGTTGTGTGATATAGCCGCCTCAAGCTTGTCGAGAGCCTTAAAAAGCTTTGCTTCTTCGCTTTTCTGCTCCTGAATTTCCTTATACAAGTCATAAAGCTCTTCGGAAAACGGCTTTGGAAGAGATTCAACCCAATCAAAAACTACCTCATTTTCGATTTGCTCGTCATTATCGGTTTTCATAAATGACGGAATATCGCCTGTGAAAGCTTCGCCCATATCGTGGAATATGCACATTCTGATAACTTTGTCTATATCAACATCAGGAAACTCGTCCTTCATAAAATATGCAAACATTGACAATCTCCAACTGTGCTCTGCAACGCTTTCACGTCTGCCTCCGGGAAGCCACGAATGACGTGTGTTTTCCTTGAGTTTAGTGGCAGTTTTCAGTATTTTTATAACTTTTTCGGGTTTCATAAAATCACCTGTATTTTAATTTTCTGCTGTTGTAGTGCGAGGTATTGACGCTGAATATTCCTCGTAATCGGGAATTTCCCAGTCTTTTCTGACTTCGTCCGAAACAGGGAATACTCTCATCAACATTATGCTGTTACTGCTGTCCGACTTATTTTCCTGCGTATCAAGCGAAAATATAAATCCCTGATACCAAAGCGAATCAGCACTTTCAAATGTCGTTCTGTAGAAAATATCCTGCAACAAATCAATGCTTCCGTCAGGAAACTGACACACAGCCTGCGCCATAATAGCACATTTTCTCAGAATAATATCGCTGTTGTTAACATCATCATTCTGTGCAACAAAGTTGCCCATCGTAGTTCCGCAACCGATGTTCATTAGCTTTGCAGAATAAACTTCAACCGTTGCTGTAAAATTAATCTCCTCAGCATCGTAGTAATAATACTGAATTTCTACACCGTTTGAGTCAAGCGATGACGTGCCTTTTGTTTTCCATCTTTCAGGGTCGAGAGTTTCATCTGAGCCTGTACTCCTCATAATTTCATTATACTTCACCGTAAATTCATTGAGAGTCATTGTAAATCTCTGTCCGTTAACGTTGTCACTTTCTTCAACGGACTTCTCATTCTGAGCAGGATAGATTTCGTCACCTGTAGAGATTTTTTCAGGCTCAATTATATTATTAAGTTTAATTTCTTCCTGCGAACAACCTGCACACAAAATTATTGTGCCGACCATAAGCAATGCTAAAAATTTTTTCATATCATTTATAAAGTACAGGGGACGACTTTTTACGGTCGTCCCTTAGTTTATTTAATTATTCTTCAACTTCAGCTTCCGAAACTTCAGCAGTTTCCTCTGCATTTTCAGCATCTTCGGCTGTTTCTTCCTCGTTTTCGTGAGGTGCTCTTGCAATTGTAACTACCTTATCCTCACCGTTGACTTTCATTACTGTTACACCCTTTGACGGACGTGAACATACTCTGATAGACTCAGCCGCAATTCTGATGATAATGCCGTCTTTTGAGATAATAATGATATCGTCATCGAGGTCTACGACCTTGATAACCGCAACATCGCCGTACTTTTCAACGTGATAGTTTGTCAGACCCTTACCGCCTCTGCTCTGGATTCTGTAATCCTCAGGGCTTGAAAGTCTGCCGTAACCTGTTTCGGAAACAGTCAGAACAAGTCCGCCTTCACGAACAACGCTCATACCAACTACGCTGTCGCCTTCTTTGAGCTTGAGAGCCTTAACGCCTCGTGCAAGTCTGCCCATAGGACGCACGTCTGTTTCATTAAAGCGAATTGCAACACCCTTCTTTGTAGCAACAATAACCTGCTGATTGCCGTCAGTCATTCTTACCCATGCAAGCTCGTCACCCTCGTTGAGTTCAAGTGCGATAAGTCCGCCTTTACGAGCAGTATTGTAGGCATTGAGTTCAATTCTCTTGATGATACCCTGTCTTGTTACCATAATGAGGTACTTATCCTCATCAAATGCAGGAACTCTTATCATAGAAGTTACTTTTTCGTCAGGCGAGATAGGAAGGATATTTGCAATATTTATACCCTTTGACTGTCTTGTACCCTCCGGAACTTCGTAACATTTAAGTCTGTAAACACGACCCTTATCAGTGAAGAAGAGAACATAATCGTGTGAATTGATAATAAACATCTCAGTTGCAACGTCCTCTTCACGTCTTGACATACCTGCAACACCACGACCGCCTCTGCGCTGAATCTTGTAGGTGTCAACAGAAAGACGCTTAACATAACCGAACTGTGTGAGTGTGAGCACACACTCCTCCTGAGGAATGAGATCCTCAATATCAACTTCACCGCTGATTGCGCAAATCTCTGTACGTCTTGGGTCAGCGTATTTATTTCTGATTGCTGTGATTTCGTCTTTAACGATTTCAAGCTGTTTTGCTTCGCTTTCAAGAATTTCGAGATATTCCTTGATTTTTGCCTGTAAAGCCTGAATTTCTTCCTCAATCTTAGCCTGCTCCATATTTGTGAGCTGTCCGAGTCGCATCTGAACGATAGCCTGAGCCTGAACTTCAGTAAGACCGAAACGCTCCATAAGAGAAGTTCTTGCGCTCGGCAGATCCTTGCTTGCTCTGATAATTGCGATAACTTCATCAATAAAGTCAATTGCAATCTTCAAACCTTCAAGAATATGTGCTCTGTCTTTTGCCTTTTTGAGGTCAAATTCTGTACGACGGCGGATAACATCACTCTGGAAGTCAATGTAGCATTTAAGCATTTCCTTGAGTGAAAGAATTTTCGGTTCACCGTCAACGATAGCAAGCATAATTGCACCGAATGTGACCTGAAGCTGTGTGAATGAGAAAAGCTGATTGAGCACGATCTGAGGTGAAGCATCACGCTTGATGTCGATTTCTATATGCATACCCACACGGTCAGAGTGGTCCTCGATATTCGAGATACCTTCAAGCTTTTTGTCCTTTACGAGGTCTGCAATATGCTCGATAAGACGAGCCTTGTTAACCTGATACGGAAGCTCAGTAACGATGATTTTATATCTGCCGTTCTTAGCTTCTACGATTTCAGTTTTGGCACGGACAGTGATTTTGCCCTTACCTGTAGCATAAGCGGCACGGATTCCGCTTCTGCCCATAATTATACCGCCTGTAGGGAAGTCAGGACCGGGGATACACTCCATAAGTTCTGCAACTTCTGCATCCGGATTGTCAATGAGCATACAAACCGCATCAATAGTTTCACCGAGGTTGTGAGGCGGAATATTTGTAGCCATACCTACAGCGATACCGCTTGAACCGTTTACAAGAAGATTCGGAAAACGGCTGGGGAGTACAGTAGGTTCTTTCAGACGGTCATCGTAGTTAGGGATAAAGTCAACAGTATCTTTGTCGATATCAGTGAGCATATCCATAGATATCTTGCTCATTCTTGCTTCGGTGTATCGGTAAGCAGCAGGCGGGTCACCGTCGACTGAACCAAAGTTACCATGGCCGTCAACGAGCATATATCTCATTGAGAAGTCCTGAGCAAGACGTACCATAGCGTCATAAACAGATGCGTCACCGTGAGGGTGATAGGCACCGAGCACCGAACCTACGGTATCAGCACATTTATGGTAAGGCTTTGAAGGTTCAAGACCTCTTTCGTACATTGTGTAAAGAATACGTCTGTGAACAGGTTTTAAGCCGTCACGGACATCGGGGAGAGCTCGGGAAACGATTACACTCATTGAGTAGTCGAGGAAGCTCTTACGCATTTCATTCTGCAAGTCTACATCTATAATCTGCGGTTCTTTAATTTGTTCGTTATCCATATTACAACCTCTTTTTTATCGGGACATTAAAAGTCCGTCATCTACAGTATATTGATAATAAATATTATTTATCAAAATTATCGTCGGGCAGTTTTAGTGTGATATACCAAACCTGTCTACTCGAACTAAAAGACTTTATTTATATATCGAGTTTTTGGTCAGGCAACTTTTTTTATGATATACCAAACCTGTCTACTCGAACTAAAAGACTTTATTTATATATCGAGTTTTTAGTCGGGCAACTTTTTTTATGATATATCAAACCTGTCTACTCGAACTAAAAGACTTGATTTTTTATCGAGTTTTTAGTCGGGCAACTTTTTTATGATATGCCAAACCTATCTGCTCGAACTAAAAGTGTTTTATATTTTTGTTTATTGCTTCAAAAAGTTCAGGGAGTCTTTTCTTTGCGTTGCACGGTCTGAATGTGTTTGAATCTACAAATCCGTGTTCAGTTGATCCGTAACCAAGCTCAATTTCACTGCCGTCAGCCTCAATTTTCTTGACAGTATATGAAAACTCTATTCTTGCCGCAGAAATGGCAGTGCACCATGTGCGGATAATAAGCTCGTCCTCATATTTTGCAGGAAGTTTGAAATGACAGTGAAGGTTGCGAAGCGGAGTCATTACACCGGCTTTTTCCATATCGCTGTAGCTTGTGCCGAATAGTTTTATAAATTCTGTTCTGCCAACCTCGTACCATACAGGAAAAACTGAATGATGAGCTATTCCCATCTGGTCTGTTTCTGCATATCGAACAGTTATTTTAGTCTTTGCATGCATATTTTAACTCACGCTCCCATGTTAGATATTTTAGAAATGTTGAGTTCCTGTTCCTTGAAATGATATGGAAATCACCTTGGCTGAAACTCACGCTCCTACGTCAGATATTTTAACAAACGTTGAGTTCCCGTTCCTTACAATGATATCAAAATCACCTTGGCTGAACTCAATCAATCTATTAAATTTACTCTGAAAAATACTTATCAAATTCCCATTTCAAAGGGTTATTGTCTATGTATTGCCAATGCTCAAGATAATCCCGTTCATTTCGGATAACGTGGTCGATATATGACCGTTGCCATATATCAACACCGCATTGTTTGTTGGTATATCGTTTTAGTGATGATACCAACTTAGGAATTATCTCGTTGGGTCTGGTGTTGATGTTGTTTAGTGTAGGGGACGGCTTCCCAGACGTCCCTTGTGCCACGTTTACCATTACAATCAAATGTATATGGTTTGGCATTATAACATATTTTTCAACATCTATATTTTCATTATGTTCATTTAAAAATTCAATTGCTTTTTCTACAATTATTCCAAACTTTAATAATCTGACACAAACATTTTCTTTTCCGATAACGTTGCTTTGAGGGACGTCAAGGATGCCGTCCCCTACAACTTTACCTAAAACTTTCTTTTTATCCTTAGTGCATATCGTTATAAAATATGCTCCGTTATCTGAATAATCATAATTTGGCAATCGGATTTGTTTTCGGGTGTTCATAAAATAATTATCGCTATTTTATCCGTTAAACGTCGAGATTCTGAACATATTTTGCATTCTGCTCAATGAATTCACGTCTTGGCTCAACTTTGTCACCCATAAGGATCGTAAAGGTTTCGTCTGCCGCCTCGGCGTCGCTGAGCTCAACCCTGAGCATAAGTCTTGTTTCTGGATTCATTGTTGTTTCCCAAAGCTGTTCAGAATCCATCTCACCAAGACCTTTGTAACGCTGAATTTCGCTCTTGCCTTCAATGCCTGCAAGAATCTGGTCACGCTCGATGTCTGAATAAGCATACTTATGAACCTTGTTCTTTGTGATTCTGTAAAGCGGTGGCTGTGCGATATAAACGTGTCCGAGTTCAATAAGAGGACGCATATATCTGAAGAAAAATGTCAGAAGAAGTGTTCTGATATGTGAACCGTCGACATCGGCATCCGCCATGATAATTACTTTGTCGTATCTGAGTTTTTCGATATCAAATTCGTCGCCGATACCTGTTCCCAGAGCTGTGATGACAGGCATAAGTTTATCATTGCCGTAAACTCTGTCGATTCTTGCCTTTTCAACGTTGAGCATTTTACCCCAAAGAGGGAGAATAGCCTGAATTCTTCTGTCACGTCCGCCTTTTGCAGAACCGCCCGCAGAGTCACCCTCTACGATGAAGATTTCAGTTTCGCTTGTGTCTTTTGACTGACAGTCTGCAAGCTTACCCGGAAGCTGTGCTGATTCAAGCGCAGATTTTCTTCTTACGCTTTCTCTTGCTTTTCTTGCAGCCTCTCTTGCACGGGCAGATGCAAGTGCTTTTTCAAAAATAGCCTTTGAAACCTGAGGATTTTCCTCAAGATATGTCATAAGCTTTTCTCTGATAAGCTTGTCAACCATTGTTCTTACCTCGGTGTTGCCGAGTTTTGCTTTGGTCTGACCTTCAAACTGTGCTTCTTTGAGCTTTACGCTTATGATTGCTGTAATACCTTCTCTGACGTCCTCACCGCTTAAATTCTTATCATTTTCCTTGAGCTTGCCGAACTTTCTTGCATAGTCGTTCATAACGTATGTAAGTGCACGCTTGAAGCCCTCTTCGTGAGTACCGCCGTCGGTGGTGTGAATATTATTTGCAAATGTAAGAAGATTTTCGTTATAGCTTTCGTTGTACTGCATTGCAACTTCAACAGCTATAGTGTCATCTTCATTTTTTGACGAAAAATATATTACGTCGGGGTGGATAACCTCAAGTGAACGCTTTTTGTGAATATATTCAACAAAGCTCTTGATACCGCCCTCGTAGACAAAATTCTTCTTGATGATATTCTCGGTATCTCTTTCATCACGGAGTTCAATGTGAACACCTGCATTAAGAAATGCCTGTTCACGGAGTCTTCTCTCCAAAACTTCGTATTCATAAACAGTAGTTTCCTTGAACACCTCAGGGTCAGCCTTGAAGCGAACTTCTGTGCCCTTGACGTCAGATTTGCCGATTTTTTCAAGAGGAGTAATGATTTTTCCTCTTTCGTAACGCTGAAAATACACATCTTCGCCGTCGCAGACTTTAACTTCGAGCCACTCGGAAAGTGCGTTAACAACCGACGCACCAACGCCGTGCAAACCGCCCGAAACTTTGTATCCGCCACCGCCGAACTTACCGCCTGCGTGAAGAACAGTAAATACAACAGTTACCGCCGGAAGTCCTGTTTTGCTGTTTACGCCAACAGGAATACCACGGCCGTTATCGGTAACTCTGATGATATCGCCGTCTTCGATTACAACGTCGATTTTTGTACAGTAGCCTGCAAGGGCTTCGTCGATAGAATTATCCACGATTTCGTAAACAAGGTGGTGAAGTCCTCTCGGTCCTGTTGAACCGATGTACATACCCGGACGCTTTCTTACAGCTTCAAGTCCCTCAAGAACCTGAATTTCATCAGCACCGTACTCCTGTTCAACCTTTGTCATTTCGTTACTGCCTGATTCAACGACTTCATTCATTTCCATATTTTCTACATTTTCCATATTATTCATCTACCTTTATTTTTTCGTAAAACTCATTTTTATTTACTCGTAAACGGTCGGGCTTAAAATCAAAAAATATCTGCCCGAATCGGAGCAACTTCACGTTGCTTTCTCAAACCTCACAAAAAACGGAATGAGAAAAACTCCGATCGTCAGTGCGATGATATTTGTTATCATAAGGGTTAAAAATGTTGTGCCTGCCATCACATACAGTTCCAAAAAGTCAAAAATTGCAGTAATTAATGCAATTATCAAAAATAAAATTAAAATTTTTATTTTTTTGACTCTGAATTTCTTCTTGCAGTGGTAACAGGTGTCACCCTTCTTGTTAATCATTTTTCTAACGTCCCCGTATCTGTAAATGGTGTTGCAATGGGGACAAACCGGTAATTTTATCATAGCTTAAAACTTTCTGTTGGCTGAGTATTTGTTGCCGTCAGGTCTTTTTTGCTCGGCTGACTTTTCCTCATCAACAGGAATATAATGGCGTGTTCTGCTTACGGTTCTTGTTCCGTCAGAGTGAATTTTTTTAAGCGGAACATCGGCTGACGAATGATTTTCAGTCACATCTTTTATAACGTGAACATAGCTTGTTTTATCAACTTTAATGTCTGCCGAGTTTGAGATAAGCTCGCCGTTAGTGAGTTTTTCTCTTGCGGCGTTTCTCTCAGCCTTGATTTTGTTGAACACATCGTTGTTAATTTGAAAACCTGAACCTGTGTCAGAAGAAACTCCAAACGAAGGTGCTTCTTCTTCAAGTTCCGAAGTCACAAGATTGTCTGAATAAGCGATGCCTGCCTTCTTTGCTTCCATTGATTTTTTGTACTTCTTGAGAGGTTCAAATTTAAGAAACTTTGTAGAAACAAGAGTAAAAATAACAAGCGGAAGTGCAACAAGCACGATACCTAACGGATTTGCAGACATTCCTGCAATCATCCAACCTGCCATTATTGCAACGGAGATTGATGCCGCAAGTATGAAAGCAAGATAAATTGAGCGGTTGATCGTAACTTTCATCTCTTTTCCGCAACGATTGCAGACATACTCAGCCTTTCGTCTGCTTCCCAGCACCGAAACATACGGTATTCTTTTGGAGCAGTACGGACATTTTTTTAATTTCATAATACCATTCCTTTGGTTTATTCTGCATTATGAGCTCTTAAAAGAAGAGTTTTTGTTGACAATTGTGTTATATAAACCACGGTTTCGCCGTGTTTTTTGCAGACCACAAACGATTTTGGCAATTCGTAGGAAACGTTTATGACCTGACCTTTTTTCTCTGAAGAAGCGAGAAAATCTCTTGTTTTCTTTGACACCGTACAGGCATCTATATCAAACATCGCAATTATACTGTCCGTCATTATGACAGTGTCCTGTCCCAAATGAAGATACATCAGATTATTTCTCCGTTCTTCAGCTGAAATATTTTGCCTTCTTTAAGCTGTTCTTTGTTCGACTTTTCACAGCAGGTTATGAACACCTGACAGTCCTTGAGCTCATTCAGAAGAAAATCCTGTCTGCTTGAGTCAAGTTCTGAAAGCACGTCATCAAGCAAAATTACAGGCTGTTCGCCCATTCTTTCTTTGAGAACAGAAGCTTCTGCAAGTTTCAGCGACAAAACTGCACTTCTCTGCTGACCCTGTGAACCGAACGCTTTTGCATTTTTATCATTTATCAGAATTTCAATATCGTCCCTGTGCGGACCAAAGTTCGTAACACCGGTTCTGATATCGTCATCCCTGTTATTTTCAAATTTTTCTCTGAGCTTAGCTTCAATCTGCTCCACGCTGTCGTTTTTGCTGATATCTGCTGAGCTTATATATTTTATCGTCAGCTTTTCGCTGTTTTTTGAAATTCCGTCGTGATACGATGAAGCCTTTTGCGAAAGCATCTCGATATAATCGAGCCTTTTTCTGATGAGAACTGCACCGTGTTTTATCAGCGGTTCGTCCCAAATCACAAGAGTATCGGCAAGCGACGGTCTTTTGTAAATATCCTTGAGCAGTGAATTTCTCTGCACCAAAATCCTGTTGTATTTCGAGAGAATCACCGCATTTTTGAGTTTTTCTCTGCAAATTGCGCTGTCAATGAATTTTCTGCGCTCAGATGGACCTCTTTTTATGAGATTTAAGTGTTCGGGAGAGAAAACGACTGCACAGAATTTTTCAATCAGAGCCGACGATGATTTCTTTTCAACTCCGTTTATTTCAACCTGTTTTTTACTACCGATAAATGTAATTTTTGCAGTCTGTTCACGTTCCTGACCGAAAAAGCGCATCTCTATCGTTGCTCTTTTTTCGTCCCACTTAATCACTTCGTTGTCCTTTGAACTGCGAAAAGAATGACCTCCGCAGAAATACCACAACGCTTCAAGCAGATTTGTTTTTCCCTGTGCGTTATCGCCATAGATGATATTGACCCCATCACAGGGAATTATCATATCATTTTTTAAATTTCTATAATTTTCAAACTTTAACCCTTTTACAATCATTTTAGCTTTGAGTAGATAGGTTTCGGATATATTAAACGTTTGTTGCCCAACCATTAGGTCGATATATTGGTGACTGCTACATTTGTTACATTGAAGTTGGGTGTTTTAGTTGTCTGTAAAATCAATTCTAACAATCGGGAAACCGTTGTATAGATTACACCGTTTTATCTTCCCGAATTGTGACCGTCGTCACGACGGCGAGGCACTCGACCCCAACCGTATACTTGATATGTCGGTAACTGCTACATTGCTTTTAAACAACGTTTTTGCAGGAATTTTCTTGCGAACTTTTTATCGTAGAGTTACTCGACTTCAACAGTTAATTTTACACCGTCAAATTCTGCAACATCTCCGTCACGCATTTTTTTGCCACGCATTGTGCAGACTTCTCCGTTAACCAGAACTTCTCCGTTCTGAATAACAGCCTTAGCCATTCCGCCTGTATCTACGGTTCCGCCTAATTTGAGCAGATCCTGTAATTTAATAAATTCGGTGTCTATCTTAATTTTCTCAGTTCTCATTTGCAAGCCTCATTGGTACAACAAGACTAATAAAACTGTCACCCTTAACAGGTGTGATTATCATAGGGGAAACAGGTCCGTTGAGTACCATTTTTATTTCGTCTGTGTCTGTATTTTTGAGTGCGTCAAGCAGATATCTGTTATTAAAACCGATTTCAACCGAATCACCGATTATCGGAACTGAAAGCACATCATTTGCTCTTCCGACCGCTGATGCACAGGAAAGTTTAATTTCATCTTCTGAGAAGTTACATCTTACAGGGCTCTGAACTCTGTCGTTATTGAGAAGCGACATTCTCTCAACGGCATTGATAAAGCTTCTTGTATTTATAACGACCTCAGTTTTTGCATCTTTTGGAATTGTTGTTTTGTAATCAAGGAATGTACCCTCGATAAGTCTTGAAATAACTCTGTAGCTCTTTACCTTGAAGGTGATGTGACGCTGACCGATGATGAGTTCAACGTTTTCATCGTCTTCTGTAAGAAGTTTGAGAACTTCAAGCTGAGTTTTTCCCGGAACTACAAAGTTGTTTTTGCTGTCGCTGTCAACATTCTCGCTTCTGATAGCCATACGGCAACCGTCAACGGCGATTATTTTGAACACACCGTTCTCAATCTCATACATTGAGCCGGTGTAAATAGGCTTGGCTGTGTTTTCGCTTACTGCGTAAACTGTCTGTCTTATCATATCACGCAGAATTTTTGCGTTTACTGTGATACCGTCAGTCTGTTCAAATGTAGGAAGATCCGGATATTCTACCGATGACATTCCTACGATTTGGTAGTTAACGTGACCGCAGGTGATGTATGTAACCATTCTGTCGTCAGTTTCGATCATAACGATTTCTTCAGGAAGTCTGCGTACGATGTCAAGAAACAGCTTTGCACTTACTACAATTTCGCCTTCGTTCTGAATTGTAGCTTCGATGTCAGTAGTAATTCCTATTTCGAGGTTGTAGCCTGATATGTTAAGCTTGTCACCGTATGCTTTTATTAGTACGCCTTCAAGTGCAGGGATTGATGCTTTTGTAGAAACTGCTCTTGAAACATTTGACACTGCATTTGCAAGGTCTGTTCTTAAACAAGAAATTTTCACGGCGGAAATACTCTCCAATCTTAATAATAATTTATTTACCGTAGTCGTAGTAGGTGATGTTAAAATGTAGGAAAACCTTTTTTAACGGCTTGTACGCTGAGTTTTTTCGTCAACACACTGTTTTTGAAAGATGTTAAATAATCGTTGACAATTTTCAACATCTTTCAACTTTTCAACGTTGAGTGGAATAATGTTAGTTAAATGTTAATTAAAATGTTTATTTTAACTTTGAGTAGATAGGTCGGACATAACAGAAACGTCGGTTGCCCAACCATAAACTCAATATATTGGTTACTGCTACATTGCTTACTTTAAAGTCGGGAATTTTAGTTGTCTGTAAAATAAACCTGTCTTCCCGAAATGCGTGTCGAGGCACTCGACACGCATTTCGGGAAGATAAAGCGGTGCAATCTATGCAACGGTTTCCCGACCGTTAAATTGATATGTTAATTGCGTTTGAGGGACGTCAAGGATGCCATCCCCTACAAAATTCTTACAGAAAACGTTATTTTAAAGAAATGCGGCAGTAACCAACATATCGACCTAACGG
>JAXJYO010000011.1:0-28436 GCA_036306945.1 Ruminococcus sp. | reverse complement strand
TCCAAAGGGATTCTATGAATTTGATGAGAATGGTAAAATGATTCTTAGCTAATTTTATATAATCTTTATCTAAAAATAGGTCCCGTATATGATCAAAAATCATATACGGGACGATTATAATTCTTTTTGTGGTGAATGTTTCTGTGTAGAAAAGTTGAAATTATTCACATGAAAAATTTCACCTAAAACTAAACGGGGATAAAATATGAGTTTATTTAAAAACGCTACTTTATTAATCACGGGTGGTACTGGCAGTTTTGGTAATGCTGTGCTTAACCGTTTTTTAAAAACAGATATTGGAGAAATACGAATTTTTTCGCGTGATGAAAAAAAGCAGGACGATATGCGCCATGAATTTCAGGCTAAAATGCCTGAAGTTGCTGATAAAATAAAATTTTATATTGGAGATGTGCGTGATATATCTTCTGTAAAAAATGCTATGTATGGTGTTGACTATATATTCCATGCTGCTGCTTTAAAACAAGTACCCTCATGCGAATTTTTTCCTATTGAAGCAGTTAAAACTAATGTATTAGGTACTGAAAATGTACTTACGGCTGCTATTGATTGCAGTGTTAAAAGCGTTATTTGTTTATCGACTGACAAAGCTGCATATCCGGTTAATGCGATGGGTACATCAAAAGCAATGATGGAGAAAGTTATTGTTGCAAAGTCACGTACTGTAAATCCTGATAAGACCAAAATCTGCTGCACGAGATATGGTAATGTTATGTGTTCAAGAGGTTCTGTTATTCCGCTTTGGATAGAGCAGATAAAAAACAAACAACCAATTACAATTACTGAACCAACAATGACTCGATTTATTATGTCTCTTGATGAAGCTGTTGATTTAGTTCTGTTTGCTTTTGAAAATGGAGTAAGTGGGGATATTCTTGTTCAGAAAGCACCTGCTTGCACAATTCAATTGCTTGCACAAGCTGTTTGTGAACTTTTTGGTGGCACCAATGATGATATTAAAATAATAGGTATTCGTCACGGTGAAAAGGTATATGAAACACTCCTCACAAACGAAGAGTGTGCTAATGCAATTGACATGGGGGATTTTTATCGAGTACCATGTGATAAGCGTGGCTTAAACTATGATAAATATTTCAAAGATGGTGATGTTGAGCGTAATACATTAACTGAATTCAATTCTCATAATACAGAGTTGTTGGATGTTGATCAGGTTAAAGAAAAATTGCTTTCATTAAAATATATTCGAGAAGAACTTAATTCTATGAATTTGAAATATTGAGGATATGTCAATGAAAATACTTGTTACAGGCGCAAAAGGTTTTGTTGGAAAAAATCTTGTTGAGTCTTTGAAAAATATAAAAGAAGGAAAAGATCGTACGCATACTAACCTTAGTATAGAAGAAATATATTGTTATGATATAGATTCTGATGTTTCTATTCTTGATAATGCATGTAAAAATGCTGATTTTATTTTTAATCTTGCAGGAATAAACAGACCTAAAACGAATGAAGAATTTATGCAGGGAAATTATGACTTTGTATTAGAGCTTTTGAATAGGTTGAAATTATATAATAACTTTTGCCCTGTAATGTTGTCGTCCTCTATCCAGGCGACATTACTTGGAAGATACGCAAACAGTGATTATGGTATCAGTAAAAAAGCCGGTGAAGATTTATTCTTTAAGTATGCTAAAGAAACCGGAGCAAAAGTTCTTGTTTATCGTTTTCCAAATTTATTTGGAAAATGGTGTAGACCAAACTACAATAGTGTTATAGCCACATTCTGTAATAATATTGCAAATGACCAGCCTATTACTGTAAATGATGAAAGTACAGAACTTGAGTTATTGTACATTGATGACTTGATAGATGAAATGATATCTGCGTTACAGGGAAGAGAGCATCATTGTGAATTTGATGGAATAAATACTATTCTTACAGATGATGGCAAATTTTGCGCTGCACCAGTTACACATCGTGTAACTTTAGGTGAAATCGTAAAGTTACTTAACAAATTTCATGCTCAGTCAACAACTTTAATGATGCCTGAAATATCGGATAATTCATTTGCTAAAAAGCTTTACTCTACTTATTTATCTTATCTACCGGAAGATAAAATTGCATTTAATTTAAAAATGAATGAAGATGCAAGAGGAAGTTTTACCGAATTACTCAAAACAGAAAAATGCGGACAGTTTAGTGTGAATATTTCAAAACCAGGTATTACAAAAGGTCAGCATTGGCACCATTCAAAGTGGGAATTTTTTATAGTTGTAAGCGGTCATGGTGTTATTCAAATGAGAAAGATTGGTACAGATAAAGTTCTCAATTTTGAAGTCACAGGCGAAGAAATTAAGGCAATACATATGTTGCCGGGATATACTCATAACATTATTAATCTTTCAGATTCAGAAAATCTTGTAACTTTGATGTGGGCGAACGAATGTTTTGATCCCAATAAACCTGATACATTTTTTGAGGAAGTTGAAAAATGAATATAAAAACTGATTTTTCAAAAGTAAAATTTAAAAATAACGGCAAACTTAAATTACTGATAATTGTAGGAACACGACCTGAAATTATAAGGCTTTCCGCAGTAATTACAAAATGCAGAAAGTACTTTGATTGTTTATTAGCTCATACAGGGCAGAATTACGATTATAATCTTAATGGTGTATTTTTTCATGATTTAAAATTAGATTCGCCTGAAGTTTATATGGATGCTGTCGGTGATGATTTGGGGTCTACAATAGGTAATATTATAAGCTGTTCATATAAACTTATGCATCAGATTAAACCAGATGCGCTACTTATTCTTGGAGATACTAATTCATGTCTTTCTGCAATTGCAGCAAAACGTTTACATATACCGATTTTTCATATGGAAGCCGGAAATCGTTGTAAAGATGAATGCTTACCTGAAGAAACTAACAGAAGAATTGTTGATATCATTTCGGATGTGAATATGGCTTACTCAGAACATGCAAGGCGTTATCTTGCTGAATGCGGACTTCCTAAAGAAAGAACTTATGTTACAGGATCTCCTATGGCTGAAGTTCTTTCTAATAATATTGATGAAATTAAATCAAGTGATGTACTGAATAAACTTGGTCTTAAAGAAAAGAATTATATTTTGTTATCAGCACATAGGGAAGAGAATATTGATACAGATGAAAATTTTATTAATCTTTTCACAGCTATAAACAAAATGGCTGAAAAATATGATATGCCAATTCTTTATTCGTGTCACCCAAGAAGCAAAAATAAACTTCAATCAAGTGGCTTTAAACTTGATCAAAGAGTTATACAGCATGAACCATTAGGTTTTCACGATTATAACAAATTACAGATGAATGCATTTGCAGTAGTATCTGACAGTGGAACTTTACCTGAAGAGTCAAGTTATTTTACTTCAATAGGAAATCCATTTCCTGCAATATGTATAAGAACAAGTACCGAACGACCTGAAGCTCTTGATAAAGCTTGTTTTGTACTTGCCGGAATTGACGAAAAATCGCTTTTACAAGCAGTAGAAACTGCAATAGATATGAATGAAAACTGTGATAATGGAATTCCCGTACCTGATTATGTAGAAGAAAATGTATCTACTAAGGTAGTTAAAATTATACAATCATATACTGGTATCGTGGATAAAATGGTTTGGAGAAAATATTAATTATGAAAAATAAGAAAGTTTTGTATAGTTTAATAATTATAATTGTATTTATCATATGTATTGTTTTATCTTCGGTTGTATCCTATAATTTAGGATACAATAAAGCCTTAGTTACTGATAAAACTCAAAATACTGATGCTACTGTGCCCACAACAGAACCTATAGAGGGATTTAGTATCGAAACACCTTATTGTGAACTTTATTATCCGAAGAAATGGGAAAATTCAGTTGAAATAAAAAAGAATTCTGAGGAACCTTATACCGTAGAATTTTATGCAACTATTAATGACAAATCAGATTTGCATCTTTTTGATTTTATTTTTAATAGTGCAGATGGAGTCTTGATAGGAGAATTAACTACTGATGATGGAAACAGTATAAAAGTTAGTGTTGAATCATATGAGCTAAATACAGATAAACTATCTGATGATGAAATAAGTACTTTTTATTTAATGCAAGAAGATATTAATTATACATTACAAAAACTTATATCTGAAGATAACTTTACGGAATCAAATTAAAAGCATTAATGAATTGTTAAAAATTTAACAGGTAAGAGTATGAATGAAAATTTATGTGAAATAATTATAGATCAAACCAACAGAGCCTTGTGGGAAGTTTGCAATGTTATAGACTGTGTTCCGGAATCACTTTGGAGCAAAGAATATTGCGAAATGCCGCTTTATAAGCATATTTATCATATGCTGCATTCACTTGACGCATGGTATATAAATCCGAATGACTTATCATATCAAGAACCTGAATTCCATATTGAAAACCTAAATAATTTAGATGTTACAACTGACAGATTTATATCAAGATCAGAACTGGAAAATTACTATAACGCAATTAAAGTAAAGATTACAGCTTACACAGAAAATCTTAATGATACAGAGTTACTTGAAAAACCTCTGAATTGTGAATACAGTAAATTTCAATTAATTCTTGCTCAGTTCAGACATTTGCATACTCATATGGGAATGATTATGGGATTTATAATTGAAGCTACAGGTCAATGGCCAACGGTGCTCGGACTTACAAAACCAATACCGAAAGACAATAGTTACAATAAATTCTGTTAACGAAAAAATCGGCTGATACATATTAGTATAAAGCCGATTTTTCTTTTTGTAGTCCCCTCAATTATACAAAATATTCATTTTGTATAATTTTCTGTATTGGAATAATTAGTCTTATATTTTGTGATATAATTAGTTTATAAAGTTATTGGAGGTGTTTTGTATGGCTGTTTCCTTTCGTGATGAAGCTCCTCAAATTATAAAAGAATATCTTTTTTATATGCAGACCATTAAAAATAAATCTCAAAAAACTGTGGACGAATATTATATTGATTTGAGAACTTTTTTCAGATACATAAAGTTATCTCGTGGGCTTGTTTCAAAAGATTCAGAATTCAATAAGATTAAGATTGATGATGTAACCATTGATTTGATAAGAACTATTACTTTAAATGATGCATATGAATATATGGATTATCTTCTGCGTGAACGTAATAATCAAAGCGCAGCTCGAGCAAGAAAATGCTCAAGCCTAAAAGGATATTTTAACTTCCTCTTCTCTAAGAAACATTATCTTGAAAAAAATCCTATTGCTGAACTTGAGATGCCTAAAAAGAAAAAATCACTGCCTAAATATCTGACTCTTGAGCAAAGTATTGAACTTTTAAATGCTGTTGAAGGACCTTATAAAGAACGTGACTATGCGATTATTACGCTATTTTTGAATTGTGGACTTCGAGTTTCTGAAATGGCAGGACTTAATTATATGGACATCAGGAACGACAATACTATGAGAGTAGTTGGTAAAGGTAACAAAGAGCGTGTGATTTATTTGAATTCCGCCTGTATTTCAGCCGTAAAGGACTATATGAAAGTACGGCCTGTTGACGGAGTAAAGGATAAGAATGCTCTTTTTATTAGCAGAAATAATCGACGTATGTCGGTCAAAACGATTCAGTATATGGTTTATAAATATCTTGAAAAAATCGGCTTAAATGCACAAGGATATTCTTGTCATAAGCTAAGACATACGGCTGCAACGCTTATGTATCAGCACGGCGGTGTTGATGTGCGTGTTCTGAAAGAAGTTTTAGGTCACGAAAATCTCGGCACTACTGAAATTTACACGCATCTAAGTTCAGATCAACTTAAAAAAGCATCAGATTCCAATCCTTTGTCAAAAGTTAAGAAGAAAAATAAAGTGGAGTAATTTTTAATTACTCCACTTTTACTATACCTCCAATATCCGTTAACGGCATTTCCTCGGAAATAATTTTTATACTCATATTATACTTGTTACAAAAGTCTTTAATTTTAGTATAATCAGGGTGTTTTTTTACATTTCCAAAGAAAATAATTGTATTTTCATTAAGTTTTCCGCTTGCGCCACCGATAAAACCATAATCAAAACCATCAAGAAGGATATTTCCGGATGAAATAAAAAACACATCTACCCCATTATTCTTTAAAGCTTTTTCAATAGACCTATCGGATGTTATGACAGCACTTTCATTTATAACAAGTGTTGAACAGCGTGCGTAACCTTGGTTTACATTAATTATTTCAATATGATTGTCGTTACAATATCTCTGTAACGCTGAATCTATAGCTGACTTTTTGCCATACAATTTTCCGTTGAGATAAAGAAAATTTAACAGAACATTTTCAGGGTATTTATATCCGGCGAGGTTTTCACAGAGCGTGAACGTTTTACTATGCAATTTTCCCTTTAAATCTGAACATTCACTAAGTAAAAATATGTCATTATCAATTGGTAATATCTGCATATCGGCATGTTGTTGTTCAGGTTTTGGAAAAATGCTGATTGTATCTGACGATATTACCCTATACCCCATTTTTTTCAATTCTCTGACAAATTGCGGATATTTGTCAGACATCACAAACGTACTCACAGACTTATTGCCTCGAAAGCCTGACGGATATTTTTGACACCTATAAGCTGTGCTTCATCACAATGAACACCTTTGAGATTGTGATAAGGCAAAATTATTTTATCAAATCCAAGGCGAACTGCTTCATTTATTCTCATCTGAGCCTGAGAAACTGCTCTTATCTCCCCTGCAAGTCCAATTTCACCGAAAACCACGGCTTTTTCATCAATCGGAGTGTCTTTTAAACTGCTGATAAGAGCCATTGCAATTGACAAATCTATTGCCGGTTCATCAATTCTCAGACCGCCTACAATATTTATATATGTATCATTATTTGAAAAATAATATCCTGCACGCTTTTCAAGAACTGCAAGCAACATAGAAAGTCGGTTGTAATCAAATCCTGTTGACATTCTTCTTGCGTTTCCGTAGCCGCTTTGAGTTGCAAGTCCCTGAGTTTCAGCTAAAATAGGTCTGGAACCTTCTATAGTGCACGTTACGCAAGTTCCTGATACATTCTTTGGTCTGCCTGATAAAAGCATTACAGAAGGATTATCGACCTCCTGAAGTCCTTTATCAGTCATCTCAAAAACTCCGATTTCATTTGTGGAGCCATATCTGTTTTTAACTGCTCGCAAGATTCGGCAACTCATCTGTTTATCGCCCTCAAAATGCAACACTGTGTCTACAATATGTTCAAGAACCTTAGGACCGGCAATTGACCCCTCCTTGTTAACGTGACCTACGATAAACATCGGAATATCACAGCCTTTTGCAGTTCTCATAAGCATATTTGTACATTCACGAACCTGAGTTACACTTCCCGGAGATGAACTTAATTCAGTGAGATTCATTGTTTGAATTGAGTCAACCATTACAAGATCAGGCTTGACTGATTTAATCTGTTCACAGACGATTTCAACATCGGTTTCTGTCATAACAAAAAGATTCGGAGAATCAACACCTAATCGTATAGCTCTGAGTTTGAGCTGACGTTTGGATTCTTCTCCCGAAATATATAGAATTTTGAGTGTATCTCCTAAAAACTGACAAATCTGCATCAAAACAGTAGATTTTCCTATGCCGGGATCGCCGCCGAGGAGAATAAGACTTCCTTTTACAATACCTCCTCCGAGAACTCTGTTGAGCTCTTTGCAACCTGTATCATAACGGTGTTCATCATCAGTTGAAATCTCAGATATGGTTGCAGGTCTTGAATATGTTGAAACGGAACGAGATTTAGTCACTGTTGCATTTTTAGAAGTTTCCTTGATTTCTTCATTCATTGTGTTCCATTCCCCGCAAGAAGGGCATTTACCGTACCATTTCGGCGATTCATATCCACATTCCGAGCATATATATACACTTTTGATTTTTGAAGCCATAAAGACACATCCTGTTAATTTGTATTATAATAATTTAAAAATCCTGACGTTATTGAAAATGACATTTGTTTTTGATATGTGCTGTCAAGAAGCTTTTGACATTCATCGTAATTTGAGATAAACCCACATTCAACAATTACTGCCGGTACAGTTGCATTTTTTAAAAGATAAATACTGCTGTCTGCTTGTTTACATTCTCTTTCATTTTCCGGTTGCAAAAGACCTTTTACTGAATATTTTATACTATCTGCAAGTAATGCACTTTCGGGTTTGTTTGGAGAATAAAATATCTGTGTACCGTAATATTTACTTTCAGTAAACTTATTTTGATGAATACTTATAACAATGTTTTCATCTGATGAGTTGAAAATTTCAAGCCGTTGTTTCATATCAGCAACCTTGCGAGAACGGACAGTATCACCTTCCGTCGCAAGAGCAGTATCAGTTGTTCTTGTTGTAGTAACATCAAATCCTAATAGATGAAATAGATCAGCCGTTTCATTGGCAATCTGGAGATTAATGTCTTTTTCAAGTACACCTTCATCATTTACAGCTCCCCCATCTTCTCCGCCGTGTCCCGCATCAATAACAATCGTCGGAAGTGATTTTACACCGTCAGAGGAAACAGACAAACTTATATCAGAAACTGAATTGATCATCATAACAATAAATGTAATGAATAAACCTGCACAGACTATGCTGAAAATGTGTTTTTTCAGGAACATAACATCTCACCCATATAAAAATATGCCGTGATATGCTGAATATATTACACTAATTATACATCATTATTTTGTTGTGGTAAAGTAGAAAAAGTGATATAATGATTGTGTTTTAACAAGGGAGTGATTTTTATGAATAAACCGGGAAGAAATGATGCTTGTTGGTGTGGTAGTGGCAAAAAATATAAGAAGTGCCATATTGATTTCGATGAAAAGATTGAAGAATATAAATCTCAAGGACATATTGTGCCTGAACATTCGATAATAAAAACTGATGATCAGATTAAAAAAATCAAAGAAAGTGCAAAAATAAATATTGCTGTGCTTGATTATGTTTCAGAGCATATTAAGGCAGGGATTTCTACCGCAGAAATAGATAAATGGGTAAATGAAATTACGCTTAATATGGGCGGTGTTCCTGCAACTCTCAATTACGAGGGGTATCCTAAGAGTGTATGTACATCAATAAATAATGTCGTTTGTCATGGTATTCCGTCAGAGAATGTGATTCTCAAAGATGGAGATATTGTAAATGTTGATGTTTCTACAAATCTGAACGGTTATTTTTCTGATTCATCAAGAATGTTTTGTATCGGCAATGTCAGTGAAGAAAACAAGCGTCTTGTTGAAGTTGCTAAACAAAGTCTTGAGGTTGGACTAAATGCTGTGAAACCATGGGGATTTTTGGGTGATATGGGTCAGGCAATCAATGATTTCGTTAAAAGCAACGGTTATTCGGTTGTGCGTGAAGTAGGCGGACATGGCATTGGTCTTGAATTTCACGAAGAACCTTGGGTGAGCTATGTATCTGAAAAAGGTACTGAAATGTTGATGGTGCCGGGAATGATATTTACAATCGAACCTATGATCAATATGGGAAGCGAACAAATTTATGTCGATGAAACTGACGGCTGGACTATCTATACCAAAGACGGAAAGCCTTCTGCGCAATGGAAAATACAGGTGCTTGTAACAGAAGACGGATACGAAATAATTTCATATTAAGAAAACAACGCTCCAAGGCAAAAGCTTTGGAGCGTGAATTTTAGTGATGTCTTTTTAATTTGTCTACAGGAATTTGAACAAATATTACAGCGCCAAATACAATAGCACAACCCACAATTTGAACCATTGTAAGAGTTTGATCCTGAGATAAGAAGCCTACCGAATATGCGATATAGCTGGAAATTGCAGAAATAACTGATTCAAGGCTGAGTATCATTGCAGAAGCAGTTGGATTAAAGTTCTTTTGTCCCAAAATCTGAAATGTATAAGCAACTCCGCTTGACATAATTCCGGCGTAAAGAACAGGGATAATACCATCTATGATTTGTTGCCACGTCGGGAAATCAAATATAAGCGCCAATATCAAGCTGATTATAAAGCATATAAAAAATTGAATACAAGAAAGCACCACTCCGTCTGTCATCGGTGCAAAATGATCAACTATAAGAATATGTATGGCAAAAAGTATAGCACAGATAAAAACAAGAATATCGCCTGCTGAAATTGAAAAATTATCCGTAACACAAAGCAGATACATTCCGAATACCGACACGATTGCCCCGACCCAAACAGTCCAAGAACATTTTCTTTTTAAAAACATTCCGAGAATCGGAGTGATTATGATATAAAGGGTTGTGATAAAACCAGCTTTACCTACGCTTGTGTATTTAACACCGTATTGCTGAAAAAGCGAAGCGGCCGTCAGCGCAAGACCACAGAATATTCCGCCAACTATTGTAATTTTCAATGGGATTTTAGTGTTTGACGTGTCTTTGTGTGAATTCCTTATTTTAAACAGAACCACTGGAGTTAATACTAAAAATCCCAAGAAATTTCTCGCTGCAGAAAAGGTGAATGGCTGCATATAGTCGTTTCCTTTAGATTGAAAAACAAATGCAATTCCCCATATAAAAGCCGCAAGAAAAAGAAAAATACTGTTTTTTACATTACTGATTTTCATAATTAAATATTCAGTACAGAATTGAGGAAAGTTTTTGTTCTCTCATTCTGCGGATTATTGAAGATTTCATCAGGTGTGTTTACTTCAAGAATTTCTCCCTGATACATAAACACTACCCTGTCTGCAACCTCTTTGGCAAAGCCCATTTCGTGTGTTACAACTATCATTGTCATACCGTCACTTGCAAGATCTTTCATAACCTGCAAAACTTCTCCTACAAGTTCAGGGTCAAGCGCTGATGTGGGTTCGTCAAAAAGCATCATTTTAGGTTGCATTGCAAGTGCTCTTGCAATAGCAACACGCTGTTGTTGACCTCCGGAAAGCTTTGCAGGATAAACATCAGCTTTTTCTTTTAGTCCTACTTTATCAAGCAGTTCCAGACCAAGCTTTTTTGCATCTTCTTTTTTCATCTTTTTTACATCAATAGGTGCAAGTGTAATGTTTTCAAGAACAGTGAGATGCGGAAACAGATTAAATCTTTGGAAAACCATTCCCATATCAAGCATAAGTTCATTTCTTGTTTTTGTACTTATCGAAACATGATTGTGGCCGTGATGTCTGTCATCAACGAGAGTATCCATAATCCAGAGTTTGCCTTCATTTATAGTTTCGAGATGATTAAGGGATCTCAGATAAGTTGACTTGCCTGCACCCGATGGTCCGATAAGACATACGACTTCTCCCTGCTCAATAGTGAGAGAACAGTTTTTTAATACTTTTAAATCTCCGAAATTTTTGCAAAGATTTTCAGTTTTTATCATTGACATAATTCTGCTCTCCCCTCTTTATTCGTATACTGAGAATTTCTTTTCAATTTTATTGAAGATATATGTAAAGAACGCTGTTATAATAAGATAAATTATAAGCGCAGGAATGAATACAAGATATGAGCCGTCAGACATAATATTCTTTGAAATTGTTGTGATATCCATAAGGCTGATTGCAAATACAAGTGACGCATCTTTGAGTACCATAACGAATTCATTACATACCGGAGGGATCATTCTTTTAATCGATTGAGGAATTATAATTTTCTGCATTGTCTGACGATAGCTGAATCCCAAAACCTTTGCGGCTTCTGCCTGTCCTTTATCAATTGATTGAAGTGCCGCTCTCACGATTTCAGCACAATAAGCAGCAGTATTCAGTGTGAATGATATCCATGCCGCTAAAAAAGCACCCCAATAAACATCTCCTGTAAGACCTGTCCAACTGAATCCAAATATTCCCGGAACCATAAAATAAACAGCAAAAAGCTGTATCATCAAAGGTGTACCTCTGAAAAAGAATATGTAAGCTGAACACGGTTTGCATATGACTTTTCTTTTGCTCATTTTACCAAGTGCAAGGAATATACTAAGTAAAAATCCGAAAGCCATTGAAGTTATAGTCAAGAAAATAGTAAGCTTAGCTCCGTGAAGGACATTTTCTCCGCATCCTAACAGTCTGTATGTATAATTCACCATTTCTCCGACAAATCCTGTGAAACCATCCTCAGCCTCAAAAACTTGTCCTGCAAAACCGATAAACTCTTCTTTTTCAGCATAATAACCTTCAGTAGCATACGAACCATAGCTTATGATAAAGAGATTATTATATGATTGCAAAACTTGTTTATTTATTCTTGTTTCATCTTTCTTTATCTCTTCCTGCATTGTTTCAGAAGTATTTGCAATAAAATCCTGAGATGTAGGGACAAAGAATGAAAGTATAACTGCAATAACAAGTATAATTGCAACAACAGCAGTAGTTATTTTTGTTTTTTTCTGCCAATTCTTCGGATTGAAATATGTTGTAAAACGTTCAAGCAAACTTTTTTTGTTTTTCATAATGCACACCCATTTATCACACTAAAAACAGCACATGATTTTTACCATGTGCTGTTCTGTACTCAGCAAATATTTATTCTGTTTCTGCGCTTCCAAACCACTTTGTATAATTTTCTTCAAGGAAACCTTCTGCCTCAAGCTCGGCGAGAATATCATTAAGAGCTTTTTGAAGTTCAGTATCTTCCTTACCAACTGCGATGCCGAACTGCTCAGGAGAGGTTTTGTCGAGATAAGCTATTTTGAACTTATCAGGTGAATCAGCGACAAAACCGTCTGCAACAGTTGAATCGATAAGAGCAACATCAACTTCACCATTTGCAAGCTGTGTAAAGCAAGTGGCAACTCTTTCCTGTGCAACTTTTGTGCAAGAAATTGTTCCTTTGCCTGTCATATCTTCAATAAGTGCATCTGAAGATGATTTCTTCTGAAGAGCAATAGTTTTTCCGTCAAGGTCATTAAGTGAAGTGATTTCCATATCACTGTCAGCAGGAACAACTACAGCCTGATAATTGTCTATGTAAGCATCTGTAAAGAGAACAGACTCTTTTCTTTCTTCAGTGATAGTAATAGCTGAAATTACACAGTCATAATTTGCGCCAATACCCTTTAAAATACCGTCAAGAGCCGTGTTAATAAATTCAACCTTCAAGCCCAGCTTATCACCGATTGCTTTTGCAAGGTCGATATCATAACCTGTAGGAGTTACACCGTCTTCTGCATATTCTTCAAAAGGAGGATACTCAATTTCCATACCGATTGTAAGAGTTCCTTCATTCAAAGTATTGATTGAATACGCACTTGTCGGAGTGGTTGAATCAGTTGCACTTTCAGATGAACTTTGGCAACCGGCAAAGAGCATTGTTGTCATTACGAGTGCAAGAACACAAGCTAAAAATTTCTTAGTAAATTTCATTGAATATTCCTCCGAAATAAAGTTTTCAAAAAAATAAGGCTACGACAAATCATAAACCCGAAGCCATAGTAAAATATTAACACGTTATCAAACTAAAGTCAATAGATTAAGGGTAATTTGTACAGATAAAAGCTAAACTTTTTAATTAAAAAGTTGTGTAACGTGGCTTAATGTATTGAATAAAATATAAGTGTACCCTAACATCTGAGTCAATTGGAAATCGGTGAATGTAATGGAAGGAAAATATACTCTTAATAAATTACCGCTCAATACCGATGCAGTAGTAATTTCAGTAGAATGCAAAGAAAATCTTATAAATCGTATCTTTGATTTCGGTATAATAGAAAATTCAGTGATAAGACCTGTATTCAGAAGTCCGTTTGGTGATCCAACGGCATACCTTATAAAAAATTCTGTTGTTGCACTTCGTGAGAATGACAGCAAAGATATTATTGTTACTCCTATAAAATAAGTCGGGAGGTATTGTATTGTTTGCAGGAAAACCCGTTTTATCTGAGATTTATAATAGTAATGATACAGATTGTTTTACAGTTGCACTTGCAGGAAATCCCAACGTCGGAAAAAGTACGATCTTCAATGAATTGACAGGACTTAAACAGCATACGGGAAACTGGACAGGTAAAACTGTAGAAATTTCCTCAGGTTTCACCAAAATCAAAGATAAAAACTTTTGCTTTACAGATTTGCCGGGCACTTACTCCATGCTTTCTTTTTCGGAAGAAGAATCGGTAGCAAAAGATTTTCTTGCAAACAATAAAATTGATTGTACCGTAATAGTTGCTGACGCAAATATTATTGAACGCAACCTGAACTTTGTTCTGCAAGTTCTTTCTTTGCAAAAAAATGCGGTGTTATGTCTGAATCTTTGTGATGAAGCTGAGAAAAATGGTATCTGCATTGACATAGACGAATTATCACTTAATCTCGGAATTCCTGTTATATGTACTTGTGCCACAAGAAAAAGAGGATTAAATGATCTTAAAAATATAATTTACGAAATTTGCACACTTGAAAGAAAATGCTTTAGAGTGCAGAGCAATTTTAAAAATATTGATATTCTCGACAAAACAAAACATAAAGATAATGTCGTAACATTGTCTGAAAAAAGCAAAGAAATTTGCGGTAAATGTGTAAGTTGTTCGTCAGAAAAAATTAATGAGAGATCAAAGAAAATAGATAAAATACTTACTTCAAAAACAACCGGAATTCCAATAATGCTGTTGTTGTTTGCATTGCTGTTCTGGATAACTGCAGTTGGTGCAAATTATCCGAGTGAATGGCTGAGTATGATTTTTAAATCATTCAAGGGTGAATTATATAATTTATTTGAATTACTGAGTATTCCTGATTTTTGGACCGGACTTTTTATTGACGGAGTATATACTACGCTAACATGGGTTGTTTCAGTAATGCTTCCCCCTATGGCTATTTTCTTCCCTCTTTTTTCTTTGATTGAAGACTCAGGATATCTTCCGAGAATTGCATTTAACCTTGATAAATTCTTTTCAAAATGCGGTGTTCACGGAAAACAAAGTCTTACAATGGCTATGGGGATAGGTTGTAATGCCTGTGGTGTTACAGGATGCAGAATTATCGAATCTCCACAGGAAAAGCTTATCGCTATATTGACTAATAATTTTATGCCGTGTAACGGCAGACTGCCTACGTTGATTGCAATAATAATGATGTTTTTTGCAGGAAGTTCGTTTACTTTTGCTTCATCAGTTCAGGTGGCTGTTATTTTGGTTTGCATAATCGTTCTTTGCGTATTAGTGACAATGGGGATCTCAAAGCTTTTATCATTTACAATTGCTAAAGGTGAATCTTCAGGATTTGCTTTAGAACTTCCTTCTTATCGAAAACCGCAGATTCTGAAAACAATTGTAAGATCGTTTACTGACAGAACATTGTTTGTATTAGGGCGAGCAATTGCAGTTGCCGCACCGGCAGGTGCAATTATATGGCTTACAGCAAATATATATATCGGCAACAGTTCAATTCTGTCGTATTGTACTAATTTCTTGGATCCGTTCGGAAAATTGATCGGTCTTGACGGCGTAATTGTAATGGCATTTATTCTTGGTTTCCCTGCAAATGAAACCGTGATTCCGATAATGATTATGTCATACCTTGCAAATGGAACATTGATTGAATATTCAAGTTACGAACAGCTTTTGCAGATATTCTCGGCAAACGGATGGAGTGTAATAACTGCTGTATGTACTATGATTATGTGTGTTATGCATTTCCCCTGTTCAACAACGTGTCTTACAATAAAAAAAGAAACAAGAAGTCTTAAATGGACACTTGTTTCTATGATTCTTCCGACGACTATGGGAATATTGCTTTGTTTGATTACTTCAAATATAATGAGATTGTTTATCTGAGAGGGCTTTTGCCCTCTCTTATGTTATGCCTATCACTTTAAGATCATCTTATAATTATGTTAATAGTTTGTCCAATACATTAATACCTTTTTTATACGATGAACTCACTTCATTAAGTATATCGTTATAGAATGAAATTGCTGAGTGTTGACGTTGCTTAGCAATTTCCTCTCCTCTTTCAGTATAAAAATTTGAGTAAATATTTTCCAGTTTATATTTGTATTCCTGAAAAAATGAAGGTTTAGTATCATTTTCTCCGTTTGAAACTTGTCCGTCAGGCAATAAAGAGTACAATGGTTCATGAACTTGACCTTTGTAAAATAAAGTTCGAGCAATGCCTAATGTTCCTGCAACATCAACTTTATCAGCATCAAACAAAATCTTTGCTTCTATGCTCTGCGGAGGATTATTTTGTCTGTAGCGATGTGTAGCAACGCAGTGTCTTACTTTATCTGCAAATTCACTATCAAAATTATTTTCAATTAAAAAGTTATAAGCTTTGTCAGCACCTATTAAAGCATGACATAACTCAGGATTTTCAAATTGCTCTTTTCTTCCGATATCGTGAAGCAGACAAGCGCAAATCAAAACATCATAATCTACATTTTCTTCTTTGCTTGCAATATCCAAAGCGTTATAAAGAACGCGATAAATATGCTCTTTGTCATGAGCACTGTCACCCATACAGGAAATCATATAATTTTCAAATAAAGAAAAGTTTTCTGTTTTCATAATTTAACCTCACGCATATTACAAAGGCAGATACAATTGTATCTGCCTCAAAATTTATTCTTCCATTTCTGATTGAGCAACCTTCATCATTATTGCACATTCCATACGTTTTTTGAAAAGCTCACAGCCGTATTCATAAATACCGCTGATTGAACCTGTTGCATGGTATGCATTAGCCGCACAACCGCCGCTGCAATAAAGCTTTGCCCAGCAATCCTTACAATCCGGTCTTGCATATGCATTACAGAGTTTAAACTCATTTTGCATTTCTTTGTTTGTTACACCTTCGTAGATATTGCCAAGACTGTATTTTGGATCTCCGACGAACTGATGACAAGGGAAAAGTTCACCCCATGGCGTAACAGCCATATATTCAGTACCCGAACCGCAACCTGAAATTCTCTTATAAATGCACGGACCGCCTGTCAGATCGATCATATAGTGATAGAAAGTGAGAGGTTTACCCTCTTTTTCACGTTTGAGCATCTCTTTTGCAAGAATTTCATATTGCTCAAAAAGTACAGGTAAATCATCATATGTAAGCGCATAAGGATCCTCAGGCGCACAAACTACAGGTTCCATTGATAGTTCGGTAAAACCAAGGTCAGCCATATGGAAAATATCGTTTGTGAAATCGGTGTTATTATGTGTATAGGTTCCTCTTACATAATAACCCTTATTTCCTCTCTTTTTAACAAATTCCTGAAATTTGGGTACAATAACATCATAACTGCCTTTTCCGTTTACAGTCTTACGGAGGTTATCATGAATTTCTTTTCTGCCGTCAAGACTAAGTACAACGTTATGACATTCTTTGTTTGCAAATTCTATTACATCATCATCTACAAGCATTCCGTTTGTAGTAAGTGTAAATCTGAAATTTTTGTTCTTTTCTTTTTCGATGCTTCTTGCATAAGCGACTATCTCTTTGACAACGTCAAAATTCATCAAAGGTTCGCCGCCGAAGAAATCGACTTCAAGGTTTACTCTGTCACCTGAGTTTTCTACAAGAAAATCAATTGCTCTCTTTCCCACCTCAAGGCTCATCAGTGCTCTGTCGCCGTGATACTTACCCTGACTTGCAAAGCAATATTCGCAGTTGAGATTACAAGTATGGGCAATGTGAAGACAAAGTGCCTTTATGACAGTATTTCTGTTCTTAAAATCAAAGGCAAGATTTTCGTACTTATCTTCAGCAAAAAGTTTGCCATTTGCCTTTAATTCTTCAACATCATCAATACAATCATTAATTTCCTGCTCTGTAATTTCAGAATTATCATTGTATTTTTTAAGCAAAGAAGCAACTATATCTTCCTTCCTGTTGTTTTCATACATTTCTATAACGTCGTAAGCTAAATCGTCCACGCAATGAACGCTTCCGCTGAATACGTCAAGAACAATGTTATATCCGTTAAGTTTATATTGATGTATCATATTATCTCCGTTACAGACAAAAGGAAAGCCGTTAAACCTCAGGGTAAAACGGCTGTTAATCCTTAATCTTAATTAAAATTATTTCTCGATGCACTTTTCGCACTGCTGATTAGCAACGCCGCAAGATGTTTTACAAGCTGACTGGCAAGATGTCTGGCACTCACCGCAACCGCCTGTTTTTACGCTCTTCTTAAGATCACGAGTTTCAATAGTTTTAATTCTTTTCATTGTAAATCATACTCCTTGTAAGATTTTGATAAATAAATCTTACCACATACTGTAGGATTTGTCAATTAAATTTCAGTTACAGATATGAAGTCAGGCAAGTTTTTTTCACTTGAATACACTTCAACGTCTTTTTCAATCAGAATATTTATATAGTTGATCAATTCCTTTGAAATGATTTCTCCCGGAACTATCAACGGAATACCCGGCGGATAAGCCCAGATATATTCAAGTGATACTCTTCCTTTAGAGTGTTCAAATCTTGTTTTTACTTTTTTATATCTAAATTTTTCAAAAGAATTAAATTTTTTTTGCGGAATTATTTCGTTATTAAAGTTATTTTTAATATTTAAAGATTTCTTGCAGTTTTTATCAATTTCCGAAAGTGCATTATGGAGCCTGTAAAAACCTTCATCTGTATCACAAACCGAGGTCATTGCGATGACATAGTCTGTATACGCCATTTCAGTTTCAATTTTATAATTATTTCTCAAAATTTCTGCAAGCTGTGTACCATTTAAGTCTGTTCCCTGTGTTGAAATTACAATCTTCCCTATATCATAATCAAAACAAGTTTCTTCAAATTTCTCATCACAATAAAGAATTTTCAAATTAGAAAACTGTTCAGTATGATGATAAAAATTTTTTAATCTTTCAATATATTTATTAAACTCAAATTTGTTGTAAGATATAAAGTCAAGACATTTTTCAATTGAGCTCATCAATACATAAGACGGACTGCTGGTTTCAAATACTGAAAGATTGTCCCTGAGCTTGTCTGATAAAGAGTCGTCATTGGTTAGCAATAATGCAGTTTGTGTGAGCGATGGAAGAGTTTTGTGCAAACTAAGCACAGCCACATCTGCCCCACATTTTACAGCTTCGCAGGGAAATTGGTCTGAAAAAGGAAAATGAGCACCGTGAGCCTCATCTACAAATAACTTAACTCCATACTTATGGCAAATTGCAGAAATGTTCTTTATATCTGATACTACACCTTCATATGTAGGAGATGTAATTACAACAAGCTTTGTATCAGGATTTTTTAATATAAGATTTTCAAGTTTTTGCGGTGAAACAGAAGTACAGATTCCGTATTTTGGGGATTTCTCAGGTAGAATATACTCAGCATTAAGACCGCACAGTTCAATAGCATTGTAGACTGATTTATGACAATTTCGTGAAATGATGACTTTATCACCGAAATTTATCAGCGCTCTTATAGTAGCAAGAATACCTCCTGTAGCACCATTTATGAGCAAAAACGCATTATTAACTGAATATAATTCTGCGGCTTTAATCTCAATGTCTTTTATACATCCGTTTGCATCGTGAAGATTATCAAAACCGTTAATTTCAGTTAAATCAATATTATAAGGCAGATTTTTATCTGCAATATTACGCTTGTGTCCCGGCATATGAAAAGGATATATGCCGTTTTCAGAATAGTTTTTAAGCTTATCGTACAGCATATATCCTCCAATAAAATTTTTAGTTTGTACCGAACTCTCTCAGTTCAAGACCCTTATTATGTTCAAGAGCCCAATTTATACTCCAATAACTTGTAAAGAGAAGCAGATGATTTCCTTTTAAATCCTGAATTCTCTTTGTATCCGAAGCAAGATCAAGAGTTTTCGGGTCTAAATCTTCGTTAACGATCCAGCGAATGTATTCGTATGGAAGTGTTTCCATTATGATGTCAACGTTATACTCGTTTTCAAGGCGATATTTAAGAACGTCAAACTGAAGAACACCAACTACACCGACAATAACTTCTTCCATACCTGCATCAAGTTCCTGAAAAATCTGAATTGCACCTTCCTGTGCGATCTGACTTGTTCCCTTGATGAACTGTTTACGCTTCATTGTGTCTTTCTGTCTTACAAGTGCAAAATGTTCAGGAGCAAAGGTTGGAATACCCTTGAACTGAACCTTATTTCTTGCAGTACAGATAGTATCACCGATTGAGAATATACCCGGATCAAATACGCCGATGATGTCACCTGCATAAGCTTCTTCAACAATTTCACGTTCCTGAGCCATTATCTGCTGAGGCTGTGAAAGACGCATTTTTTTATTGCCCTGAACATGGAAAACTTCCATATTTTTCTCAAATTTACCACTGCATATACGCATAAATGCAATTCTGTCACGGTGAGCCTTATTCATATTAGCTTGAATTTTGAATACAAAAGCTGAAAAATCTTCGGACATCGGCTCAACTTCTCCGCTTACGGTTTCTCTTGGTAATGGTGAAGTTGTAAGTTGCAAGAACTGTTCAAGGAAAGGTTCAACACCAAAATTAGTGAGGGCTGAACCGAAAAATACAGGTGTAAGCTTACCGTTTCTGACAGCATCTAAATCAAACTCATCACCTGCACCGTCAAGAAGCTCGATATCATCAAACAGATCCTGTTTATGATAAAAACCGATTGTGTCTTCAAGTGACGGATCATCAAGAGTGAGTTCCTCTTTTTCAACTTCTTTTTGTCCGTTGTTAGCTGTAAAAGATAAAATCTTCTTTGAGTTTCTGTCAAACACACCCTTGAACTCCTTACCGGAGCCTATTGGCCAGTTAACAGGATAAGTGTTGATTCCGAGAACATTTTCGATATCTTCAAGCAAATCAAAAGGATTTTTTGCATCTCTGTCCATTTTGTTTATAAAAGTAATGATAGGAATGTTTCTCATTACACAAACCTTAAACAGCTTGATGGTCTGCTTTTCAACACCCTTTGAGCCGTCAATTACCATTACAGCAGAGTCAGCCGCCATAAGCGTTCTGTAGGTATCTTCTGAAAAATCCTCATGTCCCGGTGTATCAAGGATATTTATGCAGTAACCGTTATACTTAAACTGCAATACTGATGAAGTAACTGAAATACCACGCTGCTTCTCGATTTCCATCCAGTCTGAAACTGCGTGTTTTGCAGTTCTTTTGCCTTTTACCGAACCCGCAAGGTTAATTGCACCTCCGTAAAGAAGAAGCTTTTCTGTAAGTGTTGTTTTACCTGCGTCAGGGTGCGAGATAATCGCAAATGTTCGACGCTTGCTGATTTCATCTCTTAAAGAACTCATAAATTACAATCCTTTCGGAGCTTTTTTACTGATATTAATTGTTTTATCCACAATTTAATATTTTACTATTTTTTCAGTGTAGATGTCAACACAATATGAGGAAATTATTTCAAAATAAATTAATACAAAAGCTTGACAAAAAGATTAAAATATTGTAATATATCTTTGTAAAAGGTTGAAAAACAGATTTTTCCTATTTTTTTCATATACCTTCCAAATCGAGGCAGAAACGAAAGTTTCTGCCTCAAACACATTTACGAGGTTTTTTATGTCAAATTTAATCGGATTATATATTCATATTCCATATTGTAAGAGTAAATGTCCGTATTGCGACTTTTACAGCGGTAACGGAACTGAGAGTGAATATGATAGATACACCCAAATTCTTATAGAAAAAATCAAGTTATGGAGCATCAGAACCGAAAAAGAAGTTTCAAGCATTTACTTTGGCGGAGGAACTCCGAGTGTTTTGGGTGCTGAAAGACTGTCAAAAATACTTTTAGCTGTAAAAAGTTCATTTTCTGTAACTGACGAAGCAGAAATCACAACTGAGGTAAATCCGGACACAGGAAAATCAATTGATTTTGAATTGCTGGAAAAAAGCGGATTCAACAGAATTTCTGTAGGTATGCAAAGTGCGGTTGAAAAAGAACTCAAGAAGCTTGGTCGAATTCATAATGCCGAAGATGCAAAAATCACCGTAGAACGTGCAAAAGATGCAGGAATTTACAACATTTCTCTTGATCTGATGATGGGTATCCCCTTTCAAACTCAGGATAGTCTTAAAAAGTCCATTGATTTTTGTAATGAGTGTGGTGTCACACATATTTCATCGTATATCCTGAAAATTGAAGAAGGCACAAAATTTGATTTAATTAAAGACAGTTTGATTTTGCCCGATGAAGACAAACAAGCAGAACTTTATCTTTTTGCGGTTGATTATTTGAAAAAACTTGGCTTTGAACAGTATGAAATTTCAAATTTTGCAAAAAAAGGTTTTGAAAGTCGTCATAATATTAATTATTGGAAATGCGGTGAATACATCGGAATCGGTCCTTCGGCACATTCTTTCTTTGATGGGAACAGATTTTCTTATAACAGAAGTATGCAAAATTTTGAAAATGATATAAACGATTTTGACTGTAAAGGAGGCACATCGGAAGAGTATATTATGCTTACTCTTCGCCTGAAAAGCGGTCTTGAATTCAATGAATTTGAAAATAGATTCGGTTTTAAGTTATCTGATAATTTTTTTAGAAAAATAAAAAAATACGCTGATATGGGATTTATGGAATTAAACAGTGAAAGGGCTTGTTTTACATCAAAAGGATTTCTTGTATCAAATACTATACTGAGTGATTTAATATAGAAAAGCTGAGGTTGACGGATTCAAACCGTTACCTCAGCTTTTTGTTATTTATTAACAGTTAACTTTCTTCTTAACATATAAATAACTGCAATTGATGCAATGATAACAGATATTATACTGTAGATTGCAAATGAGCCACCTGTAGAAATACCATTTGATGAATCAGGAGTTGCAGTGCTTGATTTTGTTGTAGCAGGTTCTAAAGTAGACGATGTTGCATCGGTCCCTGATGGATCTGGAATAGTATTTGAAGTTGATTCAGTTGATGAAGTAGTTACTTCCGTAGGTGAAGGTGTTGTGACTTCAATCATTCTTGCAGTATTTACGCTTTCAAGAATAAAATCATCGTCCTGCTTAAAATATGTTATCAGAGCTTCATCACAAGCAGAATAGTCCCCTTTTTTCTCTTTTGAAGCAAGCTGTGGATAATCACTTGACGTTGCTAAATAGTTATTAGTTGCTACAGTGTAAATTTTTTCTGCATCAAGTTTTTCATTACCTACATACACAGAATTTACTCTGTTGCCATATAGTTTGGAAAGATCATATTCTACAGTCACTCCCCCAACCTGAAGATAACTTCCGCTGTTTGAAGGCCATGCATCGTAAATACCTGAGTTATTTGCTTCAATGCAATTAATCTGTATTTCGATTGAAGTTTCAAGAATTCCGAGCAAATCTGAACCGGAAATCTGTTTTGTAACAATGTAGTTACCGTACGGCATTACATTTATTATATCATCGTATGTTACATCTCCGGCTGAAATTGAATCTCTGATTCCGCCTGCATTTTCAAATGCTATATCAGCGCCTGTTTCGAGCAAATAAGCAGATGTAATTGCTCTGCCCATGGTTGTTTCTCCGATTCTGAGATCTTCCCATACACCGTCGAGTTCAACAGGCGAAGTACCAACTACTTCTTCAAGTATAATGCTTTGTTCAGCGTTAATTTCATCAAGAAGTTTTTGTACTTCTTCATCAGGTTCAAGGTCAGCGCAAATTGAGTAATCTGCACTGCTTGTTTTATACTCAAGATTTTCAACTTCATTATCTGTTAAGTTAAAATTAAGTTCAATCAAACCGGCTTCATAGAGATAGTATCCGTTCTCAATAACTAGGGTTTCTTCCCCATTCGGCGTTTTTACATATTCATTTATGTCTATATGTTCGTGACCTGCAAGCCATAAGTCTACACCGTCAATTTTAGATGCAAGTTCAGTTGGTGAATATGAATGAGTAAGCGCAATAATAAGCTGACAACCTTCGTTTTCAAGATATTCAACAGCTTTTTGCGAATATGTTTCCATATCGGTAAATACGATACCTGATACGTTTGAAGGAGCAGTATCACTGTGAATGCTCGGATCAATAACACCGAATATTCCAATCTTAACTTCTTCTCCGTCTTTTTCAACGGTTTTTATTAAATACTCATCGTCAAAAAACTTACTTCCGTCGTTGTTGATTACATTACCTGTAAGCATTGAAAAGTCTTTATTATTATTTTCGTCCACAATATTTACAAGCTCTTTCAGCCTGTCTTTACCGTAGTTCCAATCATGGTTTCCGGCAGTCATTGCATCGTATTCGCAGGCACCGACCAAACGTGCAATTGATTCGCCCTCAACAAGTGTTGCAATTGATTGTCCATGAAAGGTATCGCCTGAATCAAGTACAAGGCTCATATCTGAATTTTCAGTAAAATCATCTATCAAAGTTTTTAGTTTTGATACGCCGATGATTCCGCCTGACTCATCTTCAATAACTCTTGAATGTATATCATTTGTGTGTACGATTTTTATGGAAAATTCACTTTCGGTTTCTTGAGTTGCAAATGCAGAAATACATCCTGATGCAACTAAAGTAGCGGATAGCAAAAATGAAATAAATTTTTTCATAACCAGAACCCCCTTTTGTATTATTGTAACATTTTAAAAAGTAAATATCAATATAATTTGTATAAAGCGAGTGCCTATATTTTTATGCTTATCTTAAAGGTAGAAAAAACCGCCTTTGTCATAGACAAAAGCGGTTTTGTTTATGGCGGAGACGGCGGGATTCGAACCCGCGGGGGATTGCTCCCTAACTGATTTCGAGTCAGCCCCGTTATGACCACTTCGATACATCTCCGTATGATATCAATTCTTATATATTTTACTTGTTTTTTTGTCTGTTGTCAAGATTAAAGAGGTTTAAATTTGTTATACAGCTTTACATATTAAAAAACTCGAAGTCCAGTTCAACTGAAATTCGAGTTTTTACATCAATAAAAGAATCTTATAAATTTAATATTATAAAAATCACAGGTAGTAATGTCGTTTGTGTCAAGTTCGTTTATGAGAATATAGTTTGAAGCTACTCCAAGGAGATATCCAAGCTTGGTTACAATAGTATTTGAACCTACAAGAAAATCAATTGAAACACGTCTTCCGATCTGTGTCCTCATAAATCCATTGAGATATTGCAGACTTTCAGGGGTAATCGGATAAGGATTCTGAAAATCTGTCACGCCTGTTCCCATAGCATTTAACTGATTGCTGTCAATAGTGGCGCCATAATCAAGTACTGTAGCGGGAGTACTTTGGATTCCCTGATTGTCAGGATTTTGCGGCATAGACTGAGCAACAGCAGCTGCGTTTTGTTGTTTTGCAGATTGTGTGCTTGCATTGGGTGCAGTATTTGTATTTTGCATATTTCCATAAAGTGATTCTCTATTGTATTCAGCTACCTGCTCCAAGGATGGTATTACATATTTTTCCTGAGCTATTACATTCGGTACACATCCCTGCAAATTGCACGTCTGACCTTCACCGACACCGTAATAATCCCCCGGATTGAGTCCTTGGTTAAGATGAGTGTTAAAAGCTGTATAGGGAATAAAACTGTTTGTGCTCTGTTCGGGATCCTGTATCATATTCTGGTTATTGTTATTTGAATTGTTAGCCATAATATCACCTTTATGTTTTTGAATATGCCGGAGTAGGTGAATAGAAGCAATGATCACCTACACGGTTATAAATCACACCGTTGTTAGACGGAAAATAAGTCGGACACGTTTGTGAAAACGGATTAAAATAAAATATGGCATCGCCTACTGAACTGTCTGTGTTTCCTGCAAGCGCCCAGTCAGCGATTTCATAATGAATATCTTCTGGTACCATATTATAAATATTCTGCGAATTATAGACGCCACCAATGGCTGTTTTCATACATGTAAACTGATTTGGCTGCTCGATGATCGCACGAATATCACCGCCGTTGCTTATCCTGGCAAATTCACCGTCAGGTACATTTGCTCTGTTGACGATGACTGACGCAACTGCTCTCATACCATCTTCACCTTCGCCTCCGGCTTCACATTTTAACAGTCGAGCAAAAAGTTCTCTGGTATCAAATGCCATTTTACCACCGCCGTTTTGTTGTTCAATTCATTTTATGCTGTAAATATCAAATTGCTACATCATTTATTTGTAATAATATAAAAATAGGATATTGAAGTGTTTCCTCAATACCCTGTGTAAAACATATAATAATATTGACTTTTCTTTAATAATTAAAATCTTTATTTTTTAATTAATCTTTGAATTTCAAGAGCTTTGCCAAGGTCACCGTCAATTTTGAGTTTGCCTATTGTAAAAGCAAATACGGGATCAAGGTTGCCATGGATAAGCTTTAAGAAATCTTTTGAATCAATCGTAAACATTACATCCCTGTCGTAATATTCATAAGGTTCTACATTCAGAACCCCGTTATTAAGCTCAGCATAAAATCTGCCTTCTCCCTCACCTGTCATATTGACTTGCAACGCAAGATGACCCTGATAGTCACTGACATCTGCTGTCATAAAAGTTTCTTTTACTTCGTTAAAAATCTGAAAAAAATCCATTTTCTACCTCGCTATCTTAAATTAATTAACTGTTTTTCTTTCTTTTTATTTTGCCTGATGAAGTTTTGGGGAATTCCTCTGTTCTCACGATCAATTTGGTTATACGTTTATAAAGAGGAAGCTCTGCATTTACTGAATCAGTTTTATCCTCGAATTCCTTTTCAAAATCCTGCACTCCGACTGACTGGGCATAATCAAAATTCGGATACATTTCTGCAATGATTTTTCCGTTTTCTGAATATATCATCAGTTCTTTTGCGAAAAGCCAGCCGTTGTATTTGTTTTCAAGTTCCTCAGGTGACACATTTTCTCCGTTGGAAAGGATTATAAGATTTTTCTTTCTGCCGGTGATAAAAACAAAGTTATCTTCGTCAACATAGCCAAGGTCACCTGTTCTGAGCCATTCGCCGCTTAAAGCCTCTGAAGTTGACTTTTCATCTTTGTAATAACCGAGCATACGACTTTTACCCTTTACTAAAATCTCACTGTCTTCAATTTTAGCTTCACATCCGGGGATAAGTACACCTACTGAGTTCTTTTTAATATAACCTCTGATATTTGCAGAAATTCTCGGTGAAAATTCTGTCATACCGTAGCCCTGAATGATATCTATTCCGAAAGTTGCAAACTCATCAATAAGCATTGGGTTTAAGTATGCACCGCCGCTGTAAATTGTATGTAAAGAAGTTCCGAAAACCTGTTTTGCAATCAAATTCTTAGGAACATCGGGATTTGCTCTTGCAGCTTCATTGATTTTATAATACAGAGATTCAATAATCATCGGAACAAGCAAAATGATTTGCGGATTATACAAATTCATATTTTTTACAAGACGCATAATTGAATCATTAAAGCAACAAGTTATACCTCCGCACAAACCTGCAAGGATATCACAAGTAAAACAGTATGCATGATGAATCGGAAGAACAGAAACAGAAACTGTACCTACAGGCTCACCCATATCCATGCATGTTGCATTATCTGCAAGACTTGTATGAGTTAGCATTACACCTTTACTCTTGCCTGTTGTGCCTGAGGTGAAAAGGATTGAGCACATTTTATCTCTGTCAATTCCAACATCAAAGTTTCCTTTGTTTTCTTCAATAATCTTATCAAAAGATAAAATATCCTCTTGTGATTCTGCGATGTGAATACCAATGTAATAATGAATATTCTCGCACTGGTTTCTAATTGATTCAATTCTGTCAGCAAGGTTTTTATCAAAAACAAGTGCAGATACATCAGCCCTGTTTAAAAGCTCTGCTATATCATCAGCCGGAAGTTCTTTATCAATAGGAACAATAACGCTGTTACTGTTTACGGTACCAAAATATGTAACTATCCACTGATAGCTTGATGCTCCTATTACGGCAATGTGCTTACCGAGCAAACCGTTTTTCTCTAACATTCTCGAAAAAGCCATACTGTCGGACTTTAAGTCATTGAATGTTTTTGAAACAATTTCTTTCTTAACCTTATAGCGGTAAGCATCTTGTGAACCGTACATTGCTGCAGCATCGTTAAGAAGTTCTTTTAAGTCAGCATATCTTTTTGTTGACTTTACTTTTAAATTATCCATACAGGTTCTCCTTATTCGCTGATTGACTCAATGTAAGTAACTGCTTCCCCAACTGTGTGAATTTTAACGGCTTCACGTTCATCGATTTCTATATCAAATTCATCTTCGATTTCTCCCAAAAAACTCATAAAATCATATGAATTAAAGCCAAGATCATCAATGAATTTTGAGTCTTCCGAAATTTCGTCTGTTGACACTTCAACATAGTTTGTAATAAGTTCTTTGATCTGATCTAACATAAAATTTACTCTCATTTTCTCCAATCCAAATACCAAGGATATCTTTCTGACCGTCAAGATTAATTCCTAAAACTACATAAGCCGCCTTTGTTACATACTGATGAT
>JAXJYO010000010.1:0-34930 GCA_036306945.1 Ruminococcus sp. | reverse complement strand
ACCCGTCCGCCACTAAACTTAGTCAAATTCATTCCGAAGAAATCTTTCAAAAAAGTTCCGTTCGACTTGCATGTGTTAGGCACGCCGCCAGCGTTCGTCCTGAGCCAGGATCAAACTCTCTAAAATTTGTATCTCAACATCCTTTCGGATGTTCAAATCAATTTCAGAGATTAATCGCTCATTCAGAATACTAACTGTGTATCCGTGAATTTCCTGATGTATTTAGAGTCTTTCTCTCAGTTACATCTCACTGTAATTTCTTTGAGCTTTCCTCAAAGTCATTACGGGTTCTTCTTACTTTTCGTTGTTTAATTTTCAAGGTCCTACACGCTTGAAAGACTCTCGGCTTTCGCCGTTCATCTCAGTAGCGCAAGAGCTATTATACAACAGCTTTTCGCTTTTGTCAACCCCTTTTTTTAAGTTTTTTTCAAACTTTTTTCGAGGTTTCCTTTCTTACTGAGCGCTGTCTTTCAGCGAACGTTTGTTATTATATCAAACACCTTTGCTTTTGTCAACACTTTTTTAAAACTTTTTTAAACTTTTTTCTGCGGCTGTTTTTCTATATACTATATATATGCAATTTAAAAACTTCAAAAATTCTCTTGACATTCCATTGCGCTATATATATAATAAGTTTAAACAAATAAATCCCCTTAAAAACAGTGACGGGAATAAGATGTAAAGCTTTTCGGCAAAGAGAACTGACGGTCGGTGTAAGTCAGTGCGAAAAATTACATGTATAGCTCATCCCCGAGTTTTCCGTGTGAAATATCATTGTAATGCGGAACGCAGGACTGCGTTATCGGTCAGGACTTTGTTTGAAGTCTGTAAGGGATACATAGCGATATGTATCTAAAATTGGGTGGTACCACGATTTTATTCGTCCCTTTTAGTAAGCAATTACTTTTAAGGGGCTTTTTTTGTATGACTACACAGGAGGTTATTTATATGAAACCGTCTTTTGAAAAGTACATTCCTTTTCAGCAAATTAACATTCCCGACAGAACATGGCCGGACAAGACTATCACGAAAGCACCTATCTGGTGCAGTGTTGACCTTCGTGACGGCAATCAGGCACTTGTTGACCCTATGAATCTTGAAGAAAAACTTGAATTCTTCCACGCACTCTGCGATATGGGATTTAAAGAAATCGAAATCGGATTTCCGAGTGCTTCGGAAACTGAATACGAAATCTGTCGTGAGCTTATTGAAAACAATCATATTCCTGATGACGTTACTATTCAGGTACTTGTTCAGGCAAGAGAGCACCTTATTCGTAAGACTTTTGAAGCTGTAAAGGGTGCAAAGAATGTAATCGTTCATTTTTACAATTCAACTTCAACTCTTCAGAGAAAAGTTGTTTTCAAAACTGATATGTCAGGTGTTACCGATATTGCTGTTGAGGGCGCAAAGCTTATCAAACAGCTTATTGACGAATACGAAGGCGACACAAACTTCCGTCTTGAATATTCACCTGAAAGCTTCAGCGGTACTGAAATGGACAACGCTGTAGACATCTGTGACAAGGTTATGGAAGCCCTCGGTTCAACAAAGGAAAATCCTGTTATACTCAATCTCCCAAACACAGTTGAGATGTGTACACCTAACACATACGCCGATCAGGTTGAATACTTTATAAGACACCTCAAAAACAGAGAAGCAGCTATCATCAGTGTTCACCCCCACAATGACCGTGGCTGCGGTGTTGCAGCAGGTGAGCTTGCACTTCTCGCAGGTGCAGAAAGAGTTGAAGGCACACTCTTCGGCAACGGTGAACGTACAGGTAATATGGACATCGTCACAATGGGACTTAATATGTTCACACAGGGCGTTGACCCTAAGCTTGATTTTTCACATCTCCCAAAGCTTCGTGAAATTTACGAGCGTTGCACAAATATGAAAATTGATCCACGTCAGCCTTATATCGGTGAACTTGTATTTACGGCATTCTCAGGCTCACATCAGGACGCTATTAACAAGGGTATGAAGTATATGAAGGAAAGCGGTACTGAGATGTGGGAAATCCCGTATCTTCCTATCGACCCTGCTGACGTAGGCAGAGAGTACGAGCCTATCATCAGAATTAACTCACAGTCAGGCAAGGGCGGTGCGGCTTTTGTAATGAGTAACAACTTCGGATATGACCTTCCGAAGAAGATGCATCCTGAATTTTCAAAGCTTGTTCAGGCTAAATGCGAAGAACTTGAGCGTGAGCTTATTCCAAAGGAACTTTTTGAGGTATTTGAGCAAAATTATCTTGAGCATCCGATGAAATATCAGCTTACCAAGAGAAAGATTTATGAAGAAAGCGAAAACGGAAAGGATTACGTTCACTTCAAGGGCAGAATGATTATTGACGGCAACAGTGAGGTAGTTCTCAGCGGTATCGGAAACGGTCCGATTGACGCCTTCTTCAATGCAATCAAAGCTGTGGGGCTTGACAAATACAAGTTTATTTCATATAGCCAGCACGCTATTTCAGAAGGTTCAGACTCAAAGGCAGTTTCGTACATCGAACTTCAGAAGCCTGACGGAAAGAATATCTTCGGTATCGGTATTGACTCAAATGTAAATGTTGCTTCTGTTCTCGGTGTTCTCAACGCAATCAACAGAGCTGAAAGCTAATTATACTACATATATAGCAAACCAGGGATTCGTTTGAACCCCTGGTTTTATTTTCTTTATAGAAACCTGCTTCGGTTATGTTCGGATCTATCAAGCTGTCTGCACTCGCTTTTTTATAAATTAATCATCAACATTTGAATCTTCGGGAAGAGAAGTTTCGGGATCGTTTGCACTTGTAGGTACACCTACAGTCATCTGACAAGATGCTGTCTTACCATTATATAATGTAAGTGTAACCGTTGCGGTACCTGTGCCTGTTGCAGTAATTACAGCTTTGTTGCCTGTAGCTTTCTTAACTGTCACAACACTCGTGTCGGAACTGCTCCACTTGAGATTATCTGCATTTGCATATGATCCGCTGTCAGTGCTTTCAGAAATCGTATATTCTTCACCCACATTAAGGGTAAGATTTGATGTGCTTAATTTAACGCTTGACGGAGCATTCTTTACCGTAACCTTGCAAGTTGCCGTCTTGCCGTTGTAGAGGGTGATCTTGATTGTTGCAGTACCGTTGCCTTTTGCCGTTATCACAGCTTTGTTTTTGCTGTCCTTTGTAACAGTTGCAACATTTGTATCTGTACTGCTCCACTTCAGATTTGCCGCATTTGCGTATGAACCGCTGTTAGTATTTTCTGAAATAACATAGGTTTCACCTGTACCGAGTGTCAGACTTGTTTTGCTGAGAGATACGCTTGACGGTGAATTCTTAACCGTAACCTTACAAGTATCGGTTTTTCCGTTGTAGGTTTTAATCGTGATTGTTGCGGTGCCGTTGCCCTTTGCAGTAATTTTTGCTTTGTTTCCGCTTGTTTTTTCTACAGTAACAACGCTTGTGTTACTGCTTGACCAAGTGAAATTTTTAGCGTATGAACCGCTGTTTGAATTCTGAGCAATTATAAATGTTTCGCCTTTGCCAAGGCCAACTGATTCCTCGCTGAGAGTAACGCTTGTCGGCGCAGACTTTACAGTTACCTTACAGGTTGCAGTTTTGCCGTTATATGTTTTAACCGTAATTGTTGCCGTACCTGCTGACTTTGCAGTAATTTTAGCCTTGTTTCCGCTTGTCTTTACAACTGATGCAACACTACTGTTTGAACTGCTCCAACCAAATTTCCAAGCGTATGAACCTGCGTTTGTACTCTCTGAAATGATAAATCCTTCACCGACACCGAGTGTAAGGTTTGTCGTGCTGACCTTAATGCTTGACGGCGCAGATTTTACGGTTACTTTGCAGGATTTCGACATTCCGCTTGCTGTCTTTACTGTAATAGTAGCGGCGCCTGCTTTCTTAGCTGTAACTGTACCGTTTGAATTAACGGATGCAACCGATGAATTACTGCTTGTCCATGTGCAGTTTGCCGCACTTGACGGAAGAACCTTTTTTATGAGCGTATATTCTTCGCCAACACCTAATGTAAGAGAGGTTCTGTTAATAGACATAGATTTTGCAGTTGTTGAATTTACAAACGGAAAATCGTAATGATCAGCATAATCCTCAGCAAGAGTTCCTCTTGCACCCGTAACTTTAAAATCACTCATCTTCTCAATAGTATATTCATCCGTCATTTTATATCCGAAGGCATAGCTTCCGATCAACTCAGCACCGTAGGGAATTGTTATGCCTTTCATTTTTGTACAATCAAAAACAGCCAGACTGCCTATGTATTTCACACTGTCGGGAATTGTAAAAGCTGTCAGATTAGGACAACTAAACGCCATTGCATTTGCTATGCCGAGTGTTCCATGCTTTAAGGATACCTTTGAAACATTGTTTCTCATTTCAATGGCAAATTTTCCGACATAATAAACTCCGTCCTGCCAGTTTGAATTGTTGTTGTAATGAGCTGTTCCCCAGAAAACCTCAGGGGCAATCGCAACCATACTCTCAGGCATAGAAATACTTTTGAGATTTGTACAATCGCTGAAAGCCGCTGTTTCTATGTAAATTATTCCCTCTGAAATTTTAACGCTTTCCAGATTGGTATTGCCAGCAAATGCTCCCTCGTCAATACCGACAACAGCACAATTGCCATACTCTGCAGGCACCGTGATATTTTTAGCAGTGCCTTGATATCCTGTAATTTCTACATAATCATCACTAATATAGGAATACAAAAATCCATCAGCCGCACCAACCGTAAACGGCGCACAGAAAAATACTGCAAATACCATTGCAAGTGTAATCACCATAGCCATGACTTTTATAAGCCTTTTTCTTGTAGTTTTCATAAATTTCCTCCTCGTATAATATATTTATGGGCACTCAATCCCATTTAAGTACGTCATTACCGTTTGAGTCCGTATTCGATGACCATTCGTTTGAATCCACCGATAAACTCACTCCGCCTGAGCTGTATCCGCCGTATATGTTATGGTATTGCTCCTGATTCTTTTGATACAATTCCGATTCTTCATACGGCTGTATTTCAAAATATCTGTCACTGCTGTTACTGTCATCTGAATAACTATCATCTGTATAAGTTTCATTATAACTGTCGTATGAAGAATCATCATACAATTCCTCATAAACTTCCTCAATCGCCACCGTTTCGGGCTGTGTTTCAGGCTCCGTTGCAGGAGGTTCGGTTTCTTCAACGACCATTATAAATATCAAATACGGGTTATCAGATATGTTCTCTCTAAACCACTGCTGTTTGTCATCATCAAGACTTTTTATGTAAACCTTAATTTCCATATCGGCTTCGCTGAGTTCAATTTTTGTAATGCTATCAACATATTCTTTATCGAGATTTTCGTTTTCCAGAGCTTCGTTAATATCCGAATATACAATGCTCAATCCCGACTTTGAGATATCATAATCTGTCAGATTAACTGAAATATCCCCGACAAGATTTTCTTTAATAAAATTCGTTGCCGAAGCACTCAGCGGATCTGTCATAAATGAAACAGCCACAAACAAACACGCTATGCCTGCTGTAACCACAACATATTTTGAAGGCTTTTTGTAATGCAAAGCACTTTTGATTCTCTGCTTAACGTTGTTTTCACCGAAGGCAAGCGGACAAGCCGCTATCATATGGTGATTTGAACTGCATAAGAGCAGAGCTGTTGAATATTCCTTTTTGCCCTGCACATCAAGGGTTTTGACAACTTTTTCATCACAGGCAAGTTCTATATCCTTATTAAACAGCCAATATGCTATCCAACATAAAGGATTGAACCAATACACACTCAGCAAAATAAATCCCAAGGGTTTCCATATATTGTCGTGTCGCTTCAGATGAGCCTGCTCATGAGCAATTACATATTCGGTTTCTTTGTCGGTAAGTGCTGAATCCAGATAAATTATCGGATTGAAAAATCCAAGTACAAACGAACTTTTTATATGGTCACAAAGTCTTATATTTCCCTTGAGCCTGACACTCTCACGCACCGCTATGCGAAGATAAATATAGCTTGACAGCATATAAATAAGCATTACAGCAACACCGATAAGCCATACAAGACTTACTATTGCGAGAATATCAGGTTTATCTTCGGTTTCCTGAAAAATAACGGGTGCTGAATTTACATATGCAGTAGACGAGTTGCCTGTATCGTAAAGCTTCTGAGTATTCGGAATAAGACTTAATCTGCTCTCAAATGAAAACGGAATTATCAATCTTACTGCCACCATTGCCCACATTACACATCTGATCCACTTCGGCGCAGATTTTAAAAGCAATCTGAAAATTATCACGGCAAATATCAGCCACGACGCAACTATGCTCATATTCAGAATTTTTATGAATACTGCTTCCATTGCTATTCCTCCTCATAAGAGTCGATCAGATTTTTTATCTCTGAAATCTCCTTTTGAGATAACCTTTTATTTGAAGTGAACGCTGCAAGAAATGCAGGCAGTGAACCGGCAAAAGTTTCGTTAATAAAGCTCTCGCTCTGCTTTGCGTAAAATTCATTTCGTGATATGAGAGATGTGACTTCACCGCCGTTGTTCTCAAACAAACCTCGTTCACTCAATCTTTTCAGAACCGTATAAGTTGTAGTGCGTTTCCAATTCAACTCTTTTTCGCACAATTTGACAAGCTGAGCCGTGGATAAAGGCTCATTAGCCCAGATTATATCTGCAAAACGTGATTCGATCGCACCCAATTTTGTTTCTTTCATTTCTTCACCGCCTCTTAGTCTACACCTTGTAGACAAGTATAGTTTATCATTAATAAATAATAATGTCAACAGTTTTACAAAAATATTGTATAATTAAGCAAAAATGATTTTAATTTTACCCTATTTCACAAAATTGTGATAATAAATAACAGACACATGGATAATTCCATATGCCTGTTTTACTTTTTATTAAGCTATAAAATTAATGTTCAGGTGGCTTATTTCATACTGTTTTCGTATGATTCGATCATCTTTTTAACCATCTGACCGCCTACTGAACCAGCCTGACGAGATGTTAAATCACCGTTGTAGCCCTGCTTGAGGTTTACGCCCACCTCGTTTGCACATTCCATCTTAAAACGTTCCATTGCTTCCTTTGCCTGTGGTACATTAAGTGTGTTGTTACTTGACATATTGTTTTTCTCCTTTTTTCAAAACTTTTTATCAATTTCATTTTATTTTTAAGCGACGTTTTGACTTCTCAAATCATCGTCGCAATAGTATTATGTGAAGTCTTTCTTGCTTTATAAAATGTAAATTTTTCAAGTTTTTTGATTTTTATTGCGAAAAACAATCAAGTTTATTTAATCTGTTTTTATGGCTTTAAGCTTTCTTTATCTTTATATGTATTATCCTCTCAACAAACGCTTCTATATTAATCTTAATTATGCTATAATATTCTCAACAATCAAAAATTAATCATGAGGTTATCAATGGAAATTTTATACTCTGATCAAAATATAATCGTTTGCATAAAACCCGTGGGACTTGATTCCGAAAAACAAGTTCCCGAACTGCTCAAAACCAAGTTCGACGGTGACATCTACACCGTACACAGACTTGATATGAACGTAGGCGGGGTTATGGTATATACACGCAAAAAGCAAGCCGCTGCCCAGCTTTCAAGAAGCATACAGGAAGGCACAATGATAAAAGAATATATGGCAACTGTTCACGGTACTCCGCCGGAAAGCGGAGAATGGGAAGATCTGCTTTGGAAAGACTCCCGAAAAAACAAAGTATTTGTTGTCAAACGTATGCGTAACGGAGTAAAAAAAGCAAAACTTGAATTTGTGCGCCTTACAGAAGGTGAAGCGTCACAAGTCCGCATCAAACTTCACACAGGACGTAGTCACCAGATCAGAGTTCAGTTTGCAAGCAGAGGTTATCCTCTTGTCGGCGACCACAAATACGGTTCACGGGATAAAAAGACTGCGCCTATGTTATACTCTTGCAAAATCACTTTCCCGTATCAGGGTAAAACCGTTTCATTTGAATCAACGCCCGATTGGTAATTCTACTCTGCAAATTTTCTTTTATAATTAATAATCACACAACCGTCTTTTGCTCTGATTTCGTCAGTTCAAAGTCGGTTGTTTTTATTCAAAAATCAAATTCTCGTTTTTCAATATATTTTCTATTTCATCAGTTGTTCTGCTATGATTTTTTGCTATGGTTTTCAATATTCACAAAATCAAATGAGATTAATTTCGGCAAAATATATTTTAATGCGTAATTTTTGAAAAGTTATTGACAAGTGTAATTGTATGATATAAAATATAATTGTACTAATTCAATAATACATTGAAAAAATTATATACTTCTATCAGAAAGGGTGATTATCGTGAAACCGATTAATAGTGTTTTATACGATTCAAAAAGACTCATATTCAAAACTATTTTTCCTGCTATTATGTCACTTTTCAGCAAAATCAAAAAACTGACCTTTTTTTGCGGCAAAAAGATAAAATATTTTTCAAAATTTGTCATATCATCAATCGGACGCTACTCATTTGCATATCTCGTATTTTCAATTCTAGGAATAGTTGTATTCTTTGTAAAAAAGCAAATGCCTCAGACAGCTTGATATTTTCACCATAACCGAGCAGTTTCTTATAAAGTAAAAAGCGAGTGCCTCGCACGCAATTCGTGCAGACAGCTCGATATATTTCAATCCATCTATGCCCGACCATAACCAAGCAGTTTCTTATAAAGTAAAAACATCTGCAACCATACTACCACATTTCGTTACATTATTCAACAAAACCAAAAACAGCCGCTGAATCAGCGGCTGTTCTTGGATTTAGAAGTTTTGAAATTAACGTGAAAAACGTGAAATTATTTAATTTATCAAGCTGTTATCAGCCAACCTGAGCGTCACCTGTTTCGCCGAAGAAGTTGAATCTGAAAAGCTTGCTCTCGTCGTTCTTGTTGTCGCAAATAATGCTTGCTTCTGCTATTTTACCACCTTCGATAAGCTGTGTCAAGCCAACAAGCTGGCAAAGTTTTGAGCGAAGATTTAATCTGTCGCCTTCTTTAGTAACGAGAAATACGTTGCCCTCGCAGGTATCGAGCACGGCGAGGAACGCAGTTACATCAACATTGTGTAAGCTAAGAATTGGTGTCATAAATGTTTCCTCCTAACAATTCTTTAAAAATATAAAGTTTTGGTTTATTCGTGCGCCATTTACCATTTGGCAAATCATGATTATATTATCGACTTTTTGATAATTCAATTTTACTCGAGTAAGGCTAATTGGAAATCAGCCGATAGTCAAGCGGACTATTTACTTGACACTTTTTATTATAGTCAGGAATTTGAAAAAGTCAACAATTTTTTGCCAAGAGTTTTGTCGCTTATCACTTTTAGATGTCAATTGTAAACAAATACAAGTTATAAATTATGTGCAATTTACTCAGTTAATGCTTTTAAAGAAATTACAATTCGACATCTTCTTTTCTTTGATTTGGTCACAATCAACAACTTGTTTTGATATTTTCAGAAAATTAATCAAGCTTTTTACAAACTTAAATTTTGCAGTGATATTGAGATTTCACCTGATATGCGGTATAATATCTAATGAAAACAACCGAAAGGGCGGTAAAATATGTTAAATGAGTTTTATAAACAGTTCAAAAGCGGAACAGACATCAGAGGTGTTGCAAGCGAAGGCGTTGAGGGACAGAGCGTAAATCTCACCGATGATGTTGTGGCATCAATGGCAGACGGCTTTGTGCTTTGGCTTTCAGAAAAGGTGGGCAAGCCTTCAAACGAACTTACAATTTCAGTAGGACGTGACAGCAGAATTTCAGGTCCACGCATAATGGATATCACAACAAACAGATTTAAGAGAAGCGGTGCAAACGTTCTTTGCTGCGGTCTTGCATCCACCCCATCAATGTTTATGACTACAGTTGATTTGGGTTGTGACGGCGCATTGCAGATCACTGCAAGCCATCATCCGTTCAACAGAAACGGACTTAAATTCTTCACAAGAGAAGGCGGACTTGAGGGAAGTGACATCGAAGCTATCCTCACCTATGCACAGGACAGCAAGTCACCCGAAAGCTGTGACGGCGGAAAAATCACTGAAGTTGATTATATGAGTGACTACGCAAAGAGTCTTTGTGAAAAAATAAAGAAAGAAGTAAACGCTGAGGACTACGACCACCCTCTCAAGGGCTTTAAGATTGTAGTTGACGCAGGAAACGGTGCAGGCGGATTCTACGCTGACAAGGTGCTTTCAGTTTTGGGTGCCGACACAAACGGAAGCCGTTATCTCAACCCCGACGGAATGTTCCCTAACCACGTTCCGAATCCTGAGGACGCAACAGCAATGGCTTCTATCTGCGAAGCTGTGAGAGAAGCTAACGCAGATTTAGGTGTAATCTTCGATACAGACGTTGACCGTGGCGGTGCAGTTGACTCAAAGGGCAACGAAATCAACCGTAACCGTCTTGTTGCTGTAGCTTCTGCAATTGCACTTGAGGGCAACGAAGGCGGTACAATCGTAACTGACTCAATCACCTCAAGCGGACTTAAAGATTTCATCGAAAACACTCTCGGCGGAAAGCACTATCGCTATCGCAGAGGATATAAAAACGTTATCGACAAAGCACTTGAACTTAATGCACAGGGCATCAATTGTCCGCTTGCAATCGAAACATCAGGTCACGCTGCAATGCGTGAGAATTATTTTCTCGATGACGGTGCATATCTCTGCACAAAAATCATAATCAAGGCTGCTCAGCTCAGAAAAGAGGGAAAAGAACTTGACGAACTCACGGCAGAACTCAAAGAGCCTGTAGAGAGCAAGGAGATACGCTTCAAAATTACAGAAAAAGATTTTAGAGCGTGCGGTGAAAAAATCATTGCCGACCTCACAGCATATGCCGAAGCACAAAACGGCTGGCAGGTTGCAGATGACAACCGTGAGGGCATCAGAGTTTCATTTGATAAAGAAAACGGCGACGGCTGGTTCCTGCTCAGACTTTCAGTTCACGACCCGATTATGCCGCTTAATATTGAAAGTGACAGCGTAGGCGGAGTTGAAGTAATCAGAACAAAGCTTTACGAATTTCTCAAGACAACAAGCGGACTTGAAATATAACAAAAGGAAAAATTATGAACGGATATATTCATTCATTTGAGTCTTTCGGCACGGTTGACGGACCCGGAGTGCGCTTTGTAGTGTTCTTTCAGGGCTGTCCTATGCGCTGTCTGTACTGTCATAACCCCGATACATGGACAGCAAACACAGGAACTCAGTATTCAGCCGAACAAGTTATCGAAAAGCTCGAGCGCAACAAAACATTCTACACAACAGGCGGACTCACCGCAACAGGCGGAGAACCGATGCTTCAACTCGATTTTCTCATTGAGCTGTTCACACTTGCAAAGAGCAAAGGCATACACACCTGCCTTGACACATCGGGAATTATGTTCAATCCCGACGATGAAGAGCGAATGAGCAAAATCGACAGGCTTGTAAGCGTATGTGACCTCGTTATGCTCGACATCAAGCATATTGACGATGACGAGCACAAAAAACTAACCTCTCAATCAAATGCAAACATTCTGAAATTTGCTGAATATCTGAATGAAAAGAATGTAAAAATGCGTATCAGGCACGTTATTGTTCCCGATATCACGGACAAGCGTGAAGAACTTTTTGCACTCGGTAAATTTCTCAAGTCATTTAAAAATCTTGAGAAAATAGAAACACTTCCGTATCATACGCTTGGCAAAGTGAAGTACGAAAACCTCGGTATAGATTATCCGCTGGGAGATTTGCGACAACTCACCGAAAAAGATGCCGAAACTGCGCTTGAAATCATAAAAGAGGGTATGAGTAATGGCTGACTCTGAAAATATAGTCCACCCCATTCCGCCGTTATTTGATGAAAATTCGGAAATACTTATACTCGGAAGTTTCCCGTCGGTAAAATCAAGAGAAGCAATGTTCTTCTACGGGCATCCGCAGAACAGATTTTGGAAGTTGATTGCAAAGCTGTTTGACGAGGAAGCACCGCAGACCGTTGAGGAAAAGAAAAAACTTATTTTAAGTCACAACCTCGCATTATGGGATGTCATACATTCGTGTACCGTAACAGGTTCAAGTGACAGTTCCATAAAAAACGTTGTGCCTAATGACATTTCTGAAATTATCAAAAACAGCAAAGTCAAGAAAATTTTTGCAAACGGTGCGACATCATACAATTTGTATATGAAATATATTTTCCCGAGTACAAACATTGAAGCCATAAAACTTCCCTCGACAAGTCCTGCAAATGCGATGTTCTCACTCGACAGACTTGAGGCGCATTGGAAAATTATCAAAAACTGATACAATCCCCTTAAAGTAGACACTTGAAAAAACAAAAAGTTTTCAAGGATACTTTAAGGGGATTATTTCACCTGACAAATGCTACAGCTTTTCTCTATTATATAAATTAAAAATCAAATTCTTTAAAAACACTGATAAACACTGGGTTGCAACCATTGGTTGCGCAGTTGAAAACCAAAATGTATTGTCAATAACATCGGTTGCGGGTATAATAAAACCATACTCAACGAGGAGGAAATACATATGAACATCGAAACAGCAAACAGATTATTACAATTCAGAAAACAGTATAATCTCAGTCAGGAGGAACTCGCTTCTAAGATAGGCGTAAGCAGACAGGCTGTGTCAAAATGGGAAAGAGCAGAAGCTTCTCCTGATACAGACAATCTTATTTTGCTTGCCCAGATTTACGGAGTATCACTTGACGAACTTTTAAAGGGTGAAAATCCAACCGCTGAACAGGAAACTTCAGAAGAACCTGTTGGTACACAGCCAAATCCGGACAGCAACACAAAGTATGAAAAGGTAGACAAAGTTTCTTTCAAGAACGGTATTCATGTTGATTCAAAGGACGGGGACCACGTTCACATCAGTTTTCAGGACGGCATAAAAGTTCAAGATAAATACGGCGCAAAAGTAAGCATCAACGGCAACGGAGTTTTTGTTGACGATGGCGGAAAACAGCGTGTGTACACAGATGAAAACGGAAATATTATGGCTGACGAGGAAATAATGAAGCACCATCATATTCACAGCAAAGGCAAAAGCATTTGGAACAAGTTTCCGTTTTATATTTTTGCTATAATAGCTTTTGCGTGGTGGGGTGCAAGCGGAGTTTATTTCGGCTGGGCATTAAGTTGGATTTGTTTCCTTACAATTCCGCTTTACTATTCACTCGGTGATGCAATTTTCAAGCGTAAGCCGAGCCACTTTGCATTCCCTGTGCTTACAGTTATCGTATATATATTGTTTGGCTTCTTTAACGTGTGCGGCGGCTGGGCACTCGGATGGCTCGTGTTCCTGACAATTCCCGTGTATTATTGGATATGCGGTCTGTTCGGCGATAAAGACGACGAAGAGTGTGAATGTTGTTGCAATGAGTGTGAGTAATACAGACTTGATACAATCGAATAAATAACTCAAAACGAGGTTGCTTTTGAAGCGACCTCGTTTGTATATATCAAACATTTATCCCCCTGCCCATCAGTGAACAGGGGGATTTCTTTATATTATGTTACATTCGAGCATAAATGATGTTATCTTCACTCGCTTTTAACCGATATAATCTAAATTTTCCACATCAAGCTGTGATGTTCTCAATGCAGGCTTGCAGAGCGGAATCTGCTTGCCTTCCTTGATAAAGAGCGGAACTTCATTGAGTGCAACCTCAATGTAATGAGTGCCCTTTGTCATCTTTTCGGCAACAACATTTGTACCGCTGAGCTTAACAAATGTCATATCCTCAGGAAGATAAACATTTCTGCCTGAAACATTCTGTTCGTAAATCGGGCATATCATACACTCGTCACCGAGCATAAGTTGTGTTTCACATTCACGGGCAATCTTATCCTCAGGATAATCAAATGACAACGGACGGAAAATCATTTCGTTGTTTTCGCTCGCCTTGCGGAATGTATCATAAAGATACGGAATGAGTCTGTAACGAACTTCTATGATGTCCTTGAAATCCTCTGTATTCTCGAAATTATAACATTCCTGATCTCTTGTGCCGAGTGCGGCGTGGTTTCTCATAAGAGGAGTGAACACGCCGAGTGCTAAGAAACGGAGCACTAAATCTCTTGTGGCATTCTCATTGAAACCACCCAAATCAGCACCGCAATAGAGGAAACCGCACATATTTGCCGAAGGGAGCATTTTGAGGTTGAGAAGAATGTGTGACCACCAACTGTGATTGTCACCAAACCAAATTCCGCTTGAGCGGTGTGCGCCGATGTATGAAGCACGGGAGAACATAAGAATTTTCTCTTCACCGAATTCTTTGGCAAAGTATTCACCTGCCGCTTTTGTCATATTTGCGCCGTAAATATTGTGCACTCTGTCGTGACAAACCTGCTTGCCGTCAATTGTGTGGTAGATACTTGAGTAGTCCTCTGCGCTGTTTGAAAGTCCGAGGAAAGTGTCCTTGAGATTGAAGAATTTTGAAAGGTCGAGGTTTTCGCCTTTGAGCGATGCCGCTTTATCAATCGCTTTTTCAAGTCCCTTTGTGGAGTAAAAAATTGCAGGCTCATTCATATCATTCCAAAAACCTTCAATTCCTGCATCTGTGAGAATTTTATACTTTGAACCGAACCATTCCCTTACATCTTTGCGTAAAAAGTCAGGGAAACCACAGATTCCCGGCCATACACCGCCTTCAAAGTCACTTCCGTCCTCTGTTTTGCAGAAGTAGCCGTTATCTCTGCCTTCTTCATAAATATCGTAGCCGTCCTCTTTCTTTACACCTGCGTCGATGATAGGAATAAGACGGATTCCCTGTTCTTTCTTCTCCTTAACATATTCTGCAAAGTTCGGGAACTTATTGTCGTCAACTGTAAAGTCCTTGTATCTTTCCATATAGTCGATATCGAGATACACGCAGTCGAGAGGAATTTCAGCCCTGTTGTAGCCGTCAATAACTCTGTCAACTGCATCTTTGTCCGGATAACTCCAACGGCACTGCTGATAACCGAATGCCCAGAAAGGCGGAATATAGCTTTTGCCGATCGCCTGACGGAATTCCTTTACGATTTCAACAGGCTTTTCTCCCTGAATGTAATAAAAATCAAAATCCGTGCCGTCGATCGTAATTACAGTCTTGTTGCGTGAAGTGTAACCAATGTCCCAACGGATTCGTGCAGGAAAGTCGATGAAAATTCCGAAAGTTTTGCTTCCTGAAAGCATAAGGAAGTTGTGAGCCGCATAGAGCGAAGATTTTGTTTCAGTATGGAACGGGTCATCACTGCAAAAGCTCTCGTAAACCCAACCACGCTTATTTATGCCTCTCGGAGCCTCTCCAAGACCATAAACGATGTCGCTGTCAGTCATCTCAAACTCAAAAATGAACTTTCCGTTTTCAACTCTGCTTTCAAAAGGAAAACTGTTGTTGTCGGAAGTGTCAAATTTTTGCACAACTGCTTCTGTGCAGATCGGTGCACCGTAGGTAAATTTCTGAATCATATCAATACTCCTTTTCACAGTTAATTTCAAGTATTTCTTTAATTATATTTTATACGTTTCAAGTGTAAAAACAATATATATTAATAGTAATTTATAGTCAATTATTGTGTTGTTCAAAATAATCCAACAATTAAATTATAAAGCGGTACAAGTGCGATGGGAAGAAAAATTGCCGGAACCATATTCATAACCTTTAGCTTTGTGATTCCAAGAATGTTCAGCGCAAGACCGATGATTATTATGTAGCCTACGCAGTTCATTTCGTTTACAACTGCCGTTGTAAGCAAAGGCTCGACCCACGTTGCGAGGATCGTGATAAGTCCCTGATATACAAGCACGAAAATTGCAGAGAAAAGCACTCCCACTCCGAGGGTACTTGCAAAGATTATGCTTGAGCAAAAATCCATTGCAGATTTTGTGAAAAGCACTGAGCAATCACCGTTAAGACCTGCCTGCAAAGAACCGACAATTGTCATTGCGCCCACACAGAACAACAGACAGGAGGATACAAATCCCTGTGCAACAGTTGATTTTTCGTCGCCCTTACTGACTTTTCGTTCAATAAATTTTCCGACATTATTTATACGCTTGTCCAAGTCAACGAGTTCTCCGATTATTGTTCCCAGAATCATCGAAATTACAGCAATTGGGGTGTTTTCACCGCAAAGACTTCCCGAAATTCCGATGAACATTGTGATAAGCCCCAATGCCTTAAACACTGAATCGCTCATTCGCTGAGGGATTCCCTTTTTGAATGCAAGTCCGATTGCGCCTCCCGCAAGGACTGTTGCCACGTTTACAAAAGTACCGACTAAACCAAACACTGTATCATTTCCGTTTCTGTAGTTTATATATAATAAAATTATACATCATTTTGTAAAAACATTCAACTGTTTTATTAATATTGCCGAACCTTGGGAATTCACTTTGTTTTATATTACAGCTTAAAATTTATAAAATAACTTTAATAATGTTGAATTTATATTCCCGTTATGATAAAATATAAAAGTATAAGTATGCGATTTAATATTTTATAAACCTTTGAAAGGGGTTATCGGATATGTGCGGTATATGCGGATTTACAGGACAGGTTGTCAACAGGGACAACGTCATTAAAAATATGACTGAGGTTATCACTCACAGAGGTCCTGATTCAGACGGTGTTTTTACTGACGACTATATTTCAATGGGTTTCCGTCGTCTTTCAATTATCGACCTTGATGCAGGTCATCAGCCGATTTATAACGAGGATAAGTCCCTTGTCCTCACATTCAACGGTGAAATCTACAACTATAAGGAGCTAAGAAAGGTTCTTGTAGCCAAGGGTCATAAGTTCTATACAGACACCGACAGTGAGGTGCTCATTCACGGCTTTGAGGAGTGGCAGGAAGATTTGCTTCCTAAGCTCAGAGGTATGTTCGGCTTTGCTATCTACAACACAAAGGATAAGTCGATTTTTGTAGCCCGTGACTTCTTCGGCATCAAGCCTATGCACTACACTAAGATAGGTGACGATTTTGTTTACGCAAGTGAAATCAAGAGTATTCTCGAACACCCCAAGTTTGTTAAGAAGTTCAACACAAGGGCACTTGACACATATCTTTCATTCCAGTATGCAGTTCCGCCGGAGACTTTCTTTGAAGGTGTTTACTGCCTTATGCCCGGTCACTATCTCTGGTATCGTGACGGCGAGGTTGAAACCACACGCTATTGGGAGCCTAAGTTTACACCTGATGAAAGTTTGACAGAGAAACAGGCTGTTGACGAGATTGAAAAGATATTTGAAAATTCTGTCAATGCACATAAAATTGCCGATGTTGAGGTTGGCTGTTTCCTTTCAAGCGGTGTTGACTCAAGCTACGTTTCAACATATTTTGCAGATCAGAAAACATTTACCGTAGGCTTTGACTTCGGTGAAAAATATAACGAAATCAGCTGGGCTGAAAATCTCAGTAAGAAAATCGGAGTTGAGCACCACACTCACCTCATTTCAAGTGAAGAGTTCTGGGACGCTGTTCCGACGGTTCAGTACCATATGGACCAGCCTCTTGCCGACCCGTCCTGTATTGCACTTTACTTTGTGTCAAAGCTCGCAAGCCAGTATGTAAAGGTTGTCCTTTCGGGCGAGGGTGCAGATGAGCTTTTCGGCGGTTACACCTGCTACAACGACCCGAGAGTATTCAAAATTTATCAGACTATCGTGCCTCACTGTATCAGAAAGGCTATCAGAGCGGTCTGCAAAAAACTCCCTGATATCAAGGGCAGAGATTACTTTATCCGTGCCTGTGACCCTCTTGAAGAGCGTTACATCGGTAATGCGTTTATGTATGACTACAAGGAGAAAAAGGCGATTCTGAAAGACCCTTCAATTGCAACACCTCCGCAGGATTATACAAGAAAGCATTACTATCGTTGCAGAAAGTACGATGACGTTACAAAGATGCAGTATCTCGACATAAATATGTGGATGGTGGGCGATATTCTTCTCAAGGCTGACAGAATGAGTATGGCAAATTCCCTTGAGCTGAGAGTTCCTTTCCTTGACAAGGAAGTGTTCAGAGTTGCATCAAAGCTTCCTACAAGTTTGCGTTGCAACAAGTCAAACACAAAGTACGCAATGCGTAAGGCGGCTGTACGCCATATGCCTGAAGCTACTGCTGAGAAAGAAAAGCTTGGTTTCCCTGTGCCTACAAGAGTATGGCTCAGAGATGAGAAGTATTATAATGTAGTTAAGAAAAAGTTCACAGGCAAGACAGCGCAGAAGTTCTTCAACACAGACGCACTCGTTGCATGGCTTGATGAGCATTTCAGCGAAAAAGAGGATAACAGCCGTCGAGTATGGACTGTGTATGTGTTCCTCGTATGGTACGATATTTATTTTGATGAAACATTAAATAAAGTTGAAAAGCCTGTAAATCATCTTGAAGAGCTCAAAGCTATTGCCGAAGCAAGACGTGAAAAGCAGCTTGACGCTCCTGGTGAAGTGATTATGGCAGCAGCGGAAGCTGTTGATGAAAATTATGACGCTCCGAATTTTGGTGTTGACAAGAGCGAAAATGTTCAACAGGACGACGGCAACGAGCCTGCAATTGAAGAAACACCCGAAGAAGAGGTTGTACAACCTGAGGAAAAGCAGGAGGAGTATGTCAACATTTCAAATCCTGAAGATGATGAAATCTACGAAGCTCCGAGAAAACCTCAGACACCGCAGGAGCAGGTGCAAATGGCTATTGACAGCATTGAAAAGCGTTCAAAGTACCTCGACGAGCCGAACGTAATTTCAGATGAAGCTGTTGACAACATTTTAAGCTCAATTCATTTATACGATGATGAAGAATAATTATTGATATTAATGCTAAACTTCAAATCCTGTTTAGTATAAAAAAGTTTCGGGACGTCCGGGAAGCCTTACCCTACATTGAAAGTCAGCAGGGGACGGACTCCTGTACGTCCCGATATATTTGCCACGAGTAGATATTTCATTTCAATACCCAACAGATTGGCGGAAAATTTATGTATATGTTATTCAAAAATCTGAGAATCGGCTACAATGTTATAAATTTAATTTTACTTGCAGTTTTTATAGTGACTGATTTCTGGCTGATTTTCACAGCAGATAATTCAGGTTTAATATCTTTATTACTGATTTTGGCTGTATGGATTGCTATTATTCTTAATCAAATTATTTTCAATAGACTTGCTTCTGGAAAATATAATAAAATCGTCTCAATTCTCAATGCGGAATGTGACCCGATAAAATATCTCAATGTGTATTTCCCTCTTACTCAGAAAAATATAGGTTACAAGCTCAGACCGGTCGTACTTTTAAATCTCACCGCAGGGTATCTGGCGGCAGGAGATTTTGAACAGGCTCGTAAAGTGCTTTCGGGCATAGACACAAATCAGTGCAATGCTTCCCACAGAATATTTTATCATTGTCATTGGGCAAGTATGTTTATAGGTGAGGGTAACTTTGCCGAAGCCGAAAAGGCTCTGAATTTCGTTTCACAGCTTGTGGCTTCAACAAAGCTCAAACCCGCACAGCTTGAAATGATAAACAATATTAGAAATCTTTATGCCGTAAGACTCAACATTGAAAAAGGCTGTTTTGAAGGTGCAGAGCAGATTGTAACCGAAATTTACAACAGTGATTACGCTTTGTATTATAAAGTAAGTGCACAATATACACTTGCACAGCTTTACATAAAGCAGAACAGAACGGACAAAGCCGTTGAAGCAATGAAATATGTTGCAGAAAACGGAAATACTCTTAACATAGCACAAAAGGCAAGAGATTATCTGAAAACATCATACAACAACACCGAGGCTTAAAATATTCCTCAGTATCTCATATTCGCTTTCAAATTCGGACAAAGGCAGAGGATTTTCGCCAAGTCCCATTTCAATTGTAAGAGCAGGTTTACGAAATTTTTCGATGAACCAGTCCTTGAAACCACCGCCTGTTGCGATTTCCTCGGGGAAGCCGATATTGTAACCGCTTGCCTGAGAAAATACGGATGCAAGGCGGAAACTCAGCACAGGGGTATGCTCACCGAAGGAGCAGTAAATTTCCCTGCCCTGACTGTGGAGAGCAATGGCACGCTCAAAATTAGTGTTTCTGCAAAGCGTGGTGAGTGCCTTTGTTTCAGGCTCGCTTTCGGGACAATTTCCTCCGAAGCGTGTCGGAGCAGGCTTTTTGATGTTACGGCTGAGTTCACGCTTTTTAAGCTCGCACCAGCCTGCATTGAAGTTGTGATTTATGTCAACACCCCTTGCGTTAGCCTGCCATTTGTCGGTGTTGTCGGACACTTCTTCAACCAAATCCTTGTATTTCAATGCAGAGCCACTGCCGTTGAGGGCAATTTCAACTCCGTCGGGATTCACGCAGGGAACCACGGTGAGTCCTCGGATTTTCAGAAAATCACCGACGTTGTGACCGCCGATTTTGCTGTTGTTCTGTATGGAAATTGCACACTCGTTGATGAATTTCAGCAGTGCGAGAATCGTCTGATATTCAGAGCCGTGAAATCCTCCGCAGTAGAGTACACGATTTTTTGTGTTGCCGATGTGCAGAACATCTATGCATCGTCCGCAGACGCTTTTTCCGGCAAAAGACCTCTTGATAAACGGATATTTTTCGCATAAACTGTTGATAATCTCTCTTCTTGCTTCGTAATCGGGCAGAACATTGTAGTTAATCATATAAAATCCTTTCTTTTATATAATGGAGGCAATTATGGAACTTACCGAAAAAACATTGTCGAGCACGTCGGTATTCGACGGCAGAATTCTTCATATAACACTTGATGAAATTGAACTGCCGAACGGCAAAAGGTCAAAGCGTGAGGTTGTCAATCATCCGGGCGGAGTGACTGTAGCCGCACTTGATGATGAAAACAATCTGTATTTTGTTAAGCAGTTCCGCTATCCCTACAAGGAGGTTGTGCTTGAACTTCCCGCAGGAAAACTTGAAAAAGGCTCAACACCGCTTGAAAACGGCAAACGTGAGCTTATGGAAGAAACAGGCGCAGAGGGATATTCATATATGTCACTCGGTCAGCTTTACCCGTCCCCCGGATACACAAACGAGATAATTCATCTGTATGTATGCCGTGTGAAGTCCGAGGGTGAAAGTTGCCCTGATGACGGTGAATTTTTGAATGTTGAGAAAATTCCGCTTGACAAAGCAGTTGAAATGGTTCTCAACAATCAGATTCCCGACGCAAAAACGCAGGTTGCGGTGCTCAAAACGGCAATGCTTTTAAACAGCGGTAAAATATAATGAGGATAGATAATATTTATGCAGAATTTCTTTGAAATATTACCCGAAAAATTTAACACATCAATAGCACTCGGCTATTTTGACGGACTTCACATAGGACACAGAAATGTTATTTCACTTGCAGTAGCCGAAAAGTCAAACGGACTCACGGCAGTGTGCTTTACATTTTCAAAAAGTCCAAAAAGTGTGCTTACAAAGTCAGCGTCAAATGCGCTGATGACGGCAGAGGATAAAATAAAAACGCTTGAAATGCTGGGTATTGACCATACATATCAAGCGGATTTTGAAAAAATTATGAATATGTCTGCAAGAGAGTTTTTCAAGGATATACTAATTGACAAACTGAGAGCAAAAAAGCTTTTCTGCGGATTTAACTATCGTTTTGGTAAAAACGGCGAAGGTGATGTTGAAATGCTTCAAAGCCTTTGCAATGAATACGGAGTACAGCTTTGCGTAGTACCTCCCGAACAGAGCGAAGGAGAAGTTGTTTCTTCAACGCTGCTCCGAGGACTTGTCGCAGAAGGCAAAGTAAAGCAAGCAAATGAATTGATGTGTTCAAGATTCGGGTTTTCTTCTGTTATCGAGCACGGCAAAAGGCTTGGCAGAGAATTGGGCACGCCTACGATAAATCAGCCGTTGTGCCCCGAACTTGTTGTGCCGAAATTCGGAGTTTATGCTTCAGCAGTAACGCTTGAAAGCGGAGAAGTTTATTGCGGAGTTACGAACATCGGAATCAAGCCTACGGTGGGCGGAACAGTGCCGATTTGCGAAACGTGGATGCCGAAGTACAAAGGTGAAGAAATTTACGGTCAGAGCGCAGATGTGCGCCTGCTTGAGTTTATTCGTCCCGAAAAAAAATTTGCAGGCATTGAAGAACTGAAAAATGCAATAATCGAAAACAGCCACACTGCACTTGAGATTTTCAAGGCAAATGTATAAATGGGTTGACTCACTTTTCTTAGTGAGCCAACCCATTTTAAATTATATCGTTATATAGTTGAGTGGAAGGTTCTTGAGATAACCTCGTCCTGCTGTTCCTTAGTAAGCTTGATAAAGTTTACGGCATAGCCTGAAACTCTGATTGTAAGCTGTGGATAAAGCTCAGGGTGTTTCTGAGCATCAAGAAGAAGCTCTCTGTCAAATACGTTTACGTTGAGATGATAACCACCCTTGAGAATGTAACCGTCAAGAAGTGCTACAAGGTTGTGGTTACGCTGTTCATCAGTCTTGCCGAGAGCAGACGGAACAATTGTGAATGTATTTGAAATACCGTCCTGTGAATCCATAAACGGAAGCTTTGCAACTGATGCAAGAGATGCAACTGCACCGTTCTCATCTCTGCCGTGCATCGGGTTAGCACCCGGAGCAAAAGGTTCACCAAACTTTCTGCCGTCAGGAGTTGAACCTGTGTTCTTACCGTAAGTAACGTTTGATGTGATCGTGAGTATAGATGTTGTAGGAATACCGCCTCTGTATGTGTGGTTCTGACGGAGGTAGCCGATGAATGTGTGAAGAACTTCCTTCGCTATATCATCAACTCTGTCATCATCATTACCATACTTAGGGAAATCGCCCTCTGTGATGTAATCTGTAACGATACCCTTTTCGTTTCTTACAACCTTAACCTTTGCATACTTGATTGCTGAAAGTGAGTCGGCAACAACCGAGAAACCTGCAATGCCTGTTGCAAACCAACGTGTAACATGCTTATCATGAAGAGCCATCTGCAAACGCTCGTAGCTGTACTTGTCGTGCATATAATGAATGATGTTGAGCGCATTGACATAAACCTGTGCAAGCCATTTCATCATAGCCTTGTACTTTGTCATTACGTCATCGTAATCGAGGTAATCTCCCTCAACAGGGCGATACTCAGGACCAACCTGAACGCCTGTAACTTCGTCAACACCGCCATTGATAGCATAGAGCAAACATTTTGCAAGGTTAGCTCTTGCGCCAAAGAACTGCATTTCCTTACCGATCTTCATTGAAGATACACAGCAGGCAATACCGTAATCATCGCCGTGGAAAGGACGCATAAGGTCATCGTTTTCGTACTGAACAGCATTGTGCTTGATTGAAATATCTGCACAGAAACTCTTGAACTTTTCAGGAAGCTGAGCAGACCATAAAACTGTGAGGTTTGGCTCAGGAGCCGCACCGATATTGTTAAGAGTGTTGAGGTAACGGAAAGACATCTTTGTAACAAGAGGACGACCGTCTGTGCCTACACCGCCGATTGACTCTGTTACCCATGTAGGGTCACCGGCAAAGATTGAGTTATACTCAGGAGTACGAGCAAAACATACCATTCTGAGTTTCATAATGAAGTGGTCAACGATTTCCTGAACTTCCTTCTCAGTGATTGTTCCCTCTGCAAGGTCACGGAATGCATAGATATCGAGGAATGTTGATGTTCTGCCGAGGCTCATTGCCGCACCGTTCTGCTCCTTGACAGCGGCAAGGTATGCAAAATATACAGCCTGTACAGCCTCTTTGAATGTGCTTGCAGGCTTTGAAATGTCACATCCGTAAATCTGAGCAAGCTCTTTGAGCATCTGCAATGCTCTGATCTGTTCTGAAAGTTCCTCACGCTCACGGATAACGTCGGAGTACATAATAATTCTTGTTGTGGCAAGCTGATGCTGTTTGTCCTCGATAAGACGGTCAACACCGTAAAGAGCCGCACGACGATAGTCACCTATGATTCTTCCTCTGCCGTATGCATCAGGAAGACCTGTGATGATGTGATTTGAACGGCACTTTCTCATCTCAGGAGTATAAGCATCGAACACACCTGCATTGTGAGTTTTTCTGTGAGTTGTGAAAAATTCTGTAACCTCAGGGTCAACCTCATAGCCGTTGTCCTTGCAAGCCTTTGTAGCCATTCTGATACCGCCGTATGGCTGGAGTGAACGCTTGAGTGGCTTATCTGTCTGAAGTCCGACGATTTTCTCCTTATCCTTGTCGATATAAGCCGCACCGTGAGATGTGATGGTTGAAATAACCTTTGTATCCATATCAAGCACGCCGCCTGCTTCGATCTCCTGCTTCTTGAGTTCGCTTACCTTCTCCCAAAGATCGAGTGTATCCTGAGTAGGACCCTCAAGGAACTCACCGCCGCCGAAATAAGGCGTGTAGTTCTTCTGTATAAAATCTCTTACGTTAATTTCATTTTCCCAGCTTCCGTTTTTGAAGCCTCTCCATTCGTTACGCATAATCATACCTCCGTTTGGCAAAATAATTAGTAATATATACCGTAAAAAAAGCCGACTTAGTCCGAGCTTTCGCCCAGACGGTCGGCATTTAATTGTTATACTTCATCGTGGTTAATTCCACTGTTCCGTCAGTCATATAACATCTTTAAAATAACACTTTTAATGAAACTTGTCAAGCGTTTTTTACAGGTAAAAAAAGGTTCTGCATATAGCTAAAAAAATCAGTTAAAAGCGTACATTTTTTTAAGCAATTTTCTTCCTGTGTCAGTTTTGAAAATTTTCGCTTCAACGCTTTTCACAGCATTTGCACTTACACCGTCCTCAAAAAGATTCACAAGAAAATCAGCTTCCACCAAAATCTGATACGGCTTGGTATTTATATTTTCATAGGTGTGATGATGACCTACAAGATAACAAACCTCATCAATGAATTTTTCATCAAACCCGAGATTTGACAATAATTTTTGTGCTTGTGCAGGTCCCTCAAGTTCCTGATATTTTCCCGCACTCGAGTTATATTTTTCCTCGCTTACCTTTATTCCGATATCATGAACTATCGAGGAAATTTCCAAAACTCTCCGGCTGTATTCATCAAGCTTTTCACCCTCTCCTATTGTTTTGGCAAATGCAAAAACTTTGAGAAAATGGTTTATTCTTTTCAGATCCGAACCAAAATATTCTATCATGGCTTCTATTACTCTGCCTGAGCCAAGCATATCATCGCCTCCGAAATAAACGTTATCTGTTGCCCTTTTTGTTAAGACTTCTGATGTATGCAAACGTCTTTTCCTCTCCCTCATCTCTGAGCATCACAAGAAGCTTTTCAAGAAGTGCCTCTGTTTCGGGATGCATTCTGTGTTTGCCTCTGATGTTGAGAAAATACTTAAAAGGGTGCTCGTCCGTGTAATTTTCACCGTTGTATATCTTGCTTGCCGCCATTCTGTCGCAAAACATTTCGATAACATATTTTACGGGCATTTTCACGTTTTCAATCGTCTTTGTCTTTGGGTTGTAGTCATTCCAATATTCATAATGATGTCGGTTTCTTCCCTTGTGATGCATCCACGCAAGTGAACTTCCGAACAACTCACGTTCACGTTCGTTGGGACTTCTTGTGCCCTGAAAATACTTCGCCCCCGGAATAAACTCGGTCGGGCTGTACTTTGAAAGGTCATGTCTTAAACCCTGCCATAAAATTCCTGCTCTTGCACAGTTCGCAATCACCTTGTGTCTGTGCTTTGTTATTGTAATAAAGTGCCTGATTGGATGTGCCATTATAAATCACCGCTAACATTTTATCATATTTTAACCAACTTTAAAATACATCTTGCCTTATTTCGCAAAAAAAGTTATAATAGAAAAGGTTAAAAAATTGTAACATTTTGAAAGGTTATGTTATGAAGAAAAACTTATTTGTTTCACTATTCTGCATTATTTTAGCGTTTACCTGTATTTTATGCGGATTCAACGGCATTAATTCAGAACTTAATAATATATCTGAAGTCACAGAAACCCCTACAGAAGAGCCGACAACTCAGATTGCAACGACTGCTCCGCAAATTGTGACCGAAGAAAAGGAACCCGTACAAATCGAAAAAGGTCTGGCACAGGTAATTTCGCTCGATGAAAATGAAGAAAGCAAGCTTGAAAGCTGGACAAGCAGTGATAAGAATATTGTCACGGTAGACAGCGGAGGACGAATTGACGCACTCAAAGAGGGCACGGCAAAAATCACCGCAAGCTTTTCGGACTACAAAAAATACGAATACGAAGTAACTGTCACAAAGGCTTCCGAAAAAGAAAAAACGGACAGATACTCCACCGCCATAACGGCAAATCAGGATATACTCACCGACAACATCTATGACGGAAGCGACAGAAATCCGTATTATATATATGTTAACCGACAGCAAAACTGCGTGACGGTATACACCTATGACGAAAACGGCGACTATACTATTCCCGTAAGAGCAATGATATGTTCCTGCGGAAAGAACAACGCAACAATTTTAGGCGACTTTACCCTTTATTTCAAAAACGAATGGGTTGCGCTGTATAACAATGTTTATGGTCATTATGTAAGCGGAATTTCAGGTGACTATCTTTTCCATTCCGTGCCTTACGAAACGACATCTCCCGATTCACTCGAAGACGAGGAGTTCAACAAACTCGGAGAAGAAGCCTCCCTCGGTTGCGTGCGAATGGCAACGGCTGACGTAAAGTGGATTTACGAGAATTGTCCTAGAAACACCAAAATCAAAATCTATGATGACGAAAACGCAGGGCCTCTCGGCAGACCTGAATCCATCAAAATTACTGATACAAGCTGTCATTGGGATCCTACCGACGACAACGAAAATAATCCATACAACAAAAAATCCCCGAAATTTTCGGGGCTCAAGGATATAACTATCAAACAAGGTGAAACCTATTCAGTTCTTGACGGTGTCAAAGCAGTAGACACCTGCTCAAATGATATTACAAAAGACATTGAGGTAACAGGAAACGTTGTAACTTCAAGAAAAGGAACTTATAAAGTAACCTACAGCGTAACTGACGTTCTTCACAGAACAACGGAAAAAACAATCACCGTAACGGTAAAATAAACAATTGCCCAACTAAAATACTGATTTTCTTCATAACATAAAGGCTCGTGGAAAACCCACGAGCCTTTGATTTATTATCTGAATTACTCTGCCTTCACAGCACTGCTGTCAAACAACTTCACAAGCGTTGCATTGTCAGCCGTACCTGTAGCTTTGATTCCGTTCTTTGTCTGGAAGTTCTTTACAGCTTCTTTTGAAACATCACCGTAATATCCTGTGATATTTTCCTCGTCGTCAACATAACCGAGGTCAAAAAGTCTTTTCTGCATAATCTTTACGTTGTCGTTTTCGTCCTCATACTTGAGTGAAAGACCGTCAAGTTCGATTTTGTATGTATCTGCAACCGATGTATCAGCCGCAACTGTTGTAGCTTCTGTTGCGCCCTGAGCCGTAGTTGCCTGAGTTGCTGTTGTTGCATTTGCATCTGCCGCAGTGGTTGCATCATTTTGAGTTGTAGCACCTGTATTCGTCTTTAACGAAGGATACATAAACTCAACCATTTTATTCAGTGTATTGAGAGCTGTTGTTCCCTGACGATTCATCTCGTCATATGTGATCATAAGCATTTTATTTGAAGTAACCGCTGTAAGCTTGCTGAGAACCGAATCAGCCTTGATAGCCTCAAGTGTTGCGTCATCAGCATAGAAAATGAAGTTCGGATTAGCAATCTTGAGTGTATTCACGTCAACGGTATTTTCCTCAATATTCACGGCAGTGTTCACTGCACCTGTATATCCGAGAAGCGCATCACCGTATGTACCGCTTGTCATAAGTTTGAGGCTGTTGTCCTCATAGAAAAGGTAGCACACTGTATAGAGCATATTGCCGGTTGTATCAGTAACAGAATCCTTTACCTGTTCCATATCCTCAAAAAGCTTATCGTAAGAACTAAGGCCTTTGTTTCCGCCGTCAACTCTTCCGCCGAGGATTTTTCCGAGAGTCATATAATTTGTTTCGAGCTGTCTGAGAGTATTTGCGTGTGACATTGTAACAACAGTGATATCAGCTTCTTCAAGGCTTTCTTTTGCAGAATCTCTGAGTGTATCTGTTGCAAAAACCATATTTGCCTCGCTCTGCTTGATTTTTTCAACATCAGGATCTGAAGCTGAACCAACAGACGGCACAACACTCATCCACTCCTGATCAACCTCGTCGCTTCTGCCGACCATTTTTACAGAATAATTCATATAGTCGATAATATCAGCAGTAGGAGCGTCAAGAACCACGATATTTTCAGGCTCGCTTTCAATTACCAAATTTGCAACTTCGACAGGGTAATTCTCATCGCCGCATCCTGCAAAAGTAACCATCACAGAAAACGCAAGAGCAATTACCAAAGAAAGTGAAATAATCTTCTTTTTCATAGTAAACCTCCGAATTATACTTTATCAGCTTATCAACAGAAAAGTGACTCCACATACTGCTTTGCACAGCGAGGAGAACGACCGCCTCTTGAAAGAGCAAATCTTTCAGCACCCATTTCAAGTTCCTTGTCAGACATATCAATTCCCTTTTGCTTTGCAAGTGCAAGAACAATGTCAACATATTCCTGCTTTGTAGGAATCGAGTAGCACACCGCAAGACCAAAACGATCTGAAAGGGACAAACTTTCCTGCATATTATCACGGGTATTAACATCATCGTCTGTTCTGTCGGAAAAGCTTTCCTTAACAAGATGACGACGGTTAGAAGTCGCATAAATAAGCGCATTATCAGGACGAGCCGCAAGACCACCTTCAAGCACAGCTTTCAGAGTTGTGTAGCTCTGATCCTGCTTTTGAAAAGAAAGGTCATCAATAAATATAATGAACTTCATAGGCAAAGCCGCAATCTTATCAACCAAAATCGGGAAATCAATAAGTCTTTCCTTAGGAATTTCGACAATTCTCAGACCGTCTTTTCTGAACTCATTCGCAATAGCCTTAACAGTTGAGCTCTTACCGGTACCCTTATCACCGTAGAGCAAACAGTTATTACAGCTTTTGCCCTCAATGAAAGACCTTGTATTGTCAACGACCTTATCTCTCTGAATTTCATAGCCCGTAAAGGACTCCATATCTATTCTGTCGGGGTGAAGAACAGGCTGAATATCACCGTCACGCCAGATAAATGCTTTGTAACGGGCAAATATTCCGCAACCGTTTTCTTTATAATACTGAGCAACCTTTTCGAGTGAGCCGTCAAACATTCTGAAACTCGGAGCACATTCACCCGCCTGCCAGCGAGGAAGAGTATCTGCAATCTCCTTGATATCATCATAATACTTATAGCTTTCGAGCACTTCGTCGGCTGTAAGCGTCGAAGCAGAAAGAATAGCCTCACAATCACGCTTAACGGCTTTCAGAACGTCCTGCGGAAGCAGATCATATTTGCCTGCCGCTGCAGCTTTTGTAAAGCAGTTTTCGTCAAATAGTGCTGCCTCGGTCATAGAATAAGCGAGTCTGTCACTGCAATTCCTCTCGCATATAAGCGAATAGAAATCACCGTAGGCATTCAGAAATTCATCAGGCTCTCTGTCAAGTGAAAGCAATAAATTATAATATGCTTTCGGAACGCTTCGTTTCATAATTCCTCTGAAAACAGAGAGTGAAGATAACAATAATTTTGTTTTATTTACATTATTCATCATTAATCATTCCAATCTTCTTAATTGTACCCCTTTTTCCCCCTCAAGTCAATCTTTTTTAACTTTGAGAAGAAAGGTTTCTGCAATATGAAACGTCAGTGGCCCGACCGTTAACTTGATATGTCGATTACTGCTACATTTCCTGACCGTAAAGTTTAGATAATCTTTCGTGGCCCAACCATTAGCTTGATATATCGATTACTGCTACATTTCCTGACCGTAAAGTTTAGATAATCTTTCGTGACCCAAACATTAGCTTGATATGTCAATTACTGCTACATTTCCTGACTGTAAAGTTTAGATAATCTTTCGTGGTCCAACCGTTAGCTTAATATGTTGGTTGCTGTATTATTTAATTACTTAAAGCTATTTTGCAATTTTCCAAAGAGTAAAAACCGACTAATCTCACATCAACATTGAGATTAGCCGGTTTAATTTTTACAGTGTAAGCGTCTTAAAATTATCGTTGAGAATATTACAGCAATTGTTAAGCTTGTCAAGTTCTTCGTCTGTAAGCTTGAGCTCGAGAATTCTCTTTGCACCGCCGTTGTTAATTATGCACGGATTTCCGATGAATACATCTTTCTTACAGCCGTACTCTCCTCTGAGTCGTACCGAAACCGTGAGCACACAATTTTCGTCATTCAGAATAGCCTTTGCAATCTTGACAATAGCCATACCGATTCCGTAATAAGTTGCCCCCTTTGCCTCGATAATCTCCTGAGCCGCAGTTCTTACATCTACGCTGATTTTCTCAAGTTCCTCCATTGAATAAGCCTGAGGATTATCGGCAAGCACGTCCTTTATCGGTTTTACGGCAAGGATAGCCTGACTCCACGGCACAAACTCACTGTCACCGTGTTCACCGATTACATAAGCGTGGATATTTCTCGGGTCAACCTCGAAATACTCGCCCATAAGGTATCTCAGTCTTGCAGTGTCGAGTGTCGTGCCCGTACCGATAACCTTAGCCGCATTGAAGCCTGAAAGTTCGTAAGTTACCCTCGTCATAATGTCAACGGGATTTGTTGCTACAAGGAAAATTCCGTCAAATCCGCTCTGCACAACCTGAGGTACGATTGATGAAAACACCTTTGTGTTTCTCTGCAAAAGCTCAAGTCTGCTCTCACCGGGTTTCTGATTGACACCTGCGCAGATGATTACAATATCCGCATCGGAACAGTCGCTGTACTTACCGTTGTAAATTCTCATACTTGAACTTGAAAAAGCAAGTCCGTGATTAAGATCCATTGCCTCGCCGTTTGCACGTTTTTCGTTGATGTCAATAAGAACCAACTCATCGCAGAGATTCTGGTTGAGTGCAGCATAGGCAAAGCTCATTCCTACCATACCCGTACCTACCAGAACTACTTTTCTTTTATTGTCAGCCATAAAAATCATCCTTTCACGCATAATAAATCTATAATATTTTTTACTGAGGAAACTATATTATACATTATATTATATTTGCCGAGAAATATCAATTGCAAGTATCTCGCACGCATTTCGTGCAGACAGCTTGATGTTTTCAAGCCTTCTGTATCCGAATGTAACCTAGCAGTAAAAAAATTGCAACAAATTCAAAGAATATCTGCAATTACCTTGAAAAACCACTGTTTTTGTGATAATATTAAAAAGATAAAGCAAGGGCGTATCTAATGCGCCCTTAAAAATCGTTTTATTTTGAATTTATCTATGAAAGGAAATGAGGAAATGTACAAAATAGTTAAGAAAAAAGTTCTTAACCCCACTGTTACATTGATGGAAATTGACGCTCCGCTCATCGCTAAAAAAGCTGAGCCTGGTCAGTTTATCATTCTCAGGGTTGACAATGACGGAGAGCGTATTCCGCTTACAATCGCAGGCTACGACAGAGAAGCAGGCACTGTAAGAATTATTTTCCAGATTGTCGGTGCAACAACAGAAAAACTCAATCACCTTAATGAAGGCGACTGCATTGCAGACTTCGTAGGACCGCTCGGTGTTCCTACACACACAGAAGGTCTCAAGAAGGTTTGTGTAGTAGGCGGCGGTGTTGGTTGTGCGATTGCACTTCCGATTGCTGAAAAGCTTCACGAACTCGGCTGTGAAGTTCACTCAATTGTAGGTTTCAGAAACAAGGACCTCGTAATTCTTGAGGACGAATTCAAGGCATGCTCAGATAAATTCATTCTTATGACAGACGACGGCTCTTACGGCACACAGGGTGTTGTAACAGCTCCTCTTGAAGAACTCATCACATCAGGCGAGAACTATGATATGGTTATCACAATCGGTCCGCTTATCATGATGAAGTTCGTTGTTAAGACAACAAAGCCACACAACGTTCCTACAACAGTTTCAATGAACCCGATTATGATTGACGGCACAGGAATGTGCGGTGGTTGCCGTCTTACAGTAGGCGGAGAAACAAAGTTTGCTTGTGTTGACGGACCTGATTTTGACGGGTTCTTAGTAGATTTTGATGAGGCTATGAAGCGTGGCGCAATGTACAAGGAATTTGAGCGTCATGCACATTCAGAAACCTGTAATCTTTTCAAGAAGGAGGTTGAGTAATAATGCCTAATATGTCACCAAAAAAGGCTGAAATGCCTACACAGGACCCTAATGTAAGAAATAAAAACTTTCTTGAGGTAGCAACAGGCTACACAGAAGAGGTTGCAATAGAAGAAGCACAGCGTTGTCTCAACTGTAAAAATAAGCCATGCGTTCAGGCTTGTCCTGTACATATCGCAATTCCTGATTTCATCAAGGAAGTTGCAAACGGCAACTTTGCAGGTGCTTACGACGTAATTTCGCAGTCAAGCTCACTCCCTGCTGTATGCGGACGTGTATGTCCTCAGGAAACACAGTGTGAGTCAAAGTGCGTAAGAGGTATCAAGACTGAGCCTGTTGGTATCGGCAGACTCGAAAGATTTGTAGCTGACTGGCATAACGCTCAGACAGATGCAGTAGTTAATAAGCCTGAGTCAAACGGACACAAGGTTGCAATCGTCGGTTCAGGTCCTGCAGGTCTTACCTGCGCAGGCGACCTTGCAAAGAAAGGTTACGACGTAACTGTATTTGAGGCACTCCACCTTGCAGGCGGTGTACTTGTTTACGGTATTCCTGAGTTCAGACTTCCAAAATCAATCGTTCAGAAGGAAGTTGACACACTCAAACAGCTCGGTGTTAAGATTGAAACAGATATGGTAATCGGCAGAGTTATTTCAATTGACGAGCTTATGGACGAATACGGCTTTGAGTCTGTATTCATCGGTTCAGGTGCAGGTCTCCCACGCTTTATGAACATTCCCGGTGAAAACCTCTGCGGTGTTTACTCAGCAAACGAGTTTCTCACAAGAACAAACCTTATGAAGGCTTACAAGGACGATTCAACAACACCTATTATGCACGCTAAGAAAGTTGCAGTTGTAGGTGGCGGTAACGTTGCAATGGACGCTGCAAGATGTGCAAAACGTCTTGGTGCTGACGAAGTTTACATTGTATACAGAAGAAGTGAAGAAGAACTTCCTGCTCGTAAGGAAGAGGTTGAACACGCTAAAGAAGAGGGCATCATCTTTAAGCTTCTCAACAACCCTGTTGAAATTCTCGGTGATGAAAACGAGTTTGTAACAGGTATGAAGTGCATCAAGATGGAACTCGGTGAACCTGACGCAAGCGGCAGACGCAGACCTGTAGAGGTTCCCGGCAGTGAATTTGTTCTCGACGTTGACGCAGTTATCATCTCAATCGGTACATCACCTAACCCACTCATCAAGACTACAACAAAGGGTCTTGACACTCAGAAGTGGGGCGGAATTATCGCTGATGAAAACGGTCTTACATCTCGTGAAGGTGTTTACGCAGGCGGTGACGCTGTAACAGGTGCCGCTACTGTAATTCTCGCAATGGGAGCAGGCAAAACAGCCGCTTCTGCAATTGACGAGTACATTCAGAACAAAAACAAATAATCTTTTATTAAATTAAATATAAACAGCTAATCTCAGATTTAAACAGAGATTAGCTGTTTTTTAATATCATACAACAAAATTATGCATTGCTGATAATTATACATAGTGCTATAATCAAGGTGTAAATATCACGGCTCAGGAGGTCATATTATGAGCATAAACATAAAAGATGAATATTTTAATTCAATAATTAACGCACTCAGGGAATACGATGAAGTTGATGCAATTGCGCTTGGCGGTTCACGCTCAACAGGTATCTGCGATGAAAAATCCGACTACGACATTTATGTTTACTGCAAAGGTGAACTTACAAACGAGATGAAAAGCAAAGCCATCACCCCACACTGCCTTGAATCTGAAATAGGCAATCATTATTGGGAACTTGAGGACAATTGCACATTGAAAAACGGCATTGAAATTGACATCATCTACCGCAAAATTGAAATGTTCAGCGATTATCTGAAAATAGTGGTTGACGAAGGCAATGCGTTCAACGGTTACACAACCTGCTTCTGGCACAATATCACAAACTGCAAAGTGCTTTTTGACAAATCAGGGGAATTCACGGAAATTCAGAAAAAATACACTATCCCCTATCCTGAAAAGCTTCGTCAAAATATTATTGAAAAAAATCGAAAACTTCTCAGCGGAAAACTTCCGTCATATGACAAGCAAATTGCCAAGGCTTCAAAGCGTGGCGATATTGTAAGCGTTCACCACAGAACAACTGAATTTCTCGCAAGCTATTTTGATATAATCTTTGCTCTCAACAGACAGACTCATCCGGGCGAAAAGAAGCTTATTTCTCTTTGTAAAAGCACTTGTCAAATCCTACCCGAAAGCTTTGAGGAGAACCTCACCGCACTTCTGAAGTCAATTCCCGACGGAAACACAACAGCAATCATATCCGATATGATTGCAAAGCTTGATAAAGTGATAGAAAAAAATCTGTAAATCAACGTAATATCCAAAAGATTGATATAATTTCTAAATTCAAACACAGGTCAGTAAATTCAACTTTACTGACCTGTTTAAATATACACCATATAATCGAGTAGGGCGAAAATAATCGCCCTCTCACACCACCCTGCGTGCCGTTCGGCACAGGGCGGTTCAATTCAAAATTAAATATGTGCTACCTTTAGGTAATAATCGTAAATACTGACTAAGCCTCGCTTGGTCAGTATT
>JAXJYO010000009.1:0-11971 GCA_036306945.1 Ruminococcus sp. | reverse complement strand
CGGTGTTGAAACAATGGGCGGTGTAATGACAAAGATCATCGACAGAAACACAACTATCCCTACAAAGAAGAGCCAGATCTTCTCAACTGCTGCTGACAACCAGACACAGGTTGAAATCAACGTACTTCAGGGTGAAAGAGAATTCGCTCGTGACAACAAACAGCTTGGTCTTTTCGCTCTCACAGGTATCGCTCCTGCAATGAGAGGTGTACCGCAGATTGAAGTAACATTCGACATCGACGCTAACGGTATCGTAAATGTTTCTGCAAAGGATCTCGGCACAGGCAAGGAACAGAAGATTACAATTTCTTCTTCAACAAATATGAGCAAAGAAGACATCGACAAGGCTGTTAAGGAAGCTGAGCAGTTTGCCGCTGACGATAAGAAGCGTCGTGAAGAGGTTGACGCTAAGAACGAAGCTGAAAATATGGTATATCAGGCTGAAAAGCTCGTAAACGAGAGCGGTGACAAACTTGCTGACGATGACAAGAACACAATCAACACTAAGGTTTCAGCTCTCAAGGAGGCAATCTCACAGAATAATGCTGACCTTATGAAGACTGCAAAAGACGACCTCCAGAAGGCTCTCTACGATATATCTGCAAAACTCTATCAGCAGGCTGCACCACAGGGCGCACCTGATATGAACGGAGCTCCTGATATGGGCGGTGCACAGCCAAACAACTCAGGCGCCCCTAACGTTTACGATGCAGATTTCAAGGACGTTGACGATAACAACTAATTAGTATATAATATAATATAATACGCAAAGGAGCTGTCTAAACTACAGCTCCTTTGTCGAGTACCCCCACTCGTATTCGGGGATAACCTTTGAGTAAATTTTTATATGAATAACATTTCTAAATATTAAATGTTACTGATATATGAATTTATAATGAAACCTATGTACAACACAGGGAGTGTATTTATGGCTGATAAAAGAGATTATTATGAAGTGCTCGGAGTTCAGAAGGGCGCAAGCGATGACGAAATAAAAAAAGCCTACAGACAGGGCGCTAAGAAATATCATCCTGACCTTCATCCGGGTGACAAAGACTGTGAAGAGAAATTTAAGGAAGTCAACGAGGCTTATGAGGTTCTTTCCGACAAGGACAAGAGAGCCCGTTACGACCAGTTCGGACACGCAGGTGTAGACCCTAATTTTGGTGCAGGCGCAGGCGGCGGAAGTCCTTTTGGCGGTGGCATCGACATTGACGACATATTCTCAAGCTTTTTCGGAGGCTTTGGCGGCAGACGTTCAAGCAATGCCAATGCTCCTATGCGTGGAAGCGACGTTGAAGCAAGCGTTTACATTTCATTTGAAGAAGCGGCTAAAGGTTGCAAAAAGACAATCAACTATAACTGTGTGACAACCTGTGGCGAATGTCACGGAACGGGAGCTCAGGCAGGTTCTTCACCAAAGACCTGTTCAGCCTGCGGCGGTTCAGGTAAGGTAACTATCAATCAGAGAACACCTTTCGGTGTTGTGCAAACACAGCGCAGTTGTGATGCCTGTCACGGAAAAGGTAAAATAATCGACAATCCGTGCAAAAAGTGCGGCGGTTCAGGCAGACAGCGCAAAAACAAGTCTGTTGACGTAACGATCCCTGCAGGTATCAAAGACCAGCAGATTCTCAACGTCAGCGGAAGAGGTAATGCAGGCTACAACAACGGTCCTGCCGGTGACCTCCACGTTTATGTAAATGTTCGCCCTCACCCTGTATTTGAGCGCAGAGGTGATGACGTTTGGTGCGATATGCCGCTCACATTCACTCAGGCGGCTCTCGGTGCAGACGTTATTGTTCCGACACTTGACGGCAAGGTTACTTATTCAGTGCACGAAGGAACTCAGCCGGGCGATGTTTTCAAACTCAAAGGCAAGGGTATTCCACATATCAACGGTCGTGGCAAGGGCGATCAGTATGTAAGAGTAACAGTTGAAGTTCCTAAGAATCTCAACTCAAAGCAGAAGGATATTATCAAGCAACTTGAGTCTGCAACAAACGAGAAGAACTACGCTCAGCGCAAGAACTTCTTTGAAAAGCTCAAAGACTTATTCGATTAACACAAGGGCGGATTAAATATCCGCCCACATTAATATATAGATAAAACGAGGAATTATTATGGAACTCTGGACTGAAATCAAAATTGCAGTAAATGCACAGGACATCGAAAAAGCAAGCGATATTGCCAATGTCGTTGTTCCCTACGGCATCTACATCGAAGACTACACAAATCTTGAGCAGACCATCGAAGATATCGCACACATCGACCTCATTGACGAGGATCTGCTCAAAAAGGACAGAAACAAAGCTTTTGTCCACATTTATCTCGAACCTGACGTTTCTCCTGCCGAAGCTGTAGCTTTTCTTTCCGAAAGATACAACGCTGAAGGAATCGAGCACGAAATCGAACTTCTTGACTGTGCCGAAGAGGACTGGAGAAATAATTGGAAAAAGTATTTCAACCCGATTGAGGTCGGAAAAAATCTTCTTATCCGTCCGAGCTGGAGAGATGATTACGATGCAAAAGGCAGGGTTGTTCTCAACATCGACCCTGGACTTGCATTCGGCACAGGAGGTCATGAAACCACAAGACTTTGCCTTGAAATGTGCGAAAAGTATATGAAAAAAGGCGACAGTGTGCTTGACGTAGGCTGCGGAAGCGGTATTTTGGGCATTGCGACACTTCTTCTCGGAGCAGAAAAAGCCGTGGGCGTTGATATTGACGAAACAGCCGTGCGTACTGCAAAGGAAAATGCCGAAATCAACGGTGTCGGCGACAAGCTGACTGCAATCTGCGGAAGCTTTACCGAAAAGGTCGAGGGCAAATACGATATAGTGCTTGCAAATATCGTTGCTGATGCAATTATGTTCCTTTCCGAAGGCATTACAGATTTTATGAAAGCTGATGCTGTTTACATTATGAGCGGTATCATTGACACCAGAGCCGAAGAAGTCAAGACTTCTGTCAGCAGATATTTTGATATTATCGAAGAGCACATCGAAAACGGCTGGGCTTGCTTTGCCACTAAAGCAAAACAAGTTAATAATTAAATTCAAATATACGTTTACGAAACTATCCGTGCGCAACAGTGCGCATAAAAGTTTTAGATTATATTAATATTTCAGTAAACTAAGCTAAAATTTTCACAAAACTGTCACATAAGGCTGATAATATTAGATTAAATAATTATGTTCGGAGGTCATTAATTTGAAAAAGAATGATAAAAGAGAAACTATTAATCTGTTTTTCTCTGCATTTCTCGTAACAGCATTTATCATCTGCGCTCACTTCTTCACACAGTTTACAGCTACTCTCGACCCTACAGTGGGTTCAATCGTATCAATCCTTCTTTATGTAGTGTTCGGTCTTTTACTTTTCTACGCTACAAGAGTCGGTGACGGCAAAGCTGTAAAGCGTTTTTCAGTTGCTACACTGGTTGTACTTGTTATTCCTTCACTCTACATCATCATCGCTGCAATTGCACCGGGACTTCCACTCAACGATGTATTTGCGGCTCAGGACGGCGGACTTAATGTTATCGTTACACTCGCTTGTGTGGCTCTCGGTTACGGCGTTCCTTACACATTCCTCAGCGGTTATGAAATTGCTGATGACAGCGTGGCTGTCACAGAAACCGAAAAAGTTGTTGAAGGTGGCATCGAAGCTGACCTTGCTGAAACTGAAGTTCTCGAAGGCGGTATTGAAGCTGACCTCGCTGAAGCTGAAGAATCAGACGAAGAAGAGTCTGTTGAAGAATCAGAAGAAGATGCTGTAACAGACGAATCTGTTGAAGGCTGATAAAATTCAAATTTTCATACATAAGCTGTCTGAATCAATCGGTTTCAGACAGCTTTTTTACTTTATAGAAAATATTGCTTATATGCCGTAAAATATTTAAGCCTCCGTATGGCAAAAATCATACGAAGGCTTTTTGTATTCACTTTCTCAGACTTATCAGTTTTATAATGTTAAAAACTGCTTTGGTTCAAAGTTTGATTCCATCGTCCAAGTGGTTGCAACACCGTTTTTCAGGCGGAAAATCTGCAACAGATTTTCAATACCGTTGTCTTTCCACGCCTGCAGGAATTTTCTTGTCGGATGATTGAAAATCTCTTCTCTGAGAGTTTCGTCATTCTGAACGTACTCCAATTTACCCTCAACACGAACCTGTGTGCCGTTGCCCTGAAAACACAATTCAACATTTGGATTCTTCATAATCTGGCTGAAAACGTCCTTTGTTGAGGCTGTGTGGAAAATTATTCCGTTTTCATCTGCTCTGAACAGCAACATTCCTCTAACTCGTGGTTTATCGCCGTCAACTGTAGCCAGATGAAAAACCGGATTTTCATTCATCAATTTAAAAAGTTCGTCTTTGTTCATCATATTTTTTGCCTCCTTTTGCTTTAGATATATAATAATCGAATTCAAATTTTGTTGCTTTCAAAATAAATCCGTTTATTTGCAAAAAACAGGCAAGTTAGATTATTTATTCCGTGTATGACTCACGATATTCGGTTGGAGATATCTTTACAAGACGTTTGAACGACGAAGTAAAATGCGATGCACTGCCAAAACCGCACCTCTGTGCGACCTCGGTTATAGAAATATCTTTTCTTCTGAGCAAAGTCTTTGATTTTTCGATTCTTGCTTCGATCAGGTATTCTATAGGCGTTAATGATGTTTCCTTTTTAAAAAGCCTATTGAAACTCGACTCCGACATATAAACCATCTGAGCAAGCTTCTTTACTGTTATATTTTCGCTGTAATGCAGTTCGATATACTGCTGAATTCTGCCGACCTGATAATTCGACGAAACCGAACGCATATCCAGATTTTCTCCGAGAATACTTCTGATGATCCAGTGGGTAATCAGCGTTTTCTGCGCATTGAGAGTTATGTCGGAATTCTTCATACTTTTGCTGTACTCAAATGCAAACGTGTTGAGAGTCTTTAAAATATCACTGCACAACGAAAACTGATGCAGATTGAATTTCGGAATTTCATCGCTGTAAAGCCTGAATTGCTCTTCAAAATATTTTTTATCAATCAATATACAATAATATCGGTTGTATTCATCAAAAATGTCGTTATGAGCAACATCTGGCGATGTAATTTCGGCAAGATAATGCTTATCTTTTATCTCCGTTTTTGTATCAGCACAACGTTCCTCTGTGTTTGAGAAGATAATCGTTACCATATATGAAGGGTGAGTATGATTGCTTCGTGAGGCATATCCGCACTGCCCTGTGCTTGGTATAAACAAGCCCACCTCATTATGCACATAGCAATCGACATTTTTCAGTTCCTGTTCAGACAGATTATCACCGATAAGGGATTTTATTGTTTCAAAATCTTTCATATTATCACCCTCTCATAAAGATATACTAAATGGCTGACCTCTCCTTGTGAAGAAGTCAGCCATTATCATTATTATTTATTTAAGATTAGATTAAATAAATCAGTCTTCGTCTACGCCTGCGAGCTTCTGGAGATGAGCGTACTTCTTCTCAGCAACCTTTTCAGCCTCATTGAAGAGCTCTTCAGCTCTATCCGGGAATGAACGTGTGAGTGAGTTGTAACGAACTTCGCCCATAATGAAGTCACGATATGAAGCTGTAGGAGCCTTGCAATCGAGCATAAACGGATTCTTACCTTCATCAGCAAGACGTGGGTCAAAACGGAAGATATTCCAGTAACCTGCATCTACTGCCTTCTTCTCCTCGAGCTGAGCAATGCCCATACCGCCCTTGATACCGTGGTTGATACATGGAGCGTAGCAGATGATGAGTGATGGTCCGTTGTAGCTTTCAGCTTCAACCATAGCCTTGAGAACCTGATTGTTGTCAGCACCCATAGCGCACTGTGCAACGTATACATAGCCATAGCTCATAGCGATAGCTGCGAGGTCCTTCTTCTTAACAGCCTTACCGGCAGCAGCAAACTGTGCAACTGAGCCGACAGGTGTAGCCTTTGAAGCCTGACCGCCTGTATTTGAATAAACCTCTGTATCGAATACGAGGATATTTACGTTTTCGCCTGATGCGATTACATGGTCAAGACCGCCGAAGCCGATATCATAAGCCCAGCCGTCACCACCGAAGATCCACATTGACTTCTTAGCAAGTTCGTCCTTGTCAACGAGTGTCTTCTTAACGAGTTCGCCAACCTTAGCGTCCTCTGTGTTCTTCTCGAGTTCAGCAATAAGAGCATCTGTAGCCACACGGCTTGCAGTTGAATCTGTTACTGTGTCGAGGTAGTTCTGACAAGCTGTCTTGAGGTCTGCGCTGTCAGCGTCTTTCTGGATATTCTCAACATACTCGATAAGTCTGTTGCGGATAGCCTTCTGACCGAGAGCCATACCAAGACCGAACTCTGCGTTATCTTCAAAGAGTGAGTTCTGCCATGCAGGACCGTAACCCTTCTTATTCTTTGTATAAGGTGTAGCAGGAGCTGATGCACCCCAGATTGATGAACAGCCTGTTGCGTTAGCGATAAACATTCTGTCACCGAAGAGCTGTGTAACGAGCTTAGCGTATGGTGTTTCACCACAGCCTGCGCATGCGCCTGAGAACTCGAGGAGAGGCTGTTTGAACTGGCTTCCCTTTACTGTAGAGAACTTGAACTTCTCAGCAACTTCAGGCTTCTCTTCAACTGTGAGAGCGTAATCAAATACTGCCTGCATAGGACGCTGTGAGTCGATTGGCTTCATTGTAAGAGCCTTCTCACCCTTCTTACCCGGACATACCTGAGCACAAGCTCCGCAACCTGTACAGTCGAGTGTTGAAACTGTCATAACGAACTTGAGATCCTTAAGACCGATCATAGGAATGCTCTGTGTGCCCTGTGGAGCGTTTGCTACTTCTTCATCTGTCATAGCAACAGGACGGATTACAGCGTGAGGACATACGATAGCACACTTGTTACACTGGATACAGTTCTCTGAATTCCATTCAGGAACGTCAACTGCAATGCCTCTCTTTTCGTAAGCAGCAGAGCCGTTAGGAGCTGTACCGTCAACGTGATCCATAAATGCTGAAACAGGAAGCTTATTACCCTTGTATGAGTTAACAGGCTTTAAGATGCCGTTTACATACTCAACGAGTGCGCCCTGACCTTCGATTACATCAGCAGTTGAATCGTCTGTGCAGTTAGCCCAATCAGCAGGGATTTCAACCTTCTTGAGGTCTTCCATACCACGGTCGATAGCAGCATAGTTCATATCTACGATAGCCTGACCCTTTTTGCTGTAAGACTTCTTAGCAGCAGCCTTCATAAGGTCTTTAGCCTTTTCAGCAGGAATAATATCAGCAATCTTGAAGAAAGCAGACTGTAAAACTGTGTTGATACGACCGCCAAGACCGATTTCCTTACCAATCTTGATACCGTCGATTGTGTAGAAGTTGATATTTCTTTCAGCAAGGATTTTCTTCATCTTGCCTGGGAGTCTCTTTGAAAGTTCTTCAACGTCCCAAGCACAGTTGAGGAGGAATGAACCGCCTTCCTTGAGGTCTTCTACGATTTCATATTTGTCAACATATGATGGGTTGTGACATGCTACGAAGTCAGCCTTTGAGATGTAGTATGTTGACTTGATCGGTGTATCACCGAAACGAAGGTGAGAAACTGTAAGACCGCCTGACTTCTTTGAGTCATATGCAAAGTAGCCCTGAGCGTACATATCAGTGTTGTCACCGATGATTTTGATTGAGTTCTTGTTAGCACCAACTGTACCGTCTGCGCCGAGGCCCCAGAACTTACAGCTATGTGTACCCTTTGGAGTTGTATCAGGATTTTCAACAACAGGAAGTGAGAGATTTGTAACGTCATCAACGATGCCGATTGTAAATCTCTTCTTAGGTGTTGCGCTTTCAGCGTTTCTGTAAACAGCGATGATGTCACCAGGTGTTGTATCCTTAGAACCAAGACCGTATCTGCCTGTGAATACCTTTACGCCTGCGAAATCTGAACCGTTGATAGCAGCAAGAACATCAAGATAGAGAGGCTCACCGATTGAACCCGGCTCTTTTGTTCTGTCGAGAACAGAGATTGTCTTAACTGTCTTAGGAAGCTCGCTGAGCATATAATCAGCAACGAAAGGTCTGTAAAGACGAACCTTTAAAAGACCAACCTTTTCGCCTGCTGCGTTGAGGTAATCTACAACTTCTTCTGCACAGTCGCAAACTGAACCCATAGCTACGATAACGTGCTCTGCGTCCTCTGCACCATAGTAGTTGAATGGCTTGTAGTCTGTGCCGATTTTAGCGTTGACCTTGTTCATATATTCTACTACAACTTCAGGAACTGCGTCGTAGTATTTGTTACAAGCTTCTCTTGCCTGGAAGAAGATATCGTCGTTCTGAGCTGTACCTCTTGTTACAGGGTGCTCAGGGTTGAGAGCATTTCTGCGGAAGTTCTCAACTGCATCCCAGTCGAGCATTTCAGCGAGGTCTGCATAATCCCACTCTTCAATCTTCTGGATTTCGTGAGATGTTCTGAAACCGTCAAAGAAGTGGAGGAAAGGAACTCTGCCCTTGATTGCTGCAAGGTGAGCAACTGCTGCAAGGTCCATACATTCCTGTGGGTTGTTTGAACAGAGCATTGCATAACCTGTCTGACGACAAGCATAGATATCTGAGTGATCACCGAAAATTGAAAGTGCGTGACTTGTGAGTGCACGAGCTGAAACGTGAATTACGCCCGGAAGAAGTTCACCGGCCATTTTGTACATATTAGGGATCATAAGGAGCAAGCCCTGTGAAGCTGTATATGTAGTTGTAAGAGCACCGGCTGCGAGTGAGCCGTGAACAGCACCTGATGCACCGCCCTCAGACTGCATTTCTGTTACCTGAACTTCTCTGCCGAATACGTTCTTAACACCCTGTGCTGAGAACTTGTCTGTAAGGTCAGCCATTACTGAAGAAGGTGTGATAGGATAGATAGCTGCAACGTCTGTAAACGCATAGGAAACGTGTGCGACAGCGCTGTTACCATCCATGGTTTTCATTTTTCTTGCCATTGGAATTGTCCTCCTTTAATTATCAAAGCGACATAAGGAAAAAACGTCGCAATTGTATGTATAATAGATACCTACTGTATCACCTTAGATTTTATCACTTTAGCGAGGGTTTGTAAAGTGTTTTTGTCAGTTTTTTATCAAGTTTTCGACACCGATTTATTGTTATTTGACTTTTTTACTAATGGTTTTAACGCTGTGCAGACTGACAAACTCATCACTATAAATCATCAGAGCAAAATAATACGCTTTACAAACTCAACAGACTGCAATAAATCATCGCACAAACAATCAATCATCGGCTTTATTTCATCTGTCGGCTGAAGATAATCGGGCACCATTACGGTTGTCATTTCAGCCGAATGTGCTGATTTTATACCGTTTATGCTATCCTCGTATGCAATGCAATCCACAGGCTTCAAGCCAAGCTTTTCAGCGGCTTTCAGAAAAACCTCCGGATGAGGCTTGCCGTTGGTCACGTCATCACCGCACACAAGAGCGTCAAAATAATCATACACACCTGCTGTTTTAATCATTTTTGTTGCCGAATCGGTCGATGTTGACGTTGCAAGAGCGATTTTTATGTTGTTTTCTTTCAGAAAATCAAGCAACTCGAAAAGCCCCTTCTTTATCGGAACGCCCTCTGTTGCTATTCTGCTGAAAAACAGCTCTCTGCTTCTTTGCTTCAACGGCGCATAATCAAAATTTTCACCGTACAGACTTATATAATATTGTTCCGCTTCATCGGTTCGCAAACCAATCGTTTTCTTAAAAATATCGAGGTTGTAGTCATAACCTTCCTCGTCCATTATTTTCTGCCAATTTTCATATACAAGACGTTCGCTGTCAAACATCAAACCGTCCATATCGAATACTGCACCTTTTATCATCTGAGCACCTCCGTTTGCAGTGTGACACTGCTCACAATTTAAAAAATTTATAACGTCCCGTTTTTCGGTAGATCAATTAAAGTTTTGTCACAAAAGTATAATACCATAAATCTGCTAAAAAAGCGAGTGCCTCGCACACAATTCGGTCGAGTGCCTCGACACGCAATTCGAGGAGATAAGTCGGTGCAATTTATAACAACGGTTGCCCGACCGAAACATAAATTTAAAATCATAGCATTTCCCTTGTATAACTTTCAAATTTACATTTTACATTTTCAATTTTCAATTCCCCTCTGCCCGAGCATAACCGAGCAATTTCCTATAAAGAATAACAACGAGGACAGATTGCTCCGCCCTCGCTGCGTCTATACTGTTTTTGCTGTCAAAAATGACTCATCACCGCTGTCATCATAACCGAGCAATAACGTTTTTGTCTGCTCTGTGCCATCGGTAAATTTAACGGTAATATCTATTTCAGCGCCGTCAATTGTCTTTTCTGCTATCTTCGACATATACTGCTCTGCTTTCTCATGGATTTTCTCTTGCTCCTCGGAAATATATCCTCCGCCAACGCCTCCTGTTTTGCTGTACAACTCCGCTTTATACGCTGTCTGTCTATCAAAACAGTCGCAAACAACGTCCATCCATTCGGCAATCTCATCATCATTCCAATCAGACTCTATCATCAAAAAAAGCTTATTATCAAGAGAAATATCATCTCTGTTATCCCGATTTATAAATGTAAATTTATCACACACATATCCGAAAAAGCCGTCATAAAATTCCTCAAATTCGGAGGATGAGTATTGAGAATGTGAAAGTGTCTGCATATCGGTAAACTCATTATTGCAGTTATCTGTGTAAAGATTAAAGTAAGTGAAGTTTTTGTTTGTTTCAAAAGTAACTGATTCAATATTTTTACCTGATATATGGAAATCCGTAAATTTAAAATCAGTAAACAAATCACGCTTTCCCATTTTATTCAAATACGGCTCTACGCCCTCATCACTGAAAACGTTCATATTAAATCCGCTTCCCATTTCACCAGAAGCAATTTTAATTTCAGATTCACCTATTTCTATCTCAGCAGCACTTGCTGTAATTATAAATGAATTTTCTTTTTGCCCGAGGTTGCCCAAAAAGTATATAACTCCTCCAACAATAGTAAGCGCCAAAACAGCGGCAACAGCTCTTGACCATATATTATAATAGGTATTCAGCCTTTTCTCACTCTCATCAGTTTCATTAAGTGCACTGTTTGCAATCTTCATTTTTGATTTCAAAATATCTTTTTGCATATCACTGAGCTTTATTTTATCAACGCAATCTATGTATTCAGCGTTATTGAATTCAAACTTGTCAGACATATCAATTCTCCTTTTCAAGCATTTGCTTTAGTCGCTCCCTGCCTCGGTGAAGCCTTGACTTCACGGCGGATTTAGTAATTTTTAGAACATCTGCAATCTGCTCGATTGTCAGATCCTCGTAGTAAAACAGGTGAATAACAGTGCTGTATTTCTCAGGCAGTCGCATTACTGCATCAAACAGCTCAGAGTTTTCTGTGCTATCGCTGATTATATGATTATTCAACTCATCGGCAGACACACAATGTCTTTTATTAGCCTGTGTACATAAACTCTTGGCACAGTTGACAGTTGCACGCAAAAGCCACGCTTTGAGATGTTCATCATCTTTGATTTTATGTCTGTTCCTGATTAACCGCACAAACACGTCTTGACAGACATCAAATGCATCTTCGCTGTTCCTCGTAATATTCAACGCAACTCTGTACATCATATCAGAATACAGTTCTACAGATTTTGTGATGAAATCATCTGTGCACAAAAAATCATTCACGTCATCACCTCTTTCACTTATAACACTTTGTAAACATTGAAAAGGTTTCAAACAAATTTTTATAAATCGAGTAGGGCGAAAATAATCGCCCTCTCACACCACCCTGCGTGCCGTTCGGCACAGGGCGGTTCAATTCAAAATTAAATATGTGCTACCTTTAGGTAATAATCGTAAATACTGACTAAGCCTCGCTTGGTCAGTATTT
>JAXJYO010000008.1:0-15149 GCA_036306945.1 Ruminococcus sp. | reverse complement strand
TACGAGTTTGAACTCGGCAAAGGTATCACATTGCACGAGGGTAACGATGTTACAGTAATTGCAACAGGTCTTGTTGTTAACGAGGCTTTAAAGGCTGTAAAAGAGCTCGAGGCAGAAGGCATCAATGCTCGTCTTATCAACATTCATACAATCAAGCCTATTGACAGAGAAATCATCATCAAAGCGGCTCAGGAAACAGGCAGAATCATCACAATCGAAGAACACAATGTAATCGGTGGTCTTGGTGATGCAGTATGCGAGGTAACAAGCGCAGAATGTCCTGTGAAGGTTACAAAGATCGGTGTAAACGACAGATTTGGTTACAGCGGTCCGGCTCTTGAGCTTCTTGATAAGTTTGAACTCACACAGCCACATATAGCAAAGGTAATCAGAGAAGTGGTTAAAGAAGGCTGAGCTTATTAATCAGACACTGAGGGCTGACTCAAAACCTAATCAGTTTTGAGTCAGCTCTTTTAGTTTTAGTAGGACAGGCGTCAGATTGATCCGTACTTTGGTTGCCTGAAAATACAATGTTGTTTTTATGCTTTGTAGGGCAAGGGCTCTGCTCTTGCCGAAACGTAACCGATTTATCAATTTAATGGTCGGGAAATTGGGTTGTAATTTTTCTCAAGCCTTCTTCTCGAATTGTTTGCCATGTCCGCAGAAAAAATTTTTTCAATGAATTTTACTGATTGAAATTCATAATAATAACACAGGTGATTACTATGACAAAAACTCTTGATTTACTTATAGCAGGCGGTGGAGCCGCAGGACTCACAGCGGCAGTTTATGCTTCAAGAAGCGGACTTGATTTTCTGCTCGTTGACATTGCATCGTCAATGGGAAGTCAGATAACTCAGACAGAGGACGTTGATAACTACACAGGCTTTTCTAAAGTCAACGGAATGGAACTTGTGATGAAGTTCTATGAGCACGCAACTGCACTTAATGCGCCTATGGCAGACGATGAGGTTCAGCTTATCGAAAAACACGATGACATTTTCACCGTAAAGTGTGCTCAGAATGAATACAAGGCAAGGTCAGTTATCTATTGTGCAGGGGCAACTCACAGAGAACTTGGCGTAAAGGGCGAAAAAGAATTTCTCGGTCGCGGAGTGGGATACTGTGCTGTGTGCGACGGATTTTTCTATCGCAATAAGACCGCAGTTGTAGTCGGCGGCGGAAACACTGCGGTGACAGATGCACTGTACCTCTCAAAAATCTGCAAAAAAGTTGTAGTTGTCCACAGACGAGATAATTTCAGAGCAGAAAATGTGCTTGTAGACAGGCTTAAAAATGCAGAAAACGTGGAAATCATCTTCAATGCAGAGGTTGCAGAAATTATCGGAGAAAATAAAGTTAGCTCGATACTTCTCAAAGACGGCAGAACATTAGTGACTGACGGTGTGTTTATCGCAGTCGGCATAGTACCGAGAAGCGAGGCTGTAAAGAACCTTGTACAGACCGACAAGAGCGGATATATTATCGCTGATGAAAGCGGAAAAACCTCAGTAAACGGATTTTTTGCGGCAGGAGATGTCCGCACGAAATCACTCAGACAGATTATAACAGCCTGTTCGGACGGAGCAAACTGCGTAGACAGCGTAAATAAATATTTTGACGAAATGGCAGAATAAAACAATGGAAAAAACAAAGAAATCGTTATTACAGAGTACAAAAGTCGCTTATCCGCTGGCAGTATTGTGTACTTTTATGTGGGGACTTGCAATTCCTATGTTGCAGCGTGGTTACACGGCAATGGGCATTGACTCAACAGGCGACACGGGTGCACAGCTTCTTTATGCAGGTGTGAGATTTATCATTTCAGCCGTTATGGTGTACATTGTGCTTGTTTTTTCACAGAAGAAGCTTGTCATTCCTCAGAAAACAAGTGTTCTTCCGTACATATCGCTCGGTCTTGTGCAGACTATGGCACAGTACATTTTTTACTACATTGGTATCGGAAAAACTCACGGTACAAACACAGCGTTGATCACTTCGTGCATTTCATTCTTTACGGTTTTACTTGCACCAATTTTCTTTAAAAGCGATAAGCTCACGCTTCCGAAAATCGGCGGAAGTATAATCGGATTTATAGGTGTTATCATTGTTACAGGCTCTTTTGAGTTCAGCGTAAGCGGTCTTGTCGGAGATGTGCTTGTTTTGTTCTCAACACTCTGCGCCGCTTCAGGCAACATACTTTCAAAGAAAATCGCCAACGGCAAAAATCCTATGGAAATCACGTCTTTTCAGCTTCTGTTCGGAGGATTTGTGCTTGTGATCATCGGTATTATCTTAGGCGGTTCACTTTCTTTCAACAGCGTTGAAAGCGTAGTTTATCTGCTTATTCTCTCGTCGGCTTCGGCAATTGCATTTTCGCTGTGGTCAACTCTTCTCAAATACCACCCTGCAAGCAAGATTTCTGTGTTCAACCTGCTTGTGCCGATTTTCGGAACAGTGCTCTCAGGATTTCTTCTCGGTGAAAATATATTTAAAATTGAAACAGCAATTGCGCTTGTTTTAATCGTTGCAGGCATAATTCTTGTAAACGTAACATTTAATACTAATAGAAATGGACAAGAAGAGTAATATCTTGATACAGGAATACGGTTATGAAAATTAAAGGTGTAATTTCAGATATGGACGGTGTTATTCTTGACACCGAAAAACTCTATGTGCGTTTTTGGTGTGAGGCGGCAAACTTTTACGGATATCCTATGCAAAAGCATCACGCACTGAGCATACGTTCAATGGCAAGACCGTTTGCGATAAAGCGATTGAAGGGATATTTCGGAGATGACTTCGACTATCACGCAGTACACGATAAGCGAATAGAGCTTATGGATAAATACATAGAAGAAAACGGAATAGAAGCAAAAGACGGTGCAGAAGAACTGTTAAAGTATTTGAAAACTAACGGATACAAAATCGCCCTTGCAACGGCGACAGCACCCGACAGAACAAAGATTTATCTTGAAAGACTCGGCTTATACAAATATTTTGATGTGATAGTCTGTGCATCAATGGTGAAAAAGGGCAAACCTGAGCCTGATATATATCTTTATGCTTCAAAGAAACTTGGCTTGAAGCCCGAAGAGTGCATTGCTCTTGAGGACTCGCAGAACGGAATAAGATCCGCAAGCTCGGCAGGTTGCAAAACAGTTATGGTTCCCGATCTTGACGGGCCTAATGATGAAATTCAACCGCTACTGTACGATGTTGCAGACGGTTTGAAAGATGTTATACGAATTATTAAGGAGAGAGAAGATGGATTTACTCAATCAGATTGCACAATGTGTTGATGATTTTATGTGGGGAGTTCCGATGATAGTAATTCTTATCGGAACACACATTTATATGACCGTCCGCACAAAATTCATTCAGCGCAAAACATTAACAGCAATAAAACTTTCTGTAACAAAAGACCCTGAGGTTGACGGTGATATAAGTCCGTTTCAGGCGCTTACAACAGCACTTGCGTCAACTATCGGAACAGGCAATATCATCGGTGTCGGCACGGCAATAGCTTTCGGTGGAGCAGGTGCAGTGCTTTGGTGTTGGCTTACGGGTGTTTTTGGAATTGCAACAAAGTATGCAGAATCACTCATTGCGATGAAATATCGTGTAAAGACAAAGGACGGCACTATGCAGGGCGGTGCGATGTATGCGATCGAACGTGGAATTCACCCGACGATCGGCGGTAAGAAGAGAAGTATGAAGTGGCTTGCAGTTCTGTTTGCACTTTTTGCATTGCTTGCTTCATTTGGTATCGGTTGCGGTGTTCAGACAAATGCGATTTCAAGCATTATGGATAATACATTCAATCCTGAAGGAACTCTTGTTATGAATTTCTTCGGTGCGAAGATTTCAATAGTATCTCTCATTTCGGGAATCATCGTAGCAGTCTGCGTTGCTCTCGTTATTTTCGGCGGAATCAAGTCGATTTCTACAGTAAGCGAAAAGCTTGTTCCGTTTATGGCGATAATGTACGTTGTGGGTTGTATTGTTATTCTGTGCATCAATGCCGATGTACTTTGGCAGACAGTTTGCACTATCGTTTCATCTGCTTTTTCTTTAAAATCTTTGGGCGGAGGACTTTTAGGTACGGGCATTATGATGGCGGCACGTTACGGTGTGGCAAGAGGTCTTTTCAGTAATGAATCGGGCTTGGGTTCTGCTCCTATCGTTGCGGCAGCGGCTCAGTCAAGAAACCCTGTTCGTCAGGCTCTTATCTCTGCTACAGGCACATTTTGGGATACTGTTGTTGTGTGTCTTATGACAGGTCTTGTTATTGTTAGTTCCTGCATCAAGAATCCCAATATTGATGTCGGAATGGTAGACGGCGACAAGCTTACATCTGCGGCATTTTCACAGATTCCTGTTATCGGAACGCCTATTCTGGTTGTCGGAATCGTTTTGTTTGCATTCTCGACAATACTCGGCTGGTCATATTACGGCGAGCGTTGCGTTGAATATCTTTTTGGCAAAAAAGGTGTTATGCCTTACAAGATTATTTTCGTTGTAATTCTTCTGATTGCGCCTGTTACGGCTCTTGATTTGGTGTGGACATTGTCGGATATCTTCAATGCGCTTATGGCTATCCCGAATATCATCGCTATTATTGTACTCTCTCCTGTAATCGTAAAGGAAACAAACTACTATCTCTACGGCAAAAGGCTTGATGAGTTTGACAAAACTCCGATTCCTGTAGTGGATAAATAAGATTTACTAATATTGAAAGGTCGGTATATTCACAAAATGTGATTATACTGACCTTTTTTGTATAAAATGTATCTAAATTGATTAGAATATTAAAATTAAACTAACATTTTTTAAAAAAACTATTGAAAACTTAACAATTAAGTGATAAAATACAACTGTAGATAATGTTATTATATTAAAATTCCATCCTAAGGATAAGCGATGGAGAAATATATAATGAAGGGAAAGACTTATATGAAAAAGTTTGTATTCTATAAAAGAGAATGGTACAAATATACTTTATGAAGATATGGACTTCACTCGTAATGATAACACAGTTACATTTAGTGAGACGTTTTTAAATGGTTTAAGTACAACTGAATCGACGAGCATATGGTTTGAGTTTACGGATGGGGAATCACAAGAATTGATTATTCTTCCAAAAGCAAATCTTTTATCAGTTTCAATTTCCGGAAAGGTGGCAGAAGGGCAAACTTTATATGCAACTGCTTATACTGAGGATGGAATAGCCTCAGATGAAGATATATCGTATCAATGGCAGTTTTCTCCAAATGGTAGTCAATGGGTGGAAATTAGCGGTGCGACTGAACAAAATTACACATTAACTAATTATGAGTTTTTAAAATATATAAGGGTTAGAGTTTCAGTGAAAGATAATTCTGCATTAAAATACCCTTGCTATAAATGGTCCAATTCAACTACAACAAAAGTAGTATTATATGGAGATGTCGATTCTAATCATATAGTTAATGTTAATGATGCAACTTTAATACAAGAATATTTAGTCGAGTTAACTACATTAGATACAGATCAGCTTGTAGCTGCCGATGTTGACGGAAATGGTAATGTTGATATAAAAGATGTCAACTATATTAATCGTTATATCTCTGGCTACATTGATGTATTTCCCGTTGAAGAGTAACATATATTACATAAAAAAGGCGGTCATTGTGACCGCCTTAAATTATATCAAAAATTGATTACACCCAGATGTTCAAGAAGTATTTTTAATCCCATAAGTATCAGCACGCAACCGCCTGCAAGCTCAGCCTTTGACTTGAATTTTGTGCCGAAAACATTGCCGATTTTTACGCCTGTTGCCGAAAGTACAAATGTTGTCAAACCAATAAACAGCACGGCTGAGAAAATGTCAACTTTCAAAAATGCAAACGTAACTCCGACTGCCAGTGCGTCAATGCTCGTTGCAATTGCAAGCGGAAGCATTGTTTTGAATGAAAATGAGTCGTTAAGCTCGTCAGGCTCGCCAAAGGATTCTCTTATCATATTTGCACCGATGAGTGCCAGCAGTACAAAAGCGATCCAATGGTCAATGCTGGTGATGAGGCTTTCAAACTGTTTTCCAAGAATATAGCCCAAAAGCGGCATACCTGCCTGAAAGCCGCCGAAGTAAAGACCTGTAATAACGCAGTGTTTTGGTTTGAGTTTTCTTACAGAAAGACCTTTGCATATAGACACCGCAAATGCGTCCATAGAAAGTCCGACGGCAAGAATAAAGATTTCAATAAGTCCCATAAAAATTCCTCCATTTAATTATTTGCAACAGAGGGCAAAAAAAGACCTATCTGTTGCGTGGAACAGATAAGTCTTGTCATTTAATACTAAACCATGGATAATGTCCAAGTATGTTGGCTTAATCACGCTGTTTGCGCTGACTACTCCCTTAATCTCCGACTAATATATCATAAATGGGGATTTTTGTCAACACTTTTTAGTTGTCCAACAGATCAAAATTTTAGTTGTCCAACAGATCAAAATACAAGCTGAACAAGTGCCATATAGAACAGCACGCCTCCGAACACGCTTATGAGGGTGTTTTTCCTCCAGATATGAAGCACAGCCACAAGTATCGAAGCGAGCAGTTCGGGAATACAGTAGGGATATGCAAAAATTGATACGCTCTTAAAACAGTACACAACAAGCATACCTATCAGAGCATACGGCAAGACCGTACCGAGGTATGTAATTACCTTAGGTCTTTTTCGTCCCTCAGGAAATGCGATAAACGGCAGAAATCTCAGCAAAGCCGTAAAAACCGCCATAACCAACACTAAAAGCAGGTCGTGAATCGTACTTTCACTCATCGGTGCTCACCTCTGCTTTCAAATTGGTTTCGTCGGTTTTATCAAGCTTTTTTCTGAAAATAACAAGTTCAATTGCGATAAGAACCATTGCAGGGATAATGAAATACTCTTTTCCGAATACAAACAGGCATACAAGTGTTGTAACTGCGCCTAAAATTGCAGGGAGATGCTCTTTGTTGTTCATCCATTGTTCAACAAAGATAACGACGAACAATGCCGTCATTGCAAAGTCAATACCTGTGCTGTCAAACGGAATGAATGTTCCGAGCAATGCACCGATGGTACAGCCTGAAATCCAATACAGATGATCCAAAACCGATATAAAAAAGTAATATTTTTTCTCGTCTATGTCATCAGGAACTTTTGCTGTACAGACAAGTGAGTATGTTTCATCTGTAAGCGCAAAAATCATATACGGTTTCTTTTTGCCTGTACCTTTATACCTGTCAAGCAGTGAAAAACCGTAGAAAAAGTGTCTTGCGTTGATTATAAGCGTCATAATTGCCGTTGTAATCAGCGAAGCACCGCTGCTCAGCAGGTCAACACCTGCGTACTGTCCTGCTCCTGCATAAATAGTACAGCTCATAAGGATTGCCCACCAAAAACTGTAGCCCTTGCTGTGCAGAAGCACTCCGAATCCTATTCCCAGCGCAAGATAACCTGCCAGAATCGGCAGGCTGTCACGAAACGCTCTTTTTAATGTCCTTTTTCCCATTATGTAACCTCATCGTTTTCTGACCCAAAATAAAATTATTCATACTTGAAATGTGCAGTAGATAAAATTGTAAACTGATTCTTTTTGAAGTCGATTATGCCCTCGTTTTTTAACTCTCCGAGAGAGCGTGACAGCGAGGCTCTGTCAACCGCAAGATAGTTTGCGAGTTCTTCTCTTGAATAAGGGATCGTAAAATTGTAGGAATGTTCACGTTCACACCTGATTTTGAGAAAGTTGAGTATTTTGTCCCTTATGTTGCGCTGTGACAGACAGGCGATGTGTTCCGACACTTCAAGAAAAGTCTGTCTTTGCGATGCAAGCATATTTACAAGAATTTTCTGCTGTATAACGGCGAGTTTTTCGTCCGCAATAAACAGTGATTCAGGCGGAATAAGCAGAATATCGCTGTCCTCTTTTGCCGTGAGCTCAATCATCGAGTGATAGTAATCGAACATTGCGTACAGAGTACCGCTTGTTTCGTCTTTGCCGATAGACTTGAGCAAAGTTTTGTTACCCTCGTAGTCGATGTTGTAGATATATGTGTAGCCCGAAAAAACAACGCCTATCATATGGCTGTGGATTCCTGAGATTCGTTCTGATTTACCTTCTGCAAGGTGTATATATAACGGCTTTGAGTGCTGTATGAACATAAAAATTTCGTGTTCGCTCAATCCCGAAAGCAGAATATGATTTCTGAGCAAAGCAAGATGCTCGTCCCTGAAATATTCCGTGTAATTTTTCATAGTACCCTCCAAAACCTGAAAAAGTCCATATCAATTATAGCAGAAAATTTTGCAAATGCAACTGAACTTATAAAAATAAAAACGGCGAGTGCCTCGCACGCAGTTCGTGCAGATAGCATAATCTTTTAAAATTGTTCTATGCCCGAGCGTAACCGAGCAATTTCCTATACAGTAAAAAACGGCGGGATTATCCGCCGTTTTTGTCAGTTTGGTTTATCTGTAAGTCTGAGAATATAATCAGTGGTAACGTTATAGACTTTTGCAAGTTTTACAAGAATTTCGTCGGTCAGTTGCTGAGTTCCTGTTTCGATATAGCTGTATTTTCTCTGTGTTATTCCGATTTTGTCAGCAATTTGCTGTTGAGTCAGGTCGTTATCTTCTCTCAGTTCTTTGATTCGTGTATCCATAAGCATCACCTTTTTTATTATAGCGTTTTCTATGCAGTTTTACAATCTTTTGTGTGCAAAAACATTGGTAGTGTTCACAAATAGATTTCATCATTTTTGTGCAGTTGGTAAAATTTTTCGGTAAATTCAACAAAGCGCAAAAAAGTATTGGTGTTTTAAGGTTTTTTTAAGACTGATTAGGTCAGTATGTAGAAGTATAAATTTACGTTTTGTGGTAATAATATATGCATATATTAAAAACAGAGGAATGTGCATATGATTACAGACGGATTTATATACATTGCAACGCTTATTTTTGTGGCAGGAATTCTCGTGTGTCTGCCAAAATTTTTCAAAGGTAAGGTTGCTCAGAAAATCTTTAGTTTTGCACCTCCCGTGGTTTTAATCTACCTCGGAATGATGCTTTTATGTACATTCAGATTATGGGATCTCGATTCGACAGCCGAAGCATACAGTGCGCTGAAAAATCCGCTTTTGTATGCAATGCTGTTCATTATGCTTCTCAGATGTGATTTGCGAAAAATTATCAGGCTCGGTCCTAAAATGCTTATAGGCTTTTTCTCGGCTACAATATCCATAGGACTTGGATTTGTAATTGCCTATGCACTTATGCATAGCTTTCTCGGAAATGATGCGTGGAAAGCTCTCGGTGCGCTTTGCGGAAGCTGGATGGGCGGAGGAGGAAATATGCTTGCCATTCAGTCTGCACTCGATGTTGACGAGGGAACAATGGCGTATGCTCTTGTTATGGACTCCATCTGCGCTACGCTATATGTTATGTTCCTGCTGTGGGCAATCGGATTTTCAAAGGTATTCAACAATTGGACAAAGGCTGATACCCGTGTTATTGATGATGTAGGAAGAACTCTTGAGGCAGAAGCTAAGGCTGATACAAAACCGCTTTTGTGGCAGAATATTATGATACTCATTGGCTCAGGTCTTATGGTTTCGGCACTTTCACAGGTTGCGGGTGAGTTTGTAAACAAATATTTGCCGTTCTTTGATAAAGCAACTTGGACAGTTCTCATCGTGACCGTTTTAGGAATTGTTCTTGCAATGACCCCTTTCGGCAAAATCAAGGGCACAGAGGAGCTTTCAAATTCACTGCTCTACATCGTGATTGCGCTGATTGCTTCAAGAGCAGACCTTGCAAGTATGGGCAACGCACCTGTATGGTTGCTGACGGGACTGATCATTCTTGTATTCCACGTTGTGGTTATGATAATTCTTGCAAAGCTGTTGAAGCTTGATATCTTCACCTGTGCAGTAGCCTCACTTGCAAATATCGGCGGTACTGCCACTGCGCCTGTCCTTGCGGGAACGTACAACAGCGCACTTGTTCCTGTGGGAATCATTATGGCTTTGCTCGGTTATGTTGTCGGCACAGGAGGAGGGCTCGTAGTTGCCAATATTATGAGTTTTTTGGCCGGGTGATAGATTGAGAAGATAACGTAAAGGGACGTCAACGACGTCCCTTTTAATATAACTATATGAATTATAAATGCTTATTCAGCAAATTTTCTTGTTCTTTTTTAAGTCTTTCCTTTGCTTCTTCAATCGTTTCACCGTCTTTTGTCAGATAGTTATCGACAAACTTATCTTCAATCTTGGTGTATCCTCCTACTACTGTGTCGCAGATTTTCTGAAATCCCGAAGTAACACGGTCAGCAATTTTTTCGTTTGCTTTTACTATTTTTGATTTTGCCATAATTTTTTCTCCTTTTGTAAGTTATAAAAGCCATTCTAAAGCCGAGAACAAGCACAAAAACACATACAAATGCTCCTAAAAGTGCATTCATAACGTTGACTGTATTTGCGTCTAAATCTTTTGTGCTGAACGATGCAAACATTGACCGTTGCAATGAAAGCATAGATGCACCTGCATCAGCACACGAAATGTTTTTGATAGTAATTAGCAGAGGTGATTTCGTTTTGCGAACCTTTACGGCGTTAATTATCGCCATGGTTGTTTTGTAAAAGGTGTAGGTTGCAATCGTAATCATCACAATTTCGTGATATACAGGCGTGACCTCAGCTTTAAAACTTATATAGATTGAGATAGAAAGAATGCCGCTGAGAATCATCAGCAGAGCACCGGAAAATCTCATAATAAAAATTTCCGAAACAGACGACTTTCTTTGTTTATTGCGCTTTTCGGAAAGTACAGCAGAAAAGCGCATAGTGCTTAAAATGATATAGTATGCACACATTGTGATGAACCACGGCGAATTTGAGAAAATTCCGATAACCCCGTTATACAGTGCATAGCATAAATTAAGAGCAAAGCTTGCAGTGGCAACAGTGATGATCCTATATCGTTTATCGCAAATCATACGATTGCTTACAGGCGTACTTTTGGCAATTGAAAGAGCCTTTTCTTTGAGTTTCATCTCATTTAAGACCCTTGATAAGCGGAATAAGGCTTAGAAGAACAACGATTCCTACAAGTCCGATGATTACTCCAACGACAAACTGGCTCCAAACCATACACAGGCACATTCCGGCACCGAACAGAAGTGTGCCGATGAGCGTAATGACAGTTGTAAACACAGCTTTGCCCGAAAGTTTAATCGGCGCTTTGTGCTCCATTTTTCTCCATATAAGCACAGTGACCAACCCAAGAAAGATTCCGATACATCCCATAATAATTCCCTGAGTGAACGTATTCCATTCGGGAAGAAGAGCCATACACATACCCAGTGCAAAGAGTACACCGCTTACTGTTCCGAGTGTGAGGGCAACAAAACTGCTTTTTTTCATAAATCAAAACCTCCGAATTTTTTAGATTTTCATTAACACAACAGTTGTATGTTTAATGTAATTTCAGTATAATGGAATAAGGATATGAAAGCAATCATCAATTTTCGGACAAGTGTTGGAATAATAGGAGAAAAATATGAATACAAAGAACAATAAGAGGCGAAGAGAATCGGTTGAGAGGATAGAAAAGGCGTTTGTTGAATTTTTGCAGATAAAGGAGCTTAATGAAATATCGGTGTCGGAAATTTGCAAGTCGGCAGGGATAAACAGAAGCACATTTTATGCGAATTTTGTCGATATATACGACCTTGCGGACAGGATAAGGGAAAATCTCGAAAAGGATTTTTCAGATCTGTTTTGTGATGAAACATACGAAACCAAAATGACAGGCGGTGCATTGAAAATGTTCAGGCACATCAAAGAAAATCAGCGTTTTTACAGCACATATTTCAAACTCGGATATGATAACAATCATAAAGTGATGATTTATGATAAGTTTCAGGCACAGCAATTTTTTGACAATGAGTGCATAGATTATCATATTGAATTTTTCAGAAGCGGACTAAATGCAATAATAAAAATGTGGCTCGCAAACGGCTGTAAAGAATCCCCCGAGGAGATGGAAAAAATACTCATCAGCGAATACCGTGGCAGACTGGTGAAAATGGAAAATGAAAAATCATTGTGAGGATATAAGTCGGTGTAGTCTATATAACGGTTTCCCGACCGAAACGTAAATTTAAAATCAGAGTATTTCCCCTGTAAAACTTTCAAATTTACATTTTTAATTTTCAATTTTCCCAGCCGTCCCCTACAAAATTCTCACAAAAACGTTATTTAAAGGAAATGTAGCAGTCATTAATATATCGACCTAATAGTTGGGCACGAAACGTTTTATATAGAAAAAACCTATCTTCCCAAAGGTAAAAGACCCAAAGCTAAAAATATTGACAAGATTGTTAAAATGGGATAAAATAAATAGTGCAGGATTGCCTGCATTTTTACTGTATAGGTAATTGCTCAATTATGCTCGGGCATAAAACAGTTTTAAAAGATGATGCTGTCTGCACGAATTGCGTGCGAGGCACTCGCTTTTTACTGTATAGGTAATTGCTCGATTATGCTCGGGCACAAAACAGTTTTAAAAGATGATGCTGTCTGCACGAATTGCGTGCGAGGCACTCGCTTTTTAATGTGTAGGTAATTGCTCTATTTGATGTAATGTCAAAAATATAAAAATAAGCACAAAGAGGTGAAAACTTAATGGACGCAGATGGTAATAAAGGCGCAGTTCCCGGGCGAAGTAGAACCAAAATGAACGCTTCTGCGGACATTTTGTTTTCGTTTTATTGCATACCGTAACCGATACTGAACATCATTTGAAATGCGAAAATATTTTCACGGTTCAAACGGTGTTCAGCATAAAAAGCCGAACGGTACGGCATAATATCAGCCTGAGGGCACACGTCTTTACTCCACTACATAAGAAAAGGAGGAAAGATGATGGAACAGGTAAACGTTACATTGACGGAAACCATAAGAGTGTTGCTTGAAACTAAAAAGTTCAACACACTCAGAGATATCCTCGTGACTATGAAACCGTATGATATTGCTGCGGTGTTTGAAGAGTTGCAGGATGAAAAAATGCCGATTTTGTTCAGAATTCTGCCAAAAGAGCTTGCGGCAGAAACTTTCGTAGAAATGGACGACGAAACACAGGAATTTTTGATTCACGGATTCAGCGACAGCGAACTTAAAGAAGTCGTAGACGAGCTGTTTGTTGACGATGCCGTTGACCTTATTGAAGAGATGCCTGCAAACGTGGTAAAAAGAATTCTCAGACAGGCAGATAAGGATATGAGAAAGCAGATCAACGAGCTTTTGAAGTATCCTGAAGACAGTGCAGGTTCGATTATGACAACGGAGTTTATCACGCTCCTATCGGATATGACGACCGAAATGGCACTCAAACGAATCAGACGAACGGGTCTTGACAAGGAAACGATCTACACCTGCTATGTTAAGGACGATAACAACAGGCTTATCGGTATAACAACGGTGAAGGATCTTCTTCTTGCAGATGACGATGACACCGTCGAGGACCTTATGGAGGAAAACGTAATTGCTGTTAACACCCTTGATGATCAGGAGGTCGTTGCACAGAAGTTTTCCAATTATAACTTTCTTGCGCTCCCTGTTGTTGACAACGAAAACCGACTTGTCGGTATCGTAACGATCGACGACGCTATCGACGTTATTCAGGAAGAGGCAACGGAAGATATCGAAAAAATGGCGGCTGTGTTGCCGTCAGATAAGCCGTATATGAAAACAAGCGTATGGGGTATTTACAAAAAACGTGTCCCATGGCTTCTTATACTTATGCTTTCGGCTACATTTACAAGTGCGATAATTACTTCGTTTGAAGGCGCACTTGCAAGTGTAATTGTGCTTTCATCGTTCATCCCGATGATTACGGGTTCGGGCGGTAATGCAGGTTCACAGGCTTCGGTTTCTGTAATCCGTGCATTGTCACTCGGAGAGATTGAATTTAAAAGCATCTTCAAAGTTTTGTGGAAGGAACTGAGAGTATCTTTTTTCTGCGGTATCACACTTGCGGCGGCGAATTTTGTAAAGCTGATGATATTTGACCTGAACGGTCATGAAAATGCTTTTTTGATAGCACTTGTTGTTTCGCTGACTCTTGTGGGAACGATTATGATGTCAAAGCTTGTGGGCTCAAGCCTTCCGCTTCTTGCAAGCAAACTCGGTTTTGACCCTGCGGTTATGGCGAATCCGCTTATCACAACGGTCTGCGACTCGCTTTCACTGCTTATCTATTTTGCTGTTGCAACAGCAGTATTACAGTTGTAAGTATTTTATAAAGTTAAAAAGGCTGTCCTCAACGGACAGCCTTTTGCAGTTTGGTTAAGCTTGTTTTTTAATTAAAAAGTTTTTAATGCTTTTTGGCAATAACTTATAGATTATATAGCCAATGTAACAACCGAGAACGTTAAGTATGGCATCATCAATATCCACGGTTCGATACATATTGCCTAATATCATACCTATTAAAAATTGCAGAAATTCTATAGATACGGTGAACAGCAGTGCAAAAAGTAATAATTTCCACCATTTTTTGTTATCAACAAACATCATAATAAATATGCCGTATGGAATTGACATACAAATATTACCTGCTAGTTGAATAAATGCAGTTGTGTTAAAACCGTAACTAAACATATTTGTTATAGTTCTGAACGGAATAAAATTATACCAAGTTACATCGCCCCAATATTCAACTTCATTGTCATAAAGAATGGGGAACAGAGTTATACTTGCAACAACCGTAAGATATGCAATAAATAAACAACCTGCAATTATTTTTCTTGTACCGATTTTCATAATAAATCCTATTGCTAAAAATATTAGCAACAAGGCTCCGCCTATCAAAAAAGCAAATTCGTAAGTAATCATAAAGCTATCTCCTGATTTCCTATATTTTGACACCGTGTGAAATTATACTATATACATATAAAATAGTCAATCTTCATTAAGGCTCGTACACGTGAATCTAATTTTGTAATAATTCTGAAACAGAAATAACAGCAATGAAATAGCGAATAAACTTCGCCAAGGTGTTAGTATCAAATAGATTGCGTTTCAATATACCGCTAATAGCAGAACGAGGCTCGTAGCGATT
>JAXJYO010000007.1:0-11354 GCA_036306945.1 Ruminococcus sp. | reverse complement strand
GGAGATAGGTCGGTGCAATCTATACAACGGTTTCCCGACCGTTAAATTGATATGTTAATTGCGTTTGAGGGATGTCAAGGATGCCATCCCCTACAAAATTCTTACAGAAAACGTTATTTTAAAGAAATGCGGCAGTTACCGACATATCGACTTAACGGTTGGGGTCGAGTGCCTCGCCGTCGTGACGACGGTCACATTTCGAGAAGATAAAGCGGTGCAATCTATGCAACGGTTTCCCGACCGTTAAATTGATATGTTAATTGCGTTTGAGGGATGTCAAGGATGCCATCCCCTACAAAATTCTTACAGAAAACGTTATTTTAAAGAAATGCGGCAGTAACCAACATATCGACCTAACGGTTGTGCCACAAACGTTGGACTTAGTCTAAACGTTTCTTCCCAAAGGTAAAATCAACGGTCTCTTATGTTTTTGATTGTGTCGTCGATGATTTCTTTGACTTTGCTGTCTTTTTCCATCATCTTTTGAACCTTCTGAAGTGTGTATATAATAGTAGAATAGTGACGGTTGCCGAATTCTTCACCAATTGCAACCATTGAAAGAGTAGTAAGTTCTCTTGTCACATAAATTGCAATATGACGTGCGTTACTGATGTTTGCACTTCTGTTTTTAGGAGAACGAATTTCATCGGCTGTAACGCCGTAGGTTCTTGCAACCTCGTCAATGATGCGTTCAACCGTGATTTCAGGCGGAACGTCGTTATTCAGAATGTCGGCAATAACTTCCTGAACAGAAGAAATAGTAACTTTTTCGTTATTAAGAAGTGATTTTGCCTTGAGTTTTTTAACTGTACCCTCAAGCTGACGAATATTAGCCTTGATTTTAGATGCGATGAACTCGCATACTTCATTTGAAAGGTCGATATCGATAAGTTCGGCTTTTCTTTTTATAATAGCAATTCTTGTTTCGATATCAGGCGGCTGAACATCAGCGATAAGGTCCTGTTCAAAACGTGAACGAAGTCTGTCATCAAGAGTTTTGATTTCCTTAGGTGGGCGGTCAGATGTGAGAACGATCTGCTTTTTAGCGTCATAGAGCGCATTGAAAGTATGGAAGAATTCTTCCTGTGTACTTTCCTTACCGCCGATAAACTGAACGTCGTCGACAAGCAACACGTCAGTTTGTCTGTATTTCTGTCTGAACTCAGCCATTTTTGCAAGTCTGAGTGATTCAATAAGCTCGTTTGTAAAATCATCGCCTTTTATGTAGCAAATAACCTTTGAAGGGTCGTTCTTCTTGATTTCATTGCCGATAGCGTAGAGCAGATGAGTTTTTCCGAGTCCGGAGTTTCCGTAAAGGAAAAGCGGATTGTAGGCGTACGAAGGGTTTGTTGCAACCGCAAGGCAAGCTGCATGAGCAAACTTATTTGAAGAGCCTACGATAAATGTATCGAATGTGTATTCGTAGTTTGAATCTTTTACAATTTCTTCCTTAACTTCTTTAGAAGGAGCAGAATCTTCAATTTCTTCAGGAGTTTTGAAAGCTATATTAAATTTGTTTCCGAAAATAGCTTCAAACGCTTCATTAAGAAGCGGTATGTAGCAACGTGTGAGTGTCTGACGGTGAAAATCGTTTGGAACAATAAGAAACGCAGTGTTGCTTTCAAAATCAAGTCTGAGCGGTTTGATTCTGCTGATCCAAGTGTTATAAGCGACGTCAGTAATTTTTGTTTTACAGTAGGAGCAAATGACCTCCCAAGCGTCGTCGAATGAATCCATCAATTTATACCTTCCTCTCATAAACGTGCAGACGAGTTCTGCACCATTTAGCTTCAAAATTATTTTTCCTTATTATACGGTCAGATTTTAAAAAAATATTTACAAAAATCAAGTTTTTCTGACCGAAATGGATGCAATTTTACATTGCCGCATAATTACCCTTATTATAAAAATACCATTCCATTTAATTATAGCTTAATTTTAATTAAAAATCAACTGTTTTTTACTCTTTTAACTTTGGGCAGATCTTTTAACTTTGGGCACGAAACGTTTCCTATAAAAACAACCTATCTTCCCAAACATAAAACACTTGACTTACGGTGAAAAGTAAGATATAATGCTATATTGCAAGGTTATATAGTGAAGGGAGGTTTTCAAATTATGTTGAGAACATATCAGCCAAAGAAGCTCCACAGAAAGAAAGAGCACGGATTCAGAAAGAGAATGTCAACAGCTAACGGCAAGAAAGTTTTAGCAAGAAGAAGAGCTAAAGGTAGAAAAAGGTTGTCTTATTAAGAAAAGAGGCCACTTTATTCGGTGGTCTTTCTTTTTTAGGCGGCTAAAAAGCCCGGTGGTGTAGAAAATTTATGAGTGAATATATCACTTTGAAGGATAACAGGGATTTTTCCCGATTGTACAAAAAGGGAAAATCCTATGTCAGTCCTGTATTGGTAACTTATGTTTTGAAAAATAAAACAGATAACCTGCGTTTTGGTATAACCACCGGAAAAAAGGTCGGCAAGGCTGTGAAGCGCACAAGAGCAAGACGTGTAATCAGAGCCGCTTATTTCGAGTTGTATCCCGAAATCAGGCAAGGCTACGATTTTGTTTTTGTAGCCAGAGGAAAAACACCTTATGTAAAATCTCAGGATATTTACAAGGCTATGAGAAAACATTTAAAAAACGCAAATGTTTTAAAAGGTTAAGATAATGAAAAAACTTCTTCTGGCTCTGATTAAATTCTACCAGACCTCAATATCTCCGCATACCACACCGCACTGCAAATACATACCAACCTGTTCGCAGTACGGAATTGAGGCAATTGAAAGATTCGGTGCATTAAAAGGCACAGCACTGACGATATGGCGCATATTGCGTTGTAATCCTTTTTCTAAGGGCGGCTACGACCCTGTTCCCGAAAAAAAGGACAAGCGAAAAAAATAATTGTGCGTATGGCAAAAAGTGAGGTAACAAAATGCAAATCTTCGGATTTCTCGGAAGTTTTCTCGGATACATTCTCTGGGGAATATTCTACATTTTCAGAAATTTCGGACTCTCTGTAATTTTATTTACATTGATAGTTAAACTTGCAATTTTTCCGTTTAACATTAAGCAACAGAAGTCAATGGCAGGAAATGCCAGAATGGCAAAGAAGCAAAAAGAGCTTCAGGAAAAATACGGCAATAACAGAGAAAAGTATACAGAAGAGCTCAATAAGCTCTACGAAAAAGAAGGCGTAAAGCCTATGGGCGGATGCCTGACTTCATTTATACCGATTATTGTTATTTTCGGTGTATTCTATGCAGTAGCATATCCGCTTACAAACACACTTCATATCAACAGTGATGACGTTAACCAGGCACTTGCTTATGTAAATACAATTCCGGGTTACACTTCATCAGTAAACACAACTTATCAGCAAATCAGCTTGCTAAATATATTCCCGAATATCGTGAATACTGATGCAATTCAGGGTATATTCACTCCTTCGGAAATTTCACAGATACAAATGTTCGTTGACGGCTTCAACTGGGGCGGAGTTAATCTCTTTGCAGTGCCGAAGGATTACGGTCTTTTCTCACCGTACATTCTCTTCCCTGCATTGTGTCTTGTAACAAATCTCGCTGCTCAGTTTGTAATGACCAAAATGAACAAATCTCAGATGCAGCAACAGCAGGGCTGTATGAAGGTAATGCTCTATGTAATGCCGCTTATTTCGGCTTATTTTGCATATGCAGTTCCATCAGCAGTAGGTCTTTATTGGATCGTATCTTCTGTATTCAGTCTGGTACAGTCAGTAATTACAGGCAAAATTTTCAGTGCAGAACAGCTTACTGCAAAATCTGAGGCAAGACACGCAGCACTTTTGTTTGAAAACGAGTCAAAAGTTAAATACGTTTATGCTCCGAAGAGCGAACCTGTGAGTAAAAACGTAAGCAAGAAAAAGAAAAAATAAGCAACATTGCGTTGCATATAATTTATGAAGTTAACAGTTGGGTAGATTAATATATTGAAAACGGTAAAACAACCGATTTTCAATATATTAACTTTAATGTGTGAAATTAAGCAGTTACATATATAGTGTATACTGATTTAAACCTATCTACCCAAAGCTAAAAAAGGGTGACAAAACGTGATAAAAGAAGCAATAGGCGTTGGCGATACAGAAGTTGAAGCTCTTAATGACGCCAAAAGACAGCTTGGTCTGAACGAAACAGACGAAGTTGAATTTGAACTTATCCAGCGTGCCGAGAAGAAAAAGTTCGGACTTTTCGGCGGACAGCCTGCAAAAGTTAAGGTGATTATCAAAGAAACACCTGAAGAAAAGGCTGAACAGTTTTTAAGAAATGTTCTTGATAAGATGCATCTCGAAAGTATAGAGATTGAGAAGAAAGAAATTGAAGGCGGAGTTGAGTTTGACCTTTCAGGTGATGAGGTTGGATTTGTTATCGGCAGAAGAGGCGAAACTCTTGATTCACTTCAGTATCTCACGAGTCTTGTGGCTAACCACGCTGACGAGGGATACCTCAAGGTTACAATCAACACTGGCAACTACAGAGAAAAGAGAGAAAAGACTCTTGAAATTCTCGGAAGAAAGCTTGCTTTCAAAGCTGTTAAGACAGGCAGAAAGACAAATCTTGAGCCGATGAATCCGTATGAAAGAAGAATTATTCATACAGCGGTTCAGAAGGTAAACGGAGCTATCAGTTGGAGTGAGGGAGAAAACGCTAACCGTCATGTAGTTATCGGTCCCGATCCTAAGGTAAAAAATGTCCGCAGAGGCGGTTACAACAAAGGTAGAGGCGGCAAGCGTCCTTATAACGCAAACCGCAATTCAAATCCTGCTCCTGTTAATCCGGACAGAAAGCCACTTAACGAAGGTGGCGCAACAGGTCTTTACGGAAGAATAGACAAATAATCAAGGGGCGGTATAAACCGCCTCTTTTATTTTTTTTAATTTTGGGCAGATAGGTTAAATTTATTTTAGATGTTGGGTGACCCAACCGTTTACTTGATAAAGAAATGACTGCCGCATTTCTTCTAAATAAAGTTGGTTATTTGATAAATAAATCACTGATACATTTTTTAATAACATTTGATTATTTGATTTTTATTTTTTGAATTGATTTAAAATTAATTAAAAGATACAGCGTAATTCAAAACTAAAAAACTCAGTTCATTCCTATAATGAGGTAAATAATATGAGTGAAAAAACTATTGCCGCCATCAGCACCGCACAAGGTGAAGGCGGAATCGGTGTAATAAGAATTTCAGGCGAAAATGCGCTTGAAATTGCCGATAAAATTTTTATAAATATAAATAATAAGAAGATAACCGAGATGAAAGGCTATACAGCCGCTTTCGGCAAAATTTGTCATAACGGCGAAGAAATTGACGAAGCAGTTGCGCTTGTGTTCAGAGCTCCTCACAGTTACACAGGTGAAGATGTTGTTGAGCTTTCGTGCCACGGGGGAATTTACCTCACTAAACAGGTTCTCAGAGCCGCAATTTCAGCAGGTGCTGAGCCTGCACAGGCAGGAGAATTTACTAAAAGAGCCTTTCTCAACGGAAAAATAGATTTAACTGAGGCTGAAGCTGTAATCGACCTCATCAGCGCAAAGAGCAGAAGTGCCGCAAGAGCCGCTTTATTTGTTAAGGACGGAGCACTTCGCAAAAAAATTGATAATGTTAAAGATAATTTGCTGTCGCTTGCCGCACATCTTTCGGCTTGGGCAGACTATCCCGAAGAGGACATTGCAGAAGTTACCGATGATATGATTTTTGACACCTGCAATGTCGCAATTGAAACGCTCGATAAACTTTTAAAGTCATATGACAGCGGTCAGGCTGTGAAACAGGGCATTGATACTGTTATTGCAGGCAGACCGAATGTTGGAAAAAGTACTTTGATGAATCTTCTTTCAGGCTATGAGAAAAGTATCGTAACAGATATTCCCGGCACTACTCGTGACATCGTAGAAGATACTGTTATTGTCAAAGATGTTATTCTGAGATTAAGCGATACAGCAGGACTTCGTGACACTGAGGATACTGTTGAGAAAATCGGTGTTGACCGTGCAAGAAAAAGACTTGAGCAATGCGGTTTGTTGCTTGCAGTGTTTGATAACAGCAGAGAGCTTGACGAGGAAGATAAATTGCTGATTGATTCAGCACAGAATGTTCCTTCAATTGCAATTATAAATAAAACAGACTTAGAACAAAAGTTAGATATTAGCTATATATCATCTAAAATAAACAAAATAATATATATATCTGCGGTAAGCGGAGAAGGCAGAGAAGAACTCGAAAATGCTGTTGAAGAAATTGCGGGAACAGCTAATCTTAATCCGAGTGAAGGTATTCTATCCAATGAAAGACAGCGTCTTGCTGTAAGCAATGCACTTAACTCTGTGAAAGAAGCTAAAACTGCACTTGAAATGGGAATGACATTTGATGCGGTTACTGTGTCACTCGAAGATGCAATCTCAGAACTTCTTGAACTCACAGGAGAAAAAACAAGCGATGAAGTAATCGACAGAGTTTTCCACAACTTCTGTGTGGGTAAGTAGTGTGTTCAATTTAGTCCAGCGGTGAAATGTCAAGATAGAGAAATCAAAAAAATAGGGACAAAAGTGTATTTTGGGCAAAAAAAGGGAAGTCCCACCTAAGCCCCGGGTTGAAAAAATTTTTTCAACAGGGCGTAAGTCAGCTCAAAGTCGTTACGACTTTGGAATATACAGACGATTGTCTTTCAGCAGTCGAAAGACTAACCGCACAAATTTACGGGCAGTTAAAGCGAGGGCGCGTTTGTGTTGAAACTTGTTCACCTCATTGTATTTGAGGTGATAGAAGCGATTGTACTCTGCGTCACATCTCACAAGAGAAAATGCAGCTTCACACAAGTAATACTTCAGAATGCGATTGCCGGAATGAATAAGGTGAGTATTTTCAGACTCAAAACCACCTGACTGGTGTTGTTTCCAAACAAGACCGGCATATTTCGCTAAGGCAGCTTGATTGTCAAAACGGTTAATATTGCCGATTTCAGCAATAATACCTGCCGAATAAACCGGACCGATACCGTTAATAGAGGTCAAAGTATTAGGTATTAAATCCATCTGTTCAGCAATAGCTTTTTCCAAGGCTTTAATTTGAGCCTTGATTGATTTGATGGAGTTAATAGATATAGAAAGCACCTGATTTACAGAATCGTTAACCGTTTTCGGTAAGCGATAAGAGCTTCGGGCGGCTTTCTGAATGGCTTTGGCAACTGAGTCAGGGTCAGAGAAACGGTTTTTGCCTTTCTTTTGAATAAACTCAGTAAGCTCATGTAAGTCCATATTGACAAGTGTATCAACCGAATCAAACTCGGTGTAAACAGCAAGAGCAGTTGTGCCGAATGTATCGGAAAATACCTTGTTCTGCGTTAAAGAAGAATACTTCTTGAAAATAATATTGATTAAGCGTTGTTTTTCCTTAACAAGGTTTTGAACAGCGTAAAATCTGGCTCTTGTTAATGTTTTCAGAGCCGCATAACGGTAATCACTGAGATATACCTCTTTGTTGATTCTTCCGAAACGCAGACAATCAGCTATGACAAATGAGTCAACAAAGTCATTCTTTGACAGGTCATTGTAAGCGTCTTTGAATTTTTTTACCTGTTTAGGATTTAAAACGTGTATTTTGGTGAGATGTTTTGAAAGAGAACAATCCTCACGAAGAAAATATACAAGATTATCTCCGTAAATTGAGGTAGCTTCAAGACCGATGATGACCTTGTCAAGAGAATGGTTTTCTAATGCTGATAAGATGATTTTGACGAGTTTTTTAGAGCCGTCAAGAGAATTGGCAACGGAAAAGTTGCTGATTTTTGAGCCGTCAGACTTCATTAAATAAACAACATTAGTTTTGCTGCTGACATCAATGCCAACGTAAAGCGGGTTCATAGAATCACCTTCTTTCGTAATGGATTTGAAGTCAATCGGCTTGGCAATGCCCGTGATTGCGGAGCATCAACACCCTCACATATCAGAATCCGGTCGGAGGCGATTTGATGTGAGCCTCACTGCTGAAAGGCAAACCGCTGCTCCGACAAACAGCCAGTAGGTTTGAAGTTAACTTCCGCATCAGGGGAACAGACTAAACAATGAAGCAACCGTGTGGTTCAACAAGGAGGAACAGAACTGTTTGCCTGATTGACTATGTCAATTATATCACGGACAGCACCAAACCGATTGACACAGCTGAACTAATAATAATTTTTGTTGATAAAAATATTATACGAGGAGGGGTAAGATGAATAGAAAGGTTAATGCTTCTTTTCTTTTAGTATATATATTAGTGGCAATCATTATTTTCATAATACCAATTGCAATAATGGTTACCTTTGGTATGAGCAATGATTGGGTTGTAATTCCTTTAATTTTATTTTCATTGATTTTTGTATTATGGCTTGTTCTTGTTCCTATCATCGCTCCATCAATTTTCAGAAAATCAGCGTATAAAAAACTTGAAAAATTCGGATTCAAGATTGAACGTGAATATAAAAATTTAACTTATACACTTCTTATTGATATTACAGGTGGGAAAGTAGCAAAAATATATTCCTTCAATCCCTCAAATCCCTATATTATGGATTCAGGAAGAATTCAAAAAATATGGGTCGATGAAATGAGAAATTCTATCAATGATGTTGGTATTGTTAGCGTAAAATTTGTAGTTAACAATAATATTGAATATCACATTTTATATAATCAAACTGTTGGTAAAGGTAAAAGAGTCTATCTTCCTCAAAATCATCCACGCATTATTTCTGCAAGACAGGAAGCACATAAAATTGCTTGCGAATTGAACGATTCGTGGAAGTTTGCACGTTCAAAATACAGAAGATAAAAATTTTAATAAAGGTATGATGTAAATGAGTACATACTTTGCAGGTGAATATGATGTAGCTGTAATCGGTGCAGGTCACGCAGGAATTGAAGCAGGACTTGCGTCAGCCCGACTTGGCTGTAAAACTGCAATTTTTACGATAAATATGGACGCAGTAGGAAATTGCCCATGCAACCCTTCAATCGGAGGAACGGCAAAGGGACATCTCGTGCGTGAAATTGACGCTCTCGGCGGTGAAATGGGAAAGACTGCTGATGAATGTTTTCTTCAATCAAGAATGTTAAACCGTGGCAAAGGACCTGCGGTACATTCTCTCAGAGCGCAGATCGACAGAAGAAAATATTCTGACACAATGAAGCACAAGCTTGAACTTCAGGAAAATCTTGAACTCAGACAAGCTGAAATAACAGACATAAAGCAGATTGAAAACGGTTACGAACTCACAACAAGAATGTTAGCAGTTTTCAGATGCAAAACAGTTATCATAGCAACGGGAACGTATCTCGGCGGAAGAATTTTTGTCGGAGAAATCTCCTACGAAAGCGGACCTGACGGAATTTTCCCTGCTACGGCACTCGGTCAAAGCCTCAAAGATTTAGGTTTGCCACTAAGACGTTTCAAAACAGGAACGCCTGCTCGAGTTTTAAGAAGTTCAATAGATTTTTCTGACCTTGAAGTTCAGAAGGGTGATGAACCTCCTCAGCCGTTTTCGTATGAAACAGAAAATCTCGGTGAAAACAAGGTTGATTGTCACATAAGTTGGACTAATGATGCTACAAAGCAGATTATTCTCGATAACATACACCGTTCTCCTCTTTATGCAGGAAAAATCGAAGGCGTCGGACCAAGATACTGTCCGAGTTTTGAAGATAAGATTATGCGTTTCAAGGATAAGCCACGTCATCAGCTTTTTATCGAGCCGTGCGGACTTGATACCGAAGAAATGTATATGCAGGGAATGAGCTCTTCACTTCCGGAGGAAGTGCAGCTCAAATTTTACCGTACAATCAAAGGTCTTGAAAATTGTGTGATTATGCGTCCTGCATATGCGATTGAATATGATTGCGTAGATCCGCTTGCAATGAACGCAACTCTCGAATTTAAAGAGTTCCCGAATCTGTTTGGCGCAGGACAATTCAACGGAAGCTCAGGCTATGAAGAAGCCGCCGCACAGGGACTTGTAGCTGGAATAAATGCGGCTATGAAAGTTCTCGGACGTGAACAGGTCATATTCACAAGAGATAATTCTTACATCGGAACTCTCGTTGATGATCTTGTTACAAAAGGTGCTAACGAGCCTTACAGAATGATGACTTCACGAAGTGAATACAGACTTGTGCTCCGTCAGGATAACGCTGACGAACGACTTACACCGCTTGGTTATGAAATCGGTCTTATCAGCGAAGAGAGATATAATAAATATCTCAAAAAACAGAAACTCAAAAAAGAAGAAATTAAGCGTCTTAAATCTACTGTAATCTCGCCGACCGAAGAGGTAAACCGTATACTTGTTTCACGTGAAACATCTGAAATTACATCAGGTGTTCGTCTGATAGATCTTATGAAAAGACCACAGCTTGATTATGAGTCACTAAAATCTATCGACATAACAAGACCTCAGCTTGACAGAAATATTTTTGAACAGGTTGAAATTGAAATTAAGTATGAAGGCTACATACAAAAACAGCTCAAGCAGGTTGAACAGATGAGAAAACTTGAGTCAAAGCGTCTGCCGTCAGATTTTGACTTTACCGAAATCAAAGGTTTAAGACTTGAAGCTCAGGAAAAACTCAATAAAATCAAGCCATTGAATATTGGACAGGCATCGAGAATTTCAGGTGTGTCACCTGCGGATATCAGCGTGCTTCTAATTTGGATGGCGCAGAATAAATGAGGAAATTATGAATATAAAATCAATTTTGAAAGAGGCTACGGCTGATTTTAAAGTTAAGTTAAATGAAAATCAACTTAATCAGCTTGAGAGATATTTTGAACTTCTCATTGAGTGGAATGAAAAAATTAATCTCACAGCTATTACTGACACCGAAGGCGTTGCTGTAAAGCATTTTGCTGACAGCCTTACATTTTTTAATTATATTGATGTGCCTGAAAATGCGTCAATAATTGATGTCGGTACAGGGGCAGGTTTTCCTGGTATAGTTCTCAAAATTGCAAGACCTGATATAAAGCTTACGCTTCTTGACAGTTTGAATAAGCGTCTGAAATTTTTACAGATTGTCATTGATGAGCTCGGATTAGACGCTGAACTTATTCATAGCAGAGCCGAGGACGGCGGACAAGATATAGACTTGCGTGAAAGTTTTGACTTTGTAGTGTCAAGAGCCGTCGCACAGCTTAACGTTCTTTCTGAATATTGTATTCCGTATGCAAGACTCAGCGGAAGTTTTGTTGCACTCAAAGGACCCGACGCAGATAATGAAATTCAAAATTCAAAACGAGCAATTCAGGCTTTGGGTGGTAAACTCAAAAACACCTACAAATTT
>JAXJYO010000006.1:0-130731 GCA_036306945.1 Ruminococcus sp. | reverse complement strand
CATTAATTCTGCCGGTACTTTTGTCATTAAAAAAACTTCCTTTCAAGCTTTGGTTTTCTGTTTCCATTATTGCTTGAAAGGAAGTTCGCTATTCACTTTTACACAAAATTTTCGGTGGTCTCGAGATTATAAGTTTCTCCTTGCCGTTCTGCGTTTAGATATAGATTATTTCGTTGTTTACGATTTCGGTTGCTCTGTTGCGGATGTTATTCATACTTTGAATCCAAAACATAGGATTCTCGGCTTTTAACTGTTCGGTGATGTTTTCGTTTTCTGCCATTTGTTTTACGAGATTAGCGAACATTTCGTTAGCTCTGTCATCAACATCGGCTAAGTATTCTACGAGCTTACAGCTTGTAAGCAAATTATAGTATCTGATTTTGTGGTGGTTAAGCAAATAATTTTTATGTCGCTGACCGAAAACACCGATTGCTAAATTTTTTTGTTCGGGTAGTTTTAAATCAGGGAGTAAGTAGTCACCCTGTTGTGTATAAGTAATATTAGTATTTGTCATGATTTGTACCTCCAAAATATTCTTTGTCAGAGCTGATTCAGGTCATTTAGGAGGATTTTTATTTAATTGATAGTAATTTAGATTTAAATTCTTTATAAAAAGGGGATGAACACTTGATTTTTGACAGCAGTTTTGACTGCAATTGACTGCATTTTTGACTGCACTTTATCTTATTTTAAGTGAATTCAACTTTTCTTAAAGTTACTTAGTTACACCCCAAAACCCTAGTGTTTAAGCCAATTTCGGGCATTTTAAGAAATTTTGACAAAAAGAAAAGACAGCTTCGAAAAGCTGTCTTTTTGGTGCGAGTGACGGGACTTGAACCCGTACGTCGAAGACACACGCCCCTCAAACGTGCCTGTCTGCCTATTCCAGCACACTCGCATTTCTATTAAGTTTTTGTTGATTTCTCAACTCAACGAGTGTTATTATAGCATAACCACCACCTCTTGTCAACACTTTTTTTGAATTTTTTTCAAATTATTTTTATTATTTTTATTATCTGCGAAAAACCGCATTACTCCTCGAATAATGCACCCATAAGATTTTCAATTTTCTTTCTTCTCTGCTCGGTTTCGGCTTCATTCAGGAAACAACTTCCCTCTTCAAAATATAATACATCCCCTTCTTTTATTTTTTTCGGGAGTGACGCAAGGTCAAGACTTACTGTATCTCCGTTTTCACATTCAAGCACCGCTTTTGTTTCTTCTATTCTGTCTATTATAAATTTTTTCATCTTATTTTGCCCTTTCTATCGAATCACTATTTGTAATTACGTTTATTTCTGTGCCGTCGGTCGATACTGTTACTGTATTATCTTCATCGGTTCTGTAAATTTCACAATCAAACTCTTCAAGCAAAGTAAGTGTGCTCTTGTGAGGGTGATTGTATTCGTTATCTTCTCCTACAGAAATCACTGCTATTGACGGCTCGACTTCTTCGAGAAATTCTTCATAGGTTGATGTACTGCTTCCATGGTGTCCTACTTTGAGGATATCTGCTGAAATATCTGACGTGATTTCTTTTAGCTCTTCTTTTTCTGCATCTCCCGTAAAAAGATATGAAACATCTTTATATGTTATTTTCATTACGATTGAACAATTATTGAGGTCAGCGCTGTCTATTGTGACCGGGGCAACAACTTCAACTGTGAGATCATCACTTTGCTTTATAATCGTTCCTTCTTTTGTTGATTTGACTTTCAAGCCTTTGTCGGAAATCGACTCAAGGAGATTTTCATAGGTCTTTGTATTTGCACTTACCTTTGGCATATAGACTGAGCCAATTTCAAAATTGCGTACTATATATCCCATCGAACCTATATGGTCTGCGTGAGGATGTGTGGCTACAAGATAATCTATATCCGAATGTCCGCAGTTCGTTATGTATTCTATTATGCCTTCGCCATAATAACTTTCGCCTGCATCTATAAGCATTGTTTCTGAATCGGGGAACTCTATAAAAATCGAATCGCCCTGCCCTACATCGAGATAATGCACCGAAAGATTTCCCTTTGCAGAAGTCACATTGCTTTGTGACGGATATTCTCCAAACTCTATTGAACAAGAACATAGCATTGTCACGCAAAGCAATGCAGAAATAACAAGATTCGTCAATTTATTTATATTTTTCATTTTATAATATACCTCTCTGATCTCTTTATTATATTTTACATTAAATCAGATTTTTTGCAATAGGCTGAGATGTTGAATTTGTGGAGTAATATGAAAATTATGTGAAAAGTGCTAAAATTCACTTGACTTCAGTTGTACAAATGTTATAATTAAAATATATTGTTTTATATCGAACTGTTTTATATCAAATAATTCTATATGCAACAATTTTCATTGTATTTCGGAGGTGATTTTATGCATGATGTTATGTCCGCTGATACCATAGGTCATGAGCTGAAAGCTATCAATCATATTATGCAGAGAAAAATGATGCTTTTGGGCACTAACTCCGGTCTTGATAAAGTGACTGTAATGCACGGGTGGATTATACACTTTATTGAAGAGCACAGAAATTGCGATGTTTATCAGAAAGATATCGAGAGCGCATTTGCAATTTCAAGATCAACAGTTACCAATATTCTCAAGCTTATGGAGAAAAAAGGTTATATTTTAAGGGAATCTGTTGACAGTGACGCAAGACTTAAAAAATTAATTCTTACCGAAAAAGGTATTCAGACGGGTAATGTTCTTAAAAATGCTGCTAAAGAAAATGAAAAACAATTTGACAGTATTTTGAATGAGGAAGAAAAAGAAACTTTTGTTTTTCTTTTGAAAAAGTTCAGAAACGGTCTTGAAAACACTTAATAATATCATATATAAATGAAAGGAGAAATAATATGATAAAAACTCTGGCAGTTCACATTAAAGGGTTTATCAAAGAGTCTGTAATGACACCGTTGTTTATGATACTCGAAGTTGTAATGGAAACATTTATTCCGTTCCTTATATCTTCAATGATTGATGACGGTATCAACAAGGGTGATATGAATCATATTCTGACTACAGGTCTTTTGATGGGTATATGCGCTCTTGTGGGACTTTTTGCAGGTGCTATGGGAGGTATCTACGGTGCAAAGGCTTCTGCCGGTTTTGCAAGAAACCTAAGACAGGCAATGTTTGAAAAAATTCAGACTTACTCTTTTGCTAATATTGACAGATACTCAACAGCCGGTCTTGTTACAAGAATGACTACTGACGTTACCAACCTTCAGAATGCTTATCAGATGTTGTTGAGAATGTGCTTCAGAGCACCGTTCAACCTCATTTGTGCAATGATAATGACTATGATCATCAATGCAAAACTTGCAAGCGTATATATCGTTGCAATTGTATTTTTGAGCATTGTTCTTAGTATTCTCATGACAAAAACATACAAATACTTCAATCAGGTGTTTGATAAGTACGATGATCTCAACGCAAGTGTACAGGAAAATGTATCGGCAATCAGAGTTGTTAAAGCTTTTGTAAGAGAGGATCACGAAGTAAAGAAATTCAACAAGGCTACAAACAATCTTTACAAGCTGTTTGTTAAGGCTGAAAACGCAATGGTATCAGTATCTCCTCTGATGACACTCACAGTTTATACTTCTATCATTGCAATCTGCTGGTTCGGCGCAACTATGATCGTAAACAGCGGCGGTACTGAGCTTACAACAGGTGAGCTTACAAGTATGCTTACTTATTGTATGAACATTCTTATGAGCCTGATGATGGTTGCAATGGTATTTGTAATGATGACAATGAGCCTTGCAAGTGCAAAGCGTGTTTCAGGTGTGCTTAATGAAGAATCAACTCTTACTAACCCTGAAAATCCTGATTTTGATGTAACTGACGGTTCAATTGACTTTGAAAATGTATCTTTCAGCTACAACACAAAAGGCGAAAAACCTGTGCTCAAAGATATTGATATTTCTATCAAATCAGGTGAAACTATCGGTATCATAGGCGGTACGGGAAGTTCAAAAACAAGTCTTGTAAACCTTATCGGCAGACTTTATGATGTGAATGAAGGCTGTGTTAAGGTCGGCGGAAAAGATGTTCGTTCTTATGACCTTGAAACTCTTCGTGATGAAGTTTCTGTGGTATTGCAGAAAAACGTTCTTTTCAGCGGCACTATTCTTGACAACCTCAGATGGGGTAATGAAAATGCAACCGAAGAGGAATGTATCAACGCCTGCAAGCTTGCGTGTGCAGATGATTTTATACAGACTTTTCCTGACAAGTACAACACTTTCATTGAGCAGGGCGGTACTAACGTATCAGGCGGTCAGAAGCAAAGACTTTGTATCGCAAGAGCATTGCTCAAAAAGCCTAAGATTCTTATTCTTGACGACTCTACAAGCGCAGTAGATACTGCGACTGATGCAAGGATCCGTAAGGCTTTCAGAGATGAAATACCTGACACAACAAAAATTATTATTTCTCAGCGAATTTCAAGTATTGAACACGCTGACAGAATTATTGTAATGGATGACGGTATGATAAGCGGTGTCGGAACACACGAACAGCTTATTGAATCAAATCCGATTTACAACGAAATTTACACTGCACAGACCGGCGGAAGCGGCGATTTTGACGAGAAAGGAGAGATATAAATGAGCAGACCTATGCCCGGAAAAAAGCCTATGCAACAAGCACCAAAGGTTAAAAATCCGATGAAAGTGCTTAAACGTCTTATCGGTATTATTTTCAAAAAATACAAAGTTCAGATGATAGTAGTATTTGCTTTGATCGTCGTGAGCGTTCTTTCAAATGTTCAGGGAACTCTGTTTATTCAGACTCTTATTGATGATTATATCAATCCTATGCTCACCTCGGGAAGCAAAGATTTTACTCCTTTGATTCTTGCCATCGTCAGAGTTGCCGGATTCTATCTTCTCGGAGCAGCCGCAACATATACTTATTCAAGAATAATGGTATATGTAACTCAAGGTACTATGAGAGATCTGCGATGCGAAATCTTTTCTCATATGGAAAGTCTGCCGATCAAGTATTTTGATACACACTCTCACGGCGACATAATGAGTATATACACAAATGACGTGGATACTCTCCGTCAGATGATAAGCCAGAGCCTTCCGCAGATTTTCTCAAGCGTTATCACTATCGTTTCTGTTGTGGTAAGTATGATAAGTCTGAGTATTCCGCTTACACTCGTTACTTTTGTAATGATTGCCGTTATGCTGTTTGTTTCAAAGGCACTTGCCGGAAAGAGCAGTAAATACTTCATTGCTCAGCAGGTCGATCTCGGTAAAGAAAACGGCTACATTGAAGAAATGATGGAAGGTCAGAAGGTCGTAAAGGTTTTCAATCACGAGAAGAAAAGCATTGAGGAATTCAAAGAACTTAACGACAAGCTTTTCCACAGCGCATACAACGCTAATAAATATGCAAATATCCTTATGCCTATCAACGCACAGATTGGTAACTTCAGCTATGTAATTTGTGCAATTGCAGGAAGTTTGCTCTACTCATTCGGTATTACAGGTATTACGCTCGGTAAAATCGTAAGCTTCCTGTCATTCAACAAGAGCTTCACTCAGCCTATCAATCAGGTGAGCCAACAGATTAACAGCATTATTATGGCTCTTGCAGGTGCTGAACGTATCTTTACTCTTCTTGATGAAAAGAGCGAAGAGGACAACGGTTATGTTACTCTTGTAAACGCTGAAAGAAAAGACGGCAAACTCGTTGAAACTGACAAACACACCGGTTTGTGGGCTTGGAAACACATCCATAAATCCACAGGCGAAACTGAGTATATCGAACTCAAGGGCGCACTTGTTATGGACGATGTTGACTTCGGCTATACAGACGAAAAAATCGTTCTTCACAATGTTGATCTGTATGCTAATCCGGGACAGAAAATCGCTTTTGTCGGCTCAACAGGTGCAGGTAAAACTACTATTACAAACCTTATAAACCGCTTCTATGACATTCAGGACGGCAAAATTCGTTATGACGGAATCAACGTAAACAAAATCAAGAAGTCTGACCTCAGACGTTCTCTTGGCATTGTTTTGCAGGACACACATCTGTTTACCGACACTGTTATGGAAAATATCCGTTACGGCAGACTTGACGCTACCGATGAAGAAGTTATCGCTGCTGCAAAGCTTGCTAATGCCGATAGCTTTATCAGAAAGCTTCCTGACGGTTATAATACTATTCTTACGGGTGACGGCGGAAATCTCAGCCAAGGTCAAAGACAGATGCTTGCTATTGCAAGAGCCGCTGTTGCTGATCCTCCTGCACTTATTCTTGACGAAGCTACAAGTTCAATTGATACAAGAACCGAAAAGATGGTTCAGGACAGTATGGATAAGCTTATGAAGGGCAGAACTACTTTTGTTATTGCTCACAGACTTTCTACTGTAAGGAACTCTGACTGTATTATGGTTCTTGAACAGGGCCGTATCATTGAACGTGGTACTCACGATCAGCTCATTGAGCAGAAGGGCAAGTACTATCAGCTTTATACAGGTAAAACTGCTTAAATAATACAGTAAAATTTAAAGAGGGCGATGAAATCGTCCTCTTTTTGCGTTCTAACATTCCAAACTGTCAGGCAATGTACAGTCATCAACATATCGACTTAACAGTTGGGCAACCGATGTTTGTATTAACCCCAACCTATCTGCCCAAAGTAAAAGCCACCTGAAAGTCAGGGGTGACAATCAGGTGGCTTTTAAAATTATGAAAATGGTACTGACAAAATTATAAAAGCGATGCGCCAAGCTGTTTACAGCTTTCTGTTGCATCATCATCGGGAGCATCGTTGCAAATGACGCTGTCGCAGACACGCACTGCACCGTAGGAGTCACATAAATCCTCCCAATTTCTCATCCACTCGCCATCTCCCCAACCGTATGAGCCGAAGAGTGCAATCTTTTTATCTTTCAGTTCAGCTTCACAGCTTGTGAACATAGGCTCAAATTCCTCTTCTTCAAGAACCTCTGCGCCCATTGCAGGGCATCCGAACGCTATTGCATCGTAATCTGAAACCATTGAAGGAGAAAATGCATCGGCAGTGAAAATCACCGCTTCTGCGCCCTTTTCCTGAGCACCCTCTGCCACAGCCTGCGCCATAGCTTCGGTGTTTCCTGTGCCACTCCAATATACTACTGCTATTTTACTCATATTTTTACCTGCCTTTCGGTTTTGAATTAATCAGACTGCTACCGTGAGCCGACTGATTGATGTGCCTTCTTTCCATTTGGAATAATAGATGTCAGAACATTTCTTGAATCGGGCAAACAGCTTTTCCGCCTCTTCCTCATCGCCGTAAACTTTCCAGCATCCTGTGAGTTTACACCCGTTTCCTTTATGAAGAATAAAGCCGTGCACGTCCTCGGGAGGGTAGCCTAAAAAAAGACCTATTTCGTGTGGGAACTCAGATTGGCTGTTTATTCTGAGTATCAGATTTAATATGCAACTTTCAGGATTGAAGGTTTTGTAACCCTGTTGTTGAAGCAGTTTTGTTGCAAATTCGTCTGACAAGTCTTTTTCAAGCTTTGACGGACGGTACACATAGATGAGCACTCTGCCCTTATCATATTTTAATGGCTGAATTTTTACACCTCTCGGAATAAAAATCTTGTTGTACTTTCTTACAACTTTTTCTGTTTCCTCAATTGTTGTATATGCACAACTGAAAAGATTTCCTGTTTTTATTCCTGCAAGTGTCGGAGAACAATGTTTGATTAACAAATCTTCTGACATCTTTTTACTCCTTAGAATTTATATTTACACTTATACTAATTTTAACAGACTGTAAAATACCTTTCACAATTTTGGAGGTGTCTGCCCTTGTAAACAGTATCTTTAACGTATTTGTCGTTAATAAAGTTAGTATTATTATGTGCAAATGACTTGTGTTAATAAGTTAGCATATGCTAACTCTTGGTTAAAAAATAAAACCAATTTACTTGGTACTCTTTCTGCGGAACAGCCATTTCTGACTGCTCCGCAGATACAATATATTGAAAAAATTACAGTTAATTTTCTTTTGAATGACATTTGCCGCTCATTGGGCAACTTGAACATCCACATCCGCAGGAGGATTTACCCTTTTTCTTATCTTTTATCATTTTTACTGCTACAGCTACTACCACTGCACAGACTATCAGAGCAACTATTATTGTTCCGATATTAGCCATAATCCATTCGAGCATTTTTACTCCTCCTTTTATTTATTACTTGCTCTTTACTGTGAGCCTGTTAGACTCTTTGTAAGGTCTGAACAACATATAAAGTATCAATGCAACTACTGCAAACGCAAATATTGCACCAATGATATTACCCTGACCCGTGAACAACATTCCAAGCTGATAGATTACAAGTGATACTGCGTAAGCAAATACACACTGATATCCGATTGCAAATGCTGTCCATTTTCCTGAGTTCATTTCTCTTTTGATTGCTCCCATTGCAGCAAAGCAAGGTGCACAGAGAAGGTTAAACACGAGGAACGAATATGCGGCAAGCTGTGACATACTTTCAAAGTCAAGCACACCGAATACACCGACGATTTCTTCCTTCGCAATAAGTCCCATAATTGTTGCAATTGCGGCTTTTGCATTACCAAAACCAAGTGGAGTAAATATCCAACTAATTGCTCCGCCGATGATGCCGAGAATACTGCTTTCAAGATCCATCTCAGGATCGAATACAAATGAACCGTCTACAAATCCAAATGATGAACCTGCCCAGATAATTACTGATGCGAGTAAAATTACTGTTCCTGCCTTTTTGATGAATGACCATGAACGCTCCCACATTGAACGGAGAATGTTGCCTACTGTAGGCATATGATATGCAGGAAGTTCCATTACGAATGGTGCCGGATCACCTGCAAACATCTTGGTTTTCTTGAGCATTATACCTGAGATGATTATAGCCGCTATACCTACAAAATATGCGCTTGGTGCAACCCACCATGCACCGCCAAAGAGTGCTGTTGCTATCAATGCTATAATCGGAAGCTTTGCTCCGCAAGGAATAAACGTTGTTGTCATAATTGTCATTCGACGGTCACGTTCGTTTTCAATCGTTCTTGATGCCATAATACCCGGAACGCCGCAACCTGTACCGATAAGCATTGGTATGAACGACTTACCTGAAAGTCCGAATTTGCGGAAAAGTTTATCCATTACGAATGCTATACGAGCCATATATCCGCAACTCTCAAGGAATGCAAGGAATACGAATAATACCATCATCTGAGGTACGAAGCCAAGTACGGCACCTACGCCGCCTACGATACCGTCAAGGATAAGTCCCTTGAGCCAATCTGCACAATTGATTGCGTCAAGTCCGCTTTCTACGAGTACAGGTACACCTGGAACCCAGATTCCGTAGTTTTCAGGTGCAGGCATATCCTCTGATTCCAAAACAAGGTCTACGATTTCTGAAATATCATATCCGCTTTCAGCAAAAGCCTCGCCATATGAACCGTAAGCTTCTTCAAAACCGCCAAAGTCTTTATCTTCTACTGTTGCAAGAACTTCATCTGCGCCTGTAACAGAATTTTCCGAAGCGGCTTTTACCACACTCTCAAGGTCTTCTGTAAAGAGATACTTTTCGGCATACTCTGCTGTTGCATCTTCGTATTCCGATGTGCCGATTGAGAAAAGATGCCAACCGTCACCGAATACTCCGTCGTTAGCCCAATCTGTGAAGATAGTTCCGACTGTAGAAACGGATATGTAATAAACGATAAACATAATAAAAGCAAATATCGGAAGAGCTGCAAATCTGTTTGTTACAACTCTGTCGATCTTGTCAGAAATAGTGAGCTTATCCTTATCTTTTTTCTTGTAGCATTTTTCAAGAACTGATGTTACATAGTTGTATCTTTCGTTTGTAATAATACTCTCAGAATCGTCGTCAAGCTCTTTTTCCGCAAGCTTGATATCCTCTTCAATATGCGCAAGAACTTCTTTGCTGATGTTTAATTTTTTAAGAACGTGTTCATCACGCTCGAATATCTTGACCGCATACCAACGCTGTTTTATCTGAGGTAAATCGTGAACAGTTGCTTCTTCGATGTGGGCAAGTGCGTGTTCTACAGAACCGCTAAATCTGTGCATTGGCACTGTTCTGCCGTTTTTAGCTGCTTCAATTGCGGCTTCAGCGGCTTCTGTGATACCTGTGTTCTTTAAAGCTGATATTTCAACTACTTTACAGCCGAGTTCAAACGACAGTCTTTCAATATTGATTTCGTCACCGTCTTTTTCAACGATATCCATCATATTGATTGCCACTACTACAGGAATTCCGATTTCTGTAAGCTGTGTTGTGAGGTAAAGATTTCGCTCGATGTTTGTTCCGTCAACTATGTTGAGAATAGCATCAGGCTTTTCATCTAAAAGATAATTTCGTGCAACTACCTCTTCAAGAGTGTAAGGCGAAAGCGAGTAAATACCCGGAAGGTCTGTTATAATTACATCATCGTGACCTTTGAGTTTGCCCTCTTTCTTCTCAACTGTTACACCGGGCCAGTTACCTACAAACTGGTTGGAACCTGTCAGCGAGTTAAACAATGTTGTTTTACCACTGTTAGGATTTCCCGCAAGTGCGATTTTTATATCCATATTTAAAATCCTCTCCTTGGTTAGTTTTTGCTAACCATAAGTTATAAATTACGGAAGCACCTTGCGGTGTTCCCTCTTAATTTACTCTACTTCAACCATTTCGGCATCGGCTTTTCTCAGAGATAATTCATAACCTCTTACTCTGATTTCAATAGGATCTCCGAGCGGAGCAACCTTTTTTACGGTTATTTCTACTCCCTTTGTGATGCCCATATCCATTATTCTGCGCTTGATAGCACCTTCACCGTGGAGTTTCTTTACTTTTACTGTATCACCAATTTTTGTCTGTCTTAATGTATTCATATATATCCTCCGTGATGATATGCAACGTTAGCGTGTGCTAACTTTAACATCAAAATCTCGGTTAGCTTTTGCTAACCATAATTATTTTAATGGATTTACTAAAATTTGTCAAGCGTTTTTGGGAATAAACTTATTTTCGGTCACTTTAATAATAATTTTATTTATTGCTCATACGGTTTTGTGTATTAATATAAAGATTGATTTTGCGTTATAAATATGGTATTATATTTATATACTTTTTGGGGAGTGCTTGAAATGCAATTAAAGGAATCAGGTGAAATGTACCTTGAAACCATTTATGTTTTGAATAAAAAAAGCGGCTTTGTTCGTTCTATAGACGTTTGTGAACATATGGGATATTCAAAACCCAGCGTCAGCAGAGCCGTTGGACTTTTGAAAGAAGGCGGTTATATTACTGTCGGCAAGGACGGTTCTCTCCTTTTAACGGAGCTTGGCCGTGAAATTGCCGAGAAAACTTTTGAACGCCACACTGTTTTGTCAGAGTTATTTCTCAGGCTCGGTGTAAGCAAAGAAACTGCCACGGCAGATGCGTGCAAAATGGAGCACGTTATAAGCGATGAAACCTTTTTTGCTCTGCGAAAACATCTTGACAGCTTGAAATAATTTCAGCCCGTGAGATTTTAAATTCTCACGGGCTTTTTTATGCACATTATAACATAAATCGCTTCATTTATATATAAAAACTCGGGCAGTACGCTGTCCGAGTTTATTCTTCTGCTTTTCTTGCGATAAGCACCAAGTCTTTATTATCCACTTTGCCGTCAAAATTATAATCAGCGGAAACTGTCTGAACTTTGCTGAGAGTTGTCTTTTCCGTCAAAGCTGACATCAATTCCGAAACATCATTTGACTTTACGTTTCCTTCACCTGTGATATCACCTCGCACTGAAATCAGCCTATTTGTGCCGTTGACATCTGCGCTGTAGCCTGTTTTGACTTTTCCGCTTGTAACTATGTTTCCGTTTTTATCATAGACGTTGCTTATACTGTTATCTTTTTTAAGGACGGAAATCGTCGTTCCGCTTTCTACTCCGTACAAAATTCCATCTGCATTTATTTTGTAAGTTTTATCATCTTTCAAAACCGTCTGAGTATTTTCTTGCCCATCCGATTGCCCATTTACATTATTCTCAAATGAAATATTATTTGTTGTGCAAGTAAAATCGTTTGTTACAACAGCGTATTTATCTTTATAAGATAACACAAACTCTGCTTCACGCTCTATACCTAAAACAGGTTCATCGTCAACAAAAATATTTTTTCCGCTACTGCTGATTATCATATTGTCAGCATAAGTCACACAATTGAGTTTGCCGTTCCCGACTGTCTTTTTCTGCTTTCCGTCAAGTGACACAAGTTCTTTCGTACTGCAATATATCCAACCTGCACCGGCATTTGAAAATGTTGCAGTGCTGTTTATTATTGTTGCATACTCATAGGAATTACCGTTAAGTCTGTATATCTCACCGCTGTAAAGGCTAAAATACACTTTGGAATTATTCGTGAAGATTTTTGTCACTTCATTATTAGGCTTGTAATTTTTTAATAATTCTCCGTTAAGGCTGTAGCACTGGACATAAGAATATGTGCTGTTCGTTCGTATAAAATATACATTGTTATCATCAACTGCAAAGCTCGAGTTTTTCAAGTTTTTAAGCGATTTGAATTCATAATAATTGCAGGCACCGGTGTTGTTATCCATTACAACCACATTGTAATTATCCAAGGTTACTTCAACAAGCGCACAGGTTTTTGATTTGTATTGAGCAACTGAACGTATCTTGCCTGTTACTTCAAGCTTGCGGATATTGACTTCCGGCAGAATTTTTGCTGAATACAGACAATTAATCGTATATCCGTACAAATAAGCTCCATTGGAATTTGTTTCTGTGTATACATTTTTGCAATTCTGCAAATCTAAAACATCGTATTTAGCCTGTGAAAATGCTGTTGACGTGGCTATAAACATAAATACAATTGTAAGACATAGAAATGGTAATATCTTTTTCATAAAGCACCTGCGCGAAGTGATTATTATTCACTTAGTCTAAAAAACACAAAAGGCAACAACGAATTTCGTTGCTGCCCGTGAGTGTTATTTAATTATTTTATGCTTTAATAAGCCTGATCAACGGTAGATTCTGCTCCTTCGAGTGTATATGGAATACCGTCCATATAAAGAACATCATCGCTGAACTGATACTGAACTTCCATTGTTCTCTCAGAATCAGTGTAATATTTAATGGTGATTACGTCATCTGTATAATTATACACACCGTCTACGAAGAGAATGTCAGACTGGTTAACTGTTACCGTACCGTCCTTTTTGAAATCATAGCTGAACATATAGTAACCGTCGTCATAAATCCAGTTGCCTGTTAATTTATCGCTTGGTGTAAAGTCATCGTCAACCTTGACCTCAGGGATTTCTCTCTTTTTGCTTTCGTACTCCCATGACTGTCCGTAAGTCGAGTTTGTAAGAGTAAGCTTACGACCTGCAAATTCATTTCCGCTTACGGTGAACTCATAATCGCCCTCAAGTGCATTTGGAATACTGCAACTTACTACTCTTGTTCCCTCATCGTTTGTATCAACAGAGTATGTACCTACCATTTTCATTGTACCGATTGCTAAATAAACAGTACCGTCATCTTCAAAAACAAGATATGTTTTTGGGGTTTCGCTTTCTTCCGAAGCTTCATCTGCTGTAGAGGTTGAAGTTTCTGAAGAAGTCCATACGCCTACGATGCTTGTATTGAAAAAGCATCTGAACACAAGGAAACCAAGCACTACAAGCACAAGGATAATTGCCGAAATAATTATAGGTACCTGTACAAAGCTTTTTTTCTTTACAGGTGTTGTCGGTGTACTGTAATCAACTGCATAAGCATCATCTGCTGTGTCTGCAAGCTCTTCGGCAAATGAACCTGTTGATTCAGGCTCGTCAGGACTTTCTATCTCAGCAAGTGCTTCTGCAAGGTCATCTTCAAATGTATTTGTTGTTTTTACTGTATCTGTGTCGGAATTAACGGCTGTTTCTTCATCATTTTCTGATGTAAGAAAATCTTTCTTCTCGTCCAACTGTGATACCTCCCTTTTTTAATATCTTTTTATATAATACTATATTTCAATTTATAAATCAACAGTTTTATTGAGTATAAGACTAATTTATTATTTGAAATACATATAAACCTGACATTTTAATGTACCGTTATACATTTTGCGTCTTTTGTCGGCTTTTCTTCCGAAAACTTTTTCAAAGTCATCGTCAGGAGTTATGATGGTATAGCTTTTGCCCTGCTCTCTTCTGAACTTTTCACCCATCACACGATAAAGCTCTTCTGCTGATTTTACATCAAGCAAGCGTTCGCCATATGGCGGATTCGTGATGACTGTCTGAAAACCGTCTGCAAGTCTGAATTCCTTAATATCACGCTTTGCAAAGGTTATTCTGTCTGCAACACCTGCAATCTCTGCATTCTTCTTCGCTGTTTCAAGGGCTAGTTCGTCAATATCGTAGCCCTCAGCTTTGAATGTGCAGTCGTGGCGTATCTTAGACTTAGCAAGCTCCCTTTCTTCTTCAAATACGTTCTTAGGAACACAGCTCCACTTTTCGCAGGCGAAATATCTTTTCAGACCGGGTGCAATATTCATAGCTTTCATTGCCGATTCGATAAGTATTGTACCGCTTCCGCACATCGGGTCTGTTACAAAATGATTCGGTCTTACCCTTGCAAGTTCTGCCATTGCACACGCAAGAGTTTCTTTGATTGGTGCTTCATTTGCTTCGGCTCGATAACCTCTTTTGTGAAGTCCTGCACCCGAAGTGTCAAGCATTATGCTCACCCTGTCATTGAGAATGAGAAACTGTATCTGATGAAGCGGTCCCGTTTCCTCAAACCACGAAAGCATATATCTCTCTGATAGTCTTGAAACAACTGCTTTTTTTATTATTTTTTGACAGTCAGGAATACTCATAAGCTTTGAATTGAGGCATCTGCCTTTTACAGGAAATGCGTCTGATATTCCGATGAAGTTCTCCCATTCGATATTCTTTACATTGTCAAAAAGTTCTTCAAATGTTCTTGCCTCAAATTCTGCAAGAAGTATTTGTATTCGTTCTGCATATCTTGAATTTATGTTGGCTTTGGCAAGTGTTGAAAAATCTCCGCTGAACACTACTCTGCCGTTTTCTGCCTGCACATCTTCAATTCCGAGAAATCTCAGTTCATTGGCGCACAAGCCTTCAAGTCCGAAAATGCACGGTGCTGAAAATTTTAATTTCATATATCCTCCTCGGGACGTCAGGGGATCGTCCTGTTTTCAATTTATAATAAATCGCTTATTATCACATTAAAAGGGTATCGGTAAAACCGATACCCTCGATTAGCACAATGTTAATGCCTTAGTCGGCTGTAGGTTCAAGCAAACCGTAATCTCCGTTTGCACGCTTATACACTACATTGACTTCGTCTGTATCTGCGTTGATAAACATAAAGAAGTTATGGCTTACCATATTCATCTCAAGTATAGCCTCATCAACAGTGATTGGCTTTACAAGTACCTGCTTTTTACGAACAACCCTGTATTCATCATCCTCGGGCTCGTCGTTGTCCGGAATATCTATAACTAAATCTTCGATGCTTCCTGTCTTGATTTTCTTTTCAAGTCTTGTTTTATTCTTGCGAATCTGACGCATAAGCATATCCATTACTTTGTCGAGCGCATCGTTCATTTCTTCCATTGTGCTCTCTGCACGATATACCATTGCGTGATCTCTGATTGTTATTTCTACGGTCTGACGGTTCTTTTCGAGGGTGACAACTACGTTTACAGCTGCATCCTCTGAAAACAGTTTTCCGAATTTGAGCAGTTTCTTTTCTACTCGCTCCTTGAAATTATCTCTGAGGTTTACTTTTCTTGCTGTGTAGGTAATCTTCATAAATTTGCCTCCCTGTTATTAAATTTTTGCAGTGGGTCTGCGTTTATTTTCTGCCGTTGCCGTTGCCTCTGCGGCTGTAGCCTCGGCTTTCGCCGCCACGCTTGAGATCTGACATTTTATCCTCGCTTGTCTGCTTGAATTTTGACATCATATCTTCAAATGATGACGGAGAATTTTTTCTTGAACTCTGCCACTCATAATCGCCAGGTGATGTTACAGGCGGTGCAGGCTTGTACGGCTGTCTGCCTCTGCTCTGCTTCTGTGACTTTCTCTGCTGTTGCTGTTCCTTTGGCAAAGCCTGCTTCATTGAAAGGCTGATCTTTCCGTCGTTAAGTGCAAGCACTTTGACTTTTACTGTTTGTCCGAGTTTTACATAATCATTGATTTCATTGATAAATGTCGGTGCAACCTCTGAGATATGTACCATTCCTGTTTTTGAGTCCGGTAAATCAACAAATGCACCGAATTTTGTAATTCCTGAAACCTTGCCTTCCAGAATCATTCCGACTTCAATAGCCATAAAAATTTATTACCCCTTAAAATTAGTCTACCCTTTATAAAGCGAGTGCCTCGCGCGCAGTTCGTGCAGATAGCATCATCTTTTAAAACTGTTCTGTGCCCGAGCATAATCGAGCAGTTTTCTATAAATAAAGTTAAAATCAGTCACCTGCGACATTGATGAAAATTCTTTCTCCTTCGCTTATGTAACCAAAATCTTCCTTAGCAATTTTTTGTATGTACTCGGAAAGTTCTTCGCCTTCATAGCCCTGAACCTTCTCAAGATACTTTGTTTGTATTTCAACAACACTTATCTGTTGCTGTAAATCCTTTAGTTCTGCCTTTTTGTCGGCAATTTGTACACTCTGATTTATTATTGTAATCACTGCGTAGAACGCAAAACCGATAACCGCAAGATAAAGCAGAATGTAACGTTTTTTTCTAAGCTTCTTAGGCGTTATCTCTTTTATTGTGTTTTCTTCGGGATTCTGAACCGCCTGAGCTTTGTCTGCTTTTAGCTTTTTTTTCTTCATCGCTATCCATAACCCTTTTATCTGAAACCGTGTTTTTCGGTTTGTTTCCAAATATTCTTCTTTTATTAATACCATTATACAATATATTGTATATATTTTTCAATAGCTTTTTTGTAATTTTTTTAATTTTAAGGTGAACGTTTTTTGAAAATTTTCTCAGAGAAACGATTACCGGGCTGTAAATTTTTGATATTAATCTTCCTATTGACAATCTGTAGGCAAGAAAACCGATAAACGCACCTACAAACACATACACCCTTATGTATCCCATAAGATACGCTATCGAGAAGAAAAAAATTGCTGAAAACACAATCATCATATATATTATGTCTGATATGACTGTTGCGATTTTTTTGAAATTCAGTGCTGTTCTGATAAACCTGAATATTCCGTAAACAACACCGAGCGCAATTCCGAGAACAACTGACCAGAGAAATGCTGTTGACTGCTGTGCAAATGTAAGCTCCAAAACATCACCCGAGTTATCTGAATAATCTTGACAGCTTTGACTTTGACATATCTCCTCCGAGATATTGCAGTGAGTTTATTCTGCCGTCGATGGACACATCGCCTGTTTCAAGGTTGAGTTTATCTATGTGAAGTTTTTCACCTTTGATTATAAGCGTTCCGCAACTTGTCTGAACAGAAACAGTTTCTTCGTTGAAGCCGTTTACATCCTCTGCCCCTGTCATAACGAGTTTGCCTCTGTTGTCAAGCATCATTGAATGTTTCTTTGGTTTTGGTATTTCACTCATAAAAAGACCCCCGTATAATTCCTGATTAATTATACGGGGATCAAGGTTAAAATATTACTGCTTTATTAATGATTTCGGACAAAGTTCAAATTTTAAAATTAAAAAATCAAAGAACAGCTTCGTACATTGTTTCGGCTTCTTCCTTGCGGACTACTTCCTTTACTGCCGTAACCTTGACTTTTATTGTTCGTGCACCGAGGGTGATTTCGATTACATCGCCCTGTTTTACATCATACGATGCTCTTGCAACTTTGCCGTTAACTGATATTTTTCCTGCGTCGCAGGCTTCATTTGCAACTGTTCTGCGCTTTATCAGTCTGGACACCTTTAAATATTTATCGAGTCGCATATATCCTCCAAAACAAAAAGCCTGATTGATTTTCATCAACCTGGCTCTTTAAAGTAAACTTAAATTACTTGTTTACGATATCCTTGAAAGCCTTACCAGCCTTGAATGCAGGAACCTTTGAAGCAGGAATTTCGATTGTGTTGCCTGTTCTTGGGTCGCAACCTGTTCTTGCATTTCTCTGGCGCTGCTCAAATGTACCGAAACCTGTGAGCTGAATCTTGTCACCCTGAGCAACTGTGTTAATGATTGTGTCGATTGTAGCTGTGAGAGCCTTCTCTGCATCCTTCTTTGAAAGTCCGCTCTGTTCAGCGATTGCTGCGATAAGTTCTGTCTTCTTCATTTTCAAAATCCTCCGTTATTTATCATTATTTAATATTTTAACTTCATCCCATAGGGAATCAAGTTCTGTAAGTGATGCCGTTTTCATATCAATACCTCTCTTATTTGCAAGAGATTCTACCTTTGAAAAACGGTCAGTAAATTTATCACACGCGTCGTAAAGTGCGTGTTCACTGTCTATATCAAGGAATCTCGCAACATTTACTGCTGAAAACAACACATCACCGAGTTCTTCTCTCTGATTTGCTTTATCGTTGTTTTCAATAGCCTGTTTGAGCTCTTCACATTCCTCGAACAGCTTTTCAAGTGCTCCGTCAACATTTTCCCAGTCAAAGCCAACCTTTGCGGCTTTCTGCTGAAGCTTTGCACTTCTCATAAGCGACGGCAACGCTTTTGATACACTGAGCATTGCCTGTGTCTGCGATTTTTGGGACTTTGTCTGCATTTTGATTGCGTCCCAATTTTTAAGCACCTGTTCGGTAGTGTCTGCATTGACATTTGAAAATACATGAGGATGACGGATTATAAGCTTTTTGCAGATACCGTCGCATACATCATCAATTGTAAAGCTGTTCTGTTCGCTTTCAATCTCTGAATGAAGTGCTACCTGAAGAAGCACATCTCCGAGTTCTTCTTTGAGAAGTTCTGTATCGTCTGTGTCTATTGCTTCAATTGCCTCGTAGGTCTCTTCAATAAAGTTGGAGCGAATGGACTTGTGAGTCTGTTCCCTGTCCCAAGGGCAACCCTCGGGTGAACGCAGAATCTTTACTATTTCAACAAGGTCGTTAAAATTATATTTCTGCTTCTCTTTAAATTCCATTTTTTACATCTCCGATTTTATTCGTTATATCTCAATTGTAAATGTTTAGCACTCACAATTATCTATTTTACCCAATTAAATGCCATTTTTCAAGTACTTTTGCAATTTTTTCTCCTTTAGGCAGAAATTTTATTTCTGTTGCAGTAAATGTTCTGAGTAACAGCAGAACAAAAATGTAAACAATGACTGCTGTAACTATCGCAAATATTGTTGAAAGTCTCTGAGGAATCAGCGATAACAACAACATATTTGTTAAAAATGCCGTAATTGAGCTGCATACTGCTCCGATAAGCGGTTTTATGGTCGTTGCAAAGAAATTAGGTCTGATTTTTGAATATTTTACAAGCAGATACATACCGATAATCAAAATTACCGCATATGCGATAAGTGAACCTGCTGTTGCTCCCTGAATGTTGATTTCAGGAATACTTACAAACATCCAAGTTACTCCGATTTTAATTAGCATACAGATTGTGTAAAGCTTCATCGGAAGATTTACTTTGCCTATTCCCTGAAGCATACTGCATACAGGTGTGATTGCGGCTGTGAAGATTGTTGTGATTCCCATTAATGTGAGAACTCTTCCGCCGATTTCTGCAATTGCCGCATCTGAATATACAAAAGACATTATCGGTTTTGCAAGAACACAAAGTCCAAGTGCCATAGGAAGTGTAAACATCATTGTCATTCTGATTACAGTTTCTATTGAAGATTTGAGTTCTTCCTTGTTGCCCTTTGTCCACGCACTTGTAACATTAGGCATAGCGCTTGAGCCGAACACCTGTGTTACTGCTGTTACAAGCTGCATAAGTGTGAGTGCTGATGAATAGCAACCCCACAGGCTTGTATGAATCGTGCTCGGTGTGCCGGTTGAAGGTTCGCCGTAGAACACCTTGTCAGAATAGAACTGACTGTACTGTTCGTAGAGCACATCTGTGTTTGATATTGCAAGATTTGAGAGCACATTCTGAATAATTATCTGGTCGATTAGTGAACCGAGGCTCATTATGAGCGCACCTGCGGCAATCGGCACTGCTGTTTTGCAAATAATTATAAATGTTTCTCTTGCTGCTCGTGCATCTATTGAATTTTTATAATATTCCTCTGGAATTCCGTCACCGCTGATTTTGTACTTGAGCATTAAGAACAGGAATGAACCCAGACTTCCGAGGGATATTCCGCAGATTGCGCCTGCAACTGAGAATGCAAGAATTGTATTCTGTGCTTCCGCTTCGGATTTAAAGGTAAACCAAAGGAATGTGCCAGCCTGCTCATAGGACTGAATTCCGTAGCACATTACTGCATAAGCAAGAACTGTACCGATAACAAGCTTTACTGCGGCTTCGATTATCTCAGAAATTGCCGTAGGGGTCATATTGCGCTGACCCTCAAAATAGCCTCTGTAGATTGATGCAAGACAGCCGAACAGAATTGTAGGCGCAAGGCAGAGCATTGCATAAATCGAATACGGTGATTCGATCATCTGAACATAAAAGAAACTGCCGACAAGCATTATCAAAAGACATACTATTCCGACAATAACAAAAAACGGAACCGAAATCTTATGGACAAGCTTTACGTCTTTGTATCTCTTTTCAGCCATATTCTGAGAAACAAGTCTTGAAATTGCAATCGGCAATCCGCCTGTTGCAACAGTAAAGATAACTACAAAAATTTCATAGGCATTACTGTATAATCCCATTCCCATAGAGGCATAGCCTTCGCCGAACATTGAATAAATATTCGTAAGTACAACTTTGTCAAGAAGTCCGAAAACTTTGACAATTACCATACTCAATGTGAGAATTGCGGCACCTTTTATAAATGTTTGCGATACATCTCTTTCGGATGCCGCAACCGCATTGTATTTTTTCGCCAAATTATATCACCTTTTATTAAGCATAGTTGTGGGCGACCTCGTAGGGTCGCCCCTCTTTGTTTATTAAAATTCAATTTCGTCATCAAAATCCTGTTCATCAAGCTTTGATCCGCAGATATTGCAGAAATTTGACTTTTTCGGCACTACGGCATCACAATTTGGGCATCTCTTCTGATTTTTTACAGATGCGATGTGCTCGTTTATTGTGTTGAGAGTTTCTTTGAGCTCTGTGATCTCAGTTACTGTCTGCTGAATCTGCTCTGTCAAATCGAGCCCGTGAACTTCCGAACGATATGTCAGTGCGCCAAGGTCACGAAGCTTTTTATTGATATCGCCTCTGACTTCTGCGGCTGTGAATTTGTGCTTTGAAGTATCATACACGCTATTTGCCTTCTGGCTTACAACAGAAGCCGCTGCTTTGGCATTGACAACAACGTCATCAAATATTTCATCGAATTTTCCCATAATATACCTGCCTTTCTGAATTTTTCATAATTATAATATGTGTATTATAGCACTGTTTTATATAATAATCAACAGTATTACTGCCCATAAAATCGCATGATTGCTGACTTTCTTTCTATCAGCTCATCAAACCTGTCTACATATTCATACGGATATTTGAAATTAAATATTCTTTCAAGGTAATCTGTCTTGTTATTTTTGAGTTTTGTAACACCGCCTGAACCGCAGGCAAGTATTGTATGGGTTTCGTCCATTACATAGACATTGTACAGACTTTCATAGCCTTTCTTTGACCAGCCTACGTTTTCAAGATTGCCGACCATTCTGCTCTGTCGATACATATAGTATGGAATGTATTCGTCTGAAGTAAGCATACTTTGCGTGTATTCAAGCATTTTTCTTGCCTGAACGGCATCTTCCTTATTAAGCGTTACCCCCTGATTTGTGAGCGTTGATGCTCGTTTCATACAGAGTGTATGTACGGTTATGCACTCGGGAGAAAGACTTCTTATTGAATCAAGCGACTTTTTAAAGCTTTCAAAAGTATCTGTCGGAAGTCCTGCAATCAAGTCGGTGTTGATGTTATCAAATCCACATTTTCTTGCGAGTTCAAATGCCTGATAGAACTGTTCGGCTGTATGTTTTCTGCCTATTTCTCTCAGCACATCGTCATTTACGGTCTGCGGATTTATGCTTATTCTGTCAACTTTATTTTCTTTTAAAGCAAATAAGCGTTCGGTATCAATTGTATCCGGTCTGCCTGCTTCAACTGTAAACTCTCTGCAAGTTGACATATCAAAACTGTTATTCACGGTTGACAGCACCTTATCAAGCTGTTGTGCGTTAAGGGTAGTTGGTGTTCCGCCTCCGAAATATACGGTTTCAAGCCTTAATCCAAGGTCGCTTGCTATCTGTGCTGTTGCTTTGATTTCTTCGCAGAGAAGCTCTGTATACGGTTGCATAAGCTTTTTGGCTCTTTCGATTGACGCCATTACGAATGAACAATAACTGCATCTTGACGGACAAAACGGTATTCCGACGTAAAGACTAAATGAATTATCCTGCGACAGATCAAGAATTTTTTTCTCGTTATGCTCTGTAGCCTTTGCAAGCTCAAGCTTTTCCTGACTTACAAAAAATTCATCAATAAACTTCTTTTCGGCATTTTTCTGTCCCTCCTCTTCGCTTATTCTGCGAAGAAGCTTTACGGGTCTTACGCCTGTGAGCACACCCCAAGGCTGTGTTATGCCTGTGTATTCACAGAGAATTTTATAAAGAAGCTGTGCGGCTACAAGCTCGTTATCCTCGGCTTTATCCGCTGTGAGGGATTTTTTAAAGCCGTTTATTTCTGCGCTGATGCAGACTTTTTCGGAAACTTCCGTATATATGAAAGGAGTTTGCGTGGTTTCAAACTCCTTATAAACTGTTATTTTTTCATTTGGAAAGAACAATCTTGTCAGATTTTCAAGTTCAAACCAGAATGTGTGATTTTTTACATATAAATTCATATCAAAGCCTTCTCATAAGAGGGTTGTATCGTTTTTCGTGCTCAAGTGTTGTAAGTTCACCGTGACCGGGGATAACCCTATAGTCACCGTCGATCGACTTGAGTTTTTTCATAGACTTTATCATCTCTTCATCACTTCCTGTGGGAAGGTCTGTTCGACCGTATGACTCACAAAAGAGCGTGTCACCGCAGATGATCGTGTTATCAAAAATATATACGCCGCATCCGCTTGTATGCCCCGGAGTTGAAAGGTATTTTATCTCGGTTTCTCCGAGAAAAATTGAAGTGCCGTCAACCAAGAGTATATCTGCTGTAAATGCAGGCAGGGCTTTGCCGTGATAAATACTGAGATTCAATTCAGGGGTTGAAAGAAATTCAGCATTCTTCTCGCCTGTAACTATTCTTGCACCGAATTTGTCAGCAAGCTGTTTTGCATAGCTGATATGGTCATAGTGACCGTGTGTAAGAAATACATATTCAAGCTTTCCGCCGTCTTTTTCTATCTGCTTAATAAGTTCATCTGACTTATCACCGGGGTCAACGACTGCCGACTTGCCCGTCTTTTCATCTCTGAGATAGCAACAGTTTGTCGCAAGGGCGGTTACGTTATATATTTTTATATCTGTCATTTTTTCAAATCCTTTGAGTTGATTTCAATTGTAACGGGGCCGTCATTCACGAGGGATACCTTCATATCTGCTCCGAATATGCCTTTTTCAACACTTTTTACACCGTTTTCAAGCATCTTGCTGCAGAAATATTCGTACAACGGTTCTGCTGTATCAGGCTTTGCCGCTGCAATGAAATTAGGTCTTCTGCCGTGTGAACAGTCTGCACAGAGTGTAAAATTTGAAATAACAAGTGCGGAACCGTCTACATCTGCAAGCGCAAGGTTCATCTTGTCATTTTCATCTGTGAAAATCCTCAATCCTGAAATTTTATTTGCAAGAACCTCAGCATCTCTCTGCTCATCGCCGTTTTCCACTCCGAGCAGGATAAGAAATCCTTTGTCTATCTGACCTACTGTTTTGTTGTCAACATCCACACGGGCTTCTGACACCCTCTGTAAAATTGCCTTCATTTTATAACCTCTTGATTTCTTCTATTCCGTTTATATCTGACAATTTTGAGATTACACCCCTGAGGTGGTTTCTTCCCATTACGTCAATTGTTGCTATTACAACAGCTTTTCCGTTTTTAAGTTCTCTCGAATTGAGTGAGTGAATGAAGATGTGCAGATTAGAAAGAATAATGGTAACATCTGCAAGCAAACCTGTACGGTCGTTTGCAGTGATCTGCAAGGTACTGCGGAAGGCTTCTCCGACTTCGTCCTCCCAATAACAGCTTACCCAGCGCTCAGGTTCTTCACTTGTCGAAAGATCTTTCGGAACATTTGTACAGTTGCGCTTATGAATTGAAACACCGTAACCTCTTGTTATATAACCGATAATATCATCGCCCGGCAGAGGATTACAGCAGTTTGAAAACTTCACAAGCACATCGTCAGTTCCCTCTATAACTACACCTGAGTTTGTCTTATGACGCTTCACAGGTGCCTGTGGTACTGTTATTTCTTCAATATCAGATGCAAATGCTTTCTGATATTCCTCCTTGAGTCTTGGCATTATCTTCCAGAGTTGGATTCCTCCGTAACCGATAGCCGCATAAAAATCGTCAAGGGTATTATACTGCTTTTTGATAAGGAGTTTTTTGAAAAACTCGGGATACTCATCTTCTGTAAGATTGATTCCGTTGCGCTTGAATTCTCTTTCAAGCATCTGTCTGCCTTCAGCTATGTTTTCGTCACGCTTTTCGTTCTTGTACCACGAACGAATCTTTGACTTTGCTGAAGCAGTTTTACAGATGTCAATCCATGATTTGTTGGGGTGCTCTTCCTTTTGCGTGATGATTTCACAGAAATCACTCGTCTGAAGCTGATAATCAATAGGAACTATTTTTCCGTTGACCTTTGCTCCCACCATTCTGTGACCTACCTGAGTATGGATAACATAAGCCATATCAATCGGAGTTGAACCCTTTGGAAGATTGATTATATCACCCTTTGGGGTGAATACATATATGTCGTTTTCTTCAAAATCATTTTTGATATTCTTTGCAATATCTGTTGCGTCCTCGGCTTCAAGCTGTTCAAGGATCATATTCTTGACACGCTGAATATTCTCTTCAAGCTTGCCGCCCCTTTTATTGTCTGAGCCCATTCCAAGCTTGTATTTCCAGTGTGCGGCGATACCGTATTCAGCAGTGTAGTGCATTTCCCAAGTTCTTATCTGAACTTCAAAAGGAATTGCTTTGCCGTCAAGCACAGTAGTGTGAAGTGACTGATACATATTTGGCTTTGGCATAGAAATATAATCTTTAAAGCGATTTGGAATCGGTTTGAAGATATCGTGGACTACACCGAGAACATTGTAGCAATCGGGCACTGTGTCTACAATTACACGCACAGCAAAAACGTCGAATATCTGATCGATCGTTTTGCCCTGCATAAATGTTTTGCGGTAAATGCTGTTGATGCTCTTTACTCGTCCGCTGATAAACACGTTCTTGATCGTCTGCTCGGTTTTTTCTAAAATCTGTGCCTTTATTGACTTGATAAACTTATCTCTGCCCTCTTCATTCATAAGAAGCGCATCTTCAATTTCTTTGTAGCCGATCGGGTCAAGATACTGAAGTGAGCGATCCTCAAGCTCATCTTTTATGGTTTTGATACCAAGACGGTGAGCGATAGGCGCAAAGACCTGCATATTTTCAACTGATTTATCTCTTCTCTTCTGCTCAGGCATACAGCCCATTGTACGCATATTGTGCAGTCTGTCGGCAAGTTTGATGATGATTACACGGATATCATCTGCCATTGCTATGAGCATTTTTCGGATATTTTCAGCCTGCTGCTGCTCTTTTGTTGAATAAGGTATCTTTGAGATTTTTGTGACGCCGTCGATAAGCTTTGCAACATCTGAGCCGAACATCTTTACAATATCATTAAGCAATACAGGGGTATCCTCAACTACATCGTGGAGAAGTGCTCCGCATATAGAATCGGTATCCATTCCGAGTTCTGCCACTATGCACGCAACAGATGTCGGATGAAGAATGTATGGTATTCCCGATACTCTTCGCTGATCACCGTGAGATTTTTCGGCAAACTGATATGCACGCTTTATTTTCTCAATATCATAGGTGTTGTTTGACGTCGCAAGTATTTTTTCAAGTTCAGAATAGTCCTGATAATGTGCTACATTTGAAAATTTGCTCACTGTGACACCTCTTTCAGTCGTTTTATTATGCCTGCTGTTTCAAGCTGTACTTTTCCTGATACTTCAAGCAATTTTATGTGATTGTCCTTTAAACCCTCACAGATTTCTATAAGTCCGAGCTCACGCATTGCTTCAAGTATAACTTTAATTTTACCAAAAGATAGCTTATTGTCAAGCTTATGTACAAGAGTTTCGGCAGAAAAACTGTAATCTCCGCTTGCTTTTAAGAATCTGTACAGCAACGCAAAGTCGTTTCTTTCGGGGGTTATCGACATAAGCTGTTCTCTGCTAAGCGTATTCCCCACACAAAAATCTTCAAATACTCTCTGACTTTTGAGAATTTCTTCTGTATCATCGGAATTTGCCTTTATGGCTTTGATAATTACAGATACGCTTGTTGTTCCGTTGTACTCGTTTGTATCAAGCGTTACGGCTAAATCGAGGACATCTCCTCGCATATACGGGAATTCGTCTGTTGATGTGAAGAATTTCATCGCTGATATTGTTGCATTTCCTCTTGACAATATCAGTTTGAGATGTTTATTATTCGATAAAGGAATTATATTTGTAAGTGTCATATTACACAGCCCGAATATCGGGGTAGGATTTCCTGCGCCAAACGGCTGCAAATATGACAATGATTCTGCAAGTTCTAAATTTATGAATGCAGGATTAAGCTTACATTCAATATTAAGCTTGTCAAACGGCATATTGTCAAAAGAATTTGCAAACTCATTAATTCTTTTTCGGAATAATGAAATGTTTTTACTGTCGAGTGACAAACCTACCGCCATTGGGTGACCGCCGTAGTGTGTAAGCAAATCTGCACAGGCAAATACTGCATCACACAACGGGAATCCTTCAACACTTCTGCCCGATGCCTTTGCGCTATCTCCCATTCTTGAAATCACTATTGCAGGTTTGCCGTATGTGTCTTTTATTCTTGACGCTACGATTCCGATTACTCCCTGATGCCAATTTTCACCGTCAATCACTATTACTTTATCAAGCACGACAGACGGCTCCTGTTTGATTCGTTCATCTATTTTATCAAGAATTTCTTTTTCAATCTGTTGTCTTTCAGAATTATCCTCACAGAGTTCTGATGAAATTTCTTCTGCCTGTTCGCAGTCCTCTGTAAGAAGCAACTCTACTGATTTTCCTGACAAGCCGAGTCGTCCTACTGCATTTATACGGGGAACAAGCGTAAATGATACATTTCCTGCGGTAATATTTTTTCCGCCAAGTCCTGAACTCTGCACAAGTGCATCAATTCCGATTCTGTCACTGTTCATTATGCTTTGAAGTCCACGCTTTACAAAAACTCGGTTTTCACCTCTCAGCTCGACAATATCGCCTATTGTGCCTATGCTCAATAAATCTGCATAATTATCAAGAAGGTTATTTACATCGCAGTCCTCACCCTCAAGAGCCATTATAAGCTTGAAAGCTACTCCAACACCTGACAGATTCTTGAAACGGCTGTTACAATCCTCTCTGTGCAGATCAACCACTGCAACAGCTTTCGGAAGTTCGCCTGTGGGCATATGGTGGTCGGTCACTACCGTGTCAATTCCCAGTGTGTTTGCGTATGCTATCTCCTCAAGAGCCGCAATTCCGTTATCAACGGTTACAATTAATCTTACGCCCTTTTCTTTGAGAAAATCAACGGCACTCTTGTTCATTCCGTAACCTTCGGTTTCCCTTGACGGAATATAATACATTACATTTGCTTCAACAGTTTCAAGATACGAATAGAGAAGCGCTGTTGATGTGACACCGTCTGCATCATAGTCGCCGTAAACGCAGATGAGTTCATAATCGTCAATTGCCTTTCTTATGCGGTTGACCGCCTTGTCCATATCCTTAATTTCAAAAGGTGATGCAATTTCTGAGTCGTTAAAAAGAAAATCTTCAATTTCTTCTTTTGTTTTGATATTTCTTATCTGGAGCAGCATTGCAATTATTGCCGGCAACTCGTATTTTTTTTGAATTTGTGAAGCTTCTGCTTTATCAAGCGATGCTACCGTCCATAATTTCATTATGCCGTTTCCCCTCGTTTTGTAAAATGTTTTCGGACACGGTGAACCCGTGCCCTGTGTTAATTGTTATATTCAGCAAGCATAGACTCTGCGTGTGAGAGTGCCGCTTCTGTGATGTTTACTCCGCCGATTATTCTGGCAAGTTCGTTTCTTCGTCCGTCGTGATCAAGAATGGTTACATCTGTAAAGGTTCTGCCCTGCTCGATCTGCTTGCGGATAAGGTAGTGATAATCTGCAAGTGCGCCTATCTGCGCCTGATGTGTTACGCAGAGAACCTGTCCGCTTTTTGAAACTTCTTTTAGCTTTAAACCTACTTTTTCGGCTGCCGAGCCTGAAATTCCTGTGTCTACTTCGTCAAAGATGAGTGTGTCTACTGTGTCTGTGCCTGCAAGAACTGTTTTTATCGCAAGCATCATTCTTGAAAGCTCACCGCCTGATGCTATTTTTGCAACAGGTCTGGGAGTTTCACCGGGGTTCGCTGAAATTAAAAGTTCAACTTTGTCTATGCCTTTTAGTGTGAAGTCAGTTTCCTCAAACTGAGGTACAAGCTCAACGTTGGGCATATTTAAGAAGCTCATTTCTGCTTTTACCTTTTTGGCAAACTCCTGTGCAGTCTTTTTTCTGAGAGCACTGAGTTTTTCTGCTACGGCTCTTGTTTCGCTTTCAGCCTTTGCAACAGACTCAATGAGTTCATCACGGTTTTTATCGTAATTTATGAGTTCTTCAAGCCTTGCCTGCATTGACTCGGCAAGTGCAGGAAGTTCATCACTGTGACAATTATATTTTCTTGAAAGTCTTGAAATTAAATCAAGCCTTTCTTCAACCTCCTCAAGCCTCTGCGGATCGCTTTCAAGGTTATCTATCGCATCTGTAATATTTTCTGCACAATCTCGAAGATTGTAGTAAATATCGGTCAGAGTGTTTGCTATTTCTTCGTATTCGGGATTGTAAGATGAGGCTTTTTGAAGAGCTGATGCCGCTGTGTCTACCGCTTCAGTGCCGCCGTCTGTGTTTCCGTCACCGGAAAGGCTGACTTTTGCATCATTCAGAAGTGAAAAGATTTTCTCAAAACTCATAAGCGATGTTCTTTCAGCCTCGAGTTTTTCTTCCTCACCGATCTGCACATCTGCATCGAATAACTCCTGTGATTGAAAAGAAAGAAGATCAATCTCTCTGAGTCGTTCACTTTCATCGGAATTCGCTTCATTTAATTTCTTTTTTAGAATTTTATATTCTTTATACCTGTCCTTATATTCCGAAAGAAGCTTATGACAACTGCCGTAGCTGTCAATATAGTCAATGTGAGTTTCAGGTGAGAAAAGCTCGTAGCTTTCGTGCTGTCCGTGAATATTGATGAGATTCGCAGACAACTCTCTGAGCATTGACGCAGTTGCGGGTCTGCCGTTGATCTTGCAGGTGCTTTTTCCGCTTGCGCTGAGCGTTCTCTGCAAAATCAATGTGCCTTCATCATCTGAAAATCCGAGTTCTTCAAGTTTTTTTACAACTGCACTGTTGATATTTTCAAACTGTGCGCTGACAAAAGCAGACTGCTCACCTGTTCGGATTATCTCCTTTGAAGTGCGCTGTCCCATTATTGCATTGATTGCGTCAATTATTATACTTTTACCTGCGCCCGTTTCACCTGTGAGAACATTAAGTCCGGTGTTGAAATCTATTGAAGTTTTCTCGATTACGGCTATGTTTTCTATATACAAAGTTTGTAACATCTGTGTCAATCACCCTGTTCAAATCAGCTTTTTGAGTTCATCTGAAAGATTTAAGGCAAGTTCTGCACTTCTGCAAGCTATGAATATCGTATCATCGCCTGCAATCGTACCTACAACTGCCTTGTTATCTGTTGAGTCAAGTGCGGCACAGACTGCCTGTGCCATTCCGCTGAGAGTTTTTATTACTACAATATTTTGCGCTGCATCTACCGAATTTACAGATGTGCTGAACAATCCGGAAAAGTTTGATCGCATATCTGTTGAATTTTTTGCGGCTGAAACGTAACGGTATTTTCCGTCACCCGAAAGAGTTTTTACAAGGCGCAGATCCTTTATATCACGGGAAATTGTTGCCTGTGTCGCCTTGTAACCTTCTGCTCTCAGACGTGTGAGCAGTTCGTCCTGTGTTTCAATCGGATGTTCTCCGATTATTTCGAGAATTTTTGCGTGGCGGACTGATTTCATCAAATTTCCCTCTCTTTCAGCTTTTCGTTCAGCTTTGCGTAAAAATTACGCTTGTGTATTGATGCAAGGTTCAGTTTAAGTTCTGACTTTCTGATTATAACTTTATCTTCTGCAAGTATATCAACATTTTTTTCACCGTCAATTGTGAGCACACAACAACATTCTGTCGGGATTTTTACCGAAACAGATAATTCGGAATTGCCGTCGAACAACACCGAGCGTGAATAGAGCGAATGAGGACATACGGGCGTCATCAATATACACTCCATTTGCGGTGCGATTATCGGACCTCCGGCTGACAATGAATATGCTGTTGAGCCTGTAGGTGTTGCAAAAAGTAAACCGTCTGCACGGTATTTTGCGATTTTTTCACCGTCAAGCGATATGTGAAGGTCAATGATTTTTGAAAGCTGTCCCCTTGCGATAACTGCATCATTTACCGCAAGATAATGCTTTGATTCTCCGTTTTTTAAGACTTCAACATCAAGAAGAATTCTTTTCTCGATGCTGTAATCTCCGCTCAATATTTTGAGAAGCTTTTCGGTTTCATCAATTTCGACATCAGCCGCAAAGCCAAGTCTGCCGACGTTTACACCAATAAGCGGTTTATTGAATTTTGCCGCATACTTTGCCGCGTGGATTATTGTTCCGTCACCGCCTACCGTAATTGCAATATCACATATTTCAAAGAGTTCTTCGATTGTCTTTGCATATGTGATTTTTATGCCCTTGTAATGGAGCATACATTCTTCAAGCATATAAACTTCTGCATTGTTTGAAAGCAGAAGAAGGGATACTTCTTCTGCACAGGAAATTGCTTCTGTTTTTGATAGATTTACAACTACGGCTGTTTTCATATGATCACCTATTTATCAAGTGCGCTGTGTGAGCTTTCTACAAGCTGTTGCGGTGTTATTTCTGTGTAGGACTTTGGTTCATCACTTTTTCTGAGATGAATGAGGTATTCTATGTTACCCTCGGGTCCTTTTATCGGTGAAAAGTCAAGGTTCAATACGTCAAATCCGTTTTCAAGGCAGAAGTTGTATATATTTTCAACTACCTCAATATGTACCTGTGGGTCACGGACTACGCCCTTTTTGCCTACCTTTTCTCTGCCTGCCTCAAACTGTGGTTTGATCAGACACACAGCCTGTGCGTCTTTTGCCATAAGCTCTCGTGCAACAGGCAGAATGAGTTTTAATGAAATGAATGAAACGTCAACTGAGAAAAAGTCTATTTCATCAGGAACTTGTTCTCTTGTGACTTTACGCATATTGGTGCGCTCAAGGTTTACAACTCGCTCATCTGTTCTGAGTTTCCATGCAAGCTGTCCGTAACCTACATCAATGGAATAGACCTTTTTGGCACCGTTTTGAAGCATACAATCGGTAAATCCGCCTGTTGATGCTCCGATATCCATTGTGATTTTATCCTTTAAGTCAAAATCAAAATTATTTATCGCTTTTTCAAGCTTCAAACCGCCTCGGCTGACATATTTCTGAACATTTCCTCTGACTTCTATATTTGCATTTTCGTCGTAGGTCGTTCCGCATTTGTCAGCCTTTTGGTTGTCCACATAAACCTGACCTGCCATTATTATTGCTTTTGCTTTTTCACGGCTGTCTGTGAAGCCTTTTTCATATACGAGTATATCAAGTCTTTTTTTCATATCTTATTTGATTTCCCTTAAATTTTTTGTGATAACGTCAACCATTCCCTGACTGTCGAGTTTTAAATATGCAAGTGCTTCGGGCACTGACATATGCTTTACAAACTTGTCGTTTATTGCTTTGATGTGATAGCTGCCGTTAAAGCTTGTGAGCTGGAGCAAATCTGAGAAGTTACGAGCTATGCCGCCGTTTTTGATTCCCTCTTCAAAGAACCAAACATTCTCAAAATCGGACGCAAAATTAACTGCTTCTCTGTCGATAGGCTTGATTCTGCAAAGTTTGAGAATACAGGTTTCTATCCCCTGCTCACTGAGCATTTCTTTTGCACGACAGGCATATGAGAAAAGTCTGCCGTAAGTTATGATGAGATTTTTGCAGTTTTTATCTCCGTAAACATCGTAATCAATGCTTTCCTGTCCGAAATCTTCCGGCTTATAAAGTTCTCCGCCTCTCGGATATCTGACTACTGCAAGGCTTTCACACATATAAATTGCGTCAGCCATAGAATTTTTAAGTCCGTCAAAATATGACGGTGAGTAGATAGTTGTGTTAGGAATTGTGTTGAGCATTGAAACATCAAACACGCCCTGATGAGTTTCTCCGTCACTGCCGACTATTCCCGCTCTGTCAACTGCAAGCACAAGATGAATGTTGCCGAGTGCAGAATCGTGAATAAGCTGGTCATATGAACGCTGTAAAAATGTTGAATACACGGCAAAAACAGGTCGCATTCCCTTGGAGGCAAGTCCGCATCCGAAGGTTACTGCGTGCTCCTCTGCTATGCCGACATCGAAAAATCTCTCTTTGTACTGAGTCGAAAAATCATTAAGTCCTGTTCCTGATGCCATTGCCGCCGTGATTGCACAGATTTTTTCATCTTTCTCGGCAAATTCACAGAGAGTTTTTCCGAACATCGCCGAAAATCCTTTATGGCTTGAAATAGGCTCGCCTGTGTCTATGTCAAACTGACCAATTCCGTGAAATTCTCCCGGATTTTCCTCAGCAGGCTGGTACCCCTTGCCCTTTTTGGTTACAACGTGAATCATTACAGGAGCATCTATTTTCTTTGCCGCGGCAAATGCATTTTCAAGTTCTTCTACACTGTGTCCGTCTATCGGTCCTAAATAGGTAAAGCCGAAACAATCAAACAATGTGTTTTTATATACAAGGTTCTTGATTTTTGATTTTCCGTGTCGCAAAAATGCTTTTATCGGTTTTCCTATAAGCGGAATTTTCATCAAGACTTTTTCGGTTACACGTTTCACCCTGATGTACCACGGCTGAATTCTCACGGTCGTGAGATATCTCGGAAATGCACCGACGTTTTTTGAAATTGACATCTTGTTGTCATTGAGAACAACAATGAAGTTCTTGTTGAAACGTCCTGCGTTATTCATCGCCTCAAATGCAAGTCCTCCCGTGAAAGAACCGTCACCGATGACTGCGATCGAATGACTTGAATCTCCGCTTAAAAGCTTTGCATTGGCAATTCCGAATGCCGCTGAAATTGATGTACTGCTGTGACCTGTGTTGAAGTCATCATATTTGCTTTCCGAACGTTTCGGAAAACCTGAAATACCTTCCTTTTGGCGCAATGTATCAAATTTATCAAAACGTCCTGTTAAAAGCTTATGAACATAGCTCTGATGACCTACGTCCCAAACTATGCTGTCCTGCGGGAAGTTAAAACTTCTGTTGAGTGCAACGGTAAGCTCTACCACACCGAGGTTAGGTGAAAGATGACCGCCGTTGACTGAGATAGTTTCAACAAGTTTATCTCTTATTTCCGTGCAGAGTTTTGGGATATCATTTTCATCAACTTTTTTTACATCATCAGGTGATTTTATTTTTGAAAGAATTTTATATTCACCCATAATTCATACCATTTTCCGTTAATTTGAATTGCAGATTTAATTGCTTCTGCGTGCAAGCTGTTTTGCAAAATCAGCAAGTGTTGTTGTGTCTGCATCAAAAATTTCGAGTGCTGAAATTGCTTCCTCTGTGAGCTCATCTACAAGACTTACGCACTTTTCGATGCCGAGCAGTGAAACATAGGTTGACTTGCTGTTTTCGGCATCGCTTCCTACAGGCTTGCCGAGTTCTTCGTCTGACGAAGTAACATCAAGGATATCGTCCTGAATCTGGAAGGCTATGCCTATACATTCGCCGTATTTTGAAGCGGCTTTTATCTGCTGTTCGTTTGCTCCTGCCGAAATACAGCCGAGTTCACAGGCTGATTTTATAAGGCAAGCTGTTTTCTTGTAGTCCATTTCTCTGAGAACTTCCAAAGGCGCATTTGCGTTTTCGCTGAGGAGGTCAATCACCTGACCGCCTATCATTCCGACTGCACCTGCATATTTGGCGAGTGTATTCACTGCTTTGCAACACGCTTTTTCGCCTGCGAGGCTTACAGCCTTTTCACCTGTCATCACTTCAAATGCAAGAGTAAGAAGTGCATCACCTGCCAGAAGTGCAGTATCTTCTCCGAAAACCTTATGATTTGACGGCTTTCCTCTTCTCAAATCATCATCGTCCATACAAGGAAGGTCATCGTGAATGAGTGAGTATGTGTGAATCATCTCGACAGCACAGGCAAACGGAACCGCGCTTTCACGATTGCCGTTGCAAAGATTATTGAACTCAAACACAAGGCGGGGTCTTACCCTTTTTCCGCCTGCTTCAAGGCTGTATTTCATCGACTCGATGAGTTTTCCTTCTCTGCAATCTGCATCGGGCAAAAATTCAAACAGAGATTTTTCTGTCAGGCTGAGGTAATCATTCATCTGTATTTACCTCCCCGTTGTGAATTCTCTCGATTCGTTCGTTTATATCTTCAATCTGCCCTTTGCAGTTTTCAAGCTCCTTCATACAATACGAAAGCAATTCACAAGCCTGTGCATAAAGCTCCACGCTTTCCTGCAATGTAAGGCTTTTGCTTTCCATATTTCTGACAGTTTGCTCAAGCTTTGCATTGGTTTCTTCAAATGTCATTTTTTTGCTCATTACGATTTTACCTCCGTATTCTGCGCATATTCAAGCAATCGCTGTATTCTGTGGTTTGCTCCGCTTCTGCTTATGGGCGGTGTGAGGTTCTGCCCTAAATCACGCAGTGACATTTCGGGATTTTCAAGTCTGAGATATGCTATCTCACGCAGATCTTCAGGCAGGGTTTCAAGCCCCTGCGTCCTTTTTATGTACTCAATGGCTTCGAGCTGTTTTGCTGATGCCGTTGCTATTTTTCCTATGTTTGCAACCTCGCTGTTGATGCGTCGGTTTACGTTGTTGCGAACCTGTTTTACTGCTTTTGTGCCCATTATTTCCATTGCACTGAGAGGTGCTCCGATATATGTGAGCAAATCGCAGATCTGTTCGCTTCCTTTGAAGTACACCACATAGTTTCCGCTTCTCTGAACGGTTTTGGGAGTGAATTCACTCTCGGTTATCTCTGAAAGAATTTTACATAGATCAGCCGAAAGATTCTTGTACGGCACGCAGAATTCGGCATGATAGCTTTTCATCGGATCGGAAACCGAACCGCAACTCAAAAATACACCTCTCACAAATGCCGCTGAAAGCTCTTCGGAACAGACATTTGCCCTGTTGACTCTGAGTGTTACCTGTGTTCTGAGATGTCCGAAATCCTCGAATATTTTTTTACATTCGTCCGCATCAACTATGATTATTTTATATAGATGGTTTTCGCTCGATTTTGTACGCAATGCTGACTGCTTTTCGATTATCGGCATATAGAGGTTCTCAAGCAGAAAACAAATTCGCTTTGATGCATACGGATTTTCTGTTGTGAATATGATTTTGTCCTCAGAAAAAATTTTTCCGAAAAGCAACATTCCGTAAAGTTCTGCTTTGAGAAGCTCTCTTTCGCAGACTTCCACCGAACATATTTCTTTTTTTATATCAGAAGAAAAAGACAACTTAATCCTCCCTTACTTTTTGACGTCCCTGTGCTGAATCACGCATTTATAACCTTTCTCAACAAAATGTTCGTCAAGCTGTCTTGCTATTGTCACACTTCTGTGCTTTCCGCCGGTACAGCCGATTCCTACAACAAGTTCGCTCTTGCCCTCCTTGAGGTAAAGCGGTACGGAAAAATCGAGAAGGTTGAGTGTGCGCTTTAAAAATTCCTGTGTATCCTCGCTTTTGAGGACGTAATCTCTTACGACCTGATCAAGACCTGTAAGCGGTTTGAGTTCGGGGATATAGTAGGGATTCGGCAGACAACGCACATCAATTATCAAATCGGCTTCAAGCGGAATTCCGTATTTGAAACCGAACGACATAAATGTGAGTGTAAGGCTCTGAGAGGTGTCCTCCATAAACATAGACATTACACGCTCTCTGAGCTGTTTGTTTGACAGATATGTTGTGTCTATCTTATAGTCTGCTATCTTTTTTATTGATGTAAGCAACGCTTTTTCAAAGGTTACTGCTTCTGCTACAGAGCCGTCTTTCAGACGCTCTGCAAGAGGGTGTTTACGTCTTGTTTCTTTGTATCTGATTATAAGGCAATCAACTTTTGCGTCAAAGAATAATATACTCACATCTTCGTGGCTTTTCTTGAAGTTCTCGATCTGTGTGTACATATCTTCAAAATTTTCGTTGCCTCTTACATCTACCACAACTGCCACTTTTTTCATCATACTGTCCTCTGATTTTGAACAGAGGGTGTAAAGGGTGGAAAGAAGCGATGCAGGGATATTGTCTACACAATAGTAGCCGATATCCTCAAGAACATGGAGTGCGGTCGTTTTTCCTGCTCCCGACATTCCTGTTATAATTACAAATTCCATAGTATCACCTTAAAGCATTATCAGTTCACATTCAAGGTCATAGCCTGTTTTTTCTGACACTGTTTTCTGAATTTCACTGACTAAATCTCTGACGTCTTTTGCCGTAGCATTTGACTTGTTGATTATAAAACCTGCGTGCTTTTCCGACACCTGTGCGCCTCCGCACATTTTGCCCTTAAGTCCGCACTGCTCAATCAATGCTCCTGCAAAAGCTCCCTCAGGACGCTTGAAAACACTTCCGGCGCTCGGATATTCAAGCGGCTGCTTTGTACTGCGTCTTTCAAGATAATCGTCCATTTTGCTTCTTATTTCATCGGGGTTTCCCTTTTCAAGTTTCAGGGTAACTCCTGTAATTATCATATTATTTGTGCGGTAGGCACTTGTTCTGTAACCAAAATTGAGATCATCTTTCTCAATTCTGCCGATTTCACCTGATGGCGAAATATGCGATACGCTGTGCACTGCCTGTTTCATTTCTCCGCCGTAGGCTCCTGCATTCATAAACACTGCTCCGCCTACAGTGCCGGGGATTCCCCATGCAAATTCAAGTCCTGTAAGTCCGCATTTAAGCGCAAATTTACAGAGATATGCAAGAGATGCACCTGCTCCGCAATAAATCGTTGTATCATCTATGAGAGTTATCTGACGAAAATCTCCGTCAAGTCTGATTACTGTTCCTCTTATTCCTTCGTCACTTACAAGAAGATTACTTCCGTTGCCGAGAATCATATAGTCAACTTCTGATTCTCGACATTCCTTGAGAATTGCACTGAGCTTGCTCAGCGAATTGACCTTTATGTATGCATCGGCATTTCCGCCAATCTTGAATGTTGTGTGTTTATTCATAGGTTCGTCTTTTCTTGCATCACATCCGAGTATTTCTGCAAGATTAAAGATAATTTCAGATTTATCCATATTTACCCCCGATTTATATAAACAGCTAATTTTAGTAAGCTATATTGTTTTCATCAAAATATGCCTTGAGTCTGTCAACGTTAGTGTTAACAATAAGGCTTTCAGGAAAATCAATGTCTTTAAGAATTTCCAGTGTTTCATACGCCCTGCCGAGCGTGTGTGTAAAATGCGAGTCTGTGTCAACGCATATCCTCGCTTTGTACTTTTTGCAAAGCTTTGCAATTGTTACGCAGTTTTCAAGACAACTCTTTTTATTGCGGAATGCTGAGTCGTTGATCTCTACAAGCTTGCCTTCCTTTGCAAATTTTGGAATTACCGTTTCGTAGTCATATTTAAAATATTCAGATCCGCTGTGTCCGATGACATTTACATTCGGATTTTCTGCAAGTTTTAAATACGCATTCGTGCATTTTTCAACTGTCGCTTCTCCGTCAATTGTAATGGTATGCATAGAGGCTACTATCCAGTCAAGCGAATTCTGAAGCGAATTTTCTACATCAAGGTTTCCATCGTAGTCACAGATGTTTGCTTCAATTCCTCTTAAAAGTCTTACTCCTTTAAGATACTGCGGAAGTATGCACAGAGATTCAAAATAGAACGGTCCGGGTGCTCCGGGCATTTTGCGTGCATGATCGGTGATTGCAAGTGCAAAAAGTCCAAGTTCTGAGGCTTCCTGTGCCATTTCTGTTATTGTTGCGTATGCGTGAGTTGACGCAATTGAATGTGTATGAAGGTCAGCAACAAGTTTCATTACTTTACTCCCTTATTCCCATTTATCTACTACCGTATGCGGTGAGTCAACGTTTTCGTCAACGTCCATTCCAAGGCTTCTGAGAAGATCCTGCGCCGCATTGTAGCCCATTTTCTTTTGTCTGTTGTTCATTGCCGCAACCTCAATGATTACTGCAAGATTTCGTCCGGGTTTTACCGGAATTGTAAGTGCAGGCACTTCTACTCCCAAAATGTCCATATACTCATTGTTTAGACCCATTCTGTCGTATACCTTTGCACTGTCCCAAAGTTCAAGATTGATTACCATATCAATCTTTTCTTGAGTTTTTACTGCACCCATACCGAAAAGTTGACGGGCATTTATGATTCCGATGCCTCGAAGTTCAATAAAGTGTCTGATGTTTGCAGGCGATTGTCCTATGAGCGTTGTGGCTGATGTTCTGCGTATCTCAACTGCGTCATCGGCTACAAGACGGTGACCTCGCTTTATAAGCTCCATTGCAGTTTCACTCTTACCTACACCGCTGTCACCTATGAGCAGACAACCTTCGCCGTATACTTCCACAAGCACGCCATGTCTTGTGATTCTCGGTGCGAGTTCACGGTTGAGATAATGTACAAGTCGTGCTGTGAGGTCGGATGTATTTTCAGGTGTTGAAAAAATCGGAACTTTGTGCAGTTTTGCACTGTCAAGTATAGCTGCCGACGGTTCGATATCACGGCAGATTATGACAGCAGGCGGTCCAAAACTGAAAATTGAGTCGATTACCATTCGCTGAGCTTCTGCACCGAATCGTGCAAGATAAGAGAACTCCGTATTGCCGAGAACCTGAATCAATTTATTATCAAAAAATTCAAAATAACCTGTAAGTTCAAGTCCCGGTCGATTGATTTCAACAGTAGTAATCTGTATATCTTCGTAATTTTCAGGAAGATACACTTTATTAAGCTTTAATTTATCAACAATAGATGATAACGAAACAGAAAATTCAATAGACATACGCACACCGCCTCTTTGTTTTTCGGGTATTATAGTACCAGTCTATTATACACCATAACAGGTTCGGTATAAAGTCTTTTTATGAATTATTTTTCAAAATTTCTATTAATTTTTCATTTTTCGGTGCTTAATTTTAAAATTTCAGCTTTTATTTCCTTTTCAGAATTAATATATGAAACCGATAATTCTTTTGTTTTGTTATCGGAAAAATTATTGAATATTGATAAAGAATTTATGCTAACGTTGCTAACTTTATTCTTTAAATGAATTAAATGTGTTTCGACTATCTCCGGTGCGCTTTTGTCGTATGAAAAAATTTCCGCAGTATTATTATCGCATAAAGTTACATAAATGTTCGGAGAAAAATACCATTGTTCTGACATAAATTTTACATCTTTTTTTAGCAAAGCACTTTGAAGATTTTCATTGAGCACATATAATTCAAACTTCGTGAGCGTCAGTTCGGGAATATACTTTTCTCTTGCAAGCTTGCAGGCTTCTTTAAAAGAACTTGACGGTACTGATATCGAATACGGAGTTTCATCTCCCGATAGCAGATAGAACGTGTAATATATCTGTCCGTTTTCTTCGCTGACTATCACAGTTTCTGCAAGTGAGGCCTTGTCTATCTGCTTTGTTCCTGCACAACCTGACAGAAAAATCATACTTATTCCCAACGTCACACTTAAAAGTTTTTTAAACATTCTTTTTCCTCCAAAATATCAACATATACACCGTAGGAATCAGCACTGCTGAAATAAAAGTCAGGGTATTCAATACAACAGGATTCATTAATATTTCTTTTACCGAATTAAAATAATTTGCACATATAAACATTACAAAAATTATTACTGCAAATATTGATATCATTTTCAGCGAACTGCTCTCGCCCGACAACTTGCTGATTGATGAAAGTATCAGTGAGATTGTTAAAAATACAGATAATGCTGTTATTGAGAGATAAAATGAGTCCATTCCGTTGACTATTCCGAGATGTGAGGATTTTGAAAGCACATATGCCGGATATTTCTGTGAATTGGCATAATCACCGAGTGCATATCGGATAAAGAACATCGTAAGCATTGCTGTTAACGTAACAAAAATCATTGTAAAAACAGTATGACGTGTTTTAAAATTCTTGGTATAGCCTGAAACCGATAAGAAAATTACTGATACAAATGAAATTGTGAGATAAAATGAAGTATTTGATAAAAATTCATTTGCATTTCCACTTAAATTAAATCCGTAATGCGAAAAATCAAGATTTGAAATGTTACCCGTATAAAACAGAATATACGCAATAAGCGAAAAAGCAAAGATAAAAATTGAACATCTTGTTATCGCATTAACACCCTTGAACGCTCCGTATACACATACTGCAAGCAGAATAAAAGCTATAACATAAATATTTGCTTCAGGGTTCAGCTTTTTCACAAACATATCTGTATAGTTCAAAAGAAAATGCACTGCCGTGTAAACAAAGTACATTCCGTAAAATGCCGCAATAAATATTATTGCCGATGGTGTTTTTATATGAGCATACGAGAGAAAATCAAGGTCGGTATGCTTTTTGATTATTATTGACGGTATAAAAAATAAACACGCTATCGAAAGTCCTGTTACTATACAGAGTGCATCAAACAAAAATGAATTATTATGGGACAAATCCGTATTCTGTAAAAAAATCACCGCACTTGCGCATAAAAACAATGAAAAAAACAGACGCTTTGACGGGAATTTGATTTTTGTCTGCATTAGTTATCCTCCGTTTCAGGGAATTTCTGCACTTTTATAGTGCGTTTTGAAAGCGTTTTCCAATCTGCCCTGATGAACACATCACGCATACTTCTCAATGAAAACGGTGCAAGCGAGGACATATACGGCACTCCGATTGAAGTTTTCGCACACATATTTATCAGCACTACACAGGTTGCAAGGACTATGCCCCACAAGCCGAGTGTTCCTCCGACTATCACAAACACAAATCTGAGAACTGTTATTGCGGGATAGAGAGGTGATGTCACATAACTGCATATTGCGGCTGTTGCAACTACCATTAAAGTTGATGAACTGATTATTCCTGCGCTTACTGCACTTTCTCCGATTACGAGTGCGCCGACAATGCTGACAGCATGGCCGAGCGGTTTCGGTATTCGCAATCCTGCTTCCCTCATTATCTCATAGACAAATGTTATGAGTATGACCTCAAGTGTTACGGGCAAGGGGGTCTGTGCAAGGGATTCAGATGTTTTGATGAGCAATCCCGTCGGAAAATATTCGGGGTGAAATTGTGCAAAGCCTGCGTAGATTCCCGGAAGAAACACTGCAATAAAAAATGCAATGTATTTTAATATTCTGATAAAGGTTGCGTAATACGGTCTGTTTGAATAATCGTCCACACTCTGGAATTCCTCCACAAACAGATGCGGAACAATTATTACCGCAGGTGTGCCGTCAATGAGTATCGCAACTCTTCCCTCTGTCAGCTTTCCGCAAACTGTATCGGGTCTTTCGGAAATGCCTACACCCGAAAACAGCGACTTTGAGTTCTTATCCTCGAGATATTCGGAAAGATAGCCTGATGCAAGGACTGTGCTGAGGTCGCAATTATTGAGTCTTGTTCTGATTTTATCAAGAATTTCAGGTGACACACTCTTTTTCAGGTAGCACAACATCATCTGTGTTTTTGACTCCGTTCCTGTTGTGAGCGTTTCAAACACGAGGTCGGGACTTTTTATTCTTCTGCGTATAAGCGTCATATTTATTCTGAGAGGTTCGGTAAAACCTTCCCTTGAACCTCGCTGAACTACTTCACTTTCCGGTTCACTTACTCCTCTGAAAGAAAATCCCTGAACTCCTATTGCCAACATTCTGTCGGTGCCGTCTATTGCGAGGACTGCAAATCCTGAGGTAGAGAACATTACTGCATCTTTCAGTGTGTTGAACTCAACTATTTCACTTGATGTGAGCACTCTGTTTTTGATTTCATCAATCGTTTCGTCGGCAGTTTTGTCTTTGAAATCATAAACAAGCAACGGATTTATGACCGAAATTGCAGTTGTTTCTTTACTGCACATTCCTTCAATGGTTATTATCGCTGATTTTCTCGGAGTGTCTGCGCTGAGCTCCATTTCTCTTACCGTAAAATCAGCCGACTGTGCAAAAAGCTTTTGCATTGCCTTTATATTTTCTGTCAATGAATTGTACATTTAATCACCATTATTTAGAATTTACAGGAAATATTTGAATATTCCTGAGTTTTGTACAAACATTAAGAATGGTGATATTTATGATAATTTCTATAATCCGCACGGTTATTCTGTATGCCTTTGTTGTGTTTTCTGTAAGAATTATGGGTAAACGTCAGATAAGCGATATGCAACCGAGCGAGCTTGTTATTACGCTTATCATTTCTGAAATTGCCGCAATTCCTATGCAGAATACTTCTCAGCCGCTGATCAGCGGTGTTATTCCTGTGCTCGTGCTCGTTGCACTTGAAATTATTGCAAGTGTGATTATGATGAAAAGCGGAAAATTCAGAAAACTTGTCTGCGGAAGTCCAATCGTTGTAATTCGTGACGGTGAAATTCTTCAAAATGAAATGCGGCGTTTAAGGCTTACTACAGAAGATTTATGTGTTCAGCTAAGACAGCAGAATATATTTTCGATTGAAGACGTGCAATACTGCATTGTCGAAACCAACGGCAAAGTAAGCGTTCTTGAAAAGCCTCAGAGCAGACAACCGAGTGCAAAGGATTTTGGCATTGAAATAAGTGATAATAAAATTGAAACTGTTGTCGTGATCGACGGACAGATTCTTGATAATTCGCTGAAGCTGTGCAGAAAATCAAAAAATGATGTTATTGAGATTCTTAAAAAAGAAAACACTAAATTATCTGACGTGTTTATTATGACGCTTGACGCTCTCGGAAAATATAACATCGTCTGGAAGGAGAGAAAATAATGAAAAGAATCTATATTTCTATAGTGTTTTTAGTTATCGCTTTTTCAGTTTCAGCCGTTGAACTCGGGTATATAAGCGGTAAAGCTGATGCTTTTATCTCTATGATTGATCAGGTTGACAGATATATGAGAAAAACAAATTATGAAGATGCATTGAACCTTTGCAGGGAGGTTGAAGATAAATGGTATGAAAGTGCCGAAAGCATTGATATGCTCTTGATTCACGATTATGTTGATCAAATCGGCAACAGCATTTCAAAAATGCGCTCTCACGCTGAAAACGGAAATCCTGATTTGTACTTTTCCGAGAGCGCAAGCGCAAAAAAAGAACTCGCTTCCATAAAAGAAAGCGAGTATCCGTTGTTGGAGAATATATTATAGTGATGCAATTATCACGTTTTAGATTTTATTATTCTTGAATTTATCGTTTCAATCAGCCAGAACACTGCAAACACGATTGCATTTACTATTACTACACTTGCACCTGTGGGGGTGTCGAGTGAATATGATATGCACATTCCGACAAAGAAACAGCAAACCGACAATACTCCCGAACAAATGATTACCGATTTGAATTTTTTGCAGACTCTCATTGATGAAAGTGCAGGGAAAATTATCAATGCCGAAATGAGGAGTGTTCCCATTATTCTCATTCCGATCACTATTGTCAAGGCTGTGAGCAGTGCTATTACTGAATTATAAATTCCTGTTTTAAGTCCTGTTGCCTTTGAAAAGGTTTCATCAAAGGTTACTGCAAAAATTTTATTGTAGAACACGGCAAATGTGATTATTACTATCACTGCAAGTATCACACACATAATCGCATCTGCTGTGGTTGTTGCGAGAATACTTCCGAAAAGATATGAATTCAGATCTGTATTTACTCCCGAAACACTCACGCAGACTACGCCGATTGCAAGCGATGTACTCGAAATTATTGCTATGGCTGCGTCGCCGTTGATTTTGCTGTTTTCGGAGAGTCTTAAAAGCAGAAATGCCGCTATGATTATTACCGGAACAGCAACTTCGAGAGGTGCAAGGTTCAGCGAAGCCGCAACTGCGAGTGCTCCGAATCCGACGTGTGAAAGTCCGTCGCCTATCATTGAATACCGCTTTAAAACGAGTGTTACACCGAGTAATGCCGCACAGAGTGACACAAGTAATCCGACGATAAAAGCTCTGATTATGAAGTTGTACGAGAACATTTCCGTTAACATTTCTATCACTTGCGTACACCTCCTATATGGCTATGCTGACAATCATCGCACGGGCAATCTGTAATGAGGAATTTTTTGCCGATTTCGGAATGTAAATACTGATGTGAAGTTCCGAAAAAGTAAGTATTGCGAGAAAGATGAAGTATCTTGGTGGAGTTATTCACCGCAGAAGTTACATCGTGGGACACCATTATTATTGTGATTCCTTTTTTGTTAAGCTCTTTTATGAGAGTGTACATATCTGAAGCCGCTTTGGGGTCAAGTCCTGTTACGGGTTCATCAAGTATGATGAGTTTATGCGTTGCACAGAGTGCTCTGGCAAGCATTGCTCTCTGCTGCTGACCGCCCGAAAGTTCTCTGAAACACTTCTTTCTGTACGGGTAGATTCCAGTAAGTTCCATATTTTTAACGGCTGTGGCTTTCTGTTCCTTTGAATAAAAGAGCGTATGCTTTTTATTGAGGCACCCTGACATTACTACTTCCGACACCGATGCAGGAAAATCCTTCTGCAAAACTGTCTGCTGCGGAAGATAACCGATTTCATTCTGCTTTAAACCGTCACCGTATTCTATTGAGCCGCTTTGCACCTGCAAAAGTCCGAGAAGGCATTTCATCAGCGTAGTTTTTCCCGAACCGTTTTCGCCTACGATGCAGACATAATCGCCTTCTTCTATTTTTAAGTTCATATTTGACAGGATAGTTTTGCCTTCGTATCCCATTGATGCATTTTTTATTGTTATCAATGCCATTATGCCAACGCCTCCTTTAATGCCTCTAAGTTTTGTTCCATTAAAGAAATATAACTTACTCCCTGTTTAAACTCGTCTTTTGTGACGTTATGGCAGGAAGAAAATCTCATTGTTTTTGCTCCTGTGTCTTCTGCGATAAGCTTTGCGGTTTTTCCGTTGGAAAACTCAAGATAAAAAACTACGGGTATGTCCTCTTCCCTTACAAAATCTATCATATGTGTGACCGTCGAAATACTCGGTTCTGTGTTGCTGTTGCAACCGGGAAATGCACACTCGTATTCAAGATCGTAATCTGTTACAAAATACAAAAACGGAAATCTGTCACCGAAAACTACAGTATTATGCGTGCTGTTTTCAACTGTTTCTGTTATGCTTTCATCGAGTTTTTTGAGTTTTGATGAATATTCATCGCAGTTATTTCTATAATAATCTGAATTATCCGAATCAACTTCACAGAGCGCATCAGTAATTGCCGTGCTGAGTTTTTCAGCATTTCTTACGGATGTCCAGATATGCTCGTCATACTCTTCTTCATGTGAATGTTCTGATTCTTCAGAATGGTTTTCTTCTTCATCTTCTTCGTGGATATGTGTATGGGAATGATCGTGGTCTGTGCTCTGTTCGTGCAACAGAGTTACATAATCCATCATTTTCATCTGCTTCATTGTGCTGTTCTCGAGCGACTCAAGAACACTTTCAACCCACTCGTCGCTTTCTCCGCCGTTATAGATGAAAATATCGCAATTCTCTATTGCAACAATATCCGACGGTGAAGGCTCATAATTATGCGGTTCGTTGCCCGGTGAGAGCAGAAGCTTTATTTCTGCCTTATCACCTGCTATATTTTTTACAAAATCATAGTAAGGGAAAATTGAAGTGACTATACTTATTTTACCAGAGCTGTTTTCAGTTGTTCTCTCTTTTGTGTTACAGGCTGACATAATTGATGCCATACCTGATAAAAGCGTAAAAGACAAAATAATTGAAAGAATTTTTTTCATCTGTTGGTCTCCGAAAAACAAAGGGTTGCACAGAATATGCCTATTCTTAATGCAACCCCTGATTTGAATTTTTACAAAAGATTATTTCTTAACCTTTTTTGATTTTTTATGATTCTGCCATACTACCCAAAGCGGACCTGCAATACAGATTGATGAATAACAACCTGAAATAACACCGATCATCATTGGAAGTGCAAATGACTGAACTGAAGAAATGTTGAAGAACACTGCAACAATGTAAACTATAAAGATAGCTGACAATGTTGTGATTGAAGTCATAATTGTTCTCTTGAATGACTTTGTACAACTGAGGTTATATACAATACCCACATCTGTCTTGCTGCCGAGAATTCTTCTCTCTTCACGGACACGGTCGTAGATTACGATTGTATCGTTAAGTGAGTAACCTAAAATCATAAGTACAACTGCGATAAAGTTTGAATCAATTGGCATCTGGAAGATAACGTAGAGGAAGTAAATCATTGCTACGTCATGGAAGAGTGCCACAAGTGCCATTACACCGGCTGAAAGACCGCCGATTTTCTTGAATCGAATCGTTACATACAGTACCATTAATATGCTGGCGATTGCTACGGCTGTGATACACTTGAGAAGGAAGTTGAAGCCCATTGATGCATCAACTGAGTTTGATTCAAGACATTCAAAATTGTTGTCAGGATACTTAGCCTGAAGGTCAGCCTCAAGGCTCTGCTGAATGTCGGTTTCGATTGCATCGTTACCTGAGAACTGAACAGAAACGTTGTTTCCTGAGTTGCCCATAAGGTCAGTTGAGAAAGATGTTGTAATCTTATCTGTTGTCTTATCCTGAATGTAGTTATAAAGTTCATTCTGATCGATTTCACCTGTATAACTGAATCTTAATGTTGCACCGCCTGAGAACTGAATGTCAAGTCTTGTGCCAAAGATAAAGTTACAGATAATACCGATAACAATGATTGCTATTGAAATGCCGAAGAAGATTTTCTTATTGCCGACAAAATCAATAATCTTTTTGCCATTGTTATACTTTTCGCTGACTTCCTGAACGGTCATCTGTGATTTTGCTTTAGTCTGAACATTATTTGTCATTCTTAGCACCTCCAAATAACCATTTTTTACGCAGGAATTTAAATCCTGCAACACTTCTGAGCATTACTCGAGTGAAGAAGATACCCATTACGAAGTTTGAAATTACACCTACGAGAAGTGTGTAACCGAAGGAATAGATCGTACCTGTTGTTGATTCACCAAAGATGATTGAAAGAATGTTTGAAGGACCGAATACGAGCATAAGAATAATTGATACGATTACCACTGTCATATTACCGTCGATGATAGCTGAAAGTGAATTCTTTGTACCTCTGTCAAGAGCACCGTCAAGTGTTCTGCCTGCTCTGAGTTCTTCCTTGATTCTCTCTGCTGTGATAACGTTACAGTCAACGCCCATACCGATTGAAAGAATAAGACCTGCAATACCCGGAAGTGTCATTGTGAATGATGAAATTGTTGTAAAGTAACCTGAGATAGCCGCAATTGAGAGAGCCATCTGTCCGAGAAGTGAGATTACAGCAATAAAACCGGGTAAATGATAGAAGATTATCATAATCAATGCAATTACAATGAATGCAATTACACCCGCATAAGCCATTGCGATGAGTGAATTCTCACCGAGTGTAGGGCTGATTTCGCTGTAGTTTGATGTTTCAAGCTGGAACGGCAATGCACCTGCGTTGATCTTCTCAGCAAGCTGTGTTGCTTCTTCTGCTGTGAAGTCACCCTCGATCTGAGCCTTACCGTCAGTGATTGCAGTATTTACTGTAGGAGCTGAAAGCATAATGTCATCCATCCAAATTGAAATTGTGCTTCCCTGATACTCTGTTGTGATCTCGCCGAACTTCTCAGCACCTTCTTCTGTAAACTCAAGGCTTACAACATACTGTGAAGTACCGCTGTCACTCTGATATACGCTTGCCTGAGCTGATTTAATCATTGTGCCGTCCATAAGCTCGGTAGCTGTATCACCTGTAGGTGTTTTGTAAACATAGTTGCCATCAGAACCGATCTCTGTTGTTTCATACTCATTGCCGGGTCTGAATGTAAGTTTTGCTGTAGATGAAATCTCGTTGATTGCTTCTACACCATCGTGTTCTGTATCGTCTGACTTCCATGGAAATCTTACGATGATTCTGTCGCTGTTTGTGTCAGCATACAGTTCATAGTCTGTGATACCCTGTGAAATCATACGAAGTTCAATGATAGATTTTGCAGATTCTAACTGCTCATCAGTTGCGTCATAGTTGTCAGCCGGCTTAAATGTAGCTTCAACACCGCCCCTGATGTCGATTCCCCATCGAATGTCGCCGATACCTTTTACTACTGTGTTTTTGTTGTCACCTGTGTAGTAGGATACTCCGAAAATCGCAGTAAACGAAAAGGCAAGTATCAGCAAAGCAACAATGAAGAACATAGGCTTTGGAATTCTTTTCATGCCTTTGAAACCTCCGTCAAATAATTGTCTGCTTTAATATACGCAAAATAACTCTGCTACTTTGCATAATTACAGACGTAACAGAGTTATTATAAAATTTTTTTCCAAAAATGTCAATGGATATAGAAATATTTGATATAAAATATTTTAATTTGGTATATTTTGTACCTATTTAGCAGTTAGAAATTACTCCGCTAACAACTTTTCACAGGCTGCAAGCTTTGCACAGATGCAAAATACGCTCATTGCTGTTTCAAGTTCGTCTGTCGGCGGGAATGTAGGTGCAAGTCTGATATTCTTATCCTCAGGATCTATTCCGTTAGGATATGTTGCACCTGCGCCTGTTAGAACTACGCCTGCTTCCTTACAGAGCTGTACAACTCTCTTTGCTGTACCGGGAAGTACGTCGATGCTGATGAAGTAACCGCCGTTCGGATCTGTCCACTGTGCAAATCCTGCTTCTTTAATCTGCTCATTGAGTGTATTGATTACGATCTCAAACTTCGGTGCAAGGATTGCTTTGTGCTTCTGCATATGCGCCATAATACCGTCAAAATTCTTGAAATACTTGATGTGACGGAGCATATTTATCTTATCATAACTGATTACCTCGTAGTTGTATCTGTTGAGGAATACTTTCATATTGTTCTCAGATGATGCCATTGCAGCTACACCTGCACCAGGGAATGTAATCTTAGATGTTGAACAGAATGTAATCACCATATCTTCTGTTCCGTTCTTTTTACATTCGTCAAAAATGTTGAGAAGTGTGTCAGGAGTGTCTTTTACATCGTGAATACAATATGCATTATCCCACATAATTCTGAAATCTTTTGCAGCCGGCTTTAATGCAGCAAATCTTCTTACCGTTTCATCGCTGTATGTGTAGCCCTGTGGGTTTGAATACTTAGGCACACACCAGATGCCCTTGATTGAATCATCGTTTGCTACAAGCTTTTCTACTACGTCCATATCAGGACCGTTCTCTGTCATTGGAACTGTGATGAGTTCAAAGCCGTAATACTCTGTGATACCAAAGTGACGGTCATAACCCGGTGCAGGACAGAGGAACTTTCTGTTCTTTACTTCAAACCATGGCTTACAGCCTTCAACGATAGGCTTTGTCATCATACAAGTGATGGTGTCAAACATCATATTAAGGCTTGAGCTGCCGCCGATCATTACGTTCTTTGCATCAACGCCGAGAATCTCACCGAAAAACTGTCTGCACTCATCTATACCTTCAAGAATACCGTAGTTACGGCAATCCATTCCGTCTGCGCCTACAAAATCAGACTTACTGTTGAGCACATCAAGAAGTTCAAGTGAAAGATCAAGCTGTTCTTTGCTTGGCTTACCTCTTGCCATATTGAGCTTGAGACCCTTGCCCTTAACGTCCTCATACTGACTGAGGAGTGCCTCATATTCCTTTTTTACATCTTCTCTGCTGCTGTTCAAATAATTCATTTTGCTATCCCCTTCAAAATTCATTGCAAAAATTCTTTTAAAATCCTAATATATTTTAATGCATAGACAAGTAAAATGCAAGTCTTTTTCTGCAAACTTGCATTTTTAAGATGACAAAAAAAAGCAGACTTACAAGCTTCTTTTTGTTCAAAGTTCGTAAGTCTGTGATATTTTGCTGATAATTAATAATATTAATAGTAATAATATCCTTTTTTGCCTCTCTTCTGCTTGACCGAGCAACCTGCTTCAATCAATCCAAGCACCTTTGAATCTGCTAATTTTACGCTGTCAAGAAGCTTTTGTAAATCACCATGTGTAGTTGAACGTTCACGAACTACTATTACAAAACCGGCGATAAGGTCTTTGAGAAGCAATGCATCTGCTACCACTCCGATTGGCGGTGTATCAAAAATGATGTAATCATATTCTTCGGTAAGTCTGTTTATCAGATTCAAAAATGTGCTTGAACACATAAGTTCTGACGGGTTTGGAGGTACTGTGCCTGACGGAAGAATGTCAAGGTTCGGAAGTACATCACGTTTTACGGCATCTTCAAAACTTATCATCTTTCCTATTACATTTGAAAGACCCTTTGCGGGATCAATTTTGAAAATATTATGCACATTCGGACGACGAAGGTCACAGTCAACAAGCAATACTCTCTGCTCCATTTTTGAAAACGAAATTGCGAGATTTGCTGAAACCGTACTCTTACCCTCGCCTTTGGAATAACTTGATACGGCAAAAACTTTTTTCTCTGATGCTGAAAGAGAAAACATAATATTAGTTCTTGCAGCCTTATATGATTCTACAATGGCAAACTTACTCTTATCAGACAGTGTTCCGCCTGATACTTCGGCTCTTTTTTCAGAATTTTTTCTATTTTTAAAAAGCTTTATCTTCATATTTATCACCTGCTCTGAGCCTCAAAATCAGGGATTTCCGCAAACACCGGAATTCCGTACATTTCCTGAATATCATCATCAGCCTTAATCGTAGTATCTATAAGCTCAAGAAGAATTGCTATTACGCATGATGCCGCAAGACCTACAACAAATCCGACAAGTGTATTTTTAAAATTATTCGGTGAATACGGTTGTGCCGGAACTTTTGCTGTTCTGATATCACCGATCTGACCGTATTTGAACTGTGATTTGAACACGTCACCGCACTTGTCAGCTATCTGATTGGCAACATTTGCACATTTTTGCGGATCATCACCCGACACACTTATGGTAACAAAGAAAGTATCGTCTTCAACTTCAATATTCACGTTGCAATCGTCATAAAGGGTTGTGATATCATCAGAGTTTTTAAAAAGTGTTACACAAATTGATGCAAGTGATGCTGAACCGCTGAGGTCGGAAATATAGATCTTCTCGTTTTCCTGATTGATCTGACCTGTACCGTTGTAGTTCTGAATATAAATCATAGCTGACGTGCTGTACATCGGCGTAATTATGAATTTGGAATACATAAAAAACAGCAATCCAACTGCTATTGTTATCAGTATAATAAACCTGACTCTGCTGAGCAGAATATTTATAATTTTCTGAACGGTAACATTTTTTGTCATTATCAATACCCCTGTCTGTATTTGTCTGAATATATACGATAAGTTTAAAATATTATTATGTATATAACAATATTACAATAATACACAAAATGATTATACTCCAAAAATTAATGGAAGTCAATAAGACTTCCATTAATCAACTATTCATTTTGAACAATTTATCCAACTACATTGAGAAGCACGCCTGCGGCTACTGCCGAACCGATTACACCTGCAACATTAGGTCCCATTGCGTGCATAAGAAGGAAGTTTGAAGGATTTTCCTGCTGACCTACCCTCTGTGATACTCTTGCAGCCATAGGAACTGCCGATACACCGGCTGAACCGATAAGCGGGTTAACCTTTCCGCCTGTGAGTTTATACATAATCTTTCCGAAAAGAACACCGAACGCCGTACCCATACAAAAGGCAACGAGTCCAAGAACAATAATTCCAAGTGTTTCAAGTTTAAGGAAATTCTGTCCTGATGCTGTTGCACCTACGGTTGTGCCGAGGAAAATAGTAATAATATTCATAAGCTCATTCTGAGCAGTTTTTGAAATTCTTTCTACAACACCTGACTCCTTAAAGAGGTTACCGAGCATAAGCATTCCTACAAGAGGTGCCGCATCAGGAAGGAAAATTGAAATAAGAATTACTACTATTATCGGGAACATAATTTTTTCAATTTTTGAAACAGGACGAAGCTGTTCCATAACTACAGAACGTTCTTTTTTAGTTGTAAGAGCCTTCATTATAGGAGGCTGAATGATAGGAACAAGCGCCATATACGAATACGCCGCAATTGCGATTGAACCTAAAAGATGCGGTGCAAGCTTTGTGGTTACAAAAATTGCAGTCGGTCCGTCTGCACCTCCGATAATACCGATAGCACCTGCTTCTGCTTCCGTGAAACCGAAGAATATTGCACCTGTAAATGTCAGGAAAATGCCAATCTGTGCCGCTGCACCGAGGATAAGGCTCTTTGGATTTGCAATAAGCGGACCGAAGTCAGTCATACAGCCGATTCCAAGGAAGATGAGCGGCGGATAAATACCGAGCTTTACTCCCTGATACAGATAATAGAGAAGTCCGCCGTAGGTCGGATTTTCATAATAAGTTACTCCGTCTATTACCGTTGTTGCGTGTCCTGCCGTTTCAACACCATTCGCTATGCATTGGGCTTCTGTAAGAAGTTCTGTTGACGGTGGACTCATAATTGCCGGATAAAGGTTTACAAGAAGCATACCGAATGCGATCGGCAACAAAAGCAACGGTTCATATTGTTTTTTGATAGCGAGATACAGCAAAACTATTGAAACACCTATCATCACATAGTTTTCCCATGTGAGGGTAAACAAACCTGAACTTTGCAGGATACCTTGAATGGCATCTAAAAACCCGTTTATAATTTCCATAATTTTTATCCTTTCCGAAAAACTCAGCCTTAAAACGGGCGGGTGTTTTCAAGCACTCCTGCATTTGCCCATGCAGAACGTCCGTTGCCGGATTTTTTTATGCTTTTTATTCTGACTTTTGAAGAAGAACCGTACATACTTGCTACTGCCGCTGAAATTACCGCAACTACTTCTTCGGGTACTGCTTCATCGTCTGTCGCCGTGACAGGAGCAGATACAACAGGTGCAGATACTGCGGTAACTTCCTTTTCTTCTTTGACTTTTTCCTTTTTTAATTTTACGCCTTGCTGTGCCTTTTGGACTATTCCGCTGTAAACTTTGATTATCAAAATCAGAAGCAAAAGCACCGCAAAAACAACAACAAAACCTGTTAAAATAACTTTTGCTGATGATATGCCTTTTTCAGCCAACGACATTTCTGCCGTGAGAAGTGTTGGAGTCACATTGGTAAAATTCATTTAATAACCCCCAAATTTATTTATATATAATATTATACTTTATCAGATTAAATTTTTCAACAATAATTTGCACTCTTTACAGCAAGCCGAGATTTTTCTTCCATTTCAATATACGGGTAACTGATTCATTGATCTGCTCTATTGGTATTTCTCCGTTTTGCACTGCTTCAAGCACAGCAGGATACTGCTTTTCAACATCAGTACAGCAAAGTATATCATTTCCGCACTTTGCCGCAAAAACTGCCGCTGTATCTGCTCCTGTAAAATCCGTGATCGCCTCCATAGACAAATCATCAGTCATTATTACACCGTTAAAATCAAGTTCTTCACGCAGAATTCTGTGTACTTCCTTTGAAAGCGATGCAGGGTATTCGCTGTCCATACATTTTACTATATTATGTGCTATCAACACACAATCTGCACCTGACTCTATACCTTTTTTAAATGGTACGAAATCCTTTTCTTCAAACTCGGAATACGGTCTTTCATCATAGGCAATCCCTGTGTGCGTATCTGTATTGTTCCCATATCCGGGAAAATGTTTCAAAACTGTGCCAAGGTTTTTTTCTTTGCAGATATCAACCACTGTTTTTACATAACGACATTGGTTTTCAGTCTTACTGCTGAACGAACGATAATACATAAATGCATTCGGGTCTGACGTTATATCGCAGACAGGTGCCATATTTACGTTTATTCCAAGGGACAAAAGCAAATCGGCTTTTTCTGCCTCGTCAGAATTGATCTGTTCCCAGCCACCTGCATAATATGTATCGCTCGGTGAAAGAAACGGTTCATCTCTGAGATTAGGGTTATCGCTGACTCTGACTACTGTTCCGCCTTCTTCATCAACGCCGATAAACATCGGAATTTCTGCTGAGTTCTGATAGGAGTCTATTGCTGAAATAATTTCTTCCTTTGTCTTATCTTCAAAATCTCTGCCGAAAAGTATATAACCGCCGAGATGATACTTTGAAATGGTTTCAACAGCCTGTTCATCAGGGCATCGCACATAAAACATCTGTCCTACCTTTTCTTCCAGAGTCATTTTTGATAGAATGTTGTCAATTTCATCCTGCTCAGTTTGCTTATGTGAATATGTTGCAGGCTGTTCGGTTGCAGGTTGCTCGGTTGCAGGTTGTTCTGTTGTAACAGGTTCGGTAACTGTCGTCACGGTCGTGGGCTGTACAGGCGACGAATTTTCCGAACAAGCGCAAAGAAATACTGAAACTGATAATAATATTATCGAAAATAATCGTTTCATTCATAATCACTCTTACATTAAATTCCTGATTTTATGTTATCATAGTTCTGTTAACACAGTCAAGAAAAAACAGGTAAAATTGAGAGTGCTTAGTACGCATTTTTGTAGACACCTTGACGTTTTAAAACCTCATATGCCCAAGCTCAATCAAGCAATTTCATATAAAGTAAATAAGAGCAATACTGCAAACAAAGGCGGTATTGCTCTATGATATTTATTTAACTGTTACAGTACATTCTGCCTTAACACCGTTGAGCGTTTTGCAGGTTATGACTGCTTTTCCCGTGCCGTTTGCCGTGATTACTCCGCTGTGTTCATCAACAGATAAAACTGAAGCATCTGACGTGGTGTAAGTCTTGTTGTGTGCCGCAGTATCAAAAAACATAATCGTTTCAAGCTGACGGCTTTCCCCCACTGCAAGTTCGAGCTCTTTCACATTAAAACTCAGTTCCATTGCCATAAGCTTTACGGTAACTTTGTATTCTGCTGTTATTCCGTCTGATGTGCAGGCTCTGATTGTTGCAGTGCCTATTCCTCTGGGCGATACATTTCCGCTTTCATCTGTTACCGCCACAGACGTATCATCCGATACCCACCTCACTGAGGTTTTGTCTGTGTATTGGCTCAACTCTAAATCCTGAGATACTTTTTCAGCCATACCGATTTCAATTTCAGATTCTTCAAATTCAGCAGTAATTCTGTCTTTGGCAAGATCATTGAGTTTTTCTGCAACCATTTTGCCGTAAATCTTCTTTGCCGCATATTTCAGCGGATGAATTCCGTCACCGACCTTTTTACCGCTGTCGTACATAAAATACTGTGTCGAAATTTCATCATTGACATCACAGAATTCAGTTTCTGTACTGAAATCAATATAATCTATGTCCCACTTTTCGAGCACCTTTCTGATTGTATCCCAATATTTATATTGATCAGCGTTGGCATTTCTGGTGTGACACAGCACAAATAATTTTATTGAATCTTTATAATTCTTATCGTGAAAATAACAAATACTCTCAAGTGCACCGGCTGTTGTATATTCATCATAATTTCCCGACTTGTCGCTGTCATCGGTAATCTCTCCGATTTTTATACTCTGAAACAAATCGTTAAAACCGCCGTTGAGAAGTATTACATCATAATCTCCGCTCATCTCCTGAACTCTTTCAAGAATACTTCTGTTACCGTCCTCTGTCTTGCCTTTCTGCTTTGCAAGGGTTGTTCCTGCAACAGCATTATTGACGTAGGACATTTTGTACTCTTCATTAAGATAATTGCAATACGAATAAAAATCATCACCGAAGATATTTGTTCCTGTTCCCTTAGCCACACTGTCACCATCGCAGTACATCGACATTCCTTCGATATACATCGGTTGGTCTGCAAGATTTTCAGTTGCAGGGAAATTATAATACGAAATGTAATTCTGCAGATACCTTTTTATCAAAAGTATATCTGAATTATCGGCTTTTGCATCTCCGTTTACATCTGCATTGCAAATCTGATCTTGGTTAAGTCGAACTTCACCTTTATAATATTTCTCTAAAAGAATAAAATCGTTATTATCAATTTCTCCGCTTAAATCCGTATCACCAAAAAGCACTTTGCCGATGCTTTCAAACACAAAGTTGTTATCATAAGCATACTTTTCTGCAAGCGTTCCGCTATATCCGCTTATCTTAAAGCTGTTGTCTGTAGTATAATTTTGTCTGCTGACAGTCTTTTTTGAATAGGTATCTTTTATGTTTTTCTGCGTAGCGCAATTAACAGCCAGAGCGTCTTCTCCGATTTTGAATACAGTTGACGGAATCTCAATTTCCGAAAGCTGTTTGCAATTCATAAATGCGCCGTATTCAATTGTGTTAAGTCCGCTGTTGAGCTTAACTTCTTCAAGATTTTTACATCCGTAAAATGCCCACCAACCAATTGATTTTATTGAGTCGGAAAATGTTATTTTTTCTATATCAGAATTATAAAACGCTGTACTGCCGATTGAAGTTACAGTATATCCATCTATTTGGTTTGGTATGTTCAGAACTCGCTCATTTGAATTGTATCCGACAATTTTTGCAGTATTATCGGACTCAAGTGTATATTCCCAATTTTTATCATCAGAAGTCAATGATACTATAGCTTCCGTCCTCGCAGACGCAGTAAACATTGCAGAGCAAATCAGAACAAGTGAAAGAATTAGTGATATTGCTTTTTTCATCTGTTCCACCTGTAATAAGAGAACGCAAAATTACGCTCAATTTGTGTCGAATTATATTCTACTATGAAAACACACTGTTTGTAAAGACCTGATTTGCTATTTCAGCACAAGTTCCTTTGCCTGTGCTTTGTCTACTCCGAGAACTACAGAAATTTCTCCGTAAACCATTCTTTCGGCTTCTTTGAGGAATTTTTCATCGGTGATGTGAAGTCTTTTGCCTCTGCTCATCTGTTTGCGTTCCTGATTATGCAAAAGTCTGATAAGTCCGATAAGTTCAAGGCAATTTCCGTCCAGAATAATCTTTTTGAAGCTGTCAAATCTTTCTGGTTTATTTTTATTCCATTCACCTGTTTCAGGCAAATTTTCAAGAATTTTTTCAATTTCTTCCTTGGCAAGTATTTTTCTCATTTTGCCGACAAGTTTTTCGTTCTGCGTCGGCACAAATAAAGTTGATATCTGCGTTGCAATAGGTTTGAGGACATAGTACTCAATTACCGTTTTACTGATTGTTTTTTCAGTTATTTCTTCAATTTTGCATACTCCGTTTGAGCCGTATAATACTATCTCTCCTACTTCATACATTTTGAGCACCCCAATCCCTTTTACAAAAAAATTGTAAATATTTTTATTTTATAAATATTATACCATATTATAACAAAATTTGTTATAGGTAATTTTACTAAAATAGTTCAATAAAAATGACCGGTGCATAAGCATCGGCCATTTTTGGGGTATATTGGGTTATAGAAGGAATATATCAAATTTCAATTTTAAACGAAATAAGCATTGGAGATGTAATAAACTTCCTGACTACGTCGTCACGTTAATTTCAAAACTCCAAAATAAATTACCTAAAAACACTGAAAAGCAACCAATGCTTATTTCGTAATGCTTGCTGTGTTTATCTTGCAAATATATTGTACAATAAACACACATTTAATTTCAATTGCATTTGCAACGAAATACATTCTGTGATGTAAAATAATAAGTGATTTTTTTATGAATAAATAACAAAAATTTTTATAAATCACAAAATATCTATATACTCACCGTTGAGGGCTTTATTCATACTCCTCACAGCACAGAATTTTCCGCACATAGAACAACTGTCCTCATGTTCAGGTGCTCTTTCATCACGAATTTTCTTTGCTGTTTCGGGGTCAATTGAGCACTCCCACTGCTTTTCCCAATCAAATGTTCTTCTTGCATCTGCCATTGCATCATCAATATCTCTTGCATGAGGAACTTTCTTGGCGATATCAGCTGCGTGTGCTGCAATTTTGGAAGCGATAATTCCCTGCTTTACATCATCAACATTCGGAAGTGCAAGATGCTCGGCAGGTGTTACATAACAGAGAAAAGCTGCGCCAGAGGATGCGGCAACTGCACCGCCGATTGCAGAAGTGATGTGGTCATATCCGGGTGCGATATCTGTAACGAGAGGTCCGAGCACATAGAAAGGCGCACCCATACAAATCGTCTGCTGAAGCTTCATATTGGCTTCAATCTGGTCAAGAGGCATATGTCCGGGACCCTCTACCATAACCTGAACATCCTTTGCCCACGCACGTTTGGTCAGCTCGCCAAGGCGCACAAGTTCTTCGATTTGACAAACATCACTTGCATCGGCAAGACATCCCGGACGACAGGCATCTCCAAGAGAAATCGTTACGTCATATTCACGGCAGATATCAAGAATCTCATCATAGTATTCATAGAAAGGATTTTCCTCCCCTGTCATACTCATCCACGCAAAAACAAGCGAACCTCCACGGGATACAATATTCATCTTTCTTTTGTGCTTTCTGATTTGTTCAATTGTTTTTCTTGTGATGCCGCAGTGCAGTGTTACAAAATCCACACCATCCTGAGCGTGCAGGCGAACTACATCAATAAAATCTTTTGCCGTGAGTGTTGCAAGATCCCTCTGATAGTGAATCACACTGTCATAAACGGGAACAGTTCCTATCATCGCAGGGCACTCACTTGTAAGCTTTCTTCTGAACGGCTGTGTATTGCCGTGAGAAGAAAGATCCATAATAGCTTCTGCTCCCATATCCACAGCCGCCATAACTTTTTTCATTTCAACATCGTAATCTTTGCAGTCACGGGACACACCGAGGTTTACATTAATTTTAGTACGCAACATAGAGCCAACACCGTTAGGGTCTATACAGGTGTGGAGTTTATTGGCACAGATAGCGACCTGACCTTTTGCAACCAACTCTCTGATTTCTTCCTCACTGCGGTACTCCTTTGCCGCAACTGCCTTCATTTGCGGTGTAATAATACCTTTTCTTGCGGCTTCCATTTGTGTTGTATAACTTCTCATAATTCTTTATTCCTTTCAGACAGATATTTAACATTCTTCAGCGAATCTACCGCAAAGATTAAATGCGTGCTTCATCGGTCCGCTTCCCTTTCCGAGATCAAGCTGTGCTTGAAGAGCTCCAGATATATATTCTTTTGCCCTCTCAACAGATGCAGAAAGGTCAAAGCCTTTTGCAAGATTTGCGGCAATTGCACTTGAAAGCGTGCAACCGGTACCGTGGGTATTCGGATTATCAATACGCTTGCCTTCAAACCAACAATATTCATTGTTTTGATATAAGAGGTCGTTGGCATCGTTAACACTGTGACCGCCCTTGAGGAGCACGGCACAGCCGTATGTATCACCTATTTGCTTTGCTGATTTAAGTATATCTTCTTTGTTCTGAATGGTCATATCCGACAAAATTTCCGCCTCAGGAATATTCGGTGTTACAATCGTTGCCAACGGAATAAGCTCTTTTGCCAGTGTTGCAACTGCATCGGTTTTCATCAGCGATGAACCGCTTGTTGCAACCATAACGGGATCAATCACGATATTTTCTGCCTTATAATATCTCAGCCTGTTGGCAATCACTTCAATCAACTGCGCTGATGAAACCATTCCTATTTTTACTGCATCGGGATAAATATCCTCAAATACGGCATCAATTTGTTTTTTCAGAAACTCCGGTTCAACTTCCGAAATTCCGATAACGCCGGTCGTGTTTTGCGCCGTAAGTGCAGTTATTGCGCTCATGGCATAAACACCATTCATCGTCATTGTTTTTATATCTGCCTGAATGCCGGCGCCTCCGCAGGAATCTGATCCTGCGATTGATAATGCTTTTTTCATTGTTCTTTACTCCTTGTTTGCATTATTTTTATTGAGCGACAGAGAGTGGTGCCCCCGGTCTGCCGCTTGCTATTAGTTTTTTGTTACTTCTTTTGCTTTTTTCTTAAGTTTTTCTGTGGCTGTTTTTATATCTGCGGCAGAAAAGATTGCTGAAACAACAGCAATGCCATCCATTCCGCCACCTTTGATTTCAAGCATATTATCAAAGTTTATACCGCCGATAGCAACTGTAGGTATGGAAACCGAAGAACAGATTTCTTTTAATTTTGCTGTTGTGATGCGTATTGCATTTTTCTTTGTCGGCGACGGAAATACTGCACCGACACCGAGATAATCTGCTCCGGAATTCTCAGCGTTTTGTGCCTGTTCAACAGTCTTTGCGGTTGCGCCTATGATAAAATCCTCGCCTGTCCTTTTTCGGATCTCGGCAACAGGTACATCGTCAATTCCTACATGCACGCCGTCTGCACCGCTTTTGAGTGCAACATCTACATTATCATTTATGATAAGAGGCACACCGTATCGGTGACACAAGTTTTTCATCTTTACAGCCTCTTTGATAAATTCCTCTTCCGAAAGATTTTTCTCACGAAGCTGAACAATCGTTACACCGCCCTCAAGAGCTTGTTCAACCTGTTCATACAATGTTTGATTCTGCGTCCAACTGCGGTCGGTAACTGCATATAAAAGCAACATATTTTTACTGAATTTCATTTCAATTCTCCTCAAATGCAGAAAAATACTTCTGCACATCTTCACATACCATTGTGCCGCTCATTATGCAGGCTCCTGAAGCACCTGCATTTATTACCTGACTTATATTTTCGGAATTGATTCCGCCGATTGCATATACAGGTATAGTCACGCTCTGACATATTTCTCTGAGAAATCCGAGTCCTCGTCCTGCCACGCCCTTCTTGCAATCTGTATCAAAAATATGACCTGCGGTGATGTATGTACAGCCGAGTTTTTGTGCCTCGACTGCATCATCTGCGGAATGGCACGATGCACCGAGTGTTTTAAACATCTTTTTATCCTCAGCTGAAAGTGTGCGGAGTATGTCGAGGGGCAAATGCAAAGCATTGCAATTCAGTTCTGATGCAACGTCTGTAAAGCTGTGAAGAATACAGGGAACTCCGTGCTTGTGACATATTTCAAGCACTGTTTTTGCTAAATTGCGGTACTCCTTCTCACTTAAATCCTTTTCACGAAGGATAATGCCTGACGGATGAGCCGAAGCAATTTTTTCAATGCGTACAATAAAATCTTCCTTACATAGCACACGATTGGTTACACACAAAATATCAGACATACAGGTAATCATTCAGGACGGGCTGTAAGCCTTCTTCGGAAATATCCTGATACATTTTATCAAGACTGCGGTTATCGTCAATTTCAAACTGTTCGTCGCCCTGTGCTCCGTCCGACTCCTTTCCGCTGTATTTGCTTTCGTGGTCGCCTATGCCTGTAGATACGCCTGCAGATACTTTTGTTGCGGCAATTTTCACAATACCGTTGCGAAACTCTGCACTCTCACGGGAGGACACCGTGATACCAACAAACGGCAGAAATATGCGGTAAGCACATATGATCTGACAAAGCTGTTTTTCGTGAACATCAAGGGGACTTATTTTGTCGTTGTTGATAATGGGTCGAAGTCTTGGGCAGGACAGCGACATTTCTGCATAAGGATATTTTCGTTGCAGATAATAAACGTGCAATGCGCTTGCCAAAGCATCTTTGCGAAAATCCGAAAGTCCGAGCAATGCTGAAAATGCTACGCCACGCATACCTCCTCGAAGAGCACGTTCCTGTGCGTCAAAGCGATAAGGCCATACACGCTTATGTCCGAGAAGATGCAGAGTTTCATATTTATCGGCATCGTATGTTTCCTGAAAAACAGTAACATAATCTGCACCACATTCATGAAGATAGCGATATTCATCGGTATTGACGGGATAAATTTCAAGTCCCACCATACGGAAGTATTTTCTTGCAAGTTTGCAGGCTTCGCCGATATAATTTACATCACTTTTCGCACGGCTTTCGCCTGTGAGAATAAGGATCTCCTCCATACCGCTGTCTGCAATAACTTTCATTTCACGCTCAATCTGCTCCATTGACAATTTCATACGATTGATGTGATTATAGCAGTTGAAACCACAATACACGCAGTAGTTTTCACAGTAATTTGCAATATAAAGCGGTGTAAAAAGATATACTGTGTTACCGAAATGTCTGCTTGTTTCCAGCCTTGCTCTCTGTGCCATCTGCTCCAAAAACGGTTCTGCCGCAGGAGAAAGCAATGCTTTGAAATCTTCAATCGAACAAGTTTCGTGTTCAAGTGCCGCTTTTACATCTCTTGCGGTATATTTTGAATAATCGAAGGAGTTCATCTGATCTATTACATTTTTGCAAACATCAGAGTCAATTTTCTCCATTTCAGGAAAGTATTCCATATGATTTTTACGAAATGTCGGGTCGGTTTCAAGTCGGTGTTTTTTTGCAATTGCTTCGGGCGATAAATATTCCGAATCAACGAAAAATTGATTTTCCATACTTTCACTCCTTAATCACGCAGAAATCCGGTCAGCGGATCTGACGCAGACGCCCCACGAGTGAGAACTCTTCCGAGCCCTGCAAGATATGCTTTTCTGCCTGCCTCGATTGCCTGACGGAAAGCCGATGCCATCATAGGAAGGTTTCCTGCTGTGGCAAGAGCAGTATTTGCCATAATAGCGGCGGCACCCATCTCCATAGCTTCGCAAGCCTGTGAAGGTCTGCCGATACCTGCATCGACTATAATCGGCAGGTCAATTTCATCAATAAGGATCTGAATAAAGTCCTTTGTAGCCAATCCTTTGTTTGAACCGATCGGAGAAGCAAGAGGCATAACTGCAGCGGCTCCTGCGTTCACAAGATCACGGGCTGTGTTTAAGTCGGGATACATATACGGCATAACTACAAAGCCTTCTTTTGCAAGTATCTCTGTAGCCTTGATCGTTTCCTGATTGTCGGGAAACAGATATTTTGAATCACGCATAATTTCAACTTTAACAAAATCACCGCAACCGAGTTCTCTTGCAAGTCTGGCAATACGAACTGCTTCTTCGGCATTTCTCGCTCCGCTTGTGTTCGGAAGCAGAGTAACACCTTTTGGAATGAAATCCAATATATTCTCCTGTTCTTTGGTGTTTGCACGACGAACTGCAAGTGTGATGATCTCTGCACCTGCATCTTTTACTGCCGCTTCAATAAGATTCAGAGAATATTTTCCCGAGCCGAGAATGAAACGAGAGTTAAATTCATGTCCGCCGATGATAAGTTTGTCATTACTCAATTTGTTTTCCTTCTTTCTGCAAACTTTATATTTCAAATTCGTCAGCTAAAATACGCAGAACAGTGTGTGCCTGATGAGCCGCACAAAGCATAACTCGGGTGGACACAAGTCCGATACCGTCTGACACATCGCTGACTTCATCTCCGCAAAGATAAAAATTTTTCGTAAGTTTTCTTGTTTTGATGCTGTTGGCACTGCCAAGTCCTGCCATACCTGATGCCGCAACCAAATACTTTTGGGGCATTTTTTCAAGAACCGTGTTTGTAAGCATAGCTTTACATTCAGCATTATCGAAAGCTTCACAGATAACATCTGCGTCCTGCAAAAGCTTTGTTGTGTTGATTTCGGTTACACGGATCGTATGAACCTCAAGTTCAACATAGGGTGCAATTTCCCTAAGATTTTCAGATAATGCATCTGTTTTATATCTGCCGATTTGGGAAGCTTTATACTGCTGTCGATGAAGATTTGCTATATCAACTTTATCAAAATCAACAAGGATCAGCTTGCCTACTCCTGCACGGGCAAGTGACACGGCGATATTCGAGCCAAGTCCGCCGAGTCCGCACACCGCAACTACTGCTGAGGAAAATTTTTGTTGCAGTTCTTTGCCGTGTCGTTCTTCAAGCGTTCTGTTCCACTCTTCCTTTGCGGGTATCAGCTCAACCACCTCCCACAAAGCTGACAACTTCAACACAGTCACCGTCTGAAAGTACGGTTTCACTGTACTTCGATTTCGGCACGATATCTCCGTTGCGCTCAACTGCAATTCGTTTAGGATCATAATTTGTTGTTTCAAGATATTCCGACAAAGTCTTGCCGTCAATATCAAAACTTTCTCCGTTGATTTTTACCATTTCTTCTACCTCCAATCGAGTCCTCAAACCCATTTTTGTAAAATAAAAAGGAAGTTACCGATCTGGTAACTTCCCGTTAAAATACACTTTATTCTCAGGTGTCCCTACGTTGGCATTATCCAAATCAGGTTATCGGTCGAAGGTCACACCTTCCTCTCAGCCTGTAATACAAGCTCCCGTCTGTTTAATTTGTTGTATACATTATAAATCGTTTTTCTGCAAATTTCAAGTCATTTTAACTCATTATGCTAAAATTTCATCTGCTAACTGCTCAAGCTGAGAAATGTTCTCTTCTGTCATAACCGAACGAATCGTTACGGCAGTCGGAACGATTTCAATGTTTTTCATTGACTCAAGGTAACCTCTCATCACTTTGCCTGACATTGGTGCCCATGTGCCGTTCTCAACGATTCCGACTTTTCTGTTCTTGTAAGCTTTGATTGCGAGATGATGAAGAAAATCGTTCATCACAGGGAACACTCCGCCGTCATATGTAGAAGCGGCAACGACCATTCTGCTGTAGCGGAATGCATCTTCCACATTTTCAGCCATATCGCTTCTTGAGAGGTCTGCAATCGCAATTTTCTTATCAGTCTTTGATTTGAGAATATCGTAGAGCTTGAGTGCCGCAGTTTTTGTGTTACCGTGAATTGAAGCGTATGCAATGAACACACCGTCTGTTTCAGGCTCGTATTTGCTCCATACATCATAGAGATTTATATAATATGAAAGGTTCTCTGTGAGAATAGGTCCGTGGAGAGGACAGATAGTTTTGATATCAAGTGCCGATGCTTTTTTGAGAAGGCTCTGTACCTGCACACCGTACTTTCCGCAGATATTGAAATAGTATCTTCTTGCTTCACACGCCCAATCTTCATCAGTATCAAGCGCACCGAACTTGCCGAAGCCGTCTGCTGAGAAAAGCACTTTTTCAGTGCTCTCGTATGTTACCATTACTTCCGGCCAATGAACCATTGGAGCCATGGCAAATGTGAGTTTGTGTTCTCCGATATCAAGTGTATCACCCTCGGCAACGGTTACGGTTCTGTCTGCGAGGTCAAAACTGAAAAATTGCGGAAGAAATGCAAATGTTTTCTGATTGCCAACAAGCTTCATCTGTGGGTATTTCTCTGCAAGAAGTCCGATATTTGAAGCGTGGTCAGGCTCGAGGTGGCTTATCACAAGATAGTCAGGTGTTCTGCCGTCAAGTGCTTTTTCGAGATTTGCAAGCCACTCATCAGTTTTTCTCTTATCAACGGTGTCCATTACCACAACTTTTTCATCGAGAATTACATATGAGTTATACGAAATTCCGTTTGGTACGACATATTGACTTTCAAATAAATCTATATCCTTATCGTCAACACCGATATATTTTATGCTGTCTGAAATTTTAATTTCCATTGTTATCGCTCCTCGTATAGAAATTGATTCAGAGATAACGAATTCTTATCAGCAAAATCGTCTGTCTGAATCGGTTTTCTATAATTATACAATAATATCAGCGATAAATCAATTGTTAATATCTTCTATCGTGCATCATTCCTCCACCGCCCATCATTCCTCCGCCGCCCATCATTCCTCCGCCGCCCATCATTGAGCCGCCTGAACTGTAGTTTTGCTGGAACATTGTGATTTCGGTAACAGTAGTTCCGCCTGATATAGTCGTGTTTTCTGCGTAGCCGTTACTGTCTGCATTGCTTACCGTACCTCCGCAGACTATGCTGTAGGTTACGCCTGTTTTGATTGAAGGAGTTGATACCACAACATTTGAATACTGCTTTTCGCCAATAAATGACACGATTACATTTCCGCTGCTGTCACAGAGTGAGAACATTGTATTTCCGCTTTGTGATGTGATATCTGTCATAATAGTGCACTGGTTTTCGCCTGTTATGGTTTCTGCCATACCGCTGCTGCCAAGTGCTACGAGAGTGCCGCCTGTGATAGACGCCGATGTTCCGTAGTCAAGTGCACCGTTTCCGCTGTTTTCAGGTCCGCTGACAAGAACAGTACCGCCTGTAATTGTGAGCACTCCGTTTGAATCAAGTCCGTCACCTGAAGAATTCACATAAACATAACCGCCGTTGATAGTCAGCTTTTTACTGCTGTCTGAGTCAAATGCGCCCTGCTCAACACTTCCGTCACTTCCTCCGGCTGCATTGAAGCCGTCATCACTTGCAACTACTTTCAAAGTTCCGTCATTAATGATGATTTCTCCGCCTTTGATGCCTTCGTAGCTTTCATTTATATTGATCGTACCACCGTCAACCGTCAGGACATTGCTTGCGTGAAGTCCGTCATCGCCTGTGGAAATTGTGAAGTTGCCTTCGCTTATTGTTATATTTGTATTTGAATGAACTGCGTCGTCACTTGAATTTATATTGTAATTACCGCCGTTGATTTTAACTTCGCCTGCCGACTTGATCGCTTTAGCACTCTCTGTATCTTCTGCTCCTGAGGAAAACATTCCCATACCGCCGCCGAAATCACTGTGGGTGCTTCCGTTTGAACTTCCGCCGCCTGTTGTAATTTCAAACTCTCCGCTGTCCACTCTGAGAAGCGAACAAGCCTGTATTGCATCATTATTGCAGGTGAGATTGAAGTTTCCGCTTTTAATATAGACATAACCTCTGGTGTCGGTTTCTTCTGTGTTTGTTGAACGGACAGCGTCGCTTCCTGCATCAACCGTGATATCGGAATTCTGAATTTTTACACAGTCTTTGCCCTCGATTCCGCTGTTTGTTGACTTTATATCAAGAACAGAATCTGTTATCACCAAATCGTCTTTCGACACTATTGCGTGCTTGTAGTTGCCGTTTACCGTGAGTTTTCCGCTTCCGTTGATTGACAGATCAGCCTTACTGAATATTGCGGCATCAACTGATGAATCGTCAATGGTGAGCGTATATGATGACGCATCGCTGAGAGTGTTTTCGGTATTCTCTGCAAGCGTTATGAATACTTTATCGGCATTGCTGATTACAAGCGGTGACTTACTGCTTGTAAGGTTGAGGTTATCAAACACAAGCTGAATTTTGTCATTATCCCCTGCATCTATCGTTACAGAGCCGTCTGAACAATCACCTGTGAGGATATATGTGCCCTCACTGCTGATCGTTACATCTGTTCCGCTGACATTTACCGAATTGTCTGTTGAACTTGCCGATGAATTTTCAAAAGTAATTTTTGTGCTGTTGCTGTCATAGGACGAATCACAATCTCTGTCTGTGAATGACAAGTCGTAATTTCCGTCTGTGAGTTCTTCTGAACTGCTTGAAGTTTTTGTATGCGTAACTGCACTGCCTTCTGCTGTTGAAGCGTTTGCAGTCTGTTAACTTCCGTTTTCTGAGTCTGAACAGGCTGTAAACAAAGAAGCAAGCATTGCACATATTAGTATTAATGATATTTTCTTCATATAAGCCTCCATTTATTTAGAGTGAATTTTCTGTTGTTGCAGGTATTGCAAGGGCTATTTCAAGATTTCCGTTTCTGCATCTTAACTCATCGATGAATTTCTGTATATCGTCCTCGTTTTTAAGCTGTATTGTATAGATAAGCTTATAAAGGCTTCCCATATTTGTTGTCTTGACTGTTATAAGCTTGCAGGTATTTGTGTACTGTGCAAACAAGTCATCAAAACAATGAGCATAGTTTAAGTCTTCGGGAACTGTTATTCTGAGTTCTCTGCAAAGGTCATCTTTTTCAGGCAGTTTCACGAATGTTGATACCACCATAACAAGACTTGTCACCACTACAAAAAGTGTTGCAAGTGCTATGTAACCCATTGCTGTTGCAAGACCTGTTGACATTGCAAGGAAAATACTTACGATCTCTTTTGCTGAACCCGGTACACTTCTGAATCTTACGAGTGAAAATGCACCCATTACTGCTATTCCTGTTCCGACACTGCCGTTTACAAGCATTATTACTGTCTGAACGATCGACGGCAAAAGAAACAGTGACAAAAGCATACTTCTGCTCTGTCTGCTTCTGAAGCTTGCCGACCAAGCTATTACTGCACCGAGCACAAGTGAAGCAAGTGTACAAATGATATAAGCTGTTATTGTAAATGTATCTGTATAAATAGGGTTGAATAAATCAAGCACAATCATATCCTCCGTTTTTCTGTGAAATTATTTTGTATGCTGTTCCGTATTTTGAAAATGATGACGGGTAAATTCTGAGCTCATTGAGTATGTCGCAAAGCCACATAGGCATAGCTTTGAGGGCTTTGATCTCCATAATGCACAGACTCTCGTCTATTATACTGTGACCGTGGCTTCCCGATGAAAGGCTGAGGTCGTCAGTTCTGTATCTGAGGTTCATATCAAAGGTTATTCTCAAATTTTCATCTTCCTTACCGAAATAGGCGCATCGGTCGTAGGCTATGAACATTTTTGGTTTAAGACCTTTATAGAAATTCACTGTCCAGTCGATCTCCTTCATAATCTGAGAAGTATCAGGCATATGATGTTCGTAAATATATTCTTCTGCAGAAATAAAATCAATAAAAAAACTCGGATACAGATTGGAGAATTCACCTTGATTAAACGTCTGAGAAAAAATATTATTATTACTAATATGATTCTTGTGGGCACTGTTATTCTTATGATTTTTATTGTTGTATGCGTCAATAACTATTCTGTGTCCGTTACAAATATTCAGCGTGGTCTTGAACAAAGCCTTGAGAGAAATATTGATAACAAAAACCACGTTCCTGATATTATCGGTAACAAGGAGCGCAAGGAGCTTCCTGTTATGCTTAACTCATACACCATTATAGAAACCGACGCTGACGGTAATATTATTAAAAGTCAGGAAAACAACGCCACTATCAGTGATGAATCGCTTGAGGACGCTGTAAAAATCGCCCTTGCGACCAACGAAAAAGGCGGTGAAATACACGAATACAACCTGATGTTTGCCAAAAAGGATTTTATGGGCAAAACCAAGATTGCTTTTGCCGATTCAAGCAGTGTGTATTCTTCGCTGTGGAACACGATTCTTGTTTGCTTTGTACTGTTTCTTGCAAGCCTGATCATTATCTTTGTGATAAGTCTTGCGTTGTCGGGAATTGCAGTCAATCCTGTAAAAGATGCATGGAACAAGCAAAAACAATTTGTTGCCGACGCTTCTCACGAGTTAAAAACTCCGCTGACCGTCATTCTCGCAAACAACAATATTATGATGTCACATTCTGAGTCAAACATCGAAAATGAACGAAAATGGCTTGAGAGCACTCAGGAAGAAGCAAATCATATGAAAAATCTTATCAATCAGATGTTGTTCCTTGCAAAATCTGATTCCGATGAAACGAAAACTGAGTTTTCAAGCGTGAATATAAGCGAAATCATTGAAGCCGATTCACTCAACTTTGAACCGATTGCTTTTGAAAAAAATATCATTATCTCAACCGAAATCACACCTGATATTATGATTCAGAGCAATCATACACTGCTCACTCAGCTTTCGCATATTCTTATTGACAATGCTGTAAAATACGGATACGACGGCACTACTGTCACTATAAAGCTTCTGAAAAAAGGCGACAATGTTGAATTTTCGGTCAACAACTTCGGTGATGCGCTTTCAAAAAATGAACTTGAGCATATTTTTGACAGATTTTATCGAGCTGAAAAATCAAGGACGTCGGGTGGATATGGTCTTGGACTTTCCATTGCGAAAAACATCACTAAAAATCTCAACGGTAAGATTTCTGTTGAAAGCAATGCGGAAAACGGTACTACTTTCAGAGTTCAATGGTAAATTACATAAGTGCAACAAGCCCCCGAAAATACAGTCGGGGGCTATTTTTGTAATACTAAAACTTGAAAACCTACTTAATATATGTTATTATAGGTATATAATTCGGAGGTGAAGATAATTATGAAAATTTCAACCAAAGGACGCTATGCATTGCGTATGCTTATCGACCTTGCCGAACGCAAAAATGAAGGTTATATTGCGCTGAAAGATATTGCGGCACGTCAGAATATTTCAAAAAAATATCTTGAACAAATCATTCCTATTCTCAACAGATCGGATATACTTCTCGCCAACCGAGGTTTTCAGGGCGGTTATAAGCTTGCAAAGGCTCCTGAAAAATATACTGTGGGCGATATACTGCGTTTGACCGAGGGCAGTCTTTCACCGGTTGCCTGTCTTGATCAGGATCCGATCGAATGCAGTAAAAGTGCCGAGTGTCCTACACTTCCGATTTGGATAGGGTTGAAAAATGTAATTTGTGAATACCTTGACGGAATCACTTTGCAAGACATTCTCGACGAACAGACGGCACGTTCTTCGGATAATTATATGATATAAATTTAACATTAACAATTCAAGGGAACTGTAGATTGCACAGTTCCCTTTTTTCTTTTGGAGAATTTAGAATTCAGTTATCAGACTTGCAGAATATTTCTGAATGAGTGTGGCATCGTTTACGTTTATTGCACCGTCTGAGTTTACATCAGCCCTCAAAAGTGCTTCGTCATCAAGCGTTGTTGTGCCGGCAATGTGTTTTTGCAACTCAGTTGCATCCATTACATTTACAACTCCGTCATTGTTTATGTCGCCTAGTATACTATTCTCAAATTCCACTATCATACCATTACATATGCCCTCTATAGGTGCATTAAAAGAATCGTTCCATTTTCCAAATAGGCTATCAACATTATATACGCAAGCATAGTATTCTTTATTATAAGTATTATTTGGCTCACCTGAAGCCCAGTTGGTATATTCAAAACTCTCTCCGCTTACCCAACTCCATTTATCAGAATCATCGGTTACTCTTTTAGCACCGATAGAATAACCTCTGAGTGTACCATATTCCAAAAGCTGTTCAATAATTTCCTGCTCACTTTCAGATGTAACTGAAACCAAATTCCAAAGTCGTAACGACTTTGAGCTGACTTACGCCCTGTTGAAAAAATTTTTTCAACCCGGGGCTTAGGTGGGACTCCCCTTTTTTTGCCCAAAATACACTTTTGTCCCTATTTTTTTGATTTCTCTATCTTGACATTTCACCGCTGGACTAAACATAAAATAATATGTGTAAATTATCTTACAATTCAATTATAGTCATAATTTAGACCATTGTCAAGTATGTGAACATAGTTTAAGTTTATATTGGTGATTGTTTTGATTAAATATACTCCCTTTTGGGAAACTTTAAAAAAGAGTAATGAAAGTACTTATACTCTTATACACAAACATAATATAAGCAGTTCAACTATTGACCGTCTGCGTAAAAACAAGGGTATAAGCACTATGAAAATAGATGACTTATGCAGGATTCTTGACTGCAAGGTTGAGGATATAATCGTTTATGAAAAGGATAACTAAAAAGAGATGCTCATTTTATCAAATGAACATCTCTATTTTTTACTTAATATGAAACTACTCGGTTATACTCGGGCACAGAACGATTAAAAAATGATGCTGTCTGCACGAAATGCGTGCGAGGTACTCGCTTTTTACTGGCTTAATTTGTCCGAATAGTAATTGTATACACCGTCGGCTATTGCTTTTGCAATTTTATTCGTGTTATTTTCTATCCATTCGTCTCCCTCTTGGGTGTCGTGAAATTCACACTCGAGATAAACCGATGTTGCCACAGGTGTATAGATTTCATAAAGCGAAGGATTGCTTTGGAGTCTGTCGTCTTCTCCCGGACTTATCGCTCCGAGAGTTTCGAGAAAATAACTTCCGACCGCTTTTTCAGTTTCGCTGTAGACATACACATGTGTTCCGCCTGTGTATGTGCCGTCAAGTGCGTTCGTATGTATCGGTATGTGCAAATCTGCTCCGAACTCGTCACTTTCGACACATCTGCTTTCTATTGAATCTCCTGACTGTCCTACCATAACAGTAAACCCCATATTTTCAAGAAACTCTGCCGTTTTTTCCGCAATTTTATCGCACTGCTCCATTTCTGTTGTGTTGCCTGTTGCATAATAATTGCTGTACTGATTTGACGGGCTCAGGTATATGCGGATATCCGCAAATCTGCTGTCCTTTTTGTTGAAATTCGGTACGCCGATTATTATGAGCACTACAACAAGCAGAATTATAAGTGCTGTAATCAGCAGTCGTTTCTTTTTGGAATTTACGTTTATCCTCATTCTTTCTCAGGAATATCGCTTGTGCAATGCGGGCACTTTGTTGCATTGATATCAATTTCACTGAAACAATACGGACATTTCTTTGTTGTAGGTAATTTTTCTGCCTCAGGCTTTTTGCCGATTGACATAACCTTGTTTACAAGCTTTACAATAAGGAAAATTATGAATGCCATAATCAGGAAGTTGATAATAGCTGTAATAAATTTTCCGTATGCTATTGTTGCTCCGTTTATCTTAAATGCCATATCGCTGAAATCCATTCCGCCAAAGATACCGAGTATCGGCGAAATGATGTCATCTGTGAGCGATGTGACTATCGACTGAAATGCCGCACCGATGATTACACCTACTGCAAGGTCAAGTACATTGCCTCGCATAACGAATTCTTTAAACTCTGCAAAAAACTTTTTCATACTCACACCTCATATTACTTCATATTCAAATTAAAGCACTGCTTTGTGGAATACTTTCTTGCCCTTTTTGATGATTACATATCCCTTTTCAAATGCTGACTGCGGAATTGACGCATATACATCTGTTACCTTTTCATCGTCAACAGACACGCCGCCCTGCTGAATAAGACGTCTGCCCTCTCCGTTTGACGGAATGAGTGAGCACTTCTTGAGAAGGTCAAGAATCGAAATTGCACCGTCTGTAAAATCATCTGCCGAAAGCTCTGTTGAAGGCATATTGTTTGTGTCTGACTTACTGCCGAAGAGTGCTCTTGCGGCTTCCTGTGCCTTTTCAGCTTCTTCCTTGCCGTGAACAAGTTCTGTAAGCTCAAATGCGAGAATTTCCTTAGCCTTATTGATTTCGCTTCCCTCAAGCTTTGCAAGCTCGTCAATTTCTTCAAGCGGTAAGAATGTGAGCATTTTAAGACACTTGATTACATCACCGTCGTCAACATTTCTCCAATACTGGTAGAAATCGTACGGGCTTGTCTTTTCTGCTGAAAGCCATACTGCGCCTGACTGTGTCTTGCCCATCTTTTTACCTTCTGAATTAAGGAGAAGGTTGATTGTCATTGCGTATGCGTCCTTGCCGAGCTTACGTCTGATAAGCTCTGTACCTCCGAGCATATTGCTCCACTGGTCATCTCCGCCGAACTGCATATTACAGCCGTACTTCTGGTACAATGCGTAGAAATCGTATGACTGCATTATCATATAGTTGAATTCGAGGAACGAAAGTCCCTTTTCCATTCTCTGCTTGTAGCACTCTGCTGTTAACATTCTGTTTACGCTGAAATGTGCGCCGACATCTCTCAAAACATCAACGTAGTTGAGGTCGAGAAGCCAATCTGCGTTGTTTACAAGCAATGCCTTATCGTCTGAAAAGTCAATAAAACGGCTCATCTGCTGTCTGAAACAATCTACATTATGCTGAATTGTTTCCTTTGTCATCATCTGACGCATATCTGTTCTGCCTGAAGGGTCACCGATCATTGCTGTACCGCCACCGATGAGTGCGATTGGCTTGTTGCCTGCCATCTGAAGTCTTTTCATAAGGCAAAGTGCCATAAAGTGTCCTACATGGAGGCTGTCTGCTGTAGGGTCAAATCCTATATAGAATACAGCCTTTCCGCTGTTTACAAGCTCTCTGATTTCTTCTTCGTCAGTAACCTGAGCTATAAGTCCTCTTGCTACGAGTTCTTCATACACTCCCATTTCTGTCAAATCCTTTCATTTTTTGATATTCTTATATAAGTATATTATTATTTTAAGTTTCAGTCAAGTATTAAGCCCTTGTCTGCACCTTTAAATTTTTACCGTCTGATGTTATTACAACTGTTTTGTCCCTGTCTGTCCTGTAGAGTTCATCTGAATACTGATTTATAAGCGCAAGAGTTCCGTAATCAGGGAGATCATCTTCTGTTGAACCTACGCTTACAACCGATATTTCAGGAGAAACTACTTTGAGAAAATCCTCCGATGATGAAGTTTTACTTGCGTGGTGCGCCACTTTGAGTACATCGGATTTTAATTCTGCATCGGAATTAAGTAAATCTTTTTCGACTTTTTCTGAAATATCACCCGTGAACAGAAAAGTATTTTTGCCATAAGTGATTTTTACAACAAGCGAGTAATCGTTGCGATTGTTATATTCTTTCTGCGGAGAAATAAATTCAAGTTTCATATCTCCGATGTTCACAGTGCTTGAGATTTTTGGATATACAATATTGATTTTATTTTCCTCTAAGGAATTAAGAAAATTTGCATATTCCTCGGTTTCGGGAATAAGGTCCTCGGGCAATTGGGTCATATAAAGTGTGTTAACGTCAAATTTTTCAAGAACTTTTCTCATTCCGCCGATGTGGTCGCTGTCGGGGTGCGAGATTATTACCGCATCAAGGCTTTCAAAGTTGTTGCGCCTGAGATAAGCGGTAAGCTTATCAACCGTTATGTTTGTTCCGCTGTCGATAAGGATAGTTTTTCCGTGACATTTTATGCAACAGGCATCGGCTGTGCCGACATTCACAAAGCTTGCAGAAAAATCATCACCTAAATCTGCGGATATTCCGCAAAAGGCGAAAACATCGCTCCAACTCGGCACACCGAGATTTCCGCCAAATGTAATCAGCAAAATACAGGCTGAAATTATTATGGCGATAACTGATATTACTATCTTTTTGCGCCTATTTTTTGTTTTTGCGTCTGTACTTAGCATACTTATCCTTGCCGTTTTTCTTCTTTTGATTTCGGTTGTTCGAGGTTTTTGAGTAACCCCCTGCACTTTGCCCTGCCATAGGCGTTACAAGACATTTTTTATCGTTGCCGATCAAATCACGTCTGCCTGCTTTGATAAGTGCTTTAATTACAAGAGGTTTGTTTTCGGGGATAAAATACTGAAGCAAAGCCCTCTGCATTGATTTTTCACTTTCTGTCTTTGGAACATAAACCTCTTTGAGCGTGTAGGGATCAAGCCCTGTATAGAACATACTCGTTGAGATCGTTCCGGGGGTGGGATAGAAATCCTGCACCTGCTTAGGGTGTATATTTTCACGCTTACAGAACTGTGCAAGCTCAACTGCGTCTTTAAGTGTTGAACCCGGATGTGAGCTCATAAGATAAGGCACAACGTACTGGTCTTTGTTAGCTTTGTCTGTAAGCGAATAAAATTTATCGCAGAATCTTTTATATGTCTGAATGTGCGGTTTTCCCATTCTGTCAAGAACTGTTGCTGAACAATGCTCCGGAGCAACCCTTAGCTGTCCGCTGATGTGATATTTAACAAGTTCAGCAAAAAATTCATCGTTTTCATCCTCGATAAGATAATCAAAACGTATTCCGCTTCTGATAAACACCTTTTTGATGCCGTCAAGGTTTCTAAGCTTTCTGAGAATATCAAGATATTCTGTATGTGAAACCTGCATATTCGGGCAAGGTGTAGGCGCAAGGCAACGTCTTTCCTTGCAAAGTCCGTGTTTTTTCTGCTTTTCGCAGGAAGGAAGTCTGAAATTGGCTGTCGGTCCTCCCACGTCACTTATATAACCTTTGAAGTGCGGATTTTTTACAAAGCTTTCAGCCTCTTCAATTATACTCTGTTCACTTCTGACCGTCACTGCCCTTCCCTGATGGAATGCGAGTGAACAGAAGTTACAGGCTCCAAAACATCCTCTGTTGTGCGTTATTGAAAACAGAACCTCTTCAATTCCCGGTACTCCTCCGAGTTTTTCGTAACACTTTGGATACCATCTTTCATAGGGAAGTGAATATACCCAATCGAGCTGTTTTGTGTCAAGCGGAGGCATAGGGGGATTCTGCACAAGAATGTAGTTGCCGTGCCTTTGAATGAGAGTTTTTCCTCTTACGGCATCTGCTTCTTCAAGTTCCTTGCGTGACGCTATTGCATAGTCACGTTTATTTTCTTTTACACGCTCATAACTCGGAAGTTCCGTAACGGACTTAGGTACATACTCATCTGTTTTGATTTTGTAGCAGATTCCTCTGATATCGTACAGCGACTCAACCGGATAACCCTCGCTGAGTCGTTTTGCTATTTCAATTGTCTGAAGTTCACCCATTCCATAAGAAATAATATCCGCCTTGCTGTCAAACAAAATTGACGGCATTACTTCGTCTTTCCAATAGTCGTAGTGGGCAAATCGTCTGAGTGAAGCTTCGAGTCCGCCTATGATTATCGGACTGTCGGGATAAAGTCTGCGAATTATGTTGGAATACACGGTCACAGCCCTATCGGGACGTTTTCCGTTTTTTCCGCCTGCGGTGTAGGCATCATCGTGACGTTTGCGCTTTGCAACGGTATAGTGAGCCACCATACTGTCGATGTTGCCTGCCGACACAAAAAATCCGAGTTTTGGCTTGCCAAACTGAGTGAAATCGGCATCGCTTTTCCAATTTGGCTGAGCCAGAAATGCAACCTTGTATCCGCAATCTTCAAGCACTCTTGTAATAATGGCGGCACCGAAGGAAGGGTGGTCAACATAGCTGTCACCCGACACATACACAAAATCCACACTGTCCCAACCTCTGAGTTTTACTTCATTGGCGTTCATCGGTAAAAATGCCATTATATCCTCCTGCTAAAATTAATCTTCACGGTTTTGCAGAACATTTCTGCGTTCAAGCCATTCGTTGTAGGTCATAAGAACATCTCTCGGCTTTGAACCCTGATGCGGTCCGACTACTCCAAGCTGTTCCATATCGTCGATCATTCTGCCTGCTCTTGCGTAGCCTACCTTGAGTCTGCGCTGAATGAGTGAGGTTGAAGCCTGTCCTGCTTCAATTACGCATTTGATGGCTTCGTCCATCTTTGAGTCAACGTCAAGTCCGTCGTCATCACCTGAATTGCTGTCACCCGACTTTTTGCCTGCGGCAATTTCTTCTGCGGCTATGCGCTTGATTTTTTCTTCGATATCAGCATTGTACTGTGCCGAACATGACTTCTTTATGTAATTTGTTACGCTTTCAATTTCTTCCTCTGACGCATAACAACCCTGAACACGCATAGGCTTTGGTGCGCCTACAGGTGAAAAGAGCATATCACCCTTACCGATAAGCTTTTCACCGCCGCCTGCATCGAGAATTGTACGAGAGTCCATATTTGAACTTACTTTGAGCGAAATTCGGCTTGGTACGTTCGCCTTGATAAGACCTGTGATTACGTTTACGGTTGGTCGCTGTGTTGCAAGAATGAGGTGCATACCTGCGGCTCTTGCCATCTGAGCAAGTCGGCAGATCGAGTCCTCTACCTCACTCGGTGCCGCCATCATAAGGTCGGCAAGCTCGTCGATCGCGATAACAACACGGTTCATCTTTTCTTTAGCCACAGGGAGTCCGTTGACTTCTAAAACAGGCTGTTTCATCTCGCCGTTTTCATCCTCAACAGGCGGATTTTTCTCCATATAAGCCATATTTTTCTCAATAAGATTGTTGTACGAGTCGATATCCTTACAATCGTATTCAGAGAAAATTTTATATCGCTGAAGCATTTCATTTACAGCCCAACCAAGTGCACCTGCCGCCTTTTTTGCGTCTGAAACTACAGGCACGAGGAGATGCGGTATACCCTTGTACTTTGAAAATTCAACCATTTTAGGGTCGATAAGCAACAGCTTTACTTCGTCAGGAGTTGCTTTGTAGAGAATACTTATCAGAATTGAGTTTACGCAAACTGACTTACCTGAACCTGTTGTACCTGCAATAAGCAAGTGAGGCATCTTTGCAAGGTCGGTTACTACGATCTCACCTGAAATGTCACGACCTAAAACTGTTGTAAGCTTGCTCTTTGCAGTTCTGAATTTATCTGAATCAATGAGCTCTCTCATTGAAACCATACTTACAACCTTGTTCGGAACTTCGATACCTACAGCGGCTTTTCCCGGAATAGGTGCTTCGATTCTTACGCCGTTTGCCGCAAGGTTGAGTGCGATATCATCGGAAAGATTTGTAATTTTGCTGATTTTTACACCCGGTGCCGGCTGAAGTTCATAACGTGTTACCGAAGGACCACGACAAATGTTCGTTATGGTTGCATTTACACCGAAACTGTTGAGGGTTTCGATAAGCTTTTTCGAGTTTGTCTGAAGTTCCTCCATTGCGTGTCTGTCGTTATTGCTTGTGTTAGGCTTTAACAACTGAACAGGCGGATAGTGGTAGATTTTTTCTTCTTTTATTTCTTCTCCGTAATTATCAGTTTTATAACCGATGTTGTCAAACTCCGAAAGATCGTTATTTTTATCCTGCTTTTCGTTCTTTGCAGGCTTGTCCTCAATCACTACAGGCACAGTTTCGGGGTCAGCCTGCTTTGCTCCGTCAGTTACACGATTTGAACGCTTTTCCTGCGAAATATCATCAGCTATGTCCTCTACAGTAGTGTCTGCATCTTCACCAAGCGGCTTGCTTGCCCTGTTGATTATATTGATAAGATCCTCCGACAGATCTTTATCCTTTGCGTTCTCCTCATTAGGATCTGAAAAATCAATATCAATTCCGCTTTTGACAACACGTTTCTTCTTTTTCTTTTTGCTCTTAGGCTCGTCAAGAGGTATGTCAATTGCGTCAGTCATAGTATTGGGTGTATTGCTCGGAACTATCTCATTATATTTTACAGCTTCCTCACGTTCCCTTTGCATTACTTCCCTGCGCTGTCTGCGTTCAATTGCTCGCTGTTCACCGACTTCTCGCATATGATTGACTTTTCTTGATGCCGCAGCAGTCAGATCTTTGATCGATATGTTTGCAATAATGAATATGAGCATCAGTGTTGCAATCAATGCAATGCAAAATCCTGCAACCTCTCCGCAGAGGAACACGATGGGATATCCGAGAATTCCTCCGATAAGTCCGCAACCGAAAGTCATATATGCTGAAATATCTGCCGAGTCAAGATAGAGTTTTCCAAGGCAGGCAAAGAAGTCAACATTGTTGTACTTTGCACCGCTGAGCATATAAATCATCGCACCGATAAGCATAACTATGAGTATGCTTATTATTGTTTTTGCCTTGACGTGGGCAACACTTTTTTCTTTTTCTGTTATTATGCAGAAATATCCCATAAGTACAGGCACGAGGAAAATTCCAAAACCCAACAAACCGAAGAAAAAGCTTCTCAATGCCGTCCATACATTTTCGCCCTTGACAGCTATCATTACAACAAACAATACTGCAATTGTTCCGAATATTATAGCTCTGATTCTGGGACTTAGACCCTTATGTACTACAGGAGCAGGTTTTTTGCCTGCTTTGCTCCTGCCCTTCTGAGTATTGGCAGGAGATTTCTTTTTTTTGCCGGTTGTCTGCTTTTTTGCTGACAATCTAAATCACTCCTATTTTCACCTTTGTATTATCAGCCCATTTATTAAAAGAATTACGGCAGGAGCAGAACTCCTGCCCTGCAAAACTATGCGTTACCACACAATCGGTGCACCTGTAAAGAGGTTAACACCTGTGTTCATTTCTATAATTGAAATTATGATGAATGCAATACCGACGATTGCTGTATAAGCCACAAAGATCCACGTTTTATCTGACTTTACAAACCATTTGAAGATCACGATTGCAAGGTAGCCTACGATTGCCGAAGATACTACGCCTGCAAGGATAACACCCAAGCTTACAGTGATACCCTCGGGTGACTTGACAGCTTCTATACCTTCAAGAAGTGCCGCTGCAACAATTGCAGGAATACCTAAGATGAACGAAAAGTCAAGAGCTTTCTGTTTGTCGATGCTTCTCATCTGTCCAACTGCAAGTGTTGAGCCTGAACGTGAAAGTCCCGGTAAAATTGCCGCTGTGACCTGCATTAAACCTACAAGAAATGCATCGAGAGGTGAATAACTTTCCTTGAGCTTTACACTTCTGAGGTGTTTTCCGCCATTTGAAGCCTTGCGGTTACATACAATTCCGATCGTGAGAAGAATACTTGTGAGAAGCAGTGAGATCGCCGTTACTATCAAAACAGGTGAACCTGAAATAACTTCGGCTAAATCCTTGATGTTCATATCTGTTCCCGGAATCGGAACGAAGAGTAAAAACAGAGGTAAAAGACCGATAACGAGCATCATAATGAGATTTCTCTCGTAATTCATTGTGCTCCATTTGAACTTGCCCGTGAAAACATCCTTAACAAGCGAGAAAAACTCTTTGATAAGGCTCCATATCAGCTTGTGATAGAATACAATTACAGCCACAAGTGTTCCGACGTGAAGCATTACATCGAAAAACAAGTCGGCTTCCTCGCCTGTGCCCAGAATGTGCTGTGTAATTGCAAGATGTCCGCTGCTTGATACGGGCAAAAATTCAGTCAGACCCTGAACTATACCCTGAATTATTGCGTCAATTATTGACATAGTATGTACTCCTTTTTCAAATAACTTTTATATGTATTCGGGTTTTTACGCCCGAATTTCTTACTTATTTTACTGCTTTTTGCTCTTTGATTTTTTCTTCTGTCCTTTGAAGTCCTTAATCATTTCATAGAGTGCTTCGGTTGCATCGGAAACTGTTCCCACTGCGTCAATAAGTCCCTCTTCAACAGCCTCTTCACCCTCAAGAATCGTTCCGATATCCATTACAAGCTCACCTGTATTGAGCACAAGCTGACTGTATCGCTCCTTTGTAATATTGGAATTTTCTGCAACAAAGGTCGTAATTCTGTCCTGCATCTTGCGAAAATATTCAAAAGTCTGCTCAACCCCGATTGTAAGCCCTGTTGTTCTCACAGGATGAACCGTCATTGAAGCACTTTTGGCGATGAAGCTCTTTTTGGCAGACACCGCAAGAGGAATCCCTATTGAATGTCCTCCCCCGAGTACAACTGAAACCGTAGGCTTTTTCATTCCCGAAATAACCTCGGCAATAGCAAGACCTGCTTCAACATCCCCTCCGACCGTGTTGAGCAAAATCAAAAGTCCGTCGATACGTTCATCTTCTTCTATCGACACCAAAAGCGGTATGACGTGCTCGTATTTGGTCGTTTTGTTCTGCTGTGAAAGAATGTAGTGTCCCTCGATCTGCCCGATAATTGTCAGGCAATGTATCACACTGTCCTTGTGTGACGCAAGAATCGAACCTGTTTCACCTATCTGATCGGTGTGTTCTTCGCTTATGGGACTGTCGTTTTCAAGCTTGTTTGGATTATCGTCATCACAGGGATTCTTTACAAAGTTTTCCCTGTTCTTTTTTGAAGATTTTGCTTCTTTGCTTTTCTGTGACATTTATGTGCACCTCCGATTTTATTATCCCCGAAATGCACACTATAATGTATATGCAAAAAAACTTCAGCCTTTACTGAAGAAATGGGCATTCTATCCCATTTAAACGTATTACTGTATATTATATCATTTAAGCTATGTTTTTTCAATCTTTTTATATTTTATTTCTTAAAAACAATAATTATTATATGGAATTATTGTACTATAGAATAAATATTATTATTACGGAGTGATTTTTTCTTGACAACTTCTGACATAATTATGAGCATTGTTATTGTAGTTTTGGTTCTGCTTTCGGCATTTTTCTCTGCTACGGAAACGGCTTTTTCGTTTGTCAACAAAATTCGCCTTCAGCAAAGTGTTGACAGCGGAAACAAAAAGGCTAAAACAGCTTTGTATGTTACCGAACATTTTGACAATGCTCTTACTACGATCCTCATTTGTAACAATGTTGTAAACCTGAGCTGTTCTTCTATTGCAACAGTTTTGTGTCTTAATCTTTTCGGAGATATGGGTTCTGCCATTGCAACAGGTGCGACAACTCTGCTTGTACTTACCTTTGGCGAGGTTATCCCGAAATGCCTTGCAAAGGAACACTGTGACAGTTTTGCACTTAAAACAGCCGGTATTCTGAGGACTCTTATGTTTATACTCACACCGTTTGTATTTGTGTTTATTAAACTCAAATCGCTTGCAATTAAAATTGCAGGAGGTACTAAAGACAGCCCGTCTGTTACCGAAAATGAGCTCAAATACATCGTTGAAAGCATTGAAGAAGAGGGTGTGCTTGAAGAGAGCGAAAGCGAAATGGTTCGCTCTGCCCTTGATTTTGACGAGAAAACTGCTGAGGAAATCGTTACCCCGAGAGTTGATGTTACATTTATCAGCATTGATGACAGTCAGGACAAAATTAAAGATATTATCATAGAAAACAGATATTCAAGAATTCCTGTTTATGAAGGCACGGTTGACCACATTGTAGGTATTCTTCACACAAGAGATTATCTTGAATCTCTTGCTGACGGCAAGGCTCCTCAGCTTCGTGACATTATGCAGCCGCCTTACTTTGTTTTCAGAACTCAACAGCTTTCTAAAATTCTGAGCGCATTCAAGCGCACGAAAATTCATCTTGCAATTGTCACAGACGAATACGGCGGTACTCTCGGTATTGTCACAATGGAGGACTTGCTTGAAGAGATCGTCGGAGATATCTGGGACGAGGACGAAGAAATCGAACACAACTACTACAAAATCGGCAAAGGTGAATTCCTTGTAAACGGTGATATTGAGCTTGATGATATGCTTGCTCTGTTTGATATGGACGAAGATTCGATTGAAAGTGACAGCATCACTGTCGGCGGATTTATTCTTGAACACGCAGGTACTATTCCCCACAAACGTGACAGCATTGAAGCGGACGGTTTCAGATTCACGGTTATGGAAGTTAAAAATCAGCGAATTATGCGTGTTGTTGTCAAGCGACTTGATACCGAAAAATCCGATGATGAAAACAACAACGAGTAATAAATTAACCGTACAGCGTCAATGCGTTGTACGGTTTTTGCTTTTCTTATTGATAAAATCACACAATCCGCTTACGGGCACACAGAGAAGCGCCCACAAAGCACTGTAGAACGGACATATCTGCCCTTTTACATTGAGTCGGCAATTTGAATAATCCCACACATTGAGTTTGTATTTCAGATTTACGATACATCCGCAACAGAATTCGATGCCTGTTATTATCGCACTGCCCGAAATACATTTTTGAATCATCTTCATTCCCGAATGTTTTTTATAGAAATTATACAGCGACACAAAACACGCACCGCCTGTTACAGCCATTGTCCAATGTGTTTTTCTTCGCCACAGAATTTCCAAAAGTGCATAGCCTGCTCCGCCGATTGAAAACAGAATACAATCTTCTTTCAGTTTTTTCATAAAAATCACCGACTTTAGTTTTCACTAAAATCAGTGTTTTTATGCCGAAAATAAATTTTTTAAAATTTATTGCAACAGTTTTGGAAAAATTATACACTTAATTTATGTAACCGGTTAAGAGGAGGTAAGAAAATGGAGGCAGATTTCAAAACACTTGTGAAGTCCGCTAAAAAGGGTGACCGCCACAGCTTTTCAATTTTGTATTCACACATATACAAGGATTTGTACAGGTATGCGCTTTTCACACTCAGGAGCAGTCAGGATGCAGAAGATTGCGTCAGCGAAGCTGTTATTGATGCTTACCGCACAATAGGAAACCTTAGAAACGAGGAAGCTTTCAAAACGTGGTTTTTCAAAATTCTTTCTGCAAAGTGCACTAAAAAAATCAGAGAATACTACGAAAATCCCTTGCAACACAATGAGCAGTTACAACAGACAAGCTTTACTTACGATATGAGCAACATTGACACAAACATTGATTTGCAAAAGGCATTTTCTACACTTTGTCCCGAGGACAGAATGATCATCTCATTGACAGTATTTGGCGGATACAATTCAAAGGAAATATCAAAGATCCTTAAAATGAACAGCAATACGGTGCGTTCACGATATTCAAGAGCTCTTGAAAAGCTTCGTGTCATTCTTGACAAATAACAAAAGGAGGATTGCTATGAATAACAATGATATTTTAAATGTTCTGCACCATAGCGGTGAAAGCTGTCAACCTTCTGACAGACTTGACCCTGCTTTTGTAGAAGATTCTCTTTCAGGAATTAAAAGAAAAAGCAATAAGGGTGTTGTAACCACCTGTGTTACTCTCGGTGTGGCTTGCCTGACAGCTTCAACTGTCTTTATAACACAGAGTTTCAGGACCTCAAAACCGAGTGATTCATACGATAAAATTTACAAGACGATTGAAGCTGTAAAAAAAGAAAGTGAACCGTCTTTATTTGAAAAGATTTTTGACGACGGTTATATATATGAATTTGCAGAGGATACTCTTAACTCAACAGATGAATTCGGTTTTTCGGGCAGTTCTTCATCTTCAGGAGCAGATTATTCGGACACCAATGTTCAGGTTGACGGTGTTGACGAAGCCGATGTTGTAAAAACTGACGGCAAGTATATCTATTCACTTAACGATGAAGAAATTATAATTTCTAATCCCAATAACGGCAAGCCCGAGTTTGTAACCTCAATAGATACAGGCTATAAAATTTCAGATATGTACATTCACGAAAACAAGCTTGTTGCGATTGCTGATAATCAGAGGATAATTGACACTGTAGCAACTGAAGACACCGCTGTTGACAGTGATTATTCGGAAAATTTGGACACAGCAGTTATAATATACGATATTTCAGATATTAATTCTCCAGAAGAAATATCAACACTTGCACAGTCGGGCGATTGCATTTCAACAAGAAAAATCGGCAATGTAGTTTACCTCACAACAGACTACCGTATTTATGATTTCAGCAAAATAAAAAAGGCAAAGCCTGAAACCTACTGCCCATACTACATCACAGAAGACGAAATAAGTTGTGTAAACGCTGATGACATCACAATCTGCGATACTGTAGATTCGGTTGATTATGTCACGGTATCTTCAATCGACCTTGATAATCCTGAAAAATTCGCAGATATGTGTTCTGTTTTAGGTGGCGGAGATGAAATTTATGCATCAACCAATAATATCTACATTTCTTCGTATCAGTACATCGACAACAGCTACAAAACTCAGATTCTGAGATTTTCAGTTGACGGTACAGAAATCACTCCGAATAGTTCTCTCACAGTTGACGGAGACATTTTGGATCAATTCTCTATGGACGAGTACAACGGATATTTCAGAGTGGTTACTCAGAATAACAATGAAAAGTTTTATGATGGTTATGTTGCAATGAACACAGCCGATACAACAACTTCTCTCTATGTTTTTAACAACGATTTAAAGCAGGTCGGCAAGACTGAAAATGTTGCTCAGGGCGAAAACGTCAAGTCCGTGAGATTCGACGGTAACATAGCATATTTCGTTACTTTCCGTCAGACAGACCCGTTATTCACGGTTGATCTTTCAAATCCTGAATCTCCTGAAATTCTGTCAGAGCTTAAAATTCCGGGATTCTCAGAATATCTTCACGTTCTGTCAGACGATATGCTTCTCGGTTTCGGTCGTGACGCTGATTCATATACAGGAATTTCCGAGGAATTCAAGTTGACAATTTTTGACACTTCAGACAAAACAGACGTAACGGAAAAAGCAACGGAGATATTTGGCTCAGAATATGAATATTCCGAAGCTGAATACAACCACAAGGCTGTTTATGTTGACGAAAAAGACTGCATAATCGGAATTCCGTATTGGTCATACGATGACACCAATTCAATTTACTATGCTGTCTACAAATATGACATCAACAAAAATGAATTTGTTTTACTCAAAACAATAGAAAAGGAATCGTCTGATAACCCTGATTACTTCTATTACAACGATTATATAAGAGGATTGAGAATTGATAAAAACTTCTACGTTGTAACATCAGACGCAATTTATTCTTACGATTATTCGACCTTTGAAGAAACAGGCAGTATAATATTCTGATAAACGAAAATCCGAACTTGCTTTTCAGTAAGTTCGGATTTTTTTGTTTAGTATTATTTAATATTACAGACTTATGCTTCTGCGATAACTTCTACTTCAACGAGAACGTCCTTAGGAAGCTGTTTTACAGCCACACAGGAACGTGCAGGCTTTTCTGTAAAATACTTGCCGTAAACCGCATTAAACGCAACAAAATCTTCCATATTTTTGAGGAAGCATACTGTCTTTACAGCCTTTTCAAGTGAGCTTCCTGCTGCTTCAAGAACATTTTTGAGGTTCGTGCAAACCTGCTCTGTCTGCGCTTCAATTGTTGTTGCTTCAACATTTCCGCTTGCAGGGTTAATTGCGATCTGTCCTGATGTGAACACAAGTCCGCCTACTTTTACAGCCTGTGAATATGGTCCGATTGCATCGGGTGCATTTTTTGTGTAAATCTTTTCCATTGCTTATTCCTCCGTTTTATACAAGTTTAAAGCCGGCATCTGTAAGTGCTTTTGAAATCTCTTTTATGTGGTCGAAATTTCTTGTTTCAAGCACGATTCTCAGATAACAGCCATTAACATCTGTTCCTTCGCTTGCTCTTTCGTGGTGAATTGAAATTACGTTTGCACCTCTCTCAGCGATAATCTTTGATACTGCCACGAGCTGACCCGGCTTATCCTGAAGTTCAATGCACAGAGTCTGCTGTCTGCCTGTCATCAAAAGACCTCTCTTGATAACTCTTGAAAGGATTGTTACGTCGATATTACCGCCTGACACTACGCAGACTACCTTTTTGCCCTTTACAGGGAGTTTATTGAACATTACAGCCGCCAAAGGTGCCGCACCTGCGCCCTCTGCGATCATCTTCTGAGTTTCGATAAGCTTGAGTATTGCAGAAGAAATCTCGTCATCTGACACTGTTACGATTTCATCAACATACTTCTTTATGTATTCAAAAGTGTGCTCACCCGGCTCTTTAACCTGAATTCCGTCTGCAATTGTTGAAACTGAATCGAGTTTTACAGCCTTGCCCTGTCTGATTGACTCATACATTGAAGGCGCACCCTCAGCCTGAACACCGTAAACCTTTATATTAGGATTAAGGCTCTTGATTGCACAGGCAACACCCGAAATGAGTCCGCCTCCGCCGATTGCACAAACAACAGCGTCAACATCAGCCATTTCATTCATAATTTCAATGCCGATAGTGCCCTGTCCTGCAATTACATTTTCATCATCAAACGGATGAATGAATGTGTAATTCTTCTCATCTCTGAGTCTTAAAGCCTCATTATATGCATCGTCATACACTCCGGGAACCATACACACTTCTGCACCGTAACCCTTTGTAGCCTCAACTTTTGAAATCGGAGCACCGTCAGGAAGGCAGATGAGTGACTTAATACCGTACTTAGTTGCGGCAAGTGCTACACCCTGAGCGTGATTTCCTGCCGAGCAGGCGATTACGCCTCTCGCCTTTTCTTCGTCTGAAAGCTGGGAAATCTTATAACCCGAACCTCTTACCTTGAACGAACCGGTGATTTGCAGGTTTTCGGGTTTGAGATAAACCTCACACTCGTCTGTAATTCCGGAAGCCTTTGTAATGTGTGTTGGTCTGATGACATCCTTCAACACATAGGATGCATGATAAATCTTATCCAGTGTAAGCATACTATTCTTCCTTTACCATAAAATATACACTTTTATTATTGTATACCAATCTCCCCCAAAAATCAAGTTTTTTAGCTTTGGGGAGATAGGTTATTTTTAAATTATACGTTTCGTGCCCAACCGTTAGGTCGATATGTCGGTTACTGCTACATTTCTTGACTGTAACGTTGATATATTTTTGTGTGTCTAATCTTAGTCTAACTGATATTTTTTGTATGCTTTCAAACATTAATTAAAGTCAATCATACAAATCTAAAATGTAAAACACACCGCTTCAAAACAAGCTGAAACGGTGTGTTGTATTAACCTACTTTTATAATGCCGCAGGCTATCTTTTCGCCTGAATTGCCCGACGGCTGAGTTGTGAAATCATCTTTATGCAAGTGAATTACTATCGGAAGTCCTGCAACTTCTCTTACAGTAAATCGGTCTGTCAAAAATACGCTAAAGGCTATTCCTCCGGCTGAAAACAACGGTGGTAAATCTCCTGCGTGATAAGGATGCAGACAATCGTCCGGATTGTAATGCATTCCTGCACCGCTGAACGGGTCCTGTGAATCTCCATAACAGCCGTTGCCGTTATGTATATGCAAGGCAAAAATTCCGCTTTCACACTTTCCGCTCTGCCGAGGAAGTCCTTTAACCGAAACTACAGTGTAAACTCCCATATTTGTCTGATAAAACTTTGCCGTACCTTTGATTTCGGGGTATCGGTCTGAGCCGTAAATCAACGCTGTTGCACTTGGCAGTGCTCTTGACAACCACTCAAAAATCTGAGCATCGGTAGGATTAAACATTGCAAACACCTCTTCTACAGTGTATGCAACCAAAATCCTTTTGTGCTAATCAAGCAAGCCGTACTTTGATTTCACTCTCTCAAGAACCGAAAGTATTGGTTTTGCGCCGATGAACAGGAATATAACAGTTGAAACTGCGTGCACTAAGTCAAACGGCAGACCTGACATACAGAATGCAATTATCGTTTCAAAGTTTAACTCTGTCTGCATCATTACCGCCGATGAAATGTTCATAAGTACACCGTAAACTAAAACTGTTGCGATAAATCCGTATACGCTCATTGCTGTTCTGATATATTTTATTTTTTTGCTATGGAATATTAATCCTGCAAAATAGCCTATCATTCCTGCCGCAAACATCTGCCATGGAGTCCATGCTCCCTGACCAAACATTATGTTTGATACAAGCATTGTAACTGCACCGACGAGGAATCCGCTTTCTGCTCCGAATGCCGAACCCGCTATTGTGATTACGGCAAGCACAGGCTTGAACTGCGGCAGAAAATACGTTGCCATTCGTGATACAACTGCAATGGCGCACATCACGGAAATTATCACAAGCTCTCTTGCCTGCGGCTTTCTGCCTTCAAAAATGAGGAAAAACGGCAACATACATTCGAGCATTACAAGCAGTGATATAAAAAGATATTTTTTGTCTTGCAGAAACGTCACTCCGACAAATATGGTAAGCGGAATAGCCAAAAGTATCATCACCGTTGCGGCAATTGTGCGTTTTGAAAGCTTATTTCTCTCAATTTTTCTTACTTTGTCAGGCTTTTTTACCTGTTGTTTTTCTTCTTTAGGTTTATATAAATCAGTTTTTTTCTGAGGTTTTGGTTTTTCGGAAACTCCGGTACAACAATAAATTACGTCCTCAGCTGTGACAGCATTTTTAATGATATTTCTTGAAATTCTGTTTGCAGAGGTTGTATAAAAACTGTTTGACGAGAAAAATTCTCTCGGCGTTGCCTGTGCAACTGTTTCTCCGTTGAAAAGCATTACGCATCGGTGGGTGTATTTGGCGCAAAACTCAACATCATGGCTGACCATTATCACTGTTACACCTGAATTTGTCAAAGTTCTTATAACTTCGGCAAATGCAACCTTGAATTCCGAGTCAAGCCCCTTTGTCGGCTCATCAAGCAATAATATTTCAGGCTGTAAAAGTAAAATTTTTGCGAGCGCAACTCTCTGCTGTTCACCGCCCGACAAATCGTAGGGATGTCTGTCAAGAAGCGTTTCAAGCTTGCAAAGCTCAATTATCGAAGAAACTTGGTCTGCATCTGACATTTCCTCGAGTTCGGCTTTTACGGTTTTTTTGACAAACAACGACTGCGGATTTTGCGGTAACATTGCTGTGCTTTTTGAATTAAGCTTTACCTTTCCCTTGTACGGCTTGTTTATTGAACTTATCAGCGAAAGCATTGTAGACTTGCCTGCTCCGTTTCCGCCCAAAATCGCAACAAATTCGCCTTTGTTTGCTTTAAATGAAAGTCCTTTAAGCACATCAGGTGCGTTTTTTTCATACCTGAACCACACATTTTCAAGTTCAACTGAAATTTCACTTTCACAAATCGGAATATTTTCGGGATATAGATTTTTCAGCGTATTATTTTCTGCATATTTTTCAAGCCATTCCCTGCCCTGTGCAACTGTTACGGGACAATCGGCACTGCCTTTTTCAACTCCGTACCATATTCTCATCGGTGCAGGAAGGGATAGAAATGTATCGCTGTTTACGGATTTTAAATTCTTGCCTGTGTTTTCCGTAGTATCGTATGAAACAACCTGTCCGTTTTCGATTACAAGCACCTTGTCGCTGAGAGGAAACACCTCTTCAAGTCTGTGTTCGGTTATTATTATCGTCGTGCCGAGTTCACGGTTGATTTTTGACAAACAAGCTAAAAATTCCGATGATGCTATCGGATCAAGCTGACTTGTAGGTTCGTCAAGTATCAAAACTGACGGTTGCATCGTCATTATTGAAGCGAGATTCAAAAGCTGTTTTTGTCCACCCGAAAGTTCGTTTACATTCTTTTCAAAAAGACTTTCCATTCCGAAAAACGATGCTGTTTCGGCTACTCTTTTTCTGATTGTCACATTGTCATATCCGAGATTTTCAAGACCGAAAGCAAGTTCGTGCCATACCTTATCGGTCACTATTTGATTGTCAGGCGATTGAAGCACATAGCCGATTTTCTCGCTCTGTTCACGCTGTGAAAGCTCGGATATTTGCCTGCCTTCAAAGATTACACTTCCTGACTTTTCGCCGTGAGGAGAAAGTGTCGGTTTGAGATGTCTGAGCAAGGTGCTTTTTCCGCAACCTGACGGTCCGCAAAGTGTTATAAACTCTCCGCTGTTCACCGAGAAACTGATGTCTTTCAATGCAAAATCTTTTGCATCGGGATATCTGAAACTCAGATTGACGATCTTAAACGTTTCCAACCAATCTCCTCCTTTACGTTTAGAATAAGCGGTAACAGCATAAGCGTTGCATACAGTACATAAGTTATCACCGCAAAAACATCTGTTAAATTACCCTTTATAGTCGGGAAATAATAGAACTCCACCACACCTGAAATCACGGATAACGCAACCGCTGTTCCGAGCAGAATTTCTGTTATAAGCACGGCAAAATCAATTTTGCTGAATTTGTACAGAGAATACGAGGTTCTGCCTTTCAATCCATATCCCCTGCTCCTCATAGAATCTGCTGTTTCAACGGCATTTTCCATCGACCACGATATCATCACCGATATTATACGCACAAGATTTTTCATTCTTGCAATCAGCGAACCGTTTGAAATATCTCTGCCTATGCATTTTTGAGCGTTGCGTACCTGTTTAAATTGTGCCGAAAGTTTGGGCACAAATCTGAGTGCCATTGAAAGCACAAGGCTGAGCGACGGAATTGCTTTTCCGAAAATGCAAATAAGCTTATCCGAAGTCATTACGCTGTTGAATGAAGAAAACCACAATACCACCGATGATAACATCAGCGATGCAGTAAAGCCGTAGACCACCGATTCAACTGTAAGCGGATTTCCCCACGAAAAATATGTGAGTATTGTTACGCCCTGATGATTGACCACAGGATTTATAATCGTCACCAAAATTAACATCGGAAGAAGATACGCAAGACTGAGCTTCACAGCCTTTTTTCCGCTCAGATAAAGTGCATTTGCGAGTGCACAAACAAGTGACAAAGCAAGGCACACGGGATTCATAAGAAACATTGACAACGCAATAACAAATGCAAAAAATATTAAGTTTACAATTGGGTGCAATTTTGCAAATGCGTTTGTCATCTTGTTCCTCCTTAAAAATCGTTTGCGCCTATATCATCACCAAAGTTGCAGGTGTATTTAAACTCTATCACATCGCCGTTCTGAACTTCATACCTTGAGCTTCCGTAATTCGGGAACCAACCATTCACAGAATATCTCCAACCCGAAAGACTTCCGCAATCAAACTCGTAGATATTGTTAATGCCCTCGATGTACTCGGTGTTGTACAACGGTACAAATGAAAATTCAAGGTGTATTCCCTTTTCCTTGCAGACGCTTTCGAGCACATTAAAAACTGATTCACCTTCTTTAAATGTTACCGTTTCGGGCTTTAATATCCAGCCGTCACTCGGAACAAGGTCTGTTTTTGATTTGTCGAGTTCGCTCATATTATTCAGAATCGTTGCACAGGAAATTGATACTGTGCATTTGAGGGTGTTATCCTTTGTTTCCTGTTCCTGAGGTTCTACGGGTTCAGGCTTTCCCTGCGGAACTTCTTCTGTCTGATACTTGTCTTTTTTGGTGCTCTGTGTTGCAGCAGCTGAAGTTGTTGCCTCCTGCTTTTCAGATGCAGTTGTTGATTGCACCTTCGTTGTGCTTTGAACTTCCGATACAGGTTGTGTCTGTGATTTTGTTTCTTTTTCAGAATTATTTCCCGTGTTTGATTCAACCTGAATTTCTGTTATCGCTTGGGTCGCAATCTGCACAGAATCCTGCGTACTTGTAGTTTTCGGCTCTTCGGAAAGACTTCCTCCTGCAAAAAATGCCACTGTAAGAACTGCAACTACACCAACAGCACCAATTATTATATTTTTGTATTTTCTAAGTAAATCTATCATATCTCTATTATGCGACGAGAAGCTTCTGCAATGTTGTTGCATCTATTATACTTACTCTGCCGTCGTTGTTTACATCTGCAATTTTTATCTGCTGTTCATCAAGAACTGCAAGGTCGGAAATATACTTTTGAATCAAAGTGCAGTCATTGATATTAAAAGAACCGTCTTTGTTTATATCATAACGAAGTGGGTTTACATCGCTCATATCGTAAAGCGAAGTTTTGCCCTGTTCAACTCTCTGATATGCAACCATCGAATAGAGTGCCTGCTCTGTTGTCATCTGGTTGAAATTTCCGCCCTGTGAATGAGCAAATCCGTTTTCAACCGCAAAAGTCATCAGCGAATCAACAAGAGTGTTGCCGTTTTTGATAAAGCGTTCATCTGTTTCGGGATTTATGCCGAGGCTTGCCAGAGCTGTTATCATCTGCGCTGTGCTTTCGGGTGATGTTGCACCCCAAGAAACATATCCGCCATCCTCTGTCTGCTTTTCCGACATAACTGCAAGCGCAGTATCAACAGCTGTCTTTACCTTTTCATTTGTGTTATAATACGGTGCAAACGCCTGAATCACCATACCTGTGAGGTCTGCATCAGGGTCTGAACCGTAAAATGTCCAACCACCGTTTTCAAGCTGTTGACCGAGAATATAATCAATCATTTTTTCTCTTGTGGTCTGCTCTGCAACCGTTTCGTCAACAGGAATTTCATATCCGTATGTATCAACTGCAATAAGTGCCCAGAGAGGACCGTTAACACCCTGCTTTTTGATGTATTCAAAGTCTGCGAGAGGTTTAAGCAGATTATAACCGGCAACATCTCTTGCGTCTTTACCTATTGATGAGAGGGCAATTATAACTCTCGAGTTTTCGGTTGACTTTGATGCGTTAAGCTTTTCACTTCCGTTTTCGGTCACATAGGCTTCGATGTTTTCATAATAGCCTTGTGCAATTTCGTCGGTAAGCCTGTCTGCTCTTGCAAGACTCATAACTGTCCATTCCGAGCCATATGACGGCATTTCATCTTTGTAAAGCGACAGATAATACTCTGCTGTACTGCTTATCTTGTCAGTTACAGCGGATTTTTCTTCTGCACTTACAGAAAGTGTGGTTGTCATAATTGCGGTAAGCATAGCTACTGCAATTACAAGTGAAAGGATTTTTTTGATAGTTTTGTTCATAGTATTGAACCTCCTGTTTTATATTGGAAAGCCTTATTTTAAAGCGAGTGCCTCGCACGCAGTTCGTGCAGATAGCATCATCTTTTAAAATTGTTCTGTGCCCGAGTACAACCGAGCAATTCCCAGTACAATAAAAAAGGCTTTCCGAAAAAGGAAAGCACAACAAACTGCTTCTGTGATACACAGAAGTTTTATATTGGCTGCACTTCTCTTTCGTCCGAGACGGCAAAGACCAAGGTTGTACGGGATGTATTCTGACTTATGGCACTCATTTGCCAATCACAGTAATGACGCTTGTTTCGGATTTTCACCGAATTCCCAATTATCTGATGAAATTTCAGGACCGTACACCTGTATTTTATTTTATAAACAGTATAATACTATTTTTTTGAAATGTAAAGTGAATTTTTAAATTTGAGTCGTTCATATTGAAAACAAACCGCTTAAATGCTATAATTGACAAAATGCTATTTACAGGGGTTGACAACGTGGGCAGAGAGCTTGAAAAACACGAAATAGTTGAACGAAGTATCATCAAAACTTATCGAAAGAGAATTTGGAATCCGTTTTTAATTGCATTAAAGAATTATAAACTCGTCAACGAGGGTGACAAAATTGCTGTTTGTATTTCAGGCGGTAAGGATTCTATGCTTATGGCTAAGCTGTTGCAGGAACTGAAAAAATACAGCGAAGTTAACTTTGAGCTTGTCTATCTTGTTATGGACCCCGGTTACAACGAGGAAAACCGCAAAAAGATTGAAAGCAATGCAAAGCTTCTGCATATTCCCATTACTGTTTTTGAAACCGATATTTTTGACGTTGCAAACAAAACCGAAAAGTCCCCCTGCTATCTCTGTGCACGAATGAGGAGAGGTCATCTTTACAAAAAAGCAAAAGACCTCGGCTGTAACAAAATTGCTCTCGGTCATCACTTCAACGATGTTATTGAAACCACTCTGCTCGGAATGTTCTACGGCTCTCAGCTTCAGTCTATGCCTCCAAAGCTTCACAGCACAAATTTTGAAGGTATGGAGCTTATCCGCCCGATGTACTGTATTCACGAGGACGCCATTATCGCATGGCAAAAATACAACGAACTTGAGTTTATTCAGTGTGCGTGCAGATTTACCGAAAAGTGTGAGAACGGCACAGGCGACTCGAAAAGGCAGGAAATCAAAGCCCTTATCCGTGAGCTTAAAAAGACAAATCCCAATATCGAAAAAAGCATTTTCAACAGTATTCACTCCGTATGCCTTGACACGTTTGCAGGCTACAAGTCAGACGGAGTTGAACACACATTTTTAGAGAAATACTAAAGGTTTGAACTGTTTTCAAATCTTTTTCGCAATAATTTGAGTGCCTTGGTTTCGATTCTGCTCACATATGAACGGGAAATATTCATCATATCTGCAACATTTTTCTGAGTCATAGGCTCTTTTCCGTTAAGACCGTAACGCAGAATTATTATTTTCTTTTCCCTCTCACTGAGTTCCTCATTTATAAACTGACCCAGTTTTTGACTGTTAAGCTTTAAATCGAGGTTTTCCAAAATATTATCGTCAACCGCCATTATATCAAGAAGTGTAAGCGGATTTCCGTCCTTGTCGGTATCTATGGTTTCGTTCAGGGATATATCCTGTGCACTCTTCTTTGCATTGCGGAAATGCATCAATATTTCGTTTTCTATACATCTGCTTGCGTATGAACTCAGGCGGATGTTTTTGTTTATGTCATAAGTATTTATCGCTTTGATCAGTCCGATCGTTCCGATAGACACGAGGTCATCTTGCTCACTCTGCGTTCCGTAATATTTTTTAATTATGTGTGCAACAAGCCTGAGATTATGCTCAACAAGCTTATTTCTTGCTTCCATATCTCCGTTTGCACTTCGCTCAAGATAAAGTCTTTCTTCTTTTGCCGACAAAGGCTTCGGAAATGAGCCTCCTCCGCAAACGTGAAGAATAAAAAAACATATATATTGTCCGAGATATCCGAGTAGATCGAGCATTTTATCACCGCCGAATTTTTATATTTAATTTTATTCGGAGGTGTTTTGAATTTTGCCTGTACAAATTATTTTCCGCTTCAAAATAATAAAGTTCTTGATAATAGGCTTTACTTCCTTTATACTATTATTATCAACTTAAACAAGGGTGATTTTATGAAAAAATTTGTTTCCTGGAATGTAAACGGACTTCGTGCCTGTGTTACAAAGGGGTTTCTTGATTATTTTAATGAAGTCGATGCTGATGTTTTCTGTATTCAGGAAACTAAGCTTCAGGAAGGTCAGATAGACCTTGAACTTGAGGGCTATCATCAGTATTGGAATTATGCCGAGAAAAAAGGCTATTCGGGTACGGCAATGTTTTGCAAAGAAGAGCCTGTGAATGTTTCATACGGAATAGGCATTGAAGAACACGACCACGAAGGCAGAGTTATTACGGCAGAATTTGATAATTATTTTGTTGTTACCTGTTACACTCCAAACTCTCAGAACGAGCTGAAAAGGCTTGACTACAGAATGGAATGGGAGGACGCTTTCAAAGCATACCTTAAAGAACTTGAAAAGACAAAACCTGTGATTCTCTGCGGTGATCTCAATGTTGCTCATAAAGAAATCGATCTGAAAAATCCTAAGACCAACCGCAAAAACGCAGGTTTCACTGACGAGGAACGTGCAAAAATGACAGCTTTGCTCGACGATGGATTCACTGATACTTTCAGATATTTTTATCCCGACAAAGAAGGAATTTACTCCTGGTGGTCATACAGATTCAAAGCAAGAGAAAAGAATGCGGGTTGGAGAATTGACTATTTTATAGTTTCCTCTTCTCTTGAGGACAAGCTCAAATCTGCTGATATTCACACTGAAATTATGGGCTCTGATCACTGTCCTGTTGTGCTTGAAGCCGAACTTTGACCAATAGTTTATACAGGGATTTTTGGATAAATTGCCTATGACAATATTTTGCAATTTGTGGTATAATTAATATGTAAATCAACGTGTGGTTTGTTTTCAGACGTAAGTCCTGTTGACAAACCACATTTTTCTTTAGCGGTAACACACCGTTTTACTTTGGAGAGAAAATTTGTGAGAAAAAGCAACTACATACCCGACTTTAAAAATTCCGATTACAAGACCATTGAATTGCCTGAATGTGTGTTTCTTTCCGAACGATGCAAATGTGCCATTCTGAGTGTAAAGGAATGTGTCGGCGAAAAATGTACATTCAAAAAAACTGCTGTTGATATCGAGAAATCTGACCGAAAAGTACGGGATTATCTCAATGCTCTTGATATTTCAAAGCAAAACAAAATTTCACAAGAATATTACGGCGGTAAAATGCCGTGGAGAAAGAGGTAAATCTATGTTTGAAGTTGGCGAAAAAGTTCTGTACAGTGTTAACGGAGTCTGTGAAATCACCGATAATAAAGCATACCACACTAAATACTGCGACAAGCCTGCTCCCGATAATCCGAATTACACCTGCGCTCAGCTTGGCTATCACTACAAAGGAGTTAAAGAAATCGTTGCAGACAATCCAAAGGCGCAGTCGCTTAACCGCTGTTACAAGCGTATTGACAAGGACTTATCCCGACGCATTATTACGGCAGAAGAAAGAGAAATCCTTTACGCAAAGGCTAAAGATTTATATCACCACGCTAAAATCACGCCGGGAATTTCAAACGAAGAATTCGAAAAATCTCTTGCATCCAAAAATCTATATCCTCTCTGCAATGTAATACGAAAGTCGAACCCGAGAGGACGACCGAAAGCTAAAAGGTGAGCATATGACTAACGAAGAAATGATTCAGAAATATTACGACGGCAATGAGAGTATGCTTGAAAAGCTGTACAATGAAAACATCGGTTTTATACACAGCATTGCAAAAGAATCTTCCGCTGCGTTTAATTGTTTCCATAAAAAAGAAAACAGACCGCAGGAGCTTACGGTCTATCGCCAGCTTTTCCCCTCATTCACACCGTGCATGCGACTTTCATCGCACACGGCGTTCCATCATAAATATAAGATTATTAGATTAGTAAACACTTCAAAAGAATATGCAAAATTCAAATTAGTTTGTTATGCGCCATTTTTCTTAAACTATTTATCTTTTTAATTTGTTTTTGGTTAAGGTTAAGTTTTGATAAGTATTTGTCTATTGTTGCTTGTTTCACGGCGTGGATAAGTTTGTGAATATCATTGTGAAGTATCACAAGATTTTGGTAATTGTCCTTACCGCCAAATTGTTTTGGTGTTTTATGATGACAATGAATTTCATCATAATCAAGAATTATACCAAGCACAGCACACTTGCCATATTGTGAAGCATAAAGCGAAACTTTATTGTCTGTAAACTCGATACTATCTGTGCTTTTGTAGCCATATAGCATTTTCTCCATAACCCAAAGAACGTAATCATCAAATTTAAGATTTTTGTGAATTTCTGCTCGTCCGCTTTCTGTGTATTTACAAATACTTCTCTTTTTGTACATAGAATTTTTGGCTTTAACATATGAGATTGGTATTATTGGTTTATCGTTTACAAATCTAATTTGCTTACTTTTTCCATACCGCTCTTTAATATGCTTGTTCTCAATAATTCCTGTTCTTTTAACCCTTTGTCTTAACCTGCTTTTAACGACTGTATCAATCCTTCTTTGGATTTTCCTGCAATCAATACTGATACAAGTGGCAAAACAAAAATAGTTTTGAAAACCCTCTACCATTTGATTGTATTTCTGTATTTCAAATACAGCTCGCTTTTTATCACTCGGTTTTTGGATTTTCTTTATTTGTTCAATCAATTTCTCCGTAATTCTTTCACGAACTTTATCGCTTACTTGAGAGCGTACAATGTACTTGTCTCCACGTTTTACGGCTTTTAGCTTGAAGCCTAAAAAATCTGAATAATGTCTTTTTAGATTAATTACCTTGCTTTTTTCTTCTGAAATTTCAAGCTTTAATCTATCATAGAGCCACTGTTTTACCGCTATGAATACTCTGTCAGCGTCACTGCGCTTCCTACAGAAAATCTTGAAATCATCTGCATATCTTACAATATACATTTCTTTCAGATTAGTCTTTTTCATTGCGGCATAGGCTGTACTTTTAATAGGCGTTCCGCTTTTATTGATTGAAGTGTAGTATTTATGCTTTGTAGGAAAGTTTTCCCATTGTGAAGAAATCCACCAATCCAATTCATTGAGCACAATGTTAGATAGCAGAGGAGATAATATCCCTCCTTACGGCGTTCCGCAATTTGGGTACTCCATATCTCCGTTTGGTAGAACAATAGGTGCTTTCAGCATTGATTTTATTATGCAAATAAGTTTCTTATCTCTTATTCCCATTGTCCAGATTTGATTGATTAGTTTGTTATGATTGACATTATCAAAGAAACCCTTTATATCAATGTCAACTACAAAATGCAATTTCTGCACTTGTATCATTTTGCAACATTGTGCTATTGCGTTTTCTGCTGACCTATTTGGTCTGAAACCATTATTTCTTTCATGAAATTTGGCTTCACAGATTGGTTCAAGCACTTGTAGTATACATTGCTGCACTAACCTATCAACTATTGCGGGTATCCCTAACGGTCTTGTTTTGCCGTTAGGCTTTGGAATTTCAACACGTCTTACAGGTTTGGGTTGATAATAGTTTAATTTTCGCTGTACTATTTCTACATATATGGTCATCCCAAGTGAAACCGCACTGATAAACATACTCACTTGAAAAATAAGGCGGATCGCAGTAGAAAAAGGCATTTTCTCGGTCATAATGCTTGATTAAAATCTCAAAATCCTGATTTTCAATCACAGTATTTTCAAGCCGTTTTCCGACTTGCTCTATCAGTTGAAAAAGGCTCATTACTGAAAAAGGCTCATTACTGAAAAAGGCTGACAGGCAAATGATTTTCCGCCACTTGAATAACTGTATCGTAAAAGTTTAAATACAATTATATTAAACCTTTTTATTGTTTTGTTGTTTATTTTTTGCTTGTAAATAATTAAAATGGGATTATAATAATGATAGAAAAATACAACGAAAAAGGGAACTGTCAAAATACATAATTATTTAAAATGAGGTTTTAGGATGCAGAAGATGAATATTTACTCAAATGAAGATTTGAATAAAGAAACCAACGAACGTAAAGAAAAAAGGTTATTGGATTTATACGCGGACTTTAGGGCAGGAAAAATACAAGCTAAAGATATACCTTTAGGTGACTTGTTGAAAATTTCAAGATTATTGGACGAAGAATACTCTGCAACACAGAGAGAGAAATTCGAAATGTTAGACAATTTAAAAGAGCAGTCTGATGAGAACTATAAGGATTTAATAATCGAATTCCCATTATTAATTTTTGAACCATCAAAAGATTATTCAGAGACATTCATGTGGAGATTATATAGTAAATGTAGAATGAAGGAAAGAAAATGCGAACTGTTGGCAAGGACGATTTTCGATGCATTACGAGAACCTCCTCTTAATCTCTTGTATCGAAAAGATGGTTACAATGGTTGGTTTGGCTTCTATGATTGTGAATCAGCAATTGAAGTATGCTGTATGAGTATAGATGAGAATAATAGGGGACACTTGCTTCTTTAATCATCCGGAGATATATAGCATTCAGTTTCCTCGCTTGTTAACTGCAATCGGAAATGCATCTTTTGCATTGTGTAGTAGAATAAAAGAATTAGTTATTCCCGATTCCGTTGTTTCAATTGGTGTTCATGCTTTTAGAGATTGTAAAGGATTGAAAAGAGTGGTAATGCCAAAACACTTGAAGGTGTTGAGCGCAGGAATATTTGCTTTTTGCTATTTGTCTGATGATGTGCAAATGACATTACCTGAAGATTTAGAAGAGATTGAACCCCATGCGTTTTATAGCGGCGGAACATTTAAACTTGTTGTTCCTAAAAACGTAAAGAAAATAGGAGTAGGTGCATTTAACTGGGGACCCAAAGTTATAACTTCACTCCCGTTTGATAAGGGATGGTATCTTGACTGGCCCTACGGCGAAAAAATATTATTATCTGATGGACAGGTTGGCATTATATCAGACATAAAAGAAATAACGAATGGGTGTGAAATATTAGATGTGAATGTGGATAGGTTGGAAAGAATCCATTCTATATTGGATAAAGTGAATTTTCAGAAGTTTTGTGCGATTGCAGCTTTGTTTGGCGTGTCTAAAGAAGCACTGGCAATCAGACTTCAAAAGAAGGGAATGTTAGGCAATTACATCTTTGCAGGATATGAAAGCTTATTGGATGTGTTTCCGACATCTGAGGAAACAGCGGCATAAGGAAAGGTCTGAATACATCAGAAACATCCACTTTTTCCACACTTCCTCCACAACAACTATAATTGCAGCTACTTTGAAGCTTTTATCCAAATAGTTTTTTTCTTCCATTTTTCCATTTTCCAGACTTTACAGTACCATCTTTGAAATGCCATGTTCCTTCGCCGGTAAATGGTTCATTATTCTTTAAAATACCTTTCCACTGGGTATTATCATGCCAATAGAATACTCCTTCATGCATATCACCATCACGGAATTCACCTTCATAACGATTGCCGTTGTCGTGAATCAGCTTTCCGTGACCTGATTTTTTTCCGTTAACAAAAGCACCGTAATACTTGCAGCCTTTAAAATGGAAAACGCCCTCACAATCAAACGCATTGTTGTTTCTAAACTCACCAATTAGTTTTTCTCCATTTTCCCATATGTAAGTACCTTTTCCATTCATCTTACCATTTTTCCATTCGCCTATGTATGAGTCGCCGGTGTCAAACCAAAAAGGTTGATTATTTTTTGCATCTAAATATTCATCAGCATTATTAAACAACCGGAAGTTAGCCAATGCAGTCATTGTATCATTTTCACCATAATCATAATATTTTTTTCCATAAACATTAATATACTCAATGTTTCCATCCGTTTTAAGCGCTATTATATAACCTCCAAGCAAAGTAAAAGCACAAATGTCAGTAAAACGTTCCAAATCTTTTTGAGGAGCTTTAATAGGTTCATTTTTATCGAGTGAACCAACAACGTAGAGTTTCCCGTCTGACGACAACGCAACTACATAAGAATAAGATGTATTAACATCAACAATGTTTTCCCATTTTGAAGTAATCCCACTTAAATCTTTTAATGTTTTGTTATTTACACATAATACTTTTCCATCGCTTGTCAATCCTACAATATATTCATCTGAAACGACCTTTTTAATATTTTTCCAATTCCTTATTTCCCGAATTTTACTGTTTTCATAGGTACTGCTATCTCCAGCAGTAATAACATTACCAGTTTCAGTTATAAGCAGCACCAAAGAATCACATTTTCCAAAGCTTTGAATGTTCTGAAACAATGAAGTATCGATGTTAGTGTATCTATGTCCCTCTGTTGCTAAAACTGTTCCGCTTTCTGTTAATCCAAGCGATACTGTAGTAGTAGCGTAGATATCTTTTATGTTTTTCCAAGACGTCACATTCAGCTCTCCGTTTTTGTTACTACCGGCCGCCAATACAGTCCCATCTGTTTTCAGTGCTAGAATATGTTCATACCCTGTTACTATTTTTTTAATATCAGTCCATTGTCTAACTGTGCTGAATTCTTTCTCTACAGTATTATCAAAAAGAGATATTACTTTCATACATACTGTACCATTTGTTTTTAACCCAAAAACAACATAAGCATCTTTAAATTGATCAGTATAGAAGGAACAAATAGCTATATCCTTAATGTTTTTCCATTTTCTTATTGCTTTCATTTCTTCATTTACTTGTTTATAGCTTTCAGCTGTCTCATAGCCAGAATAGAACACAGTTCCATCTTGTTTTACAAAAAACTGATAATTACCTGATTGAATTTCAGGAATTATACTTTTTATTTTTTTTAAACTGTTATTGAGAGACTTAATCTCTTTTTCAGAAGAAAAGCAATTATTCTCTCTTGATTCTGTAATTCCATTTGCTGAATCGCTATAAACGGAATAAGAATTCTCCCAAAAGGAATTAATAATAATACATACCCAATTATCGGAAATGCCATAATTGTTTCGCATTAAATAGCCAAGCTTTCCCAATTCTTCTTTGCTAGGATTACCTAAATCCAATAGGGTATAAAGCTTATTACTTATTTCTGGATACGGAACAAGAGTACGCCTAAATATATTTCTCTCATTATTCATTTGTGGCGCAAGATCATCCAACATCGCACAAAACAATTGTGGTTCATTAAGAACATTTATCCCTTTAGTATCCAATATAGTATTAATAGCATTTCTGATCTCTTGACTACTCATAATTGTTGTTTACCTCATTTAATCAGTTCTTCATCTAGCTGTATAAGACGAGCTTCAATTTCTTTATAACGTTTACCTGTAAAACCTTTTAGTGTTACTAACTCCTTCTGCAAAAACGTTTTAGAGTTTAATTATGTGATTTTTTCTGTAGTTCCAGTTCCACTATCATTAACATACGTCGTGTATTCATTGCATTTTCAAATCTCAAAGAAAATTGCGTATTATATCTATGGGCCACAAGAACTCTTTAGAAGGAGCACCGTTTATGACAAGGTGTTTCAAATGATTATAAAATGAATCCGAATCAGTTAATAAATTAGGGTTATATATTTTTAGGGCTTTTTTCTCACCTTTATAGTCAACAAGATATATCGTACCTTGTCCACCTTCGCCAATTTCTTTTTCAACGCATATATCTATACCTAATAGTGATTTTATAGGCTTGTCTAACTCTAGTTTCATTCTTTATACTCCAATCATTTTTGTGTTAACGGATAACTTGTTGCATATTAGGTACTCATCCCGTTTGAATTGTCACGTGTTTTCCCGTGATTATTTGCATGGGATTTATGTGTAGAGTCTAATCCTCTATTGGCTTTATATGATTTCATTTTTGATTTAAACCCCTTATTTTGATTTTTCGAGTTTTGATTATTACTTTTGAATATTCTTTCTCCGGACTTCAAATCATAAATGGGTGCTTCAGGATGTTTGTTTCCTTTAAAGTTTTCCATTTCCTTAGTGCTAGGATTGTAATAGCCATTAGTCTTGTTATGAAACTTTCCTTGGTGCGCTCCATATAAGTGTTCAGATTCTGTTAAGAATTGTATGTTCTTTGAATCACCGGCAAACTGAGGATAATCCCTAACCGACTTCATATGATGACCTTCATATCCTGAAACAGAACCACGTTCCAACAATTCTTTTTTCTCAGAACTTGACCATTTGCGAGTCGATGTTCCAGAACGAACACGCCTCACTTCTTCTTTCCAAGCTTTTCTAACTGCTTTTTGTCTTTCTAAAGTGATTCTTTTCTTTTCATCATTTGTTAGAATCTGAGCACTCATGTTTACACCTCACTCAGTTCTCTGTCAAAATCAATTACCAATTCTTCTAACCATTCGTAAATACTATCCCATTCACAAAATAACTCATTGTTTTCGTGATCCCATTGAATAACATTATACGGTTTTTCGTTATTCACACAAACATAATCCCCAAAATTCAGTTTCGCAAATATCAAATAATTCCTTGGAACATCAAGCAAAACTCGTAATGATTCGTTTTGGGCAAACACATCATTATGCGTTCCTATACCAAAAACAACAGTACCAGGAATAAATATTTCTCCGCCATTGAAACAACTTAATAAATCCAAATAACTCGGTGCAATACCATTTTTGTTTTCTCTTAAGAAGGAATCCAACACTTCCTTGGAAACTGGAGGATTAAGCTCACTATTATTTTGTTTAATTATTCTGTCAAATAAGACTTTCATATTCTCCATTTTTTTGCTCCTAGTCTTTTGTAGTATCAGAATATGGTAAATCAGAGTACCCTTTTTCTTTTAATTCAATAATTCTTTTATTGAGTATTACCGCCCAGAATTCATTAAACCAGTTTTTCTTGCCGAATGCTTTAACCAAAATCGGACTAATAAAATAATACACTCTAATAAAAGCACGACCAAGTATCCTTTTTGATAAAAAAGAATCCCTATATCTTCTCAAAATCCACACTTGAGGGCAATCATAAGAACCATACACACAAGTTGCTATATAGCAGCCAGATCCATCTTTCCTTTTTCCGTTTTTAAGTCTATACGAGTATATACAACATGAATCTTCTCCACTATCATAATTATACCAGTGTCCATCACCTTCCCATGGCTGTCCTTTATGGAACGTACCTTTCCAATCATATTCTCTTTCTTCTCTCCACCAGATTTCTCCATATCCTTCTTCTAATCCATCTTCATATGAACCAACAAATCTGTAATTGGTATAATACCAAACCCCATACCCTTTCCATGGCTCATCATTTTTAAACTCTCCATCCCATTTCCCGCCGTTTTTCCAAACGACATATCTATCCCATGTTTTTACTGCCTTTGTTAGAACCCTGTTTCCCCAGTAAAAACAACCTTTGCCTTCTCGTTTGTCATCAAGCCAACTTCCCGTATATCTTGACCCATCGCTATAGAATAGCACTCCATTTCCATTCCTCTTTCCGTTTCTTATTTCTCCTTCGTATTTTGAGTTGTCGTCATAAAACACTACGCCCTTTCCTTGCACCCATACTCCATTTCGATACTCGCCCTCAAATAATGATCCATCAGCATATGTTATCTTACAATTACCTTCAACTTCGTCGTTTACATATTCAGCTTCCCATATTTTTCCATTGTTATTTTTGGTTTTGCCGAATCCATCTCTCTTTCCTTCTTTAACATCACCATCATAAATAAATGTGCTTGTTACTAATCTTCCGTTTCCAAGCCAAGGCCTCCCATTTTTGAACTCTCCTTCAAAAGAACCACCTTTATCATAGTTAAGTTTACCCTTGCCGCAATACACTCCCTGCTTAAAATCTCCTTCATAGAATTCAAAAGCATTCTTTGATGTAATCATTCCGTTATTGTCAATTTTAACATTTGCTGCCAAATAACCGGAACCATCCCAGATCTTGTTATCTTTCCAAACACCTTTTAATTCTTTCCCGTTTTTATATTTATAAATACCGTTACCGTTTCTTTTATTCCCACTCCACGAGCCGGCATAACTGTCACCATTATTATATTGAAATTCACCATTTCCTTCTTTCGAACCATTTCTTACAGATCCAATATATTTGCCGGATTGATTTACAATTTTTTTAAAAATCGAATATACTACTCCATCTCCGTTATAGGGCTGATCTTCTTTCCACTCTCCTTTCCATTCGTCACCTGATTTGTATTTATATAAACCGTTGCCGTCTTTTTTACCAAACTTCCATTCTCCAACATAGCTATCACCATTTTCATAAATAGCTTTTCCATTACCATGAGGCTTATTTGCCACCGCTTCACCAATATACAGTCCTCCGGAAATAGCAATTTCTTTTCTTTCACCATTACTATTGTTTCTCGCAGCAATAGCAAAGTCATCAAAAGAATTGGATTTATTATCAGTATCATTCTGATAATTATTTGTTGCCTCTTCTTCGTTGAATTCAGGTGCAGTGTACTCAATACTATAAGCCCAACAAAAGCCAGAAATAATTACGCTTGTCCACTTCTCCGAAAGTCCATATTCATCTAATAAGGTTGTTTCAATCTTTGATATCATTATTTGGTGTTCAGAAGAATTAGCATTTTTAAGTTCTAAAAACATACATAATGCTTTTGAATCAAAAACACGATGCAAGATCTTCCGTTCTGAAACAAGAGACGGCGCTATATCATCAAAAAGTGCGCAAAATTTATTAACGTCATAATACACACTATCTCCAAAACGTGTTGTTATTTCTTCAATGGCTTTTCCCATTACTTGTGTTTTCTCCATCTCAATGTCTCCTCTATTTTAGTGATTAATGTTATTTTGTTTACCATTCTTCATCAGACCATTCTTCAGTTGATAGAGAATCAGAGTCTGATCTGTCATTATTTATTTCTTCCAAGTAATATTCAATCGGGGAGCTTTTATTAGTTCCTCCGAAACTAACATGGTGAGTTGCATTTTTTAATGCAAATAAAATTATTTCATAGATAGCATTGTAATTATCGCACTGTATAACATCCATTTTTAATTCTTCTTTCAAAACTTCTGTTGGGTATTCCTCATCGGAATAGTTAATTCCGATTTTAGTACTATGAACAAACCATCTATTATCCGATAATCCTTTTATTCCATTTTCAAAGTTAATCTCATCAAACCCAGAACACCCTGAGCTTGTAATCCAAACAATAATAGGCAAAACAAACCCTGTAGTTATATGTAATAAGTTTTTTCGACAAAGATTATTATCTAAAGAAACCATAGCGGTTCCCATATAACTGCCACCAAAAGGCACAATATCCTCCCACTCTATTTCATCGGGACTAACAAGCTTTGGAGAAGGAATCCATTTTACTTCAGTGTTGTATGTCATTATTGCTACTTGTGCTAAATAATCAGACTGCGAATATGCATTTGATATCATTTTTAACACCTTCGGCATCGCTATATTTAGTTCTTCGCATCTCGAACCGTACATATTACCTGAAGAATTAATCACAAAAATTATTGGTTGTATTCTTTTGGAAATATTGTTTTCCTCTATTTTGGGCATAAAACACTACCTCTTTTCTACTTTATACTTTCATTTTTTTAAAAACTTTCTCCTTTAACTGTCAATTTGTCGGTTGCTTCCTGAATATTGTCGAGAACATTTCCGCACCAAGAGCAATTCAAAACATTCTCGCCATTCCAACAAGTTATTCTTTCACACTTATTACAAATAACAAACGACATTGATTGGCAAAACGGACATCCCGGATATTCTTCTGTGACAAACAGATTTCCCTTTATTTCAGAACTATCATACTTTTCATTTTTAGCGCTTCTCTCGTTGATTTTGAATGCCCATGTTCTCCACCAATCTCCATCGCTCATTTTTTGCGTTCTCATACCAAAAAGGTTCTTATTATTCTTGCACCTTGCAAGTATTACTGTTGCTTCCACTTTTCACAACTCCTTATAAGAAAATATTAAAAGAATCTATCTAGTTTTGCTTTTGCTGGCGCATACCCAAGATTTAGCGATACCTTATAGTGCTTTTTTGCCTCTTGAGTTTGCCCTGCATTTTCATAATACAACCCTATTTTATATGCTGCCTCTCCATCGCCCTCATTTGCTGCCTTTAATAGCCATTCAATTGCTTTCTTGTAATTATGTCTTTCCAACTCTATGTTTCCTATCAAAACATATGCTTGCGTTTCACCTTCTTTTGCTGCTTCTGTTAACGCCTTATATGCTTGAGTGTAATTCTTTGAGTTATACAAACTTATTCCATTTTTTAGAAAAAATTTTCCTTTGCTTGAATTTGTATTTTTTCTTTGAGTAGTAACATAGTTTTTATTTTGTATTTTTACTGGCTTTTCAACCGGTTTGCTTTGTGCTATAGAGACATCGGTATTGTCCGATTTATTATGGTTAAAATCAATTATAGAAACATATAGGACTTCAGGTAACCCTTTTTCTCTATAAATATATACTTGATATACACTATCGCAAATCATATCAGCCCATTGTTCTGATAACCCTTCTTCTTCTATTAACAAATAACGCAATTTTACTATTATGTCTTTTTTGTCCGAATAATTGTCGTTGAATAGTTTTTGTAAAAGATATGTATTCTCAACAGTTATGGATTTCTTGAATATTTTTATTTCTTTTTTATAGTTTGGCGCGATGTCCATCAAGTAACCAAGCAATTTAGCACTGTTATATAAGATATCTACTCCATACTTCTCTGTTATGTAATAAAGCGTTTTTGCAAACGTATCTAAAGACATTTGTCCTTTTTTTCTTAGTTCAGCCTCACAATAAGGACATCTTTTCTGTTTTGTTACCGATTCATCATCAACATACCAATGTTCATTGCATTGTTTACAAGTCAGTTTTTTCATAACTCACTCTCTCTTCTTTGCGGATTAAAGATTGTACCGTTTTTTATCAAATGAATTCATGCTTCTTGCCATTCTTTCCAATGACTCTTTTGCCTTCTTATTACCTTTGCTTGCAGATTGCTTATAATATCTAATCGCAACTGTAATGTTTCTTGCAACATAAATCGGTTTTTCGTTAAACAATCCAACATAGTATTGTGCCTCTGCATTTCCATGATCTGCAGCTTTTAAAAACCACTTCCACGCTTTTTTATTATTCCCCTCACGAAAATAAATAATTGCTATTTGGTTCATCGCAGAAACATCACCAGAATTAGCAAGTTCACGGTATATTTCCATAGCCTGTCCGTAATCACGAACTCTCATATATTCTTCCGCTTGTTGATTCAATAAAGAATCACTTATTTTTATTTGTTTTTTTGAAGCTGTTTTCATTTTTCTTTGTGTATCTGAACCCTTAACATGCTCTCCTGATTTAACGCTATTTTCACTCGTCGGCAAAAAAGTCTCTGAAAGAGCGCCTACTAACGTTATGCGAGCTTCATCCAAATACATATATGAATAGGTATTATATAAGCTTTTATAAATCAGCTCCCCCCACGCATCTGATAATCCTTCATTGTCTATTAATTCTTCTTTTAGTTTTTTAAACTGAATTATTGCCTCAGATTCTTTCCCGTTGAACGCATCAATAACATACTTCACAAATTGTGGCAGCAATGCTTTGGAAAAAATCCTTATTTCTTTTTTCAATTCTGGCACCATATCAAGCATATAGCCTGACAGCTTTTGAGGGTTTTGAAAGACTTCAACACCCCAACGTTCTATCGCATTATAAATTGCTTTATCTAGAGAATCTATTTCAGAAAAATTTCTTTTTTCAAATAACTGATTTGAACAATATGGACATTTTTTTAGATTATAATAATCCTCATTAGAAACAATCCACTTACCACTACAGTTTTTACATATTAATTTTTTCATAGCGCTCCTATAGCATCCTTATGTACTTAACTGACCTTTATTATTTGATTGAATATTACTTTTGTTATTAGAAGATTTTCTTAATGAATGCTGTTTTTTATACTCTTCAGCTTTTTTCATGTATGCATTTTTAGCAGGCACAGGATATTTGGTATCTCTATTATTAATTGCGCCTGATTTATATCCACCATCAGTAATTACTTGTTGTCCTCCACCTTTTCTAGGAGCCTGCTTTGGATCCATTTTAGAAAACTTAGATTGAGGTCCTATTTTACTGTAGACTAGATTTTGATCTTTGGACAGTTCGACCTTTGTTTCATATTTAGCAGAATTACTATGAGGCAAAGCCCCTTTATTGATTCTGCTGCATGGAGTTTTTCCTAATGATTTTTCCGAAACAAATACTCCAGAGCTGTTTTGAGTACCATGTGTAGTTACGAATTTTTCGCCGGCTTTTGCGTGTCGAACCTGCATTTTACTTCCTTTTGCAGTAGATGCTTTTAGTTCTTTTATTTGTGAATCAGACAACCCCCTTTGCTTCATCATTTTATCAAAGTTTTTAGAACTAAGCTTTACTTTTTGATGATTAAGACCTGTTTGCCTATACCTTGAACTAGAAGATGCAGAATGGCATTTATTTATATTATTAATAATCTTATTTTTGTCTTTCATATCTAAAACTCCATTATAAAGTATAATAAGGTTTTTTCGAAGAAACAAATTAGCTTTTATGGTTTATTAAAACATAAATACTACTTAATTCCAGTCACTGTCACTTTCAAAATCATCTGATATCCATTCATCATAATCGCTATCCCAGTCTTTTTCCCAATCATCAATTATCCAATTATCATATATGCTAAATTAATCATTATACGTTATCAATCAAATATAATATCATGTTAAATATCTTCTATCTCAATTAACCAAGTTGAAAAATCTGAATAGTCTTCATCTGTAAGAATGTTATACTCATCAGTGTCTATATCATATAGTGGATTAAATATAGCAATATCAGTATTTGGTTCAAAAGCCGTTTTGTTAATATCATATTCCCCATCTACTGCCAAAAAATACATATATTTTAATTTTCTGCAATTGGCAAATGCATACGAAGCTATTTTAACCTTATGCTCTATAAAAACAAATCGCAAATTTGTACAATCACGAAAAGCATTCTGTTTTATATAACAAACGTCACTTTTAATATAAAGGACTTCAATATCATTTCTCCCGCGGAACGCGCCCTTTTCAACACTTCTCGCATCATCAATTATTAAGGCATTTCTATATTTCGTATCCCATTCTTTTGGGGCAATAAAGAGCTCTTTTTCATTTTTGTAAGTCATATTGTTTGCGATGTCTTTTGTGATTTTGCGAGTAGAAGGACGTTCTGGAATTCCATCTATTGAATTCTTTATTCTATGGTCTTTACAATAGTTGTAAGCATAAGATGACTCAGAACACTTAACATAACCATATTCTCCTAATTTAATCGGAAAGTAGTCTCCAATCCTTACTACTGAGTCAGGTATTTCAATATAATCATCAATTATCAAATGGTCAAATGCTGAGTCTTGGATTTCTTCGACACCAAATTTTAAAATAACTCTTGAAATATGAGTTGAATATCCAAATTTTTCAAAAGCGTATTTTCCGATGATTTGAAATTCACCTGGAATAATAATCTCACTATTTCTAGAAAGATTTGTATAGAGACTTGCTGCTTGGTTTTTTCCGAGACATTTTTTCTTGCCATTTTTCGTCATAGTTTTAGGATTATCAGTTAAAAAACCATTACTAGTTACTAAAGCAGCATTATTTAAAGATAATGAAAAGATCTCATATACTATATTTTTCCATTCCACAGAAAACCCTGAATAATTTAAATATGCATCTAATCTTTTTAGAGCATCTTCGTTTAAATGAGAATCATTTATCACATTATATATTTCTGTAAGGATTTTCTCTTGATTAAGCCTTCGGATTATTTTATTCTCCAGTTCATATTTTGAGGCAAAATCATTAACAACTGAACAAAACCTATCGCCATTAAGTAACACCTCTTTGCCGTATTGTGTTAGAACTTTATTGATTATTTCTTGCATTGTCATAATTGCATCTCCTCTTTTTCTTTTAGCAGTAACCAGTTAAAAAAATGAATGGATAACTGTACCACACCTGAATACTTCTGTTACACCTTTAACTTCTTATAAATAACAGGTTACCATCATCTGCTGCTTTCTTGTATCCAGTTTTCGAAAAGAGACCGTTAGCATAATATCCTTTATACCTTTCAACTGAAGCTACACCTTGCCAATAATATCCTCTTGCAGCTTTCTTGTCCTGTTGAACTCCATATCCGTTATCGTACATATATCCCAACAAAAGACTTGCTTCTTTAAGACCGTGTTTTGCTGCAAACTGGATAAACTTAAAAGCTTCAGTATAATTGCTTTCCCTTATATACTTTCTTCCCCATTCAAATATTTGCTCATAATCGTCCTGAGAGCTTTTTTCGTTTGTCAATATAATATGGGCTAAATGTTCTATGTTAGACAAATAAGCCTGTGATCTTTCTCTGTATGGTAAAAAAATACGTTTTGATCTTTCATTTGAATCAGTTTTATGTTGAACGTCTGCTGTTGGCGTTTTTAAAGATTTGTTTTTCGTTGGAATAGTATTGCTTTTTGATTGATACAATTTTGCCCCATACTCTGCTGCTTTCTTGAAACCGTCAAGATTCAGTCCATTTCCTGTTTGTGAATACCTTTCAAAATCAGGATTTGACATAGCACCTTGTCTATAATATGCTTTTGCCACATTTATATCCTTACTCACTCCTACACCTTTTTCATAACAGTAACCAAGAAGAAAAGCCGCTGCCTTAAAGCCATGTTGAGCTGAAAAACGAATTAAGTCAATCCCTACCATCGTATCTTTGCCTTGGAGTTTTGATCTTCCTAAAAGAAAGATCTCTTTGTTATCTTCCTGACTTACTCTTTTCTTGGTTTTGACCAATGACATAAGATATGATTCTCCCTTATTATCTTCGGGTTGTTTTGTAACATTCAGCTCTTGGGTTCTTTCAGAATGATTATTGGCAAAATGAGCGTTTGATTTTTCATTATCTTCTATTTTGTAAGCCGCATTACTGTTTTTATATTCTTTTCTATACGATAATCCCACGCCATTTGCAATTATTCGTATAATATACTGTGCGTTTTCTTCTGAAAAGAAAACCTCATTTTCTATTGTTATTTTTGCTTTTGTTAATAAAATATCTTTCTCTTTTTGTGTATCACTTTTTGTAGCCTGTACCACATACTGTAACGCAGTAGTATTACAAGCTATTCTCAATAATCTCTTGTCTTTCTCTTCTCCCTTAACATAATCCATTATATACGAAAGAAACCTGTTAGGTTTATTGAGAATATCTATACCATTTTCTTTAACAACAACTGATATTGCAGAAGATAATGACAACGTCTCTTTTTTTATAAGTGACTTGCCGCAAAAAGGACATTTATCCATTACATTTTCAGTATTCCAAGTTGAGTTACAGTTACAACACTTTTGATTCATCACACTCACCTTTTGTTATCGTGATTATGTTTTTACGTGTTATTCAATTCTTTGATAATCTTTCCTATTTTCTGTACATTTCAAAATAGAATCTAAACGGTGGAGCAAACGGTAATCCTACAATCGCCTCACCCACTCTTAGACTGTTCAAATCCCAATCTTCAACCGTTGATCCTATTCGTTTCTCTTCAACCATAGTATTATTCATCATTCTATATTGCTCCAAAACCATATTCTTACCATGGAGATTTGATATATATTCTCTAGTAGTAACGTCATTAGCCCTGAATGCAATTATTGATGAAAAACCAGCCGCAAGATTCTTACCACGGCTTTGTCCATATATTTCAAATAGTTGTTCGATGCTCTGTAAACCTGCAAACACTTTTACACCTAAGCTTCTTCCAAAATTCACTCCATCGTCTATATGTTCCAAGTTTGGCAAGAGCTTGAATTCATCACATATCAAATAAACATTGCCTTGTGATTTTGTCCTTCCGAGAGCTTCCTTTAATGCCAAATCAAACAACATCTTATACATCGGTGTCAATACACTTCCGATAGATAAATCATATTCAATGAATAAAGTGCGTCCGCCTTTTCTGCGCACAAAATTGCGCATGGAAAATTTCCCCTTTTCAGCAAACACACCAATGAATACATCACGAATCACTGAATACATCTCAGCCAGTACGCCTTGAGATTGCGCACTATCCCCCTCGATATAGCTTAACACAGACCTCATATCATCAAATCCGTCAAGATAATCGCATAAATCTTGTCCTGAGCTTGAATCCAAGAATTCTTTTATTTTATTGTTATAAAAAGTTTCCGATACAAAGCTTTTATCATCAACACCAAGTCTTATACTCGCAATAATTATTGCAGCCAATAAATCTCTCGCTGCATTAGGGAAGAAAGGATTGTTATTATTTCCTTTTGTCCTATCGCTAAATAATGCTTTACATATTTCTTGCGTATTTAGCATAACCTGACGATCGTCCCAACCATCCGCAAGTATTTCTTTAAAAATATTCCATTTTTCCGACTGATTTATATATTGGGACGAATTGCCAATTACACAGTCTTTTTTTGAATAAAACTTTGAATAGAAATCCCCCTTACTATCAAAAATAATCATAACATCATCAGCAGTCATTTTTCGTTTTATTTGTTCAATAATATGATAAAAGAGCGTACTTTTACCACAGCCAGTTCCACCTACTAGCATCATGTGTTTACTGATAACATCTTCCCCTAATCCAAATTCCGCAGGCTTACCATTAAATTCACCTTTCAACTTTATAACAGAGTTTGATTTAGATAACGGAATGGGGTTTTTTGAAACTGATGTTCCTTGTATTACATTTTTTCCGACTGCCATAATTACTTCTCCAATCTAACACAAATGGGCATTGATTCCTAAAAGGAGCAATGCCCATCATGTTAATTATTTACATTCTAGACACAAAACCAAAAAGCTTTAGAATAAGATAGATTAAAAAGAAAACACCTATAAAGTAGCCAACAATTAGACTAAGTATAATTTTACAAATCAAACACAACGGAGCACTTCTATCTAACCATTCAGATCTTCCTGAAAGCACCCTGAAACCCGAGTATACTGCCCACACTGAGTATAGAATAATTAGAATTGCCGGCATAATAATGTTCACCTCAAAAAATCATCTTTCATTTCCTCTTCCAGTTTGTAACGAACGCTGTCTATCCGGAGCAGATGCCTTATTTGAGCTACTGGAATTACTAGCATTATTGGAAGAAACTTGCGCTTTTTTGGCCGCTTTCTGCTGTTGACTCATAGTGTTAACTTTATACTTTTTTTGAAAAGCCGCCCTCTTTTCCGCAAAACTGCTTGCCATATAATTCACAACCTTTCTAATAGTTTGCAAGACCATTACTTTTTTTCAATGCATTCTTATCCCATAATTGTTTATCATATACAGATTGTTGCAAAAACAATCTATGGGATAACATTCTGTTTAATTCATCAATTTTCCTTTTTCGCTTTTGATATTCAGCCTCACTTTCATCAAACCAATCATCCTCATAATCGTTTTGAGTTTGTTCTTCTTCCTTTGAAAAAGGTATAATCAAGGGAAGCAGTCTCAACAATTCATATACATCATCATCTTCGAAGCACCCTTTTTTTCTCCCTTTTAATAAAATGTTCAAAATATCGGAAGCATCTTTTTCGGAATACATTTCCTTGATGATGGGTATAGATGAATTAATAAGAATAATTTCAGTTTGATTCAATACATACTTCATATTTTCACGTTAAGAAAGATTATTGATTTCATCCAGTATTTCTCTTCTCTCTGCATCAATCGATTGATATTTGGCATCATACTCATCAAATTTTTCTTTTGCATCATGATAAGCGTTTTTTTGCACTGACAATTCATTTTGCGTTGCTATCTTTTTATTCTGCAAATCAATTATTTGTCCATCAATCTGATTTAATTCAGACGTAATTCTATTCTTTTTCCTTTCAAGAGCAGTTCTTTCTGAAGCAGAACTATCCAAAAATGATTGAAAAAAAGTTTTGACTGCTGATTTGAGTTCTTGCACTTGGGTATCACCAGCAACAGCATTAACTTCTTGCGAATATTGATTAATCTCATCGTTGACTTTTTCAAGTGCTTGCCATAAGCCTTCTCTTTTGGCATTCAGTTGACTTAATTCATTATCAATTAACTGGATTTGCCGTTCTTTGTCTTGTAATTGTTGTTCAGCTTCGTCCATTCGCTTTTTCAAAATGCCATGCTTTCGTGTTTTGCTTCTTAACTCATCTTCTTTCCAAAACAGCTGTTCATCAAGCGAATACCTTTGAGTATCTTTTTTATAACTCTCAACAAAATTAGATATACTATCCAAATCAACAATACCGGCTATGGAAACATCATCACCACTTCCGGCGCGACTAAACAAACCATCAGCACTAAACTCTGGAAGGAACTCATCTAGATAGCCATAGAAGCTTTCCTTATTTTGATATTCTGAAACTTTGCATGAAATATACTTATAAAATGTATGCACACCACCCATGATGGAATGTGAGCCGCCTAAATCATCATAGGTATCTCTATAAGCATCTTCTACACCATCGCTTCCCAAATATACTGCAATGATTCCGTCGTGAACAGTATTAGGATTCAACACACTGTGCCTGAAACTTTCAGCAACATCAGTATCGCACATAGATGTAGTTGAAGTATCTTGACATCTATCGTCCCAAGGGATTGGCTGATCAATAGTTCCGTCTTCATAAAAAACATCGCATCTGCCATCTCCTTGATGAATTAACAACAGGCAAGAAGGTAACAGTAAAGCGGCAATAACAGTTGTACCATATATATGTTCGAATCTGTTTCCGTCTTTATATTTCTCTGCGTATTCGCCAAGCTCCTCTTCGGTTGGAGGATTATTGGAATAATCCTCCAACACACGATCATGCCAATTGGCAACTATTGTATCAGTAAGCTGTTTAATTGTCATTTTCCTGTACCGAGGATTTGAAAAGATATCTCTATAAAATCTTTCTTCAGACTCCTCACTTTCTAAACAGGCTTTTGCAAATTCATTTAAGCAGTTTAATGCAACTTCCGATACAATCTTTGAGCCTATGCTACTTCTAAAACAGGCATCAGAGCCATGCCCATCAGCTACTACAACGATGTGATATCGACCATCTTCAGATGAAAATGATGTTGAGAAATCCTCACAAGGTATTTCCCTCATTATATGAAGGTGTCCTCTTGTGGTTCTATTAAAGACATAAACCTTGTTCATGAGTATCTCCTTTCATCAATTACCAATCTTCGTCATCCCAATCATCATCTGTCGTCGGCGGTTCGGGCTCTTTGTTGTATTCATTATCATCTAGTTGAACAGTTGCATTATCAGGTACTCCTAAATCTTTCTTGGCTTGTTCAACAATTCCCTCACCAGTTGTTACTGTTTCTGTTGTAGTTGACTGGGAGACGAGCATTGAAGCTGTAACTGATACAAACTTCATCAAACGTCTAAATAGATCAAGATCAGTTGTTTTAATAACGGCCTCGCTATTTCCGACAACGGAGGCTATCATTTTTACATCGGGATCATCACCCAATGCAAAACCAATTTTAGTTCCTCTTGCAAACCAACGATTCTTACGAATTTCCTCAAGTGCTTTTTCGTAATCATCTGTTGCATAACCATCAGTCATAAAGATGATAACAGGCATTAAAGCACCAGTCATAGAATTAAGAAAAGCATGACGATTAAGCTTGCTATTAAGCTCTTTTAGTGCTGCACCCATATCTGTTAATCCGCCAGCTTCCAAATACTCGTATTCAAAATCCTCTTCGAGATCTTCCGGTCCGTTCGACGTAACCCATTTACACCCAGAGTTAAACTCCATAACCGCTACCTTGAGCTTTGCATCACCATTGCTCTTCGCTAATTCGGATAACGCTGAAATACTTTCTTCCATAGCATGGTTTAGCGCACTAATCTTTGCTCCATCCATGCTTCCTGATGTATCAAGCACATAAAAAACGTGCAATTCTTTGCGTGGGGTACCCCCAAGTTCTTCTGTTTTTGGCATAATTTTTTACTCCTTTGTTTTAGTTTGATTTTATTGTTATTTTTTCATCTTCAATGGTAAATGTAATACCCGGCTTCATAGGAATAACCTCATCAGGCGCAACTTTTCTTGAAACGCCTTTTGTTGTAATTGCATCCCAGCGTTTGCCACTCTTATTCTTAATTCCAAGAGCTCCGGGGGAAGATTTTTTTTCAAGAACATGTGCAACTGGATTAAGTGCTACTTTTTCATCGCAAACTCCGAGTTGGCATCTGTAGATTCTACTATCCTTAACTGCCGGAATGCTATACTGACTCAATTCAAGTCTGAACGGAATATTCATCTTCTTTCCGCATGAATCACATTTACACGGCATACCTTGTTCTGTAAAAACTTCATTTCCGCAAGAGCAAGGAACAATTTCACTTCTAAATCTCGTAAGAACATTTAACCAATCCTTTTCCGTTGGTCTTGCGCTCGGTTTATTAAACGCTTTTTCTGAAAACGCTTTCAAAAAAATTTCTCGCATGTAATCAGGCAGGCATTTCCAAACCATAATAGAGTTCTTGTGAAGCATTGGATGCGGGCCGTTATCCTTGTTTTGAGGATCCATCATAAAGAGCGGTTCAGAGCCATACAGCTTTTCCTGAAGCTCTGCAGTTAAGCACGGAACTAAATAACGTTTTCCCTCTAACGGATGATTAAGGCAAAACAAAATATAGATAATAACTGACATTGAAAATCTATCTGTCAAACTATTTGGTTTAGTTTTTCTTGTTACGATTTCAGGTGCCATATATCTAGGTTTACCCATTATGCCCGTTTCTGTGCCATCAGGAGCAACATTATCATTATCACAGATGAGTACTTTTCCGTTCTTCGGATTTATAAAAAAGTTTCCATCATTTAAATCCTGATAACTGTAACCAGCATTATGCAGAATTCTGAAAGCAGATACAATCCTCATTGAGGCGTCAATAATAGCCTTATATGAACTGAATCTAACATGAGTTAGCATAAATTCAGTTACCTCATAATAGCCCTCTGGTCTTAAGTCCATAATGTAGCCAAAAGTGCCGTCAACCCATTCAGTAATATCCAGAGGCCACAAAAATTCACTACTTGGTGCACCTCTCATAACATTCTGCTCGATGTTTTTATAAAAAGCGTCAGGTTTTTCACCCAAACTACCCTTTTTATACCACTTTAGTGCTTTTTTCTGCCCATTGTAATCAACAACATAAACCTCGCCCTGACCACCTTCGGCAAGATACTTTTCAACAGTAACATTGCCACTAAACTTGGTTTTAATGCGTTGACCTTTTGTAAGACTGCCTTGGTTTTCCATTAGACCACTCCTTTTCTTTAAATGAAAGCCTATTGGCATTATTAACTATTTACGGTTTTATCCATTGAAACTTATATGCGCTAGCTGACCGATTGAGGCCGCCATTACATACGCTTCACTTGAACCCATCCTCGTTATCATCTCCGGCTTTACGATATATTCTCTGTTTTTACTAATATTTACTGTACGACTCGTATTCGGACTTGAAAACAAAGAGAAAGGGGTTCGTCGACTTCTTCCGCGTGTATTTGAATAAGACTGTTCATATTTATCATATTGTCCAAAGAATTCTGCCCACTTATTTGCAGTATGACCCGAACTATGATTCATAACAATTACAGTCTGAGCCTCACCTAATGCTGCCGAGAAAAGCTTCTCATCGCTACCAACCATTGAATAAAAATCTTCTGACGCAATTGTTTTACATATCTTATCAGATGGGGTTTTTAAGTAATTCGCATACGATTCGTTTGAATTAACAGATATCGAATCAATGAGCACTGTATACTGAAAACCTTTTGAAAGAGCCAGTTTTAATTGATATATGATTGTATTTATAAGTATTCTGTTTGTTACTGATGAAATATCGAAACTTAAAACTTTTCCTTTTTTCAAAGTGCTTAATATGTTTTCCGGTTTATTACCTTGTTTTGGTTTATACATAAATGGCTCAATTTCCATTTTGAAGCTTGACAAAAAAGTATCTATTTTATAGTTTTCGCTTTGTCCCGTCATCAATTTTGATTTGATTTCTTGTGATTGATAACTTGAAATAGTCCCTTGTAATTCCAAATCGTCAACTTTATCAAAAATCGAACCATGTGGACATGTTGAGAATAACTTAAACGATAAATGCTTACCACTTGCTTTCAAGAACGAACTAATCCCATCAATATAATATCTAGCGTTATACTTTATATCATAATCTTTAGGTGCTGTCTCAAGTATTTGATTAGCAATTTCTAGCTCGTTTAAACCGTACAAAGGTTCAAAACATGGAGAACGAGTACTAATTTCGCAGTACTGATTTGTGACACTAAAATTTCTCCGCAATTGTTGTTCGAGTTGATAATTACCTTCATGTAGCACAATTACTGGGAAGTTATTCTGTTTTGCACATACAGCCTGTGCTAAAAGAGCCTTGTTTCTAAAATATGGATCTCCACCAGAAATAACAGCATTGTATACTCCATTAGCTGTATCAAAAAATGTTTCAATTGCATTTGGCTTGTATTCTGCTACACTTCTATTGTTTCTGTTAGCTCTATCAGTATTACTCATCGTTAAGGATTTTAGTGCACCTAAAAAGCCCTTATCTGAACGTTGTAAATCATTACTCATTTTAACTCCTAAAAATAATTAAATCTATAATAGTAGCAATTTTGCTCCTCATTTGAAACAATTTCATATGTATAAGATTTTCGCACATACATAGCAGCTGTTTTTTTGACAAGTTCGTTAATTTTTTTTGAAAAATCCTTCGGAAGATTTTTACCTTCAACCCTAAAGTATATTACATTGCTTTGTCTGTTTAGCTCTTTTATCAGATAGTTCTTAAGATTAGTTATGCTATTAAATAGAACTTTTTTATTATAAAAATATGTATTTTCACATGAAATACAAATAGGCATTTCATCATAATCATGATCTATACTTATCCAGCTATCAGGAACACAGAAGTAATCATATCTATTCCGTTTACACAACTGACTAACTCCAATGTCCCACGTAACATCCACATGTGTGTATTGATTTTGAATCTTTACTATATTCCATGCATGGGATAAGTCGTGACCAATACTTTCTAATGATGCTTTTCCTCCTACTATTAAGCAATCAACTCCTATCTTATCACATAAGAATTTAAATGTCTTTGAAACACCTTCACATACAGCCTTTTTTTGGATAAGCGCGCCGTCAATACCAAAAGACTCTGGAAAAGCATCAGGATTTGATAATGCATCGTAATTATATGACACATTTTTCAATAAGTAATTATGCAGATAACGAATCTTTTTTATATCGCTTTTCGAGTTAATGCCTGTTAGTCCAGATAATATATCATCAACTACCTTTTGAATTTCAATCTCGATAATTTTTTGAGTATTAGTATTTACAGAATAACCGATTTGCCAAATAAACCCTAAAATTGTCTTATAATATCTCAAATGATTAAAATCCACATAAAAGAACTCAGGATATTCATATCTTATAGCTTGTAAAACACTAGAAAAATCATCGTCTGAACTCAAAACATTCACTTGTACTTCTTTTGCTCTGTTTTTTATTGCCCTTACAATTTTATCATATGCCTTTTTGCTAACAACATTTAGCTTTTCATAGTAGTATCCCTGCATAATGCACCAAAATAATTATTGATCTTTAACCATCCTCACATATATAATCGCAGAGGTTAGATTTTTCCCAACAATAAACATGCTATCTTTCAAAATTTTTCGCAATTCTGTTTTCTACAGATAGTTCAGTTTCGACTCTTCGCAAAAAACCATCCATGTTTTTCAGCATATTATTTGTATCTTCGTTGTTTTGAAACAACGCAATCAAAGCAACAAAAGTTGTCCATGTCATCTCTCTTTTCCCGGTTTCTAAACTGTTTAACATCTGACGCGAAATACCAATTCTATCAGCAATATCAGCTTGTGAGGCTCCTAGCTTTGCACGCAAGACTGGCAGCTCATTAACGAGTTGATTAATTAATTGTTTCTTATCATTAAACTCATATTGATTATTCATACTCACCTCAAAATACATACACTTTTGTCCTTGCAGTATTTTCAGAAAATTGTTTTCCTATTATATATAGCTTTTTACTTCTATCTAAACATGCGCTATACCCAAAACCAGCCTTTATACAAATTATATCAGAAAGAGTATCTACATCGCATTGTCCATACTTGTTATCTCCAGTAGCCACTACCGAACCATCTGCACGTAAACCTAGAGAGTGGTTTTCTCCTGCTGAAATAGCAACAATATTAGTCCATTTGGCAACTTCACATCTTCCTGAATATTTGGGGTTGTTTTCAATATTTGCACCTGTCGCAACAACTGTTCCATCCTTTTTTAATCCTAATGAGTGACTCTGTCCTGCAGAAATATCAATTATATCTTTCCAATCACCAACCGAACACTGACCAAAACTATTTCTCCCAGCAGAGTATACAGTTCCTTCGTTTGTTAATCCAAGTATATGATATCCACCCGCATTAATTCTACACACATTTTTCCATCTTTCTAATTGAGAGAAAAAAAGCCCTTCTCCCGTCGCAATTAATGATGAGTCATTTTTCAATCCAACTGTAAAGTTAAAACCCGTTGCAATATCAATTAATTCTTTCCATTTTCCATATGGACGAAGATCGCATTGTCCCTTATCGTTTTTGCCTACTGATTCAACATAGCCGTCAGATGTCAAAGCTACTAGATGATTATCTCCCGATGCCAGCTTAATAAAATTAATTTCCTTCCAATCATCTACACTAACAGGGCAATTGTACGGTATTAAACTCACCATTCCTTCGTCTAGTATTGCTGCAAAGTATTTTGAAACAGCAATCGTATTTTGTTGAATTATACTATTCCGAATATAACCCAATGTTAATTCTTGCCGATTATTATCATCCTCTTGGGAAGTAATTTTTCTGTTATCTTCTGTTTTTTGATTTAACGATTCAACTTCTTTTTGTTTGGGCTTTTTTGCTGTATTTTTCAAATAAACCGAATCTACTATCCAACCGATAGATTGCTCTGCCCAGTTAATAGACATTCCATATTCATCCACCAGTCTTTTTATAGCTTTTTCCTTATTTGTATCAAGTGATTGATAATCTGATTCAATAACATATTGATATGCATACGATGATAGAAGTTGTCTTAATATATTTTTTTCCAACTTACAATTTGGTAGATAATCGGAAACAAATCCCAAAATCTTATTGTGATTACAAAATACTTCTTTCCCTTCTAATTGAATCAAGTATACAAGTATTTCTGTAATGCTATCAAATCTATCAGGTTTCTCAATTGGTTTTTCAACTATTTTTCCGCAAAAAGTACAATACTTTACTTCATCAAAGCTTTCTTTTACAAACCACTCTTTCTGACAATGCTTGCATTTACATTCAACCATCTGTATCACCAATCAAAAATCTTCAATCAATTCTTGCATTAATATGCATTTCTTTTCCGTTTAGTCTTCCGGCAATCAGTATTTGTCCATAATTATTTACTCCAAGTGTATAATCATCGCCGGCAAACACAAATAATATATTTCTCCATGCTTGTACTTCATTTAAATACTCATGACCAACAGGATACACTGTTGTCACCACCGTTCCATCTCTTTTTAGCCCTACAGTATGTTTAGTTCCTGCTGATACCTGAGTAATATCATGCCACTTTGAGACGCGAGTGGCATAATAACTATCATTTCCAGTTGACAATACAGTTCCATTCTTTTTTAATCCTACTGTATGACTAAGACCAGCTGACACTTGAATTATTTCATTCCATTCCGATACCATTAATTGACCTCTGGAATTTCCTCCTGTTGCCACTACAGTTCCATCAAATTTCAAACCCACCGTATGATTGCCGTTTGCAACAACCGAAATAATATTCTTCCATTCTCTACTATTGGTATTACACTGCCCATAATTATTCGATCCTTTGCATACTACGGTTCCATTTTTTAATAATCCTACTATATGATTTAACCCTATTGCTATATCGATAAAATCTCCAATAAAATCATTTAACATAGCTTTATCAGTACACAATACCCTATTTCCCGGAGCAACACAAAGTCCTGCCATTCGTCCAGAGCAAGATGTAATAGACACCATGTCATGCCAATAATTTGCCTGAGCAATATTTGGAGTTATTCTCTCACCTAAAACTGTTACTCTGCCAATTTTATCTATATATGCAATAAAATCGTTTCCTCCAGTTACTTTGCTGTTAATAACTTTCTCGAATTGTTTTTGATAAGAAACAGGATTATTATTAACAAATCCATTAAAAGAATGACTAACAGCTGTATCTGTAAATAATGTAGTCTGTTCCTTAATTGAGCTGTAAGATAGCATCGAGTCCAGCTTACAATCAAATTCTGATTTGTTTATAGGATTACTATACGAAAATGCATCTAAAAACCATTGAGTTAGTCTTTCTGCCCATTCCCTTGAGATACCATATTCATTTATTAATTTATTATGTGCCATTTCCCTTCCATTGACATTCAAATTATTGCCATTTAGAAGGTATTGGTATGTCTGAGAATCCAAAAAAATCTTTACCAAATTACGCTCTATTTTCATACTAGGCAAGTAATCAGATATGTATCCTACCACCTTACTAGTATTCTCAAATACTCTAACCCCATCTTCAGAAATCAAGTAAGAAAAGACTGCTTCAATACTATTAAAAGATTTGGAAGGGTTTTCTTCTATTTTGCTTCCACAAAATGTACAGAATCTTGCTGTTTGATTTGAATTGTTCTCTTCTATAAACCAATGGCATTTACATTTATCACAAAAACACTTTTTCATTCTGAATCATGTTCTCCATTTTTGCATTTTGAATCTAAACTAATTATACATTTTGTCAAATAGTTTGTCAACAATTATCGACATAAAGTTTTATCTTTAGTTAATAATTATATGCTTTATATACAACCACGCTACCAACAAGATAATACTACTGTTTGAATTTATTGGATTACACTATAGAAGGACTATCGTCTTTTTATTTCTTTTTGCATAACGCAAAGCATCATATGCACCACCATATTTTCGTCTTGCATAAAATACTAATAAATCAGATTCTTCTATCATCCATTGGTTCCTTTTTTGAATTACTGCTTTATAATGAACATCTGCCAATTCTGTTGGAATAATAATATCGTCATATAGAGTTAAAAGATACTCTCCGTTTTCATTGATATCTTTCGTCATATACGGCTTTACGCAAATCAGCTTTATATCAGGAAACATACTCTTGGTCCTTCGTACAGCTGATGAGAATAGTTTATCAAATTCCCCCATCCCACCTGTATAAAACTTTTTACATCCCTGTTCCGCTATATGAAGTAAAGTATTGTAAAGTTGATCAGAGATATTCTCAAATACATCTCTATGACCAAACCCACAGCATGCTCTAATCTCACCCATAATATCTCTTCTTTACTATAAGTACTTGTAACACAACTTTATATATTTATAGTATATCATCAGCACGAATCAATATCAATAGTCTGTTTCAATTTGAATACAATATTTATAGACTATTAGTGGGGATGGTGATATCATGAGTAACATTGCAAAAGTTGTAGGTCAGCGAATCAGAAACTATCGAGCGCAGAAAGGATTGAGCCAAGATAAACTGGCAGAACTCTCTGGGTTTCATCCAACGTATATCGGTCAGTTGGAGAGAGGCGAAAAGAATGCAACTTTAGAAAGCATTGAGAAAATATCATCTGCATTACAGATATCACTTTCTACCTTGTTTGAAGGAATTGACAGTATATCAAATGATGCACGAAATATACCTCTGGAGTGCTATGAGTTGATTGCAGCCAAAACAAAAGGCGAACAAGAGCAGATATACAAAATCCTTATTGAAATGGATGTCTACAAAAACAAATAAAAAAGTCCGGAGTCTGACTCATTATGAAATCAGACTCCGCTTCTTATTTCTTCACTCTGTAATAACCCTCGAACACCTCAGTCATTAGTTTTATACCGAAGGTTACACCCTTCTGAAATGCTTTGCATTCAGTTAAGCTGTTCATTTTTGACTGTTCGAACCGTAAGTTTTCAAACAATATCTTTTGATTTTCGTTGAGTTGAGAGGTTAATTCTTCCTCACATTGAATGATGCTTTTTAGTTGAATATCCATATCGCTCCCCTTCTCTATTTCGATTTCATTAGGGGCAAGATTTCCAAAGTATATATCTTCTAATAACTTCACTCTCAGCACCGCCTTTCTAATCACAACAGTATATCACTAAAAATTCAAATAGCCAGACCAAAACTAAAGATTTTTCAAAGTGTAAAGCAGACTGCTGTTCTCGCCGTTATAACGATACCGCTGCTCGGTTTCAATTAGTTTGGCTTTACGCAAATCTTTGACTGCCCTACGCACTGTGGCCGCCGACAATTTTGTGTCGGCGGCAATTCTGTTTACAGAGGGCCAGCAAACGCCGTCTTTGTTGGCGCGATCCTTTAGATAAATATAAACTACAAAGGCTCTGTGAGGTAAATCCATCTTATAAATTGGTTCAAGTCTGCCTATTTTCGCTCACCACCATTCCGATGAGTGCGAGGCTGCATTGGTCTGGTGTGCGGTTTCTGCATTCGCTGCTGCTCGATCACGCGCTTATTGCCGCTGCCTGATTTTGAATCATCTTTTTTATCAGTTTTCTTTCTCGTGGCAGGCTTCTCCTGCTCTTCGTTCTTGGCAGGATGACTTGCCTGCTCAAACGGTACGTCCTTATTTGCTCTCGATGCTTTTACGCCGCCGGAGCTGCTATCATCCTTCTTCTCTTTTGCAGCCAACAACAAATCGGGACGATACTTTGCAATGATGGCGTCTGTGAGTTCTTTCTTCACAGCGTAATGCACCTCACGGTTGCTGTGTTCCTCAACTGAGTAAGGAGCCTCAAAGCTGATTCCCCACTTAAAGAACAGCTTCAGCTTGACTTTCATGGGGTGCTCCGCCGTTTTCATAACAACAAAAGTACCTTTCGGAAGGTTCTTGAGCTCATCCGATGTCATCAATGGTCGTTCTATCATCTGAACCGACTGAGACGGGTTATCCTTACTCCTACTCACCGAACCGGACATGACCGTTCTGGATCCGAGCGCTTTGGAGAGTGTTTCAGCCGAAGTGCTGTTGGGAGCGAAGCCACCGAAGATTGTCAGCTGAGTATTGTCTATAATTACATCCGCACCCTCCTTACCGTAGTTTTTCTCCAATTGAGCGAAAGATTGGATAATAGGGACTATCTGCAATCTTCGGGATCGGGATGCGGAAAACATCATCTCTGCCGATTCGATTTTTGGCAGAGTACCAAATTCGTCGCAGTAGAATACACAACGATTTTTCAATTTACCGCCGTTCTCATCTGCTACGGCAAGTATCTCTCGGTACAGCTGTTGGATGATAAGCGATACCATAAAGAATTTACCCGGATCCTCTTCCGGCATTACGATAAAGATAGCCGATTTCTCGTTGCAGAATTTCTCGGCGTCAATCTCCGTGTCGAAGCAAAGAAGCTGCTCTAACTCACTGTCGAGAAATGCGTTCAGGCGTGATAACGCTGTTGACATTACCGATGCCATCGTATCCTCTGCTGTGGTAAGTGCGGCTCCGGCGAACCACTTTGCCTTATGGTTTTCGGGAAGCAAATCCATAACCTGTTGGAATTGGTTCTTGCCCTTCTTGTTTGATGGGGCAAGGAGCTCCTGAATAATCTTGTAAACGGAGACGATGTGTCTTTCTTCCGGCTTGCAAAACTCAGCTACAAGCAGAATCGTAGCTGTCAGCAACCCTTCCGCTGAATCGTAAAAGTAAGCGTTCTGTCCGTATGATGCCGAGTCGCCGCCCGACATGATAATCGTCTTAGCTATGATCTTTGCATACTTCTCGGCTTTTGCTTTGTAAACAAGCTTGTCGGGATTTGCTTTGAACAGATCGGTATACTTGTTGACGAGGTGCAGAAGGTTGTTGCCGTTTGACCGTGTGGGGTTTCGAAGATCAATAACAGAAATGTTGTAGCCATAGTATTTTGAGGCTATCTCACCGTAATTTCGCACGACATCTCCCTTTGTATCGGTTGATAAAAATGACATTCCTGTGGCACAGGCATATTCAATGCAGGGATACAACCAAAAAGCAGTTTTACCGACACCGGCAGCGCCTATCATCAGCGCGTGTACATCGCCCGTATCTACCATCGCTGTAGTTGTACCTTTTTGAATTGGTTCCGGGATATATTTCTTCTTTCTCTTCCTGCGAAGCCTGTTTCTAAGCTTTCTGAATCTGTACCACGCTCTCCGCATAAAGTTTGTGAAGATAGTCAGTTTGCGGTTTTTACAGCCAACCACTATCCCCTGCTCCTTTGGTCTGCTCTTGGGATCTTCGCGCCACTTTTCGGGTTCATATTTGATGTGCTTATATATTCTCCTGATTTCTTTCTTCGTAGCCCAGCGAGCCGTACCGTGCTGACCGTGTCCGACCGTCTTGTCCTTGATGTTGTTGAGGTTATATCGGTTGGAGAGTGACAACACCAGAAAAAAGAATAACAGCAAGCCACCTACAGCAGCTATCATAATTCCTACGCCCTGCGGTAACATAACTTCTCACTCCCCTCTCCTTGATTTAGCCAATCCTGATTCCAATCCTTGTGTTGCGGTATCAAGATATGGTTTTCGATACCCATCTGATTAAGCTTTTCCTTTATCCGTTGGTTAGCCTGCTGTCCCCAACAATCGTTATCAAAACACAAATACACATTTTTGATGTTCGGATTATCCTTGAGGCATTGAAAAAGCACCCTGTCCGAAACGGAGCAGGATGCCGCATAACTGTAGTCATACCAATTCTCTTTGTGCATGGAAATAAACGAGAGCATATCTATCGGAGCCTCGAATAAGAATATCTTGTCTGATGTTCCGTGCCAATGAAAGCTGTATTCGGGTATGCTGCCCGACACGTTCCCCTTGAAAGGACTGGCTGATAGCGTTCCCCGCTTGTGGTAGTGCCGGGGCTTCCCTTGCGGATCGTAGCCGACAAACACGGCATTGTGATATTCCTCGTCCTCATAGATCATCTTGTTGTGTATAAAGGCGTTGAGAACATCACGGTCAATACAGCGATTCAAAAGCAAGTAAGCGTAGGCTCTTCGCATATCCGAGTTGGGCTTCGGAGGCTCCAACACCTTCGGCTTTTCCTCAGCAGAAAAAGAATGAATGATTTGCCCACCACCGTGATTAAGCAGGAATGCGACAGCTCCGGGATAATCCTTGTTGTAATATCTGCGGACGAAGTCAATGGCGTCGCCGCCCTCTTGTTCGTATTGATTGAACCAGAGGTTTCCTCTCACGGTCACTTTCTCGGATCCGTCCCGCCATTCATATTCCGATCCTGACCGTTTGAGCCTCTCACCCTGATTCCGAAGAAATTGCACAAGATCAGTATTCCTCGCGCGTTCCCTCTGCTCTTTTGTAAAATAATTAAATACTGACATTACTTCTCCTATACATCAAACCTTTATTCAAGAGTTTGTCTGTCTATCTTTCTGTTGTAGTTATCTTACTATGGGTGGTTATACACTCCTGTCACGATGACAGGACGGTACTATCACCGTTTGGGTATAACAGCCCCTTGTTAGTAGAATATATTTTTAATGAAGTCCGAGACCAAATTTCTTATCGTCAATCTTCTGACGGGTTTTTCGGTCTGTTTTTACTTTTCTGCGGCGTCTGTTTTGCTCAATCTGATTCTGGATGATTCGACTCAGATGATGAAGCAGAGACATAGAGCACATCGCAACGGACGCACCTCTCCCTTTTCTGTGGCTGTTCAAGAGCTGCAAGGCATATGGATTTCCATTCTTCGCTGACTCAATCAGATACTCATAGGCGAGTTTGACATTCTTCTCTATGCCCGAATCATATCGTGCAGTAATACATCTTGCAATATCGGTTATTTTAGGCTCAGGATTCATATCAATAAAGTAATATGCCTGTGTATTGCTTGTTGTGAGTGTATGTGCGATTTGATTACCAACACGACCTCTTCT
>JAXJYO010000005.1:0-34719 GCA_036306945.1 Ruminococcus sp. | reverse complement strand
CATACTTGAATGAGTAAAGACCGCCGTTAGCATTGAATGTTGTTGCGCTTGTCCAATCTGCATTGTAAACGATCTTGTAAACGTGGTCATCAAATGTGTAACCGAAGCACATCTGTGTGCCCATTTCATTGATTCTGAAGTTGTAAGAACCAGCCTCAAGTCTTGCAGAACCTGTGAACACTGAGCCTGAACCCTTAACGAGTTCTACGTTGATATCACCGAAGATTTCAACGAGCTCTGAGTATGGTTTATACTTAACTGTAAGGCAGTTTGTGCTTGCGTTATAGATAAATGTGTATCTACCGCCTGAAGCATTAAGTGTTGTTGCAGACTTGAATTCTGAATAGTAAGGAATGTTGTAGATAGTATCTGTAAATGTGCTGCCGTTACACATTGCTGTGCCTGATTCACTTACTCTGAATGTGTATGTGCCTTCATCGAGGTCAACTGTACCTGTGTAAGTTGTAGCATCGTCACTTGTGAGATCAAGATTGATGTCACCATAAATGCTTACATCGCTTGCTTCTTCACCGCTTACTTCAGCTTCTGCTCTGAGCTGGAAACCATCGCTCATAACTTCATCAAAATAAACGAGATCAATATCTTCTGCTTCGTTAAGATCATCATAACCTGTAGCTGTTGTAGCAGTAATGACGTCAACGTCGAGGTCAACTGTTGTGTCACCTGAACCAACGATATCAAAAGTTAATGTAAGATAAACGCCTTCTGTTGTGTAGTCATAAAGGTTAAGGTTTGTTGCATTGAAAAGAATTTCGTCTGTAAGATTGAAGTTAGCAATACCGCCGTCCTTTAAAATTGGCAAAGCTGTTTTGATGTTGCAGTCATCAGCAAGCTGAAGAACAGAGCTGTCATAAGAAACGCCTGCCTGAGTGTTGAGAATCATGTTGTCTGACTGGAGATAGTATGTAACTTCTACCTGCTTGTCATCTGAATCATAAGTTACCTTCTGTGTATCACAGAGGTTTGATGTTACTGAAATTGTGCTTTCAGTAGTTTCTGCCGCACTTGCGCTGAATGAAGCAGTCGCAACTGTGCCAAAAGCCATCATTGTTGCAAGCAAAACAGAAACCTGCTTTTTGATTTTTCTCATTTTTGATTACTCCTTTTTGTTTACTAAACCGCATTTTTCGACCTGATACGGTAAAATACTCGTTTTCGCAACATCACTGCAACATATCATAAGGCATTAAAATATATAGATATTATTACAGTTTTTGTGCAAAAACATTATCCAACGTGTCTATTATATCATACAAGAATTAAACTCGCAATTAATTTTATATTTTCATATATAAAATCTTTTGCCGATAATTATGTACACTTTTCCAAAAATGACATCATTTTCAACAAAATTCAGTAAGTCAAATTATACAAAACAAACCAAAAAGCTTAAAAAAACAATTCAGGATGCATTCTGCTATAATGAAAAATATACTGCTGAGCTATGCCTGCATACTCGCCAAAATCATTCGGCGTCATATCGGGAAACAGTGTTTCCATAGCACGTTTCATCCACACATCAACAGGGAAAGCCTCAATGCGATGCATTCCGAACAAAAGCGCACAATCTGCAACTTTTACTCCTACGCCCGTAATTTTCATCAGCTCTTTTCTTGCCTCTTCATAATCTGCAGTTCTGCATTTTTCAAGGTCAACCTCACCGCTTGCAACCTTTTTTGCCGCATCTATGAGATAACGGTTGCGAAAACCTGCTCTGAGCGGAGCAAGGTCATCAACGGTAAGTTCAGCCATTTTCTGAGAAGTCGGGAAATCATAGACGTTTTCTGCGATTTTTTCTCCGAAGTTTTCGCAAAGACGTTCAACTATGCCTTTTATCCTCTTTATATTATTGTTCTGCGAGATTATAAACGTACATAACGCTTCGTACGGTTCCTGCCTGAGTATTCTGATTCCCGAAGCGTACTTTGAAGCTTCCTCAAGCACGGGATGTATCCTGCTTATTTCTTCACGAATTTCCCCGTAATCGAGCGACAAATCAAAATAGTCATACCATATATCTTCAAAATCCTGCTTTGTGGCATTTTCTATATACAAGTCGGTTCCGTCAAGCGACACGGTAACACACTTGCCGTATGCCACACCTCGAAAGCTTTTATCCTCCTGTTCAACCCACCTGAAGCTTTGACCGCAGTCAAGAGTCTGTGCAAGGTCAAGGTCGGTTACTCCTGTTACTTTTATGCCTTTTTCTGTCTGTATACAATTCATAATTTTTAATCTCCGATATTTTTATCACACTTTGGTGTATTTATAATAATTTTATCACATATTATTGTTTATTAAAACTGTTTATGATATAATTTTATTATATTTTATGAAAAAAGGGGAGTATATTTTGTCAAATAACAGAATTTCTTGGCTTGATATGTCACGAGGTATCAGTATTATTTTCGTGGTTATTGTTCATTCAATGCTTAACCAGCTCAAACAACAACTTTTTTACTTTCTTATTCCTGAAATATTCGGTACACTTGCAATGGGTGTTTGTATTTTTATTTCGGGTTGGGTATTTGAATTCAGCAGTAAGAAATATTCGGAGCATAAACTTAAAACAACAGGCAATAAATTTTGTCGCCTGATGATTCCGTATTTTGCATTTTCTGCTATAAATTACACAATTATTGTCATTGCTACGAAAATTCCTGCACTTGCTTCAATTGCACAAATGGGAAGTTCGGATTACTCTCAATTATCTTTACCAAACTTTCTTTATCAGACAATCACTTATCAGAACTCAACCTCCAGAAATCTTTGGTTTCTGTATATGCTGTTTCTGCTCAATGTATTACATATTTTCCTGCCGAAACTGATGAAAAATCCCATAGTGACGGTTGTTTTATTCTGCCTGCCTGTTTTGCAAAACACTTTTGAACTGCCTGTTCTGCTAAATTACTTTTGCGCGTATGCAGGTTATTTCTCACTCGGCAGAATTGCAGTTTCATATGAAGAGAAACTGTTTTCAGTTAAAAAATCAGTCTATGCAGTAATCGCTGTGCTATTTTTGATTTCCGCAATCGTGATGAACACCCTCAAATTCTACGGAGTGTTTACGGGTATGGCAAGTTATGCATTTATTCCCGTAAAATTTATTCTTGTTATAGGCGGGATTTTCACTATATGCTGTGGTTGCAAATTTCTTGAAGGTACCAAAGCTGATAATATTTTTACTTTCTTCGGCAGAAGGTCGATGGAAATATATCTTATGCACTTTCCGTTTATCACCCAAGGTTCTACCGCACTTATCCTCAAAATGTTTGCGTCTGTTCCGCCGATATTTGCTTGTATTGTCGGCATCATTCTCGGACTTGCAATTCCTGTGCTTGTGTCAGACTTCGTTATCAAAAAAATTCCACTGCTGAGCTTCATTCTGCTCGGCAGTAAGATGAAGAAAAGGGCTGTTAAAAAATGAAAGAAACAATTTGTACAATTCCGATAAACGACATATTTATGCCGAAGGACGGCTGTCCGATATGCCGAATGGAAAGTATGCTTGAGGAGCAGTATGTAAAATTCATCACAGGCGATGCGATGATGGTGCCCGATGTGCGTATCGAAACCAACAAAAAAGGCTTTTGCCACCGCCATTTTTCGCAGATGTTTGAAAAAGGACAAAAACTTCCGAATGCACTCATTCTTGAAAGCCATTTGCAGGAAATCATCGACAATGATTTTCCTAAAAAAATCAAGGGAAAGCCTGATAAAAAGCAACTTGAAGCGATAAAAACAGAGCTTTCATCGTGCTATGTCTGCGACAGAATCAAGTGGGATATGAAGCATTTTATGGCTACGATTTTTGTTGAGTGGGCAAAGGGCGAAGAATTCCGAAAGCTCTACAATGAACAGCCGTATATCTGCCTTAAACACTATTCGTTTATAATGGAAACAGCAATGGCAAAAGGCGGTATTCCGTCAAAGCATCTCGCTGATTTTCACACCGAAACTGCAACTCTCACCAAAAACTATCTTGAGTCGCTTAAATCCGACATCACGCATTTCTGCTCGATGTTTGACTACCGAAGCCAAGGACAGGAATGGGGAACTTCAAAAGATTCGATTGAGAGAAGTATTCAATTTTTGACAGGCAATTTGCCCCTGAGCAAAGAAAACTAAACAATTTTAAAATTAAAAACATAAATTTATCCCCCGACTTTTCTTAGTCGGGGGACTGCTGTTATAAGGATTAAATTTTATGCGCTTTCGGCTTCTGTGCTGACTGTCGGGGTATCGCCCCACACTGCAAAAACTGCATTCTGATATTCCTCTGGCAAAACGTCATTGATACTCTGTCTGCCCTCTTCATCGTTGAGATAGGCATTTCTGATGTTTTCAGTATAGTAACGCTTTCCGTCAAATTCAAAATATTTTTTCTGAAGCACTGATACGCTGTCTGTCGTGAGCATATCAAGCACAAATTCTGTTTTTAGTTCCATTAATACACCCCTTTACGAAATTCTGTATCTGAGTGAGAACGAAAGCTTTTCGTTCTCTGTAAACGCTGACGCACTGAACAGCAACAATGTCAGACCTGCTGAATTAGGTACAATTCCCCACAACATCTGTTTTTTCGCTGTGGTAACACACATTTCTCTCGGGGTCACCGAGTTTTTGCAGACAAACGGCAATCCCGATAGAGTGATGCTCTGTGAAGAACTTGTCGGTGTGAACGCCTTAAAATCAACATAAATATGCAAATTCACCTGATCGCCGATTTTCTGATATTCAAACTGAGCTGAATTGATCTTGTCAGTGTTGGCATCATTGGCTGTCAGTGTTCCGCTTCCCGTTTCGATGTTTGAGCTGTCGTACTTCTCCGCAAGGAGCTCATCTGTTTCGTTGAACTTATAATAATATTCGTCCAGATACAAAACAGAAGGATAGTTTAGGTCTACATCGGTAATATCTTCCTCAGTATAGATTTTGTTATCGGACTTTTCATACGCTTCAAGCTCAGTTTTATCAGCCTTTGCGCTTATCGTATTCTGAGCATCTGCCGAAAGCTTATCAAGGGAAACCGCACCCGAAATTATCTGCGAACTTGCAATTGCATTGTCGGCAATTTTGATTGAAGTTACAGCGCCGTTTGCTATGTGATTGGTAGTGATTACACCCTTTGCATCATCAAGCTTTGACGAAAGATCTGTCTGCTCAATCAGCGCAAGATTTTCTTCTATCTGATTCTGCTGTTCGGTTATCTGCGAAAGTAATTCGTATGCCTCGTCCCTGAGCTGAAGCGTTGCGGAATTTGGATTTTCATATTCCTTGTCCTCAACAGGAATACTTTCATCAGCATAAAGCCTTATGATTTCAGTCTGAAATACAAAACCGTCCTCGTTTCTGCCTTCGATCTGAAGCTCAAAATAGCCGTGCATAAAGATATCGTTCTGCTTAACTACCCAGCGTATTCCCGTGCCCTCGCCGTCATTCTGAACATAGTCGGGCGTAACAGAATTCACACTTCCGTCTGCAAATCTGAGATGCAGAGTATAACTTAACGTGTCATCCGAAACGTCTTTGATATAAAACTCCTGTGTGTGTGCAAGATTGTCGCCTGTCACGCCCACGCAATCAGACGTGAGAGATTCAACAGGCTTCTTCATCTGGTATATAACCATTTTTTCACCTCCGACTACGGTGAAAAAACAAAAAAAGTTGCATAAAACTATGCAACTTTTGAAAAAATTTTATTTTAAAGTTAAAAGCAATGTTCCAATCAGCTTCGTAACATTAATAACCGAATGAATTATCGGTTCGACGCACCCTTAAAGCTCCTCACGAACTTTTTCGCCGTTGCGCTTTACGATATAGGCTTTGCTTCCCACAACAACACAGTTCGGCGGAACGTCTTTGACTACTACCGCACCTGCGCCGATAACAGAGTTGTCGCCTACGGTGACGTCACCGATTATCTTTGCGCCGGCAAGAATCTTCACGTTGTTGCCGATTTTCGGTTTGCCTTTTCCGTCGTGACCGAGTGTCACCTGCTGATTCACCCAACAATTGCTTCCCATTGATTCAAGCCCGAGAATCGTTGAAAATCCGTGCTGAATGAAAAGTCCCGGTCCGATGTTTTTGCTGATAAGATAGAGCGAGGCAAGCGGTTTGCAAAATATTCTGAGAAAATACTTTGCGTTGCCAACTCTGAGGTAGAACAGGTTTCTAAACTCCTTAAAAAAGCACATAACATACAGAAAAAGATATGTATAGCCGTAATTTTCCCCGTTCGGGCAGAACTCTCTCCATCTATCGAGGTCTGCACATATGGTTTTATGATTTTTACTGCACTTAAATACTATGATGTGCGGAATCAAAAATATTGACCTGAATATTACAAATATTTTTCTGAACATTTAAAATTCACCTTTTCCGCTAATGTTAAAACAGCTTATAAATTTTCAGCAACTTGTTTTGTGCATCAACTATGCCTAAACCTAAAAATTTATTTTCTCTGTCTTTCACCCTGAATATCTGACCGTTTTCAACGTCAAGCTTTTTCAGATAAGTACGTTCGGTATCGAGTGCGCCTCCGTTTGAAAAACGTCTTGCCTGTGCCTCTGAAACGACCACATAGCCGTAACTTTCAAACAGACTTTCAACCGAGCTGATATACTTTTCAAGTTCACCGCTTTCGGCAAGCTGTCTTGCTTTGTCAAGGGTTATACACTCACCGATTTTGTATCCGCAGGCTGAAATTCTCCTCAAGCCCGTCATAACTCCGCCGACTCCGAGAAATCTGCCGATATCATCAATTATTGTACGGACATAAGTTCCCTTTGAGCAGGATATCTCAAACTTTCCAATCTGGGTTTCTTCGTCAAATTCAAGAAGCTCAAGGCTGTAAACAGTCACCTTTCTGCTCTCTCTTTCAACTTCGATTCCTTTTCTTGCAAGGTCGTAAAGTCGCTGACCGTTTTTCTGAACGGCTGAAAACATCGGCGGTATCTGCTCGATTTCTCCTGTAAATTTGGGAATTACATTCAGGATATCTTCTCTTGTGACCTCGGATTTCTGTTCGCTGAGCACCTTGCCCCAAATATCAAGGGTATCGGTGGTAAGTCCGAAACGAAAATCTGCGATGTAGGTTTTGTCGTGGTTCACGATCAAATCCTGAGCCTTTGTTGCACTGCCCAAAAGTATGGGCAAAACGCCTGTTGCGTTGGGGTCAAGCGTTCCCGTGTGACCCGTTTTGCGCTGTCCCGTTATTTTTCGCACTACGGCTACCACATCAAACGACGTGAAATCCGCAGGCTTGTCTATCAAAATTACACCGTTCATAAAAATTCTTCCGCTGCTTTCACAAGCTTTTTCTTTACGGTTTCGAGGTCACCCTCAATCGTACAGCCTGCCGCCGCAGGATGTCCCCCGCCTGAAAACTTTGAACAGAAATCAGATGCATTGATGTCATCATTTGAACGCACTGAAATTTTGAAGAATCCGCCCTCTTTTTCTTTCATTGTGATGCCGAGAAGGACGCCCTCGATCTGTCTTGGAATTGACGCAAGACCTTCCATTTCGTCGTCGCCCACGTCAAGCTGACGGAGCATATCGAGCGTAATGTAGATTATCGCACATTTTCCGCCTGCACAATAGTCGATAGTGTTGTAGACGGAGTGTTCAAGCTGAATCTTCTCCTTTGATTTTGTTTCAAACATCGACTTGTTTATGTATGCCGTGTCACAGCCGAAGTCCATAAGACTTGCCGCAACACGCATTGTTTCAGCTGTGGTGTTTGTGTATCTGAAACAGCCTGTATCGGTTGAAATACCTGTGTAAAGGCAGTCAGCGATTTCTTTTGTAAACTTAACGTTCATTCGCTGAAGGAGCTTATAGATGATTTCGCAGTTTGCCGCTGCAAATCTGTCGACAAATTTCTCTTTTGCCGTAAAAGTATTTGAACCGTGATGGTCAATACAAATATCGACCTTGCCAAGATATTTGCTCATATTTGAGCCTAAAAGACTGTCAGCCGCAACGTCGGTGCTGATTATTGTTTCAGCCTCGAACTCCTGCTCTTTGACACCCTTTGTGAGATACACAAATTTTGACGGGATATTTGTTGTGATGACCCTTGCGTTTTTGCCTATCTGCTGTAGAGCCATACAGAGCGCAAAACCGCTTCCGAGAGTATCTCCGTCGGGGTAAGCGTGTGTGAGAATTTCATAATTGTCGTGTGCCTCAAGAAAGCGGGCAATATCATACAGATTCATCTTCATTTTCCTCATCAGCCGATATATCAAGGCTGTTTAAAATGCTGTTTATGTGAGCAGAATATTCAATGCTGTCGGTAGCGTTGAATATAAGCTCGGGAACGTGACGGAGTTTGAGTCTGTGACCAAGCTCTCTGCGGATAAATCCCGATGCGGATTTAAGTCCCTTTACAGCTTCCTTTGCTCTGTCCATACCCTCGATTGCGCTGACCTGAACCGTGCAGTAAGAGAGGTCGTTTGTAACCTCAACTCTCACAATTGACAGAAAAGTCTCGGCAACTCTGGGGTCTTTAAGCTCACGGAAAATAGCCGTAAGCTCTCTTTTTACATCTTCTGTTGTTCTCTCAATTCTATGTCCCATTTTTACCTCGAGATGACAGGTCGGTGCAATCATATAAATCAGTTGCCCGACCGTGTCATTTTGTTTTTTAATTACAATTCATATTGTTTCATAAACGTAACCGATATATATTTTATCAGTCGGTTTTTTTTAAGTTGTAAATTATTCCAATCTGTCTTTTAGACTTAGTCACGGTATTCTTCGATTGTGTAAACCTCGAACATATCGCCTTCCTTGAGGTCGTTGAACTTCTCAAGTCCGATACCGCACTCGTAGCCCTCGTTGACCTCTTTTACAGCGTCCTTGAATCTCTGTAATGATGCGATTGTGTCCTCTGCGATTACGATACCGTCACGGATAACTCTTACACCGCCGTTACGCTGAATCTTACCGCTCTTGACATATGAACCTGCAACTGTGCCGACTGACTTAATTTTGATAACGTTACGGCACTCAGCCATACCGAGTACAACTTCTCTTGTCTTAGGTGCGAGCATACCCTTCATAGCTGTTTCAATCTCGTTGATACAGTCGTAGATTACGCTGTAAAGACGCATATCAATACCTGAACGCTCTGCATTTTCAGAAGCAACCGCATCAGGACGAACATTAAAGCCTACGATGATTGCATTTGAAGCTTCAGCGAGCATTACGTCTGACTCGTTGATTGCACCTACGGCACCGTGAATTACGTTTACTCTTACTTCCTCGTTTGAAAGCTTTTCAAGTGACTGCTTAACAGCCTCAACCGAGCCCTGTACGTCAGCTTTAATGATTATCTGAAGTTCCTTGACTTCGCCTAACTTCATCTGGTCGAAGAGGTTGTCAAGTGTTACCTTAGTCTGTGCGTTGAAGATTTCTTCCTTCTTGGCAGTCTTTCTCTGTTCAACAAGAGTTCTTGCAAGACGTTCGTCTGTTACTGCGTCGAAAATATCACCGCCTGTAGGAACTTCGTCAAGACCTGTGATTTCAACAGGAACTGAAGGACCTGCCTCCTGAACTCTTTCGCCCTTGTCGTTTGTCATAACTCTTACACGTCCTACACAAGTGCCTGCAATGATTGTATCGCCCTTGTGAAGTGTACCGTTCTGAACAAGAACTGTTGCAACAGGACCTCTGCCCTTGTCAAGACGTGCTTCGATTACAGTACCTTTAGCCGCTCTGTCAGGGTTAGCCTTGAGTTCCTTCATTTCAGCTACAAGAGCTACCATTTCAAGGAGATCGTCAAGACCTTCCTTAGTCTTTGCAGATACAGGAATACAAGGTGTGTCACCGCCCCATTCTTCAGGGATAAGCTCGTGCTCTGTGAGCTGCTGCTTAACCTGATCAGGATTTGCGCCTACCTTATCCATTTTGTTGATCGCTACGATTACGGATACGCCTGCTGCCTTAGCATGGTGGATAGCCTCGATAGTCTGTGGCATAATACCGTCATCAGCCGCAACTACAAGAATTGCGATATCTGTAATCTGTGCACCTCTCGCACGCATTGTTGTGAACGCTTCGTGACCCGGAGTATCGAGGAATGTGATTGGCTTGCCGTCAATCTGAACTCTGTAAGCACCGATATGCTGTGTGATACCGCCTGCTTCACCTGCTGTTACGTTAGCGTGACGAATTGCATCGAGAATTGATGTTTTACCGTGGTCAACGTGTCCCATAACTACAACTACAGGAGCTCTGCCAACGAGATTTGCATCGTCGTCCTCACTGTCATCAATAATTCTCTCTTCGATTGTAACTACAACCTCTTTTTCAACCTTTGCGTGGAACTCCATTGCGATGAGTGAAGCTGTATCAAAGTCAATTGTATCTGTTGCAGTTACCATTGTTCCCATAAGGAATGCTTTTTTTACTACTTCGGCAACTGTAGCCTTGAGTCTGAGTGCAAGCTCTGAAACCACGATTTCGTCAGGAATTTCAACTGTGATAGGCTTCTGCTTACGCTCGAGAGCGATTCTCTTCAGACGCTCTGCTTCTGTCTCTCTCTTGCCCTGACGTCTGCCCTTCTGCTTCTGTGAACGATTGGCAAACTTCTGCTTTTTCATTGTCTGGTCTGTACTGCGCATCTTTGAGCTGTCATGCGCCATATCGTCGTACTTTGAGTTATAACGCTCAACGTCAACGTTGATTGCACGGGTGTCAATAACTCTGCGCTTGCGTGAAGTTGTTTCTTCTTCGCTCTTCGCTTCAACAGGCTTTTCGGCTTTTTCTGCCTTTGCAGGCTTCTTCTCAGCCTTTGGCTTATCGTTATTATTTGCCTTTTCAGGCTTTTTATCAGACTTTTTCTTCTCAGGTTTTGCATTATTTTCAGCTTTCTTTTCAGCCTTAGGCTCTGACTTTGCTTCTTTTGTCTTGTCAATCTGAGCATTGCGCTTTGCAAAATATGATTCCAAGCTGTCAACGCTGTTTTCTTTTGTGATTACGCTGAAAATTACGTCGAGTTCGTTCTCATCAAGAGCTGTCATTGTCTTTTTTGTAACACCGCAGTGCTTCTCGAGTATCTCTGTGATTTTCTTGTTGGATACCCCCAAATCATTCGCTACGTCCTTAACCTTGTATTTTATCATATAATTCTCCTCCCTGTTCGTCTGTAATTAACTGTTCAAGCTTATCTGCAAAGCCTTTATCCTCAACGGACAATACTCCGCAAAGCTTGCCGAGTGCAAAGCTTATCTCATCTTTGCTTCTGTTTATGCAGTATGTTTTGATATTATTCTTGTGTGCCGTTTCAAGCACGGGCTTTGCGCTCGATTTTGAAAAGTCCTTTGCATAAATTATTATCTGCGACTTTCCTTTTGTTATAGACTCCACCGACGGATCTGCGCCGATGACAAGCTTTCCTGCACGTCTGCAAAGCCCGAGCAGTGATAGTATTCTGTCGTTCATCTGCTCCTCCTGTCGGGTTATTATGAATTATTTTTCGGCATTTGCAAGTTCTGCGCTCATCTGCTCATAAACCTCTTCGGGAATTTTACAGCTAAGCGAACGCTCAAATCGTCTTGCTTTCCTTGCCTTTTCAAAGCATTCTGCGCTTTTGCATACATATGCGCCTCTGCCTGATTTTTTACCTGTAAGGTCAAGCGAAATTTCTCCTGCCGATATAACGTTGCCGTCCTCGTCCTTTTTGTCAGGACCTTTGACAACTCTTATCAGCTCTCGCTTTTCCTTCATCTCTCCGCATCCTGTACATTTTCTCAGCGGAATCTTTTTCTGCTTTACCATATTTATACCTCGTGTCCGATTTCGCACGACCTGTAGTCGTCCCTGCGATTGACCGAAACGTATATATTATTCTTCAACAGCTTCTTCTGCTGTTTCCTCTACGATAACATCATCTGACTGTTCTTCGTCCTCGCCGTAGAAACCGCTTTCGGGACGAATGTCAATTCTCCAACCTGTGAGTCTTGCCGCAAGTCTTGCGTTCTGACCCTTGTTGCCGATTGCAAGTGAAAGCTGTCCGTCAGGAACAGTTGCCTTACAGCTTCTTGTTTCTTCATCAATGATTTCAACCTTGCATACGCTTGCAGGGGAGAGTGCTGCTGAAATGTACTTTTCAGGCTCTTCACTGTATTCTATGATATCAATTTTCTCACCGCCGAGTTCTTCAACGATTGCGTTAACTCTTGCTCCCTTAGGACCGATACAAGCACCGATTGCATCTACGTCAGGATTACTGCTTGTTACAGCCATTTTTGTACGGGAACCTGCCTCACGGGAAACTGACTTAATTTCAACGATACCATCGAAGATTTCAGGAACGCCCTGCTCGAACAATCTCTTTACAAAGCCGGGGTGTGTTCTTGAAATGATAGCGTGAGGACCTCTTTCGTTGTCCTTTACATCTGCGATGTATACCTTGATGTGGTCGCCTTCTTTGACGTTGTCACAGCCAACCTGTTCACTCTTAGGAAGCATTGCTTCGCTCTTGCCAATTTTGATTGTTGCAATACCGCTCTTAGGGTCGATTCTTTCAACTGTTGCTGTTACGATTTCACCGAGCTTGCTCTGGAACTCGATAAGTGTCTGACCCTTCTCGCCTGCTCTGATGCCCTGTCTGATTACGTTTCTTGCGGCTGATACTGCGATTCTGCCGAGCTTCTTAGGATCGAGAGGAATTTCTGCCTTGTCTCCGATTCTGTAGATTTTTCTCTTGTTGATCTTTTCTGCATCATCTCTTGTGATTTCAAAATCAGGGTTTTCAACCTCTGCAACTACATCTTTGACAAGCTTTACGTCAAAAGAGTTCTTTGTCGGGTCAGCCTTGAAAATTACGTTTTCGTTTCCGCCGTAGTAATTTTTGCATGCTATCACGATTGCCTTTTCAATCTGCTGAAGCATATAATCCATAGGGATATCTTTTTCCTTTTCAAACATTCTCAGTGCTTCAAATAATTCCTTGTTCGTCATTTTCCAAATCATCCTTTTCTATAATATAATTATTGCTTTATGTTGCTTACATATCAAAATCGTCAAGCTTTATCCAAGCCGCATCTTTTTTGTTGATAGTCATTTCGTTTTCAGCACCGTGGTCGGTTATGGTGACCATTGAGTCCTCATACGCCTTGAGAACACCTTTGAACTCTCTGCCGATGCCCTCGATAGGACGTCGCATTTTCACCATAATGTCAGCCCCGATAAACTGCTCAAAGTGTTCATCACGGATAAGCTCTCTTTCGATTCCGGGAGAGCACACCTCAAGACAATACGCATTTTCAATCGGATCAAGCTCATCAAGCGGAGCGTTGATCGCCCTTGACACCTTTTCACAGTCAGTGATATCAACACCGCCGTCTTTGTCGATGAAAATTCTCAAAAACCAATCTGCGCCTTCCTTTTCATAGCGGACATCCCACAGCGAAAGTCCGAATTCCTTTACTATAGGCTCACAAAGTTCTCTGACTTTTGTTACGGTTACTCCGCCTTTGCTTTTTGCCATAATATACCTCCCTTTTACAAATACAAAGGAGTGGGTTTGCTGCCCACTCCTTACCTTAGAATATTTAACATTATGATTATATCACCGTTTTCACGATTTATCAAGTATTTTTTTAATTTTATTTCGGCAGATATTTTTAAATTTTTTTCAAAAAACATTTGAAATTGTAATATATATATGGTATGATATAAAAAGACGTTCAAAAATATAAGCTGATATAGCTCAGTAGGCAGAGTGCGTCCTTGGTAAGGACGAGGTCACGGGTTCGAATCCCGTTATCAGCTCCATAAAAAGCTCCATAGCCATAAGGCTGTGGAGTTTTTTATTGTATAGGAAATTGCTCGGTTTCGCTCGGGCATAGAACAATTTTAAAAGATGATGCTATCTGCACGAACTGCGTGCGAGGCACTCGCTTTTTATATTAGGAGCGTAAACGGGATTCGAAAGAGCGTTAAGAAAACAGTCCGGTGGACTGTTTTTAGCTCGTCGCGCTGATGATAGGCAAAGACTGCACACACCGCAAAAGACGAGATGTTGGATTTGCATTGATAAACGTAGTTATCAGCTCCATAAAAAGCTCCATAGCCACAGGCTGTGGAGTTTTTTATTGTATAGGAAATTGCTCGGTTTCGCTCGGGCATAGAAGATATAAAAATATCAACCTATCTACACGAACTGCGTGCGAGGCACTCGCTTTTTTTATTGAACTTACCTTCCACCATTTCCTTTAAAATCAAAATGCAACTAAAATTAACATTTTATGTAATCACAAGTTGGTTGAAAACGCAGAAAACATCGTGTATTATTAAAACGAAAGGTGTGAAAAAGTATGATAAGTAAGAATTTAAAATACTTGAGAAAAAAGTTTGGGCTTTCGCAGGAGGATCTTGCCGAAAAGATTGAAGTAACCCGTCAATCGATCGCAAAGTGGGAAAACGGCGAAACTCTTCCCGATATTATAAAATGCAGAGAACTTGCAAATTTGTTTGAAACAACGATAGATAACCTCATTAATTTTTCGTTTGAAAACGAAGTTCCGATTGAAAGCGAGAATGAAGGCAAATATGTTTTCGGCATCGTTAAGGTCGGTGAAAAGGGGCAGGTCGTGATTCCGAAGCACGCCAGAACTGTTTTTAATATTGAGTCAGGTGACAGATTGCTTGTACTCGGAGATACAAATCAGGGCGGAATCGCATTTGCAAAGTTCCCAGGTTTAGATTTTAAAAAATCACATAAAGAGAAGGAATAATTGAGATGGAAGCTATAAAAACTGTCAATCTTACGAAAAAATACAAGGATAAAACAGCGGTTAACTCGCTGAATCTGACTGTTGAAAAAGGCGAGCTTTATGCTCTGCTGGGAGTAAATGGCGCAGGAAAATCAACCACAATCAAAATGCTTTCGTGCCTTGCACCGGTGAGTGAAGGCGATGCGTTTCTGTGCGGAAACAGTGTTGTCAGCGACAGTATGAAAGTCAAGCAGATAATAAATGTTTCACCTCAGGAAACTGCCGTTGCAGAAAAGCTTACGGTTCGAGAAAACCTTGAACTTATCGCACGAATTTACGGTTTCAGCAAAGCAGATGCCAAACAAAAAGCCGAAGATTTCATTCAAAAATTCGGTATGCAAGAATACGCAAAAAGCAGAGCAAAAACTCTGTCGGGAGGCTGGCAACGCAGATTAAGCATTGCAATGGCACTTATAACAGAGCCTGAAATACTTTTCCTTGACGAACCCACTCTCGGACTTGATGTGCTTGCACGAAGAGAACTTTGGAAAGTAATAGAAAAGCTCAAGGGCAAAATAACGATCGTACTTACAACACATTATCTTGAAGAGGCAGAGGCTCTGTCTGACAGAATAGGAATTATGACAAAAGGCGAATTAAAGGCAGTCGGCACGGCTGACGAACTCAAAAAACTTGCCGATACTGATAATTTTGAAGAAGCATTCATTAGAATAGCAGGGGAGGAAATCTGATGAGAACACTTGTATTTGCATCACGCAACACAAAAGAAATTATGCGTGATATGCTCACTTTATTTTTCGGACTTGGCTTTCCGCTTGTACTTTTGATACTGCTTTCGGCAATCAACGCAAGTATTCCAAAGGAAGCCGCCGGAGCCACGACATTGTTCCAGATTCAGAACCTTGCACCGGGCATATCGGTTTTCGGACTTAGTTTTATTTCGCTCTTCTCATCAATGCTGATTTCAAAGGACAGATCCACAAGTTTTGTACTCAGACTTTTCACTTCACCGCTTAAAGCTTCTGAGTTCATACTCGGCTACACGCTTCCGCTAATTCCTATGTCGATTGCTCAGACTGTCATCTGCTATCTCGCATCAATGTGCTTAGGACTTGAGGCAACTATTAATATTATTCCGGCTGTATTTGTAAACATTCCGATTTCGCTTGTATTCAGCGCACTCGGCTTGCTTTTGGGAACAGTTCTCAACGAAAAAGCCGTTGGCGGTATCTGCGGAGCGTTGCTGACAAACCTTTCAGCATGGTTTTCAAACATCTGGTTCGACACTGCACTTGTAGGCGGTTGGTTTGAGTCTATTGCAAACGCATTACCGTTTGCTCACGCTGTTAATGCCGCAAGATTTGCATTAAACGGTGAGTTTTCGGAGATTCTTCCCGAACTTGCGTGGGTTATCGGATACGCTGTCGTACTTTTAGGTATTGCAATTTCCGTATTTACTGTTAAAATGAAAAAAGACAAATAATTTTACCTTTGAGCAGATAGGTCGGACTTGGCAGAAACGTCGGTTGCCCAACCATAAACTCGATATATTGGTTACTACCACATTTCTCGACCGTAAAGTTGAGATGAAACGTTTCGTGCCCAACTGTTAAATAGATATATTGGTAATTGCTACATTTCCCTAAAATAACGTTTATGTAACGCTGTAGTAGGGACATGGCGTGCCATGTCCGCAAACGTTTGATATATCACAAACCTTTCGGTAGGGATTTTTTTGTAGGGGACGGCATCCTTGACGTCCCTTAAACATAATTAACATATCAATTTAACGGTCGGGAAACCGTTGTATATATTCAAAACCCTTATCCTGCAAGCTTTGCAAATATCCTTTAAAATTCCAGAGGAAAATATGGAAAACACTGCTAAAATCAGCAAAACGAGATACCACCTCATTGATTCGATCCGAGGTTTTGCTCTTTTGAATATGGTGGCATTTCACCTGCTTTACGACTTATTAATAATATTCTCGGTCAACACCGATTGGGCATTTCAACCGTTCACATTTATATGGGAACGGTTTATCTGCTTTTCGTTCATAATAATTTCGGGTGTTGCCCTTAATTTTTCAAATAACTCATTCAAGCGTGGCATCATTCTGAATATTTTCGGATTTTTGATCACTATCGTCACTGTGCTTGTTATACCGCAACAAGCGGTATGGTTCGGAATTCTTAACTTTCTCGGCTGTGCAATGATGATTATGCATCCCCTGAAAATTTATGCAGAAAAAACACCGCCCCTCGCAGGAGCAGTGTTCTGCCTTTTGATATTTATGATTCTGTACGGACTGCCTGACGGTTACATCGGATTCGGAAGTATTGAACTTCTCAAACTGCCTGATTTTCTATACAAATTCAAGTGGCTTGCGTTTATGGGACTTCCGTCTGTGGAATTTTACTCAACCGATTATTTTCCGATTTTTCCTTGGATATTTTTATTTGCAACGGGATATTTTCTGTGGAGATTTATCCGTGACAAAGGGCTCGACAGATTTTTCACGCTGAAAACCCCCGTACTGAGCTTCATCGGACGTCACACAATGATAGTCTACATCGTTCATCAGCCTGTCATTATGGCTGTGCTGTATATCATAAGCTATACTATATAAGGAAAGGGCGGAAAATCCGCCCTTTTGTTATGCAAAAATTTCTTTTAAGAATGCAACTATTTCCTCAAAATGCATCGAATGTGATGCTTTTACAAGCACGGTATCGCCTTCGTTGATGAGCGCAGGGATTGCGTTTTTGAGTTGTTCAACACTGTCAAACCATTCTCCGTCTGCACCTTTTGCAAGCTCCTGTGCAAGAGGTCCTACGGCGATAACTGCGTCTGCCTTTGATTTTGCATACTCGCCTGTTTCGTAATGAAGCTTGAGCTCGTTTTCTCCAAGCTCCTTCATATCGCCCAAAATCGCAACTTTTCTGCCCGAAAAGTTTGCAAGCGTATCAAGTGACGCTTTTACGGAAGTCGGATTTGCATTGTAGCAGTCATCAATTATTCTGACTCTGCCTGTGTTGATGACATTTGCACGGCTTCCGACTGTTTTGTATGCACCGACGCCGTTTATGAGCTGTTCGTCGCTGAGTCCGAGAAGTCTGCCCACGGCTACCGCCGCAAGTGCATTGCTCACCATATAATTTCCGATTGCAGGAATTTTGACATCGAGCCTTTTGCCGTCAAAGCAAAGGGCACAGCTTATTCCGCCCTCACCGTTATTCTCGATATCCTGAGCGTAGTAATCGTTATCACTTGAAAAGCCGAAATATATCGGCTTTTTACCGTTCACATCGGCAACGGAATACAGCTTGTCATCATCGCCGTTGAGTATAAACTCTGAATTCGGACGGGCATTTTTGAACATTTCTGTCTTAGCCCTGAGAACACCGTCACGGTCACCGAGATTTTCAAGGTGACAGCATCCGATTATTGTAAGAACGCAGATCGTCGGCTGAGCCATTTCGGAAAGCCTTGTCATCTCGCCGAAAGCCGATATGCCCATTTCGATTATCGCAACCTCGGTGTCCTCCTCCATCGCAAGAAGTGTGAGGGGAACTCCAAGCTCGTTGTTTAAGTTACCCTGTGTTTTATGGGTTTTGTATTTCTGAGAAAGCACGGCATAGAGCATCTCTTTTGTTGAGGTCTTGCCGACGCTTCCCGACACACCCACCACGGGGATATCAAACTTCTCACGATATGCTTTTGCAATTTTCTTGACAGCCTCAAGAGTTGAGTCAACAAGAATGTACGGCTTGGTGACATTCTCGGGTGCTTTTTCGCATATAGAACAGACTGCACCGCTGTCGTAGCATTTGCTTATATAGTCGTGACCGTCAACACGCTCACCCTTAATTGCAAGGAAAAGCGAACCGTCCTTAATCTGACGGCTGTCACGCTCTACAGATGTTATAGTAATATTTTTATCGCTGTCATTTCCCACAAACTCACCATTGCAGGAAATCGCAATCTCATCAAGTGTAAATCTCTTCATGTTTTTTACCTTTGGGTAGATAGGTTTAGACTAAAACAAACGTTGGTTGCCCAACAATTAGGTCGATATGTTGGTCACTGCTACATTTCTTGACCGCAAAGTTGATGTGAAACTTTGCGTGCCCAACCATAAACTCGATATATCGGTTACTGCTACATTTCTTTTAAATAACGCTTATGTTATGCGCTCATCGTAGGGACACGGCGTGCCGTGTCCGCAAAAACGCAATTAAAGTATCAATTTTAACGGTCGGGAAACCGTTGTATTGATTACACCGACTTATATCCTCGAATTGCGACCGACGTCACGTCGGCGAAATGCGTGTCGAGGCACTCGACCAAGTTGTGACCGTCGTCACGACGGCGAGGCACTCGACTGTTTGATATAGCAGAAACCTTTTGGGACGTCTGGGAAGCCGTCCCCTACAAAATTTCTGCCGAAAGATTGCTTTTATATTATACGTTTACGGACACGGCACGCCGTGTCCCTACTTTGAGCGTTACCGAAAACTCAATTCTAACGGTCGGGTAATTCAACCTGTCTGCAACAACTAAAACATCAGTTGTACTTCTCAAGTGAAATTTCAATAATCTTTTCGCAGAGGTCGGCATATCCGAGACCCTCTACAGCGGCTTCCTGTGGAAGCAGACTTGTCGGTGTCATACCCGGCAGAGTGTTCGCCTCAAGGCAGTATGTCTGACCGTTCTCATCAAGGAGAAAGTCAACTCTTGCGTAGCTCTCAAGGTGAAGTGCGTTATATGCTTCAACTGCCGCAGTTCTGAGCTTTTTGTCAGTTTCTTCATCAATATCCGCAGGACAAACTTCAATCGTAGCACCTGCCTGATACTTTGACTGATAATCATAGAATCCCGACTTTGGCATAATCTCAATCGGCGGAAGTGCTTTTCCTCCGAGTACGCCCACTGAAAATTCCCTTCCCTGCACAAACTGCTCAACAACTACCTCGTTTTCATATCTGAAGGCATCTTTTACAGCCTCGTCAAATTCAGCTTTGTTCTCGGCTTTTGCGATTCCCACGCTTGAACCGCCTGAACACGGCTTTACAACGCACGGGAATATGTTCCAGCTTTCAGCGTCCTCGATGCTCTTGAAAATTTCACCCGCAGGTGTGCTGATTTTATTCTGAATAAACACGCTCTTTGTAAGACCCTTATTCATAGCAAGTGCAGAACCGAGATAACCTGAGCCTGTGTATTTTATTCCGAGCAGGTCAAGAGTTGCCTGAAGCTGACCGTTTTCGCCTTCACCGCCGTGAAGTGCAAGGAATGTGATGTCTGCATCTGTACAGATTTCTATTACGTTTGTACCGATAAATCTGTCTGACTTGTCAAGGCGGTTTTCCTTGACTTCGCTGATATCACAAATTGTTTCGCCAACCTTTGCGTTGTCTGCAAAACTGTAATTCTGTTTGAAGAGAGCATCAATATCGCAGATATTCTCTTCATATCCTGAAAATACGTCGAGAAGTACGACTTCGTGACCTTTTTCACGAAGTGCCTTCGCTACAAGAATTCCTGATGATATGGACACGTCACGCTCTGTGCTGAGTCCTCCTGCAAGAACTACTATTCTCATTTAAAAATACACCCCAATTATTCTCCGATTATTTTTATTAAAGCGTGCTTGCGACGTTTGCCGTCAAGCTCGTAGTAAAATATCTGTTCCCATGTGCCGAAATCAAGTCTGCCGTCTGTAATTGCACAGACAACTTCTCTGCCCATTACAGTGCGCTTTAAGTGTGCATCTGCGTTATCCTCAAAGCCATTGTGAGCATACATATCATACGGCTTTTCGGGCGCAAGCTTTTCAAGCCAGCGTTCGTAATCTCCGTGAAGTCCGCTTTCATCATCGTTAATAAACACCGATGCGGTGATGTTCATTGCATTGACAAGCACAAGACCTTCTTTTACACCGCTTTCGTCAATAGCCTGCTGAACATCTTCTGTTATGCGGATTATTTTTCTTCTCTGCGGTACATTGAACCACAGTTCTTTTCTATAGCTCTTCATATTTGTCACCTGTTTTTGTATTAAAACATAAATCCGTCCATACCCCAGTATTTGACTTCCTCAAATTTTACATAACAGTTGCTTCCTGCTACTCCTGCTTCTTCGCTGAGTATGTTACAGATTTCAGCCGTGAGTTCTGCGTAAGCGTCCTTCGTTGAACTGCCGAGTATTTTCACTTCAACAAAAGCTGTCGGCTCTGCCGAACTTCCTCTGAACATCATTGAAATATTGTCCTCTACCGCACACATAAGATATGCCTCACTTTTGCCGGGTATGAGTGAAATTGACTTTGAAATTCTGCTCTTTAATGTTTCTTTTTTTGCATCGTCAAGCACTGCGCTTGTCTTTACATTTATAAAAGGCATTTTAAAACCTCACAATCATTTTTACGATAATATTATCTTATATTATAATATTATCCTCGCCTTATTGCAAGAAGAAAATAAACGTCATTTTAAGCAGAATATTGGTTATTGTTGATATTAAATTAACTTTTTCTGCCTGAATACAGTTTCCTGTAAAGTAAAAACAGGACTTACCGCAAAAGCAAGTCCTGTCTTTATATAAGGTGGTTAGGTTAATCTGTATCGAGTTTAAGCACAGCCATAAACGCTTCCTGCGGTACTTCAACTGTACCGAGCTGGCGCATACGCTTTTTACCCTCTTTCTGCTTTTCGAGAAGCTTCTTCTTACGGCTGATATCACCGCCGTAGCACTTTGCAAGTACGTCCTTACGCATCGCTTTTACTGTTTCTCTTGCGATGATTTTTCCGCCTATGCAAGCCTGAATCGGCACTTCAAAGAGCTGTCTTGGAATCTTCTCCTTGAGTTTTTCCGCCATTTTTCTTGCTCTTCCGTAAGCCTTATCCTTGTGAATGATAAACGAAAGTGCGTCGACCACTTCTCCGTTGAGCATAATATCAAGTTTTACGAGTTCGCTCGGCACATATTCTTTCATCTCATAGTCAAACGACGCATAACCTCTGGTGCGTGACTTGAGCGTGTCGAAAAAGTCATAAATAATCTCTGCAAGGGGTAGTTCATAGTGCAGGTCAACTCTGTCTGCATCAATATACTGCATATCTATAAAGGTTCCTCGTCTGTCCTGACAGAGTTCCATAATGTTGCCTACATACTCTTTTGGAGTGTAGATATGTGCATTTGTCACAGGCTCTTCAGCCATTTGAATGAGTGAGGGGTCGGGATAATTTGTCGGGTTGTCTATCATTTCAACAGTTCCGTCGGTGCGTGTGATTCTGTAAATTACGCTCGGTGCTGTTGTGATGATGTCAAGCTGATGTTCACGCTCGATTCTCTCCTGAATGATCTCCATATGAAGAAGTCCGAGGAATCCGCAACGATAACCGAAGCCGAGAGCCACTGATGTTTCAGGCTCAAACGAAAGAGCCGCATCATTAAGCTGAAGCTTTTCAAGTGCGTCTTTCAAATCGCCGTATCTTGCACCGTCAACAGGATAGATACCGCAGAACACCATCGGCTGAGCCTCACGGTAGCCGGGGAGAGGTTCTTTTGCAGGGTTTGATGTAAGAGTAACCGTATCGCCTACTTTTGCATCTGCAAGCGTCTTGATTGAACCTGTGATGTAACCTACCTCACCTGCATAAAGACCGTCTGTCTTTTCCATATGAGTTGCGTGCATAAGACCACATTCAACTACGTTGAACACACTGCCCGTTGCCATAAGTTTGAACTCATCTCCGGGGTGAATCTGACCTTCTTTGAGGCGGACATATATAATTACGCCCTTGTAGCTGTCGTAGTAGCTGTCGAATATAAGCGCTCTAAGGGGTGCGTTGACATCTCCCGTAGGTGCAGGGATATCGCTCACTACCTTTTCAAGCACGGAATGGATATTGATATTTGCCTTTGCTGAAATTTTAGGCGCATCTTCTGCCGGAATTCCGATGATATCCTCGATTTCGTTGATAACTCTGTCGGGATCTGCGCTCGGCAGGTCGATTTTGTTGACTACCGGCACGATTTCAAGACCGCTGTCCACTGCAAGATATGTATTTGCAAGTGTCTGCGCTTCGATGCCCTGTGATGCGTCAACAACGAGAATTGCGCCTTCACAGGCGGCAAGCGAACGTGAAACTTCATAGTTGAAGTCAACGTGACCGGGGGTGTCGATGAGGTTGAAAAGATACTTTTCGCCGTCATCAGCTGTATATACAACGCTTACGGCACGAGCCTTGATCGTGATACCTCTTTCACGCTCGAGTTCCATATCATCAAGAAGCTGAGCTTCCATATCTCGTGCAGACACAGAGTTTGTGTGCTCGAGAATTCTGTCTGCAAGGGTACTCTTGCCGTGGTCGATGTGTGCGATTATACTGAAATTTCGTATTTTATCCTGCGGAAAAGACAATGTAAATCACCTTTTTCTGAAATTTATATTTCCATATACTTAAAATTTATTATATCATAGATTAATTCATTTAACAACTATATTTTTTACATTGAAAGTGGTATAATGCTCTCAGAGAGGACGTGGAATTTATGACTAAGGGTGAACTTGCAAAAAAACTTTTTGAGGACGGATACAACTGCGCACAGGCAGTGCTTCTTGCATTTTGCGAGGATTTTGGAATGGACAGAGAAACCGCAATGATGATTTCAGCACCGTTCGGCGGAGGTATGGGCAGGCTCAGAGAGGTGTGCGGTACCGTCAGCGGAATGAATATGGTGCTCGGACTTGCCAAAAAAGGCTACCAAAAAGGCGACAACGCTTCAAAAGCACAGCTTTACAAAGATGTGCAGACTCTTGCCGAGAAGTTCAGAGAGGACAACGGCTCGATAATTTGCAGGGAACTTCTTAACCTGCGAATTGAGGGAAAGGACAACCACGTTCCCGAGCTCAGAACGGAAAAATACTACAAAGCACGTCCGTGCTCTGAACTGTGCAGATATGCGGCGGATCTGCTGGAGGAACATTTGGAATTAAATTGAAAATTGAAATTTGAAAATTGAAAATGCATAATAAATTAGGGGCGCACATTAAAACTGTACGTCCCTTAATTATTTTATATTAAGTTCAAGGTCAGACAACCGAGGTTTATTGAACCTCTGCCTGACTTGCAACGGCGTGACGCCGTTACATTTCAGTTACGATTTCGTTTACTGTTTTTCCCGGAGGAATCATCGGAAGAACATTCACGTCAGGGCTGATTCTGCAATCAACAACTACAGGCTTTTTCAAATCAAATGCCTGCTGAAGCACGTCCTTGATTTCCTCTTTCTTTGTAATTCTCAAGCCGTCAACGCCGAATGCTTTTGCAAGTTCAACAAAGTCTGTTGCTCTGTGCGGATCGGTCTGTGAGAAACGATGTCCGTAGAAAAGCTTCTGCCACTGTCTTACCATTCCGAGAACGGTGTTGTTCATTACAAGCACTACTACAGGGAGGTCATATGACTTCATTGTAACAAGTTCGTTTAAGTTCATATGGAAGCTTCCGTCGCCTGTCACGAGGAAAACTCTCTTGTCAGGGTGAGCCATCTGTGCACCGATTGCGGCACCCATACCAAAGCCCATTGTTCCCATTCCGCCGGAAGTGAGAAGAGTTTTGTCCTTTTCGATTTTGCTGTACTGTGCAACCCACATCTGATGCTGTCCTACGTCGGTTGCGATGACATCATCATCAGCCTTGATTTCGTTTACCGCATCAAGAATTTCCTGCGGAAGAGGATATTCACTTTCAGGGCGCTTTGCGTTGTCAAAGTGATGTTTCCACTCTTCAACTTGTTCAAGCCACTGAGTGTGTTTCTGCTGATCAAGACCAACTGTGAGAGCTGTGAGGATATCCTTAACATCACCGAGAATATATTTATCAACATTTACATTCTTGTTGATTTCATTTTTATCAATTTCAAGCTGTACGATTTTAGCCTGCTCACCGAACTTTTTCGGGTCACCTGCCACACGGTCGGAGAATCTTGCACCGCAGGCGATCATAAGGTCACATTCTGCTGTTATCATACCTGTTTCGTAACCGCCGTGCATACCGATGTTTCCTACGCAAAGTGGATGACTTGCAGGAATACAGCCAAGACCCATAAGCGAACAGCACACGGGTGCATCTATAAGCTCTGCAAAAGCTTTGAATTCTTCGCTTGCATCACCGCTGATGATTCCGCCGCCTGCATATATCATAGGCTTCTTTGCATTGCGGATAAGTTCCTGAACTTCTCTGATGCTTTCGGGATTTTCAATTTCAAAAGGCTCTCTGTTGTCAGGCTTTACAGGTGTGTATTCTGTCTTGTTTGCAGTCACGTCCTTTGGAACGTCAACGAGTACAGGTCCTTTTCTGCCTTCCTGTGCAAGTGCAAAAGCCTTGCGGAGAGTATCGGCAAGGTCCTCAACCTTTTCAACGAGAAAACTTGCCTTTGTTATAGGCTTTGTGATTTCTACTATGTTAACCTCCTGAAAGCTATCCTTTCCGAGAAGGTCTGTTGTAACATTGCCTGTGATTGCTACCACAGGAATACTGTCGATGTTTGCCGTAGCAATACCTGTTACGATGTTTGTTGCACCGGGGCCTGAGGTTGTCATAACAACACCTGTTTTGCCTGTTGAACGTGCATAACCGTCGGCTGCGTGTGATGCGCCCTGCTCGTGAGCTGTAAGTACATGATTGATTCTGTCGCTGTACTTGTAGAGTGCGTCATATGTATTGAGTGCCGCACCGCCCGGATAACCGAACACAGTGTCAACTCCCTGTTCAAGTAAACATTCACAAATAATTTCTGCACCTGTAAGCTGCATTATAACCTCTCCAATCTAAAATTACATCCAAATTACCTATCATATTATTTTACTTAATTAAAGTGTGATTGTCAATAGGAATGTCTAATTGTGTCGTTTTTTAATATTCTGCAACAAAATTGCTGACTGCTTCAACCGTTTTTTTGCTTGCAAGCTCACAGAATTTTACAAAATCCATTCCTTTGTTTTCGTCAAGGTCATCGGAGATTGCTCTGATTATTGCAAAAGGAACCTTACAGCAATGGCACACATGACCGATTGCCGCACCTTCCATTTCACAGGCAAGCGCACCGAACTTGTCGTTGATGCGAAGTCTGCTCTTGCGTTCAGATACGAAAATATCTCCGCTTGCTATGATTCCCTGTGCAACCTTTGTATCGGGGATTTTTTTGCATACAGACGATAAGAGTGTCGATGCCTGTTTGTCGCACTCAAAGAACATCACTTTTCCGTCGGGGAAAGACACCTCACCCTGCTTATCTCCGAGGGCTGTTGTGTTCATATCGTGTTCAACCGCCTTTGTGCCGACCACGATGTCACCTATGCTGACAATTGGCGACAATGCGCCTGCAACTCCGCTGTTTACAACAATGTCGGGGTTATATTTTTCGATGAGTGCAAGGGTGCACATTGAGGCATTGACCTTGCCCACACCGCAGATCACAACTACGATTTCTTTGCCGTTTAATGTACCTTTTGTAAAAGTCATTCCTGCAACGGTTTCGGTTGATGTATTTTCGCAGAGTGCGATAATGCCGTCTGCTTCAATTTTCATTGCACATATTATTCCTGTCATATCATTTTCCTTCCTTATTCAATGTAATATTTATCAAGTTCCCATTTTTAAGGGTTGTTGTCTTTGTATTGCCAATGCTCAAGATAATCACGTCATTCTATCTTCACGAATCAAAATTACCCGTTTCGTACATTACGATCGACAATGCGGCGAGAGGTGCGGTTTCGGCTCTTAAAATTCGTTTGCCGAGAGTTGCGGGAACTCCTCCGTTTGACGTGACGAGGTCAACCTCCTCCTGTTCAAATCCGCCCTCGCTTCCGATGAACATTCCCACCTTTGATGGCTTTTCGCTGAGAATTTTCTTGACCGACTCTCCGCCCATTTCATAGAAGATTATGGTTTTGTCATTTGACTTTGTATGCTCTGTGGCTTCCCTGAAACTTATGCAAGGGCACACCTCCGGAATAATTCCTCTTCTGCTCTGCATTGCAGCCTGAAGTGCGATTTTCTGCCAGCGTTCCTGCTTTTTTGCAAGTGATTTTGCATCGGGACGTGACACACATCTTGCCGACAGCACGGGGACGATTCGGCTGATTCCGAGTTCGGTGCATTTTTGGATTATATAGTCCATTTTATCGCTTTTCGGCAAAGCCTGATAGAGTGTAACGAACACATCAGGCTCGTTTTCGCACGGCTTTTTTGACATCACTTCAACCGTAACACAATCAGAAGTTATATCATACACCTCGCAGGTGTACTGCATTTTATCGGGTGTTACAAGCGTAAGCTCTTCGCCCTTGTGCATTCGCAGAACCTTTGAAATATGCTTTGCGTCCTCACCCGTTATAATGTGACGGTCACTGTTGATATTGCTCTGTGTAAAAAACCAAGCCATAAAAAATCCCTCATAAAATGTTTAATACATATAATAATAGCAAAAAATAAAAGTAATTGCAATAAATAAAGTATAGTGTTAGAATTAAAATAAATGTTTAACCTAAGGAGGTTCATTTCGATGATCACACTTAATGAAATTGATATAATTCAACTTCTGAGAAAAAACAATCTCAACGCTGACACATTGCAGGAAAACGTTGTTGAAACTCTCATAAAACATAATCTTAAAGTTGCCACAGCCGAGAGCTGTACAGGCGGACTGGTGAGCGAACGCATAACAAGGGTCAGCGGTTCAAGCGAGGTTTTCGACTGCGGAATATGCTCGTACTCAAACCGGATTAAGCACAAAATTTTAGGCGTGAGCGAAAGCACTCTTGCGGTGTTGGGTGCAGTTTCAGAAGAAACCGCAATACAGATGGCTGAAGGCGTCAAAAAATTGTCGGGAGCAAACATCGGACTGAGCACCACGGGCATTGCAGGTCCTACGGGAGGAACTCCCGAAAAACCTGTGGGTCTTGTGTATATGGGTGTATGCACAAAAGACAAAAGTTATGCACTAAAACTTGATTTCAGCAGTGCTTCAAACAGAAAAGATGCAAGAAATTACATAAGAAAATTAACCTCAGACACAGTTTTATTTACAATTTTGAATATAATTTACGGAGAGTTGTAATAATTATAAAAAAAACTTGTAAAAACTTTGTTTATGTGCTAAAATTACATTGATACTATGGAGATTTAGGGCTAAGTGCGTCCAAAACCATAGATTTGAAAAATTTAATATCCGTCAGAATGGAGTTGATTTTTATGGCTAGAAGCGCAGGTATTCTGCTTTCGATTACTTCGCTTCCGTCCCCCTACGGAATAGGTACCATCGGCAAAGAAGCTCGCAAGTTTGCTGACTTCCTCAAAGAAGCCGGTCAGACTGTTTGGCAGATTCTTCCTGTTGGACCTACAAGCTACGGTGATTCACCGTATCAGTCTTTCTCAACTTATGCAGGCAACCCTTATTTGATTGACCTCGACACTCTCTGTGACGAAGGTCTTGTTACTAAGGAACAGCTCGACAGCTTTGACTGGGGCTCAAATGATGCAGAAGTTGATTATGAAAAAATTTACAACAGCAGATTTGAAGTTTTAAGCATCGCTTATGAAAACTTCAAGAAGTGCGACCAGAAGGAATTTTCTTCATTTAAGCGCAAGAACAGCAAGTGGCTCAAAAACTATGCGCTTTATATGGCTGTAAAGAAAAGCTTTGACATGGTTTCATGGACAGAGTGGCCTGATGAAGAAATCAAGATGCACGAAGAGGCTGCCGTTAAGCGTTATGAGCGTAAGCTCAAGGACGACGTTGATTTCTGGAAGTTCGTTCAGTTCAAGTTCTACGAACAGTGGGAATCTTTCCGTGCTTATGTCAACGGTCTCGGCATCAAAATCTTAGGCGATATGCCTATCTACGTTGCTATGGACAGCGCAGACACATGGGCAAATCCTGATTTATTCCAGCTTTACGATGACGGCGATCCAATCGCTGTTGCAGGCTGTCCGCCCGACTACTTCTCAGCTACAGGTCAGCTTTGGGGCAACCCTCTCTACGATTGGGACTACCTTGAGCAGCTTGACTATGAGTGGTGGTTTGAGCGTATTAAGGCTGCTTCAAAACTTTATGATATTACAAGAATCGACCACTTCAGAGCTTTTGCAAGTTACTATTCAATTCCGTTCCCTGCTGAAAATGCTGTTAACGGCGAATGGGTTGACGGTCCACGCATCAAGTTCTTTGAGATGATGGAAGAAGAACTCGGCAAGATTGAAATCGTTGCTGAGGATCTCGGAACTCTCACTCCTGACGTTACTGAACTTATGGAGCAGACAGGCTATCCGGGAATGAAGGTTCTTGAATTTGCTTTTGACAGCGGTGAAGAGAACGATTATCTTCCACACAAATATACAGAAAACTGTGTCGTTTACACAGGTACCCACGATAACGATACCATTATGGGCTGGGTTGAAACTGCTAAACCTGAGGACGTTGCTTATGCAAGAGAATATTGCAAAATGCCTGAGGACGAGCCTTTCAACTGGGGCCTCATCAGAACTGCTTACGAAAGCAAGGCAAACATGGCTATCATTCCTATGCAGGATCTCTTAGGTCTTGGCAAGGAAGCAAGAATGAATATTCCGTCAACTCTCGGCGGAAACTGGGTATGGAGACTTGAAAGCGATGCTCTTTCTCAGGAGCTTGCAGATAAATTAAAAACAATGTCTGTAAATAGCGGACGACTGGAGGACTAAACAATGGGTAATATAATGGAAAAGCTTGAACTTACAGCACAGTCCATGTACTGCAAAAAGGTTGAAGAGCTTACTGCTTCCGAGCTTCATCTTTCTCTCGGCAAGGCTGTTATGGGCGAAATTGCAGATAATTGGGCTAAGAGCAAGGCTAAGCACAACAGCGAGCGCAGAGCTTACTACTTCTCAGCTGAGTTCCTTATGGGCAGAATGATGTACAACAACCTCTACTGCCTCGGTATTCTTGAGGACGTTAAGAAGGCTCTCAAGAAAAAGGGCGTTGACATCAACGTATTTGAAGACATCGACGACGCTGCTCTCGGTAACGGCGGTCTCGGTAGACTTGCTGCTTGCTTCCTCGACAGTGCTGCAACTCAGGAAGTTCCGCTCGACGGTTATGGCATCCGCTATAAGTACGGTCTTTTCAAACAGCTTATCAAAGACGGTTATCAGGTTGAAGAAGCTGACAACTGGCAGAGATTTGAAGATCCTTGGTGCATTCGTGTTGAGGACGAAGCCGTTACTGTAGAATTCAAGGATCAGACAGTTAAGGCTGTGCCTTATGATATGGCTGTTATCGGTTGCAAGACTGACAACATCAACACTCTCCGTTTATGGCAGGCTGAAGCAGTTAACGATTTTGACTTTACTGCTTTCAATAACACAGAATATGACAAGGCTGTTAAGGAAAAGAACGATGCTGAAAACATCTCTAAGGTTCTTTATCCTAACGACAACAAGTACGAAGGCAAGGTTCTCAGATTAAAGCAGCAGTACTTCTTCTGCTCAGCTTCACTTCAGGACATTATGCGTCGTTACAAGGCTAAGCACGGCAACGACTTCAGCTTCTTTGCTAAGGAAAATGCTATTCAGCTCAACGATACACACCCTGTATCATGTGTGCCTGAACTTGTAAGACTTCTTATGGCTGAGGGTATGAACTTTGACGATGCTTTTGAAATCGCAAGAAAAACATGCTCATACACAAACCACACAGTTTTAGGCGAGGCTCTCGAAAAGTGGCCTGCTGACCTTATGACACAGGTTATTCCTGAAATCTATCACATCATCTGCCTCATCGCTAACAAGCTTCAGGAAGAGCTTACAGCTAAGGGCGTTTCTGAGGAAATGAAGGCTAAGATGAGAATTGTTGACGGTAACGTTGTTCATATGGCAAGACTTGCAACTTATGCAGGTACTTATGTAAACGGTGTTGCTGCACTTCACACAGAAATCCTCAAGGACGACCTTCTCAAAGAATGGTATCAGGTATATCCTGAGAGATTCCAGAACAAGACTAACGGTATCACACAGAGACGTTGGTTAGGTCTTTGCAACCCTGAGCTTTCAGCTCTCATTACAGAGAAGGTTGGTTCAGACGAGTGGCTTATCGACCTTTCACTCCTCGAGAAGCTCAACAAGTGCACAGATGCAAGAACTATCACAAAGTTCAACAACATCAAGAAGAAGAAGAAAGTTCAGCTTGCTGAGTACATCAAGAAGATGGACGGCTTTGATATTAATCCTGATTCAATCTTCGACATTCAGGTTAAGAGACTTCACGAGTACAAGAGACAGCTCCTCAACGCTTTCTCAATTATGTCAATTTACTTCAAGCTCAAGGACAAGAAGCTCACTAACTGGACTCCTACAACATTCATCTTTGGTGCTAAGGCTGCTCCCGGTTATGCAAGAGCTAAGGCTATCATCAAGTATATTAACGAAATTGCTAACCTCGTAAACAACGATCCTGACACAAAGGATCTCTTACAGGTTTACTTCATCTCAAACTACAATGTATCTTACGCTGAGAAGATCGTTGTTGCTGCTGATATTTCAGAGCAGACTTCAACAGCAGGTCTTGAGGCTTCAGGTACAGGTAATATGAAGTTTATGCTCAACGGTGCTGTAACACTCGGTACACTCGACGGTGCTAACGTTGAAATCGCAGAGTGCGCAGGTATGGAAAACGAGTACATCTTCGGTGCTACAGTTGAAGATATCGAGAAGCTCAAGGCTGAAGGTTATGATCCTAAGGCTCTCTATGAGGCTAATCCTGAAATCAAGAGAGTTATTGATACTCTTATCGACGGCACATTTGACGATGACGGTGCTCAGGGTGAAGGAAGCTTTGCTGAACTCCACAATGCACTTATCAATGGTACATCATGGCAGAAAGCTGACCACTACTTCCTTATCTATGATCTCCCACTCTACGTTGACGCTAAGATTAAGGCTAACGCTGACTACGCTGACCGCAAGGCATTCGGTAAGAAGTGTCTCCTCAACGTAGCTAACGCAGGTAAGTTCTCATCTGACCGTACAATCGTTCAGTATGCTGACGAAATCTGGCATGTAAGCCACAAGTAATCGGTGCTATCCCGATAATAAATTAAATTATAAAAGGAACGACATAAATTATGCCGTTCCTTTTTATTTTAACTTTGAGTCTTTTATCTTTGGGCAGATAGGTTTAGACTAAACAAAACGTCGGTTGCCCAACCGTTGGGTCGATATGTTGGTAACTGCTACATTTCTTTTAAATAACGTTTAGTTAATAAATATTTGATATATCAAAAATACTTTTCAAAAACAGAGCATTTGTTCTGTAAAACTTTCAAATTTACATTTTCAATTTTCAATTTTAATTTTCCCAGACGTCCCTTAAACGCAATTAAAATATCAATTCTAACGGTCGGGAAACCGTTGTATAGATTGCACCGACCTATCTCCTTGATTTGTGACCGTCGTCACGACGGCGAATTGCGTATCGAGGCACTCGACCGAATTGTGTCCGACATCATGTCGGCGAGGCACTTGATCCCAACCGTTAACTCGATATCTTTTCAAAAACAGAACATTTATCCTATAAAACTTTCAAATTTACATTTTCAATTTTCAATTTTAATTCCCTTCAGAGGTAAAAGGCTTCTGTTTAGTATTCCTCTCATATAGGCAATAGCTGTGCCGTAGTTTGTCAATGGAATCTCGCTGTCCTCCGCTGACTTTCTGCGATACTGCATTTCACGCTCGTTGAGCATACAGCCTCCGCAGTGAATCACAAGACTATACTTTGACAAATCATCGGGAAATCCCTTACCTGACGACGTTTCTATCTTAATATCCTTGCCTGTGTATTTTCTGAGCATTTTCGGAAGCTTTACAGTTCCGATATCTTCGCACTGCCTGTGGTGGGTGCACCCTTCGGAAATGAGCACCACATCGCCGTCCTTGAGATTTTCAATTGCCGAAGCACCTTTTACTGCGCTGTCAAGAAACCCCTTGTAACGTGCCATCAGAATAGAAAATGATGTGAGAGGTATGTCCTGCGGTACGATTTTTGAAACTTTTGCAAATGCCTGACTGTCAGTTATCACAAGGCTCGGCTTCGTTCCTAGCTTTTTTAGCGTGATTTCAAGTTCAGTATCCCTTGTCACGACCGAAATTGCCCCTGCATCAAGAATATCCCTGATCGTCTGCTGTTGAGGTAATATCAGCCTTCCTTTGGGCGCAGAAGAATCTATAGGCACCACAAGCACCACAATGTCACCCTCAGAAATAAGATCAGCACAAAGTCTTTTGCTTGTATCGTCTGTTTTTACAAGACTTGCAATTTTCTCTTTTAAAGCATTGATATTTGTGCCGTCCTGTGCGCTCACGCTTATTGCATCGGGAATCTCCTTACAATCCGAAATATCACATTTGTTGCACACAACGAGATAGGGGATCTTCTTTTCTATAAAGATTTGTACGAGTTCGGCGTCAGCTTCTGTCATTCCGAGTGACGAATCTACTACAAGTACGGCAATGTCAACACGGTTAAGAACCTGCTTTGTGCGCTTTATACGCATTTCACCGAGTTCGCCCTCGTCGTCAAATCCAGGGGTGTCGATAATTACAACAGGACCAAGGGGGAGTAGCTCCATTGACTTTGTCACAGGGTCGGTGGTTGTGCCTTTTACTTCGGACACCACGGACATCTGCTGATTTGTTACTGCATTGACAAGACTTGATTTTCCTGCATTGCGCCTGCCGAAAAATCCAATATGTATGCGCTCTGACTGAGGTGTGTCATTAAGGCTCATTGCTGTACCTCCATAAAATCAAAATCTGAAATCTCTCTTGTTGTTATTTTCAATATCTGTGATGTGTTCTGTTGCAATTTTTCTGACCTTTTCGTTAGGAATTTTCAAAAGCTCCGTTTCAATTATCTTGTCACCGATTTTCTTTGTGTCCTCACTTGCGTAGTCCATCAGATACTCCTTGAGCGTCATAAGCGCATTGGGGTGACAACAGTTCTGAATCTGACCGTTCTTGCACAGCGACATAAATCTGTCGCCTGTTCTGCCCTCACGGTAGCAAGCTGTGCAGAAAGACGGAATGTAGCCGAGTTCCATAAGCCACTTTACGACCTCGTCAAGAGTTCTTTGGTCTGAAACATCAAACTGAGCCGAATTCTCGTCCTCTTCCTCCGGCTCGGCATATCCGCCTACACTTGTTCTTGAACCGCCGCTTATCTGAGAAACACCGAGCTTTAGAACCTTTTCACGAACCGCCTTGCTCTCTCTTGTTGAGATAATCATTCCCGTATATGGAACTGCTATTCTGATGATTGCAACGATTTTTGCAAACGTTTCGTCATCTATGCCGTTGTCAAAATCATCAGGGTCAATGTCATCAGCACGTCTGAGCCTTGGAACACTGATCGTGTGCGGACCTACTCCGTGAACAGCCTCAAGGTGTTCTGCATGCATAAGCAAGCCTGCAAGCTCATAGCGGTAGAGTTCAAGTCCGAAAAGCACGCCTAAACCCACATCATCAATACCGCCTTCCATTGCTCTGTCCATAGCTTCGGTGTGATAATTATAATTGTGCTTGGGACCCGTAGGGTGAAGCTCCTCGTAGCTCTTTTTGTGATAAGTTTCCTGAAAGAGAATGTATGTTCCGATTCCTGCATCTTTAAGTTTTCTGTAATTTTCAACCGTTGTTGCGGCGATGTTAACGTTTACTCTGCGAATCGCACCGTTTTTGTGCTTGATAGAGTAGATGGTCTTTATGCAGTCAAGTATGTATTCAATGGGGTTGTTCACAGGGTCTTCGCCTGCTTCAATAGCAAGACGCTTGTGACCCATATCCTGCAAAGCAATTACTTCGTCTTTAACCTCTTCCTGTGTGAGCTTTTTACGGCAGATGTGCTTGTT
>JAXJYO010000004.1:0-17605 GCA_036306945.1 Ruminococcus sp. | reverse complement strand
TCTCACGGTCACTACGATCACAGCGGAGGTCTGAAAAAGTTCCTTGAACTCAACACCTCAGCACCTGTTTATCTCAGCAGTCACGCTTTTGAGCCTCACTATTCAGGCTTGGAAAAATACATTGGTATGGACACCTCTCTTGAAAAGAATGAAAGACTTATCTTTACCGATAATTTTCTGAAAATAGATGATGACCTTATGCTTTTTTCGTGCAATGACAAAGAAAAGCCTTTTCCCCTTGACAGCGCAGGTTTGTATATGAAATCAGGTGATGAGCTCAGCCCTGACAACTTTATTCACGAGCAGTACCTTATGATAACAGAGAACGGCAGGAATATTCTCATCAGCGGATGTTCACACAAGGGAATTCTGAACATTGCTCATTGGTTCAGCCCTGATGTACTTATCGGCGGATTTCACTTTATGAAGCTTGATGTTGATACAACCGATTGTGAGAAACTTGAGTCTTCAGCAAAAATTCTTGAAAATACAGGCATAGATTTCTATACCTGTCATTGCACCGGCACAGCACAGTATGAGTTTTTGAAAAAACATATAAATAAATTACACTACATTTCCTGCGGTCAGGAAATCACAATTTAAAGGAGAATAAAATATGAGAATTGCAGTAACATATGAAAACGGACAGATTTTTCAGCATTTCGGTCACACAGAAAAATTCAAATTCTATGATGTAGAAAACGGAAAAGTTGAAAAAACTATGGTTATGGACACAATGGGAAGCGGTCACGGTGCACTCGCTGAGTTTCTCAAAGGTTTTGGTACAGATGTTCTCATCTGCGGAGGAATCGGCGGAGGCGCAAAGACTGCTCTTGCACAGGCAGGAATAACACTTTACGGTGGTGCAAACGGCGATGCCGACAAAGCTGTTGAAGATTATCTTGCTGACAAGCTCAACTACAACCCAGATGTAAAGTGCAGTCATCACGACGAAGGTCACGAACATACCTGTGGTGAACACGGTTGCGGAAATCATTCCCGCGGTTAAACAAGCGAGTGCCTCGCACGCAGTTCGTGCAGATAGCATCATCTTTTAAAATCGTTCTGTACCCGAGCATAATCGAGCAATTTCTTATACAATAAAAATACGGAAGCTTAATCGCTTCCGTATTTTTATTGTACTTCAGTATAGAAAACATCGAGGAAAAGCTCATAGAAGCTTTCTTCATCAACATAATATTCTGCATATTCGCCGTTCATTTTAACTTCGCCGGGAACTGTAACCATTTCAAATGATATTCCATTTCCGGTAATTACGGTTTCGGCAAGATAGCTGATTTTTGATGGATTGAGATTCGTGCAGGTATACGGAGAAGATGCATTGAACAAATCAACAGGTGTGGTAATATTCTGCTTTGTTTCACTGACTATCTTCTTCATAAACGCTTCTGCGTAAATCTGCTGTCTTTGCATTCTCAGATTATTTGCTTCGGCAATTTCGTGAGTTCTCGAACGAACAAAATCTTCAGCCATACTGCCCTCGAGGTGATAGCTCTGACCTTCAACAAAATCTCCGACAGTTTCGGGACAAACGACATCAACTCCTCCTACGCTGTCATTTATCGCCGCTATGCCGTCAAGGTCAAGCGACAAATATGACTTGATAGGAATGTTATAGAACAACCTTTTGACAGAATTCACAGTGTTATCACAGCTTGTTTCTTTGCCGTCACCGTAAGCATATGAAAGGCACAATTGCTGAACTTCACTGCCCACATATCCTCCGTTTGCAGAATAAATTGTAACATCTGTCATTGTGTCACGGGATACATTGATCATTGTGACTTTGCCTGTCTTTGTATCAAAAGCCATAAGCACAATAACGTCAGCCTGTCCCTCTGCACCTGTCACAGTTGTATCGTCAAGTTCCCTCTTATCAACACCCATAAACAGGATATTAGTTATGTTCTCATTAAATTGATATGTTTTGCCGTTGTATACAACAAATTCGCACTGATTCTGTGTTTGCACACCCTCAGGTGCAGTAATCGTAATTTCAGGTTCAAACATTTCCTGACTGCCTTTGTAAATCAAAAACGCAAAGGTTCCGATAATGAGAACCACAAGCGCAAGGATCGTTGAAACAACACCGATAAGGATTTTTTTCCACAGTTTCATACGGTGTTTTTTCTTTCTGTGCTTCTTGTGCTTACTCTTGCTTGACGATCTGTTACTTCGCACAACAGGGTAATTTTCAACAGACGGATGACTGCTCTTTGAGCTTTTATGAACTTTTTTCTTCCTTCTGCCGCTGCTGAAAACATAGTCCTCTATATCATCATATATGGTTTTTTCGTCTTTTTTTACAGGTAAACGATCACCTTCGAGTTTTATACATTCGTCAGAGTCCACTGAAGGACTTTTTTCGCCCTCAGTGTCCTCAATAACTTTTTCTGTATCTTCATTCAGTTTCTTCGTCATTTGTCAATACCCCCTGAACAAGAAACCGTCCTTCACCGCTGTTAAGACAAGTGCTCAACACAACGATTTTATCATCAATATCCAACGAGATGCCCTCTCTGACATTACTGCTGACAGAACGTGGGTTTTGTATCATCGAAAGATAATCACTGAAAACCTGATCGTCCGAAAAGTCAAACGTATTCATAATGTGTCTGTCATCGTAAACAAAAGCCGATACAATTTCATATGTCAGCTTTCTATCGGGCGTGTAGATATAAATATACTTATTTTCGTCAAAGAATTCCTTATCCTTGAACTTGTGCAGATCCGCAAACATCGAACCGTCTGCCATATTGTGACCGTACAAAACTGTCACCCTGTCGTTATACTCCCTGTCATTACAGAACTGGGAGTAAATTGCACCTGAATAGCTATAATTCTTGTAAATATCGTGTTCAAGATAGAAATTATCCTCCGTAGCATGACGGCACACAGGATAATTTATATTCGTGTCGGGAATGTATATCCAAGAATAAATATCATCATTCTTTTCCGTCAACGAATCAAAATCAATAGGGTTTTCAGCCTTTTTTGTATTGATTTCAGACGGAGAAGTAATTTCTGTGCTATCTTCAACCGCAGATACATCACCTGCAAATGAACTTGCAATCTGATTGTATTCATCTGAAGTTTTGTTATTCTGAACACCTTTAAACACTAAATATATGCAAGCAACCGCAAAAGCAAGAGCAAAAAAACATATTATAGTTATCAAAACGGCATTTTTTTTGCTTTTCAAAATATCACCTTAAATTAAAACAACTAAAATTTTGATTGCACTATCTGCATCAACAGACAACTATCAAAATTATCTACCAATACATAACAATTCTATCATTTTTTAATTATATTGTCAATAAAACGACACAAAACAAAACGGTCCTCGTGCATAAACACGAAGACCGCAAACTGTCAGTTAATATTATCTGCTCTTCTTATTTGTTTTTACGAGCATAGCAACTGCTCCGCCGCAAGCGAGTACAGAAAGCATAATCACTGCATAAGGAAGAACATCGTTTGCACCTGTCTTAGGTGAAGTCTGTGAATTATCCTTACTTACTGTTCCCTGCTGAACAACGCCGTCCTTTGTATAATAAGGAGTTACAGTGATATCGCCTGTGATAACAAGGTTCATCTCACCATCTGTAAGTTTATTGTCAGTTGTGTAAGGTCCGTCGATTACCCAGTGATCAAAAGTATATCCGGTGTTTGGCTTAGGAATTATTTTAACACCCTGCTCGCCATTCTCATCAATTTCAGTAGTAAACTCGTAACTGCCGTCGCCGCCTTCTGTAGGAATAACAACAACATTGTATTTTAATGAATCCGGAGCTGTTGTAGCCACAGGACTTACAACATCATTTTCTGCTGCAAATGCAGGAACTGTTGCAAATACAACCATCAGAATTGCACACATAATTGAAACTAATTTTTTCATTTTTATTTCCTCCTGACTTGTTATATATTGTTACAAATATACATAATTCTAAGAATATAATTAGTATAACACAATTTCAGCAGTGTGTAAATAGGAAAAAAGAAAAAAGAAATTAAAAAATTCACAAATTTAACAAATAAAAATTGTTATTTTGACAAATTACCTTTTAATATTCGTCTATTCTATTGCATATGTGTCTTATCAATTGTATAATAGTAATAATATCGGCATTTTATTTTTGAAAGGAAGAGAGATATGACAATTGCTCAGCTTCAGGAAAAGATAATCAAACTCAAAAAGGAAAAAGACGTCTGCATTCTTGCTCACAGTTATCAGTCACACGATATTCTGGAGATTGCGGATTTCACAGGCGACAGCTACAAATTAAGCGTTGATGCAAGCAAGGTTGAAAACAAAAATATTCTTATGTGCGGCGTGCGCTTTATGGCTGAAACCTGCAAGATACTCTCTCCTGAGAAAAAGGTATACCTTGCACAGCCTACTGCCGGATGCGCAATGGCTCATCAAATGGACAAGGCTCTTATTACACAGGTAAAGGAAATGTATCCCGACTACGCTGTAGTTGCTTACATCAATACAACAGCAGAAACAAAAACTGTCTGTGATGTGTGCGTAACAAGCTCTTCAGCGGTTAAAATAGTAAATAAAATGGAAGATAAAAATATCCTCTTTATCCCCGACTGCAATCTCGGTTCTTATGTTGCCAAGCAGTGCCCTGACAAGAACATCAAGCTTCTCAACGGCGGTTGTCCTATCCATGCCTGCGTAAACACTGACGACGTAAAAAAGGCAAAGGCTCTTCACCCGAACGCAGAACTTCTTGTTCATCCGGAGTGTGTGCCTGAAGTTATGGAAATGGCTGATTATATCGGCTCAACATCGGGCATAATGGATTATGCAGTAAAATCGGACAAGAAGGAATTCATCATCGGAACTGAAATCAGCATCGCAGAGCATTTGCAGTATATGTGCCCTGAAAAAAGCTTCTACACACTCTCTCATAAGCTTATCTGCTCAAATATGAAGGCAACAACGCTTGCCGATGTATATAACTGTCTTGACGGCAGAGGTGGAGAGGAAATTCTTCTTGACGACGCAACAATAAAAGATGCAAAGAAATGTATTGACGAAATGATAAGACTTGGTTGATAAAATGGCAAAGAAAGCACTTATTGCGATGAGCGGCGGAGTTGACAGCTCTGTAGCGGCTTATCTTACAAAAGAACAGGGTTACGACTCGACAGGCATCACACTCAAACTTTTCGATAATGAAGATATCGGAGAAAAGCAGGAAAAAACCTGTTGTTCGCTTGATGATATCGAAGATGCGAGAAATGTATGCTATAAAATCGGAATTCCCTATTATGTGTACAATTTCAAAGACAGCTTCAAGGAAAACGTAATTTCACGTTTTATTGATGCTTATGAAAACGGTACAACACCAAACCCTTGCATAGACTGCAACAGATATATCAAATTTGAAAAGCTTATCCGCAGAGCAGAAGAGCTTGATTTTGATTATGTCGTTACAGGTCACTATGCGATAATTGAATACAACAGCGAAACAGGCAGATATCTGCTGAAAAAATCTGCCGATTTATCGAAAGACCAGAGTTATGTGCTCTATTCCCTGACGCAGAAACAGCTTTCAAAAACGCTCTTTCCTCTTGGTGGAATGACTAAGGATCAGACAAGGGAAATTGCAGAAAAACTCGGTCTTATAAATGCTCACAAGCATGACAGTCAGGATATATGTTTTGTGCCCGACGGCGATTACGCAAGATTTATTGAGGAATACACGGGCAAAACCTATCCCTGCGGAAACTTTGTTGATGAAAGCGGAAAAATTCTCGGTGAACACAAGGGTATCATCAGATACACGGTCGGTCAGCGAAAAGGACTCGGACTTGCACTGCCTCAGCCTATGTACGTCAAGGAAAAGGACCTTGCAAACAATCGTGTGATACTCTGCACAAACGATGCATTGTTTTCTAAAGAACTCTATGCAACCGATATCAATTTGATTACCTGCGACAAGATTGAAAAGCCTGTAAGAATAAAAGCACGAGTGCGTTACAATCAGAAAGAGCAATGGGCAACAGCCGAGCAGATTGATGAAAACACTCTGCACATCATCTTTGACGAGCCACAGCGTGCAATTTCAAAAGGACAGGCTGTAGTGCTTTACGACGGAGATTATGTTGTCGGCGGAGGTACAATCATTTGACAAATCACTGTCAAAATGCGATAATATAAAAGTATATTTAATAGGGTTTTCACCCGATAAATGAGGAGATATGTTTATGGCAAAGGAACTTGCTAAATCCTACAACCCTTCGGAGTTTGAGGACAAAATTTATGACTTCTGGATAAAGGGAAATTACTTCCACGCAGAAGTTGACAAAGATAAGAAACCTTACACAATCGTAATGCCGCCGCCAAACATTACGGGACAGTTACATATGGGTCATGCACTTGACGAAACTCTTCAGGATATTCTTATCCGCTGGAGAAGAATGCAGGGTTACAGTGCACTCTGGCTTCCGGGCACCGACCATGCTTCTATCGCTACAGAGGCTAAAATCGTTGAAGCTATGAGAAAAGAAGGCGTTTCAAAGGACGACATTGGTCGTGACGGATTCCTTGAACGTGCATGGGAATGGAAAAAAGAATACGGCGGAAGAATCACAAGCCAGCTCCGCAAACTCGGTTCAAGCTGTGATTGGGAACGTGAACGTTTCACAATGGACGAAGGCTGTTCGGAAGCTGTCAAGGAAGTTTTCGTAAAACTCTACGAAAAAGGTCTTATCTACAGAGGCGAGCGTATCATCAACTGGTGTCCTCACTGCTGTACATCAATTTCCGACGCTGAGGTTGACTTCACAGAGCAGAACGGCTCATTCTGGCATCTCCGCTACCCTCTCACAGACGGAAGCGGTTATGTTGAACTTGCTACAACACGTCCTGAAACACTTTTAGGTGATACTGCCGTTGCAGTTCACCCTGACGATGAAAGATACAAGGACATCATCGGCAAAACTGTTACTCTTCCGATTGTAGGCAGAGAAATTCCCGTTGTTGCCGACACTTATGTTGAAATGGAATTCGGTACAGGTGTTGTTAAGATTACTCCTGCACACGACCCTAACGACTTTGAAGTGGGACTTCGTCATAACCTTGAAGTTATCAATGTTATGGACGATACTGCTCATATGAACGAAAAAGCAGGAAAATACGAGGGTATGGACAGATACGAGTGCAGAAAAGCAATCGTTAAGGACCTTGAAGAAGGCGGATTCCTCGTTAAAATTGAGCCTCTCACACACAATGTAGGCACTTGCTACCGTTGTAAAACTACTGTTGAACCGAGAGTTTCAAAGCAATGGTTCGTTAAAATGAAACCTCTTGCCGAACCTGCAATTGAATGTGTAAGAAACGGCGAAACAAAGATTATTCCTGAAAGATTTGAAAAAGTATATTATCATTGGATGGAAAACATCAAGGATTGGTGTATTTCACGTCAGCTTTGGTGGGGTCACAGAATTCCTGCCTGGTATTGTGACGATTGCGGTGAAATTATCGTAGCTAAGGAAGCTCCTTCAGTTTGTCCAAAGTGCGGTAAAAATCACCTTCATCAGGACGAAGATACTCTTGACACATGGTTCAGTTCAGCATTATGGCCGTTCTCAACACTCGGATGGCCTGAGAAAACTCCTGAACTTGAGTATTTCTATCCAACTGACACTCTCGTAACAGGTTACGATATCATCTTCTTCTGGGTTGCAAGAATGATTTTCTCCGCACTCGAGCAGACAGGCGAGCCACCGTTCAAGACAGTATTTATGCACGGTATCGTTCGTGATGAAAACGGCGTAAAGATGTCAAAATCTCTCGGCAACGGTATTGACCCACTTGAAGTCATTAACGAACACGGCGCTGACGCTCTCAGATTCTTCCTCGCTACAGGTAACTCACCGGGTAACGATATGAGATATTCAGACAAGCGTGTTGAGGCTTGCGCTAACTTTGCAAACAAGCTTTGGAACGCTTCACGTTATGTTCATATGAACATCGACAATTATGATGTTCCCTGCGAACTCCCGAAAACTCTCACAACTGAGGACAAGTGGATAGTTTCAACACTCAACACTGTTGCTAAGGAAGTTAACGAAAACCTCGAGAAATTTGAACTCGGTATCGCTGTTCAGAAGGTTTACGAATTTATTTGGGATTGCTACTGCGACTGGTATATCGAACTTGTAAAGGCAAGACTCTCAAGCGAAGGCGAAGATGCTCAGAATGCAAGACAGGTACTTCTCTATGTACTTGACCAGATATTAAGACTTCTCCATCCGTTTATGCCTTACATCACTGAAGAGATCTGGCAGACAATTCCTCACGAAGGTGAAACAGTTATGCTTGCAAAGTACCCTGAGTACAAGGCAGAGCTTGACTACCCTGAGGCTGTTCTTGAAATGGAAAGAGTTATGGACGCTATCCGTGCTATCCGTAACCGCCGTGCAGAGATGAACGTTCCTCCTTCAAGAAAAGCAAAGGTTTATGTTGCTACAAAGTTCCCTCAAACTTTCACTGACGGCACAGCTTTCATTCAAAAACTTGCTTCTGCAAGTGAGGTTGAGGTTGCTGACAGCTTTGAAATCGAAGGCGCAGTAACAATCGTAACTGCTGACGCTAAGATTTATATTCCGATGGACGAACTCGTTGACAAGGAAGCTGAACTTGCAAGACTTAACAAAGAACTTGAACAGGTTAAGAAAAGACTTGCTCAGAGTGAGGGCAAGCTTAACAATCAGGGCTTCGTAGCAAAAGCTCCCGAGGCTGTAATTGAAAAGGTTAAGGGACAGGCTGCAAAAGAAAGAGAGCAGATCGCTCTTATTGAAGCTGCCATAAATGCCTTAAAATAATATAAATTACCGCATCGGATTAAAATCCGATGCGGTTTTTCTCTGCTGAATCCACAATAGCCGGCTTTTTTCAGAGCGATTTTCTATAGACCAAAAAGCTCCCGTACATTCTGCACGGGAGCTTTCGCTTTACTTAATAAGTTGTTTTACCATGTTCCGTAGAGGTGATGCCAGCTTGAATCAATATCAGACAAAGCATAGAATCTGAGTTCTGAACCGTCAAACGGAATATCTACTGTCTGGCTGTTATTATTATTGAAGATAACGTAATCGGCATCTGAAGGAACTTCTACGGTGTAAATCTTCTGACCGTAGTCGTTTGTCTCAGAATATGTCATAGCTGTACCCGGCCATGAAACTGCACCGTCTTCACCTTCTGCCCAACAGTAACAGTAAATTGTACCACTCCATGAGAGTGAATTTGTAAATGTTACTGTGTATGTTTCAGGTTCAGGCTCCGTTGTCGGAGGTGCTGTTGTAGGCTCAGTTGTAGGTTCAACTGTTGTAGGCTCTGCTGTTGTCTCTTCAGTAGTCGGCTCTACTGTTGTAGGTTCTTCTCCGCCTACATACTCGCCAACGCTTTCAGTGTCTTCAAAACCAACAATGTACTTCTGAATGAGAGTTGCGTCCTTAATGCCTACTCTTCCGTCGAGGTCACAGTCACCTGCGATAAGCTGTGTATCTGTAAATGTTACCATCTGAACAGCGTACTTCTGAACAAGTGTTGCATCGGCAATTGTAATTACACCGTTGCCGTCAACGTCACCAATGAGAATCTTTGTTACAATCGGAGTTGTTGTAGGTTCTGTTGTTTCAGGTTCGGTAGATGTCGGCTCTGTTGTAACAGGTTCGCCTGATGAACCGTAGAGATATACTACATTGACTATTCCTGCTGAATAGTTACCTTTTTCAACACCTGCTACAATATAATCTGTTCTGCCTGCAAGCGGAGATGTTGTGTATGAATTTGCGCTTGTTGTCTTAGCCTGTTCGTCAACAACATCTTCAGCAATCTTCTGACCTGTTGTTTCGTCAATATGGCTTGTGATAACCTTGCTTCCGAATGTGATGGTCTTGTTCTGAATCCACACTTCGCCTGTTGCGAGGTATCCGCTTTCACCCTGTCCGGGTTCCTGTGAACTTCCGCCGTTGTGGAACATTACATATGCGCTTGTTGCAGGAACTGTACAGGTGTACCAGCCACTGCCCTCGCTTGTCATCTTTGTTGCACTTGCCCATTTACCGTTCGGCTCATCACCGCCGTCTGTATAAGCATAGCAACGAACTGTGCTCCAGCTGTTTGAATTGTAATAGTGAACTGTTATTGATGTTGTGTCAAGATTCTTGTACTTGAATGTAATTGTCTTGTCACTGCCTGTGAATGTGCCGTATGTATCAGCAGGATAGTTGTCTGCATCGAGCTGATATCCCTGAATCTCTTCAAAAGGAATTTCATAAGTATCGCCTTCTTTGAGGTGATATGAAACTTTATCCTTGAGAGCGTTGCCGTTCTGGTCAACGTATTCTACCGTGAGATATCCTGACTCAACACCTGATGACTTATAAGTATATGTAACTGTATAGTTCTCTCCGCCTACAACTGTTCCTGAAGTTGTTCCCTCAGTAGCTGAAAGCTCGTGGTCAAAGAGAATTGTGCTGTCAGGAAGTGCACGGTATGTTGAGCCCTCTCTGTACTTAGCTGTTGAAGTCTTTAATACGTTGCCTTCTTCGTCAACGTGGTTAACTGTGAGTGTACCGAATTCAGTCTCTGTATTCTGGAGATTGCTGAATGTTGAAGACTGAACGAGAACAGCCGCACTTTTTGCAGGAACAGAATAACTATTTCCTGAAACCGTACCGAGACTTGTAAGACCTGCTGTCTTGTCGTTAGCAACTACTGTCCAGCCACTGCCGTCAAGTGGTATTGAATAAGCCTGTGTACCGCTGTTTACGAGCACGCAAACCTTGCCCCACTCACCTGCTGTGCTGTTTGAATATGTGTAAGCTACTACATAACCCCAATTTGACTGGAATGACGGTGTGCTGAAAGAACTGCCCTTCATTGGAGTGTAGTTCTTTCTGATTTCAAGAAGTCCCTTATAATATGCAACTACGTCAGCATATGTTTCAACTCTTGTCCAGTCGATGGCATTGATAGAGTCGCTTGATTTGTAACTGTTGTGATCACCCTGCTTTGTACGGCAGAATTCTGAACCCGCTGTCATAAACGGAATACCCTGTGATGTGAGCACGAGAGTCATCGCTTCAATAAGCTGACCCTTGAAAGATGAAGATGTTGAGTTCCAGCTTGAAGAACTGTTACTCTTTACGATCTTATCCCAAAGAATAAGGTTATCGTGAGCATCGGCATAAGCAATGGTCTGTGAAGGAGCCTTTGCACTGAAGCCTTTACCCTTTACACCTGCAACAACGCCGGAAGTCTTATCGTTGTTACCCTGAACAAAACCTGTTGTTGCGTCATTTGTGCCGCCCTTGATAGAGTCACGGTATGAGTCACAGAACATACCTACTCTTGAATCAAGCTGAGAAGCCTTTGACTGTGAACAGCCGTCAGAAATTGCCACTGTACCGCCTGTCCAAGGCTCACCGTACATAAGAATCTTTTTGCCTGAGCCGTCAGAATAAAGGCTGTCAAGCTCACTGCGGATAAGATTCATTGTTTCGATATCGTGAATACCCATAAGATCAAAACGGAAACCGTCGATATGATATTCTTCAGCCCAATACTTAACTGACTCGATCATATACTTTCTGTACATAAGCTTGTCAGATGCTGTTTCATTACCGCAACCTGAACCGTTTGAATAAACGCCCGAAGCTGTTTCTCTGAAATAGTAACCCGGAACTGTTTTTGCAAAACAGGAACCGCCTGTTGTATATGTATGGTTATATACAACGTCCATTACTACGGAAATGCCTCTGTCGTGGAGTGCCTGAATCATCTGCTTGAATTCAGTGATTCTTACATTACCGTCAGTTGCGTCTGAAGAATATGAACCTTCTGGAACATTGTAGTTCTGCGGATCATAACCCCAGTTACGGTTTGATGAAGAAGCACCTGCCTCTTCGTCAACTGACTGGAAGTCATATACAGGCATAAGCTGTACGCAGTTGATACCCTGCTCAACAAGGTAGTCAATACCTGTTGAAACTGCGTCGTCACTTGTATCTGAGTTGAGTTTTGTACCGCCCTCGGCAAATGCGAGATACTTACCACGGTTTTCTTCGCTCACACCTGATGTTTCCGAAGCTGAAAAGTCACGAACGTGAACTTCCCATACTACTGCTTCAGATGCGCTGTCAAAGAGAACGTGTTCATCGCTCTCCCAGCCTTCAGGGTCAGTTGAATCAAGGTCAACTACCATTGAACGGTTACCGTTGACGCCTGTAGCCTTTGAATAAACGTCCTGTGTTTCGTTTGTGCTTCCGTTTACTGTAACAAGGTATGTGTAGTAAACATCTTTGTAATCACCGTTAAGTGTTATTGACCATACGCCTGTGGTGCTGTTCTTTGTAAGGCTGTGCTGTTCATAATACGAACCGCCCGAGCCTGACTTGTAAAGATTGAGCTTCACAGCTGTTGCTTCAGGTGACCAGGTTTTCCATGTTGTTGAGGAACTGCCGTAAACAGCTCCGAGTCCTTCTTCGTTATATGCACTGCTTGCATATGATTCGAGGTAGGATTCATTATAATAACTGCCGACTGTTGAAGAATCATCTTTTGTAGCCGCAGTTACTGCAAATGAAGTCATACCAAAAATCATCGTAGCAGAAAGCAATAACGATACCGGTTTTCTTAATTTCATTTTCTTCACTCCTAAAATATCTAAAAAGATATAATGTAACGAATATATTTTATCATTTTTTACTATAGATATATTTCTGTGTTAGAAATAAAAACACACTCGCAAGCCAAACTTTGCAAGTGTGTTTTGTACATTTTGAATAATAGTTGTAGTTATTTGTTGAATTATGTGTTATTTTTACTATTATTTTTCTTTATTCCGACTATTTCACTCAACAATACAGTTATACAAAGTATACTTGTAAACACCGTAAGCGCAGAAACTGCCTTTGAAATTATTGATGTCGGAACTATATCACCCAATCAACTTCCTGCCGATTCATAAGCACCGATACCCCTGTTCCAGATAAATATGCCTATAGCCATTACCACAATTGAAACAAGCACGGTCATTCCTATATTAAACAGAGGATTCTCACCTGTAAGAAAATACAGCGCAGGAAAATATGAGGTAAACGCAAACGGGATTATATATGTAACAACGGAACGGACAACATTGTTGTAAATATCAATAGGATATTTTACAAAGTCGTTTACCATATAGAACATATATGTAATGTTTCCGCTTCGCTTAATCCACAATGCAAGCGCAGATGTACCGATTTTGATACCTGTATAAATAAACGAAGCAAAAATAATCGCGACTATCACAAGCAAAACCTTGATTACACTCCACTCAATACTAAGCGACGGTACAGAATAAGCAATAAGCAAAATTCCAACAAGAAGCTCACCAAAAGCATCTACCTGAAATTTTTCAGCCATAACGTGGAAAAGCGGATTTATCGGACGTGTAAGATACTTATCAAAATCGCCTTTTCTGACTATAAAGTGACCGACAGACCAAAGATTGTCAAAAAACAAATGATCAATGGCTTTCGGCAAAAGTGAAAAGCCGTAAATAAACATTACTTCACTGAAAGTCCAGCCCGAAAGAGTGGGAATCTGACTGAATATAATCGCCAAAAACAGCACATTGAAAAGCTGTGTAATAAGAAATCCGATAACACCTGTCAGGAAGTCACCCTTGTATTCCATCATTCTTTTAAGTTCCTGAGCAATGAAAATACGGTGCATTTTTAACGCTCTCTTAATTTCTCTGAACATATCATCAACCTCCCTGCACAGACAGATGATTGATAACACATTTCCAGATGACCTTTGAAAGTATCAGGAATACTATGCACCATAAAATCTGAAGTCCTATATAAAACAGAATTTCAACACCGCTGTACATTCCCATATAAATCATTACAGGTGTATACGAAAGTGAAGAAAACGGCAAAAATGTAAGAACATTTCTGATAACCTCCGGCATAAATGCAAGCGGAATTACCGAACCCGAAAGGAATCCGACAACACAGTTTTTAAGCATATTTGAGCCCCAAAGGTTTTTGAATATAAACGCTGTGAAACCGTAACATATATTGAAATAAAAGTTAATAAGATATGCGAGCACACAGCACAAAAGATAAAGCAATAACTTTACAATGTCAAACTGGAGAGAACCGGCTACAAAGTAACGGTAAATTTCAACTCCTGCAACAAGCGGAATTATCAACATTCCTATTTCCATAAGTTTGTTGCCGATTTCCTGAAAAAGAAACGTAGCATTATAGCTTATGGGCTTTATCATTCGCATTGCAATCGAGCCGTCTTTTACTTCTTCACCGATGTTATATGTTCCGCCGCTGCTTATAATCTTGCCGGTAAGAAACGACACAAAAATATAAACAACCATATCTCCCTTGTCAAAGCCCATAAAAGCTTCTCCGCCGTTTGAATTGAAAACAGCTATCCATACAAAGAAAGACACAAAACAAGAGAGAACATCACCGAGTATGTAAAAGATCCAGTTTGCTCTGTAGGTAGACATTTCCTGCATACCTGCATTGATGAACGGAGTGTAAATTCTAAGCTTTCTGCCCATTATTTCACTCCCTCCTTGTAGAGGCGACGTATAATCTCCTCAATATCTGCGTCTTTGACGTTGATATCTTTAACATTTATTTTATCAAGCGTATATGATAACATATCGCTTACGGGAACAAGTGCACTGTTGAACCTTACAGTGTATCTTGAACCGTCACTTTCGGCGAAAAGGTCATCGCCTGAAAGATTGAACTTTTCGGCATAGCCTAACATATCAAGAGCCTTTTCATCTGAACTTACAAACGCAAGTTCTCTCATCTGACCGTACTTTTCTTTAAGGTCACTGATTTTACCGTCAAACACTTTGCTTCCCTTGTCGATCATTACAATACGTTTTGAAAGCGTTTCGATATCGGCAAGGTCGTGAGTTGTAAGAACTACCGTTGTGTTCTCCTCGGCATTGATTTTTGCAATAGCCTTTCTGATGTTGTCCTTTACAACAACGTCAAGTCCGATAGTCGGTTCGTCAAGAAAAAGAACCTTTGGACTGTGCAAAAGTGATGCCGCAATGTCAGCTCTCATTCTCTGACCCAAAGATAAAGTACGCACAGGGCTGTTGATAAAATCATCAAGTTCAAGCACTTCATTCAGAAAATCCATACGTTTTTTGAACTTACTGTCCTCAACCTCGTAAATCTCTTTGAGAACGGAATAAGTTTCGGTCAGAGGCAAATCCCACCAAAGCTGTGTTCTCTGTCCGAAAACAACGCCGATTTCTTTTACATACTTTTTTCTGTCTTTCTGCGGAATTTTTCCGTTAATTGAACAACTTCCCGATGTAGGTGTCAAAATACCCGTGAGCATTTTGATTACGGTTGACTTGCCTGCACCGTTCGGTCCGATGAATCCGAGAATTTCACCCTCTTCAACATTAAAAGAAATATCTTTAACTGCCTCGACAATTTCCTTTTTCGGCTTAAAAAAGGACTTTATACTGCCTTTGATACCCGGATCCTTTACTGTTTTTTTGAATTCCTTTCTTAAGTTTTCTACATAAATCATAAAAAACTCCTATTTCGTTGCACTCCCTGATTTGAACAGACACGAATTTCAAAAAAGTTTGTGAGTATTTTGCATCGCCCTCAACGTAAAAGCGATAAGTGCATTATTATCCGCAAGTAATAATATACACTTTAAAATTATACAACATTAAAATATACAATTCAATAACTTTATATATAATTATCAAAAAATTTCCAGAACAGACCTTTTATAACAAATTACCTTATTTTATCCTTGTGATTAAAGCATAAAATAGCACACAATTTAACCCAATATTTGGCAATATAACGAAATTTTACAATTACAAGATAATTTTTGTCGATTTTATTGACATATCAGAAAATTGGTGATATTATTTAACTTGACTGGTTTTCACTAATTGAGTAGGGTACGAATTGATATACAAGATTAGTATTGCAAATTTTTGTTCACACGCAGAATACGGAATTGAAGCATATGATGGCAACATTCTTTTAAAATCGATCGACAGTATTACAGACAGCCGAAGCGATATTGAAAAAATTGCCTCCTTATGCAACGAACTTAAAATTGAATTATGTCACCTCGAAGATATTATCGAGGACTATCTCACTGATTTCAGCATTTAATCTCGACATATTTTGCAAATTATGCTACAATTACTTCAGGTGATTAATATGATTTGTAATTTATGTCCAAGAAAGTGTAATGCATTGAGAACGGAACATCAAGGCGACGGCTTTTGCAACTCAGGAACATATCCTTCAGTGGCAAGAGTAGCACCTCATTTTGGAGAAGAGCCCTGTATAAGCGGCAAAAACGGCAGTGGAACTGTATTCTTTTCAGGATGTACTATGAGATGCGTTTATTGTCAGAATTACGAAATTTCCGCACAGCACAAAGGCAGAATAATTACTCCGAGGGAACTTGCAGAATGTTATAAAGAACTCGAAGAAAAAGGCGTGCACAATATAAATTTAGTCACAGCCGATCACTATGCCTATGCTGTAGCTGAAAGTCTTGACATATACAAACCATCTGTTCCGATAGTATATAATTGCAGTGGCTATACAAGCCCCAAAACGCTTTCTTTGCTTGACGGGCTTGTTGACATATACCTTCCTGATTTCAAATACAGTGACGACGCATTGGCGATAAAATATTCCTCTGCGCCTAATTATGTCCACGTTGCTACTTCTGCAATTATGGAAATGATTTTTCAGGTCGGAACTCCTGAGTTTGACAGCGAAGGTATGATGAAAAAAGGTGTAATAGTACGTCATCTTGTGCTTCCTTCACACACAAGAAACAGTATTGACGTTATCGAAATTCTCAGAAAGCATTACGGCAATCAGATTATGGTTAGTCTTATGTGCCAGTATGTGCCTGTTGGAGATGCTGAGAAGTTTCCAAAAATCAACCGTAAAATCACCTATCGTGAATACGAAAAGGTCAAATCTGAATTGTTCAGAAGCGGTTTAAACGGCTTTACACAGCAACTGTCATCTGCAGATACAAGCTATATTCCAACATGGGACTTTTAATTCAAAAAGGTTAATAATTTCGAGAAAATTCCAAACGACCTCTCCTATCACTAAGGATAAGAGAGGTCATTTCTGCGTCAAGCAAGTGCCTTGCACGCAATTCGGTCGAGTGCCTCGACACGCAATTCGAGGAGATAAAGCGGTGTAATCTACACAACGGTTGCCCGACCATAACCGAGCAATTTTTTAGTAAAAAAAGAACACACTTTCGAAAAACGAAAGTGTGTAGTTTATGGAGCGGATGACGGGGCTCGAACCCGCTACCTCCACCTTGGCAAGGTGGCGCTCTACCAGATGAGCTACATCCGCAAATATTGGTGCCTCCGGACGGAATCGAACCATCGACACGGGGATTTTCAGTCCCCTGCTCTACCGACTGAGCTACAGAGGCAAAAAATGGCGACCCGGAACGGGTTCGAACCGTCGACCTCTAGCGTGACAGGCTAGCGTTCTA
>JAXJYO010000003.1:0-54187 GCA_036306945.1 Ruminococcus sp. | reverse complement strand
GGTGCGATTGTCAGCACTCCGAGTACCATAATTGTCGCCAAAAAGAGCGATGTCAGTTTGCTTAATTTTTTCATTGTAAAATCCTCCTATTTTTTATTAACTAAATGGTATAATTGTATACCATTTACAAGTATAATTATACTCATAAAGTATATTTTGTCAATAGAAATGTAATAATATTATACCTATAAAGTATAATTTCGGAGAATTTTTATGAACAGAATTACATCGCTGAGAAAAGAAAAAGGTATGAGTCAAATCGCTCTTGCGCTGAAACTTAACGTTTCGCAAAAGATGATAAGCGCATACGAAACAGGCAAAAGCGAGCCGAGCATTTCTACTCTTATGCATATGGCAAGCATTTTCAACACCTCAGTTGACTATATCATCGGCTATTCCGACATTCGTCAGCCGCTTGACAAGCTTGTTCAGTCAAGCCTAACCGAAGAAGAATGTGAACTTCTCAACGGGTTTCGTTCCTTATCTCTGAAACAACAGCACATCGCTCTCGGTGTAATTCTCGGTTTAAAAAGTGCAGAAGATGTTAATTAGTTCGTTTTCGGACACCACAAAAGCAAAAGCAGGGCAAATCGCCCTGCTTTCTTCTTTATAAAATATTTAGCTTTCTACGCAGTATTTCTGAATTTCTGTTGCGTCTATTACGTTTATTCTTCCGTCAAGATTAACGTCTGCAAAATATTTCTGCAATGCATTCAGTGTTTCAATATCTGCGCTGTACTTCTGAATCAAAGTTGCATCTTTAACATTTACGGCTGTGTCCATATTAATATTGCCCATACCCATCTTCATATTTCCGCCAAAAACTAATGAATAAGTGCTGTTGCTATAATATTGAGTTCCGCTTCCCTCTGCGCTGGGAATACCGTTTTCAAGGTCTTTCTTTATATAAAATTCGACCATTCCGTCTTTATCAGGCTTTACAGCTGTCATCGTTGCTCCGCTTATGATTATCATGCCCGACTCCTGCACGCCTTTAACATTCGTAAAATCAAATGTCATCTCACCATGTTCCGTATCATAATGATAATAATTGCCGTTTTCAAGGAAATAAGAGTAACTTTCCTCAACAAGCTCACCGTTCTTATATGACAATCTGTAGTACTTTTCTTTGAAATCGCACATTCTTACTCTGACTTTCTGATAATACGCACCGCTATTGAATGTTGTTTTAGTTTCGCCTCTGCTTGCACTACTGCCATAGCCGAACCATGTATAATATTCTTTAGTTGTCACATTGACATACTTTTCACTTGTCTGACAATCGGTGAATTTGATTTCTACTCTGTTGTTTTCGTTGTCACACTCGGCAAGTCTGATGAAATAGCTATAGTCTGAATCTGTGACATTATAGACAGATTTCAAAATTTTGTTTTCCGGAACATAAATTTCGTCACCGACAAGTTCAAAATACGGGTCTGTTGAAATGACCTTTCTTGTAGTTGCCGCATTCGCTGATACGATTGCTGTTGACAAAAGCATTACTGCACATAATGCCATGCTAATGATTTTCTTCATAAAATTACCCCCATAAATTTATATAACCCAATAGCTGTATTGTTTTACCACGCAATTATAAAAAATGCAATTATACAAATTCCTATTCCTGACATAAGCACAGGAATAGGAATTGTTATTTTTAACTAAATTCTATTTTAAAATTAACGTGCGATTTCCGGAAGTGCGTATTTTTTCTTGTACTCCTTGAAATCTGCATTGTACTGAACGTCGTCTGAGTTTTTGAGCTCGTGAAGATACTCGTGAGCCTCATAGCCGTCGTTGTTGATTTCAATAACGCCGATTGCAATGTTTGAACAGTGGTCAGAAACTCTCTCAATATTTGTGATGAGATCTGAGAAGATGAAGCCAAGTTCAATTGTGCACTCGCCGTTTGTAAGACGTCTTATGTGAGCTTCCTTGAGCTTGTCCCTGAGTCTGTCGATTACCTGCTCAAGAGGCTCAACCTTTGTTGCAAGCTGAACATCGTTATTGATGAAAGCAAGTGTCGCATTGTTGATGATTTCTTTTACAGCGTCAACCATTACCTCAATTCCGGCTATAGCCTCAGTTGAGAAATGAACCTTTTTGTCCTCAATCTCCTTTGCAACCTCTACAATATTTATTGCGTGGTCGCTGATACGCTCGAAATCTCCGATCGTATGGAGAATAAGCTGAATGGTTTTGCTGTCCTTTTCAGAAAGTGTCTTTCTGCTGAGCTTTACAAGATATGTTGAAATAACATCTTCATAAGCGTCGATCATATCTTCGTTTTCGCTTATGGTCTGGGCAGTTTTTTCATCATAGTTATCAACAAGCTCCAGCGCACCGAGGAATGTACCCTCTGAAAGTCTTGCCATTTTTATACTTGTGTCAACTGCACGCTGTGTTGCAACGGCAGGTGTTTTGAGAAAACGCTCGTCAAGGAACGGTGTTTCGCTCTCTTCCTCCTTATCTCTGATTGTAAGATAGGCAAGCTTCTCAAGCTGTCTGTTAAACGGAAGAAGAAGAGCTGTTGCAAGCAAGTTGAAAACAGTGTGAATAACAGCGATGTTTGCCTCGTTTACGACATCGTCAAGGAAGCCGTAATGCAGGAACAGATTTGAGCCGTAGAACAAAGCACAAATTACAATTGTACCGATGATATTAAAATAGAGATGCACAAGTGCGGTACGCTTAGCATTTTTCTTTGCGCCGATACAAGAGATAAGCGCAGTTACGCAAGTACCGATATTCTGTCCCATAACGATCGGGATAGCCATTGAATATGTAATCGTACCTGTTGAAGAAAGTGCCTGCAAAATTCCGACAGATGCGCTTGAACTCTGAATAATTGCAGTAAGCAAAGCGCCTGCGAGAATACCGAACACAGGGTTGTTGAACAATGTAAGAATTCCTGTAAAGGTAGGGTCATCAGCGAGAGGCTCAACAGCATCGCTCATCATACTCATACCTGTCATAAGAACCGCAAAACCTATACAAATTGAACCCAAGTTTTTCTTTGAATCTGTTTTGCAGAACATAAGAAAAATAATTCCGACCAAAGCAAAAATTGCCGAAAAAGAAGAAGGCTTCAACAACTGCATTATAACGCTGTCGCCTTCTATACCTGAAAGGCTTAAAATCCAAGCTGTTACTGTTGTTCCGACATTGGCACCCATAATAATGCCGATAGCCTGACGCAACTTCATAATGCCCGAGTTAACAAAGCCTACTACCATTACCGTTGTAGCTGATGATGATTGGATAACTGCTGTTACTGCCGCACCGAGAAGAAAACCTTTGAAAGTGCTGTTTGTCATCTTTTCAAGTGCTTTTTCAAGCTTTCCGCCTGAAAATTTTTCAAGTCCGTCGCCCATGGTGTTCATTCCAAAGAGGAACAACGCAAGGCCACAGCATAAAGTCAAAATTCCGAACAAATCCATAAATTCATACTCTCCTTTACGAAACACATCATATAAAAGCTAAGTAATGCCTTTGTAATCGAATTGTAAAATTTATGTAAAGTTTGAAAGTTTCGTGATTTATCCGTAATTTCCTCGTAAAAAATATAAATTTTATGTGTATTTTATCTCTGGGCAGATAGGTTGTTTCCAGATGAAACGTTTCGTGCCCAACCGTTGGGTTGATATATTGGTTACTGCTACATTACCCTTAAATAACGTTTTCTGTGAGAATTTTGTAGGGGACGTATGGAAAAATTGAAAATTGAAAATGTAAATTTGAAAGTTTTACAAGGGAAATGCTCTGATTTTTAATTTACGTTTCGGTCGGGAAACCGTTGCATAGATTACACCGACTTATCTCCCCGAAATGTGACCGTCGTCACGTCGACGAGGCACTCGCCCGACGTCACGTCGGGGGGGGTTATTTAAAAACTTCAGGGGAACAGCTTGTTTGCCGTTCCCCTGATAAATCAAATTCAATTTATTTTACAGATACAGGAAGTGCATACTTCTTTTTGTACTCTCTGTAATCTGCATTGTACTGAACATCGTCGGAATTTTTGAGCTCGTGAAGATACTCGTGAGCCTCATATCCGTCGTTGTTGATTTCAATTACGCCGATTGCGATGTTTGAGCAGTGGTCAGAAACTCTCTCAATATTCGTGATGAGATCTGAGAAGATAAAGCCAAGCTCGATTGTGCACTCACCGTTTGTAAGACGTCTTACATGAGCTTCCTTGAGCTTGTCCCTGAGCCTGTCGATTACCTGCTCAAGAGGTTCAACCTTTGTTGCAAGCTGAACATCGTTATTAATGAAAGCAAGTGTTGCATTGTTGATGATCTCTTTTACAGCCTCGATCATAACTTCAAGACCTGCCATAGCTTCGGTTGAGAAATGAACCTTTTTCTCGTCAATTTCCTTGGCTACCTTCACAATGTTCATTGCGTGGTCGCTGATACGCTCAAAATCTCCGATCGTGTGGAGAATAAGCTGAATGGTTTTACTGTCTTTTTCAGATAATGTCTTTGCACTGAGCTTTACGAGATATGTTGAAATAACGTCTTCATAAGTGTCGATCATATCTTCGTTTTCGCTGATAGTCAGGGCAGTTTTTTCATCGTAATTGCCTACGAGTTCAAGCGAACCGAGGAATGTGCCCTCTGAAAGTCTTGCCATTTTTATACTTGTGTCAACAGCACGCTGTGTTGCAACAGCCGGTGTATTGAGGAAACGCTCGTCAATGAACGGTGTGTCGCTGACCTCGTCTTTGTCACGAATTGTAAGACAAGCAAGCTTTTCAAGCACTCTGTTAAGAGGAAGAAGAACTGCAATTTCAAAAAGGTTGAATACCGTATGAATTATCGCAATGTCAGCCTGATTTACAATATCGTTCATAAAATTAAACTGTACGAACACATTCACACCGTAGAAAACAATACAGAACAGAGTTACACCGATAATATTATAATAAAGATGAACAAAAGCGGCACGTTTAGCATTTTTCTTTGCACCAAGGCAGGAAATAAGGGCTGTTACGCAAGTACCTATGTTCTGACCGAGTACGATCGGAATAGCCATCGAGTAAGAGATCGTGCCTGTTGATGAAAGTGCCTGAAGGATTCCGACAGACGCACTTGAGCTCTGAATAATCGCTGTAAGCACAACACCTGCAAATATGCCGAATACAGGGTTGTTGAAAAGTGTAAGGAAGCTTGTGAAGGTCGGATCATTTGCGAGCGGTTCAACAGCTTCGCTCATCATATCCATACCGAACATAAGCACTGCAAATCCGAGGAAAATCGTAGCCAGATTCTTTTTTGAATCGCTCTTGCAGAACATATGCAGAATAATGCCGATAAATGCAAGAATTGCAGAGAACGATGTGGGTTTGAACAGTTGCATTACAAGGCTGTCGCCCTCGATGCCCGAAAGGCTGAGTATCCACGATGTGACTACCGTACCGAGGTTTGCGCCGATGATAACGCCCACACCCTGACGGAGTTTCATTATACCTGAGTTGATAAAGCCGACAACCATAACCGTTGTTGCCGATGATGACTGAATAATAGCTGTTACAGCCGTACCGAGCAAAAAGCCCTTGAAAGTATTGCTGGTCATCTTTTCGAGAGCTCTTTCAAGCTTTCCGCCTGAAAACTTCTCAAGACCGTCGCCCATAGAATTCATACCATAGAGAAACAACGCAAGACCGGCAAGCAGTTTTAATATCCCAAATAAATCCATAAATCTAAAACTCTCCTTTACGAAATCCATAATATAAAAGCTAAGTAATGCTTTTGTAAACGAATTGTAAAATCTATGTAAAGTTTATTAGTTTCGTGATTTGAACGTAAATTAGTCGTAAAAATAGATTATTTATGTATAAATTACTTGCGGAGTTCAGATGATATTATGCACAAAAGAACGTACAGTGTTCAGTATTATTCTGCCCGACCGTTTCGGAATAATAACCTGCAAAAGAAAAAGCTAATCTCAACACAAACGATGAGATTAGCCATAGTCGAGGATATAAGTCGGTTTAACCTATAACAACGGTTTCCCGACCGTTGGAGAAATTAAAATTGAAAATTGAAAATGTAAATTTGAAAGTTTTACAGAACAAATGCTCTGTTTTTGAAAAGTATTTTTGATATATCAAATATTTATGAACTAAACGTTATTTAAGAGAAATGTAGCAGTTACCAACATATCGAGTTTACGGTTGGGCAACCGACGTTTCTGCTACGCCCGACCTATCTGCCCAAAGCTAAAAAAGGTAAAAAAACGGTGAAGGTTGTGCCACATTCACTGCTTTCGAGGGTTACATTGCCGCCGTGGAATTCTGCAATATGCTTTACGATTGCAAGTCCAAGACCTGTTCCGCCGGTTTCTTTTGAACGGCTCTTGTCAACCCTGTAGAATCTCTCAAAAATCCTCTTGTGGTGCTTTTCGGGAATTCCTATTCCGGTGTCAGAAACCTTGATAACAGCACTGTCAGCGCAATTCTTTACAGATATTTTCACGTTTCCGTGAGGGAGATTATATCTTATCGCATTGTCACATAGGTTATAGATAAGCTCATAAAGCTGATTGCGAATTCCGCTTATGATGGTCTTTTCAGCCTCTACGATGATTTTTATGTCGCTTTTCTCAGCATTTGAGCGCAAATCTTCTGCAACTTCATAAGCAACTCCCGAAAGGTCAACTTCGGTAAAATCTTCATCGGAAGATTTCTCGTCAAGCTTTGAAAGCTCCATAATGTCACCGATGAGCGAAAGAAGTCGTCCCGACTCCTTCTGAATCTTGCCGGCAAACCCCTTAATATCCTCGGGTTTTGCAAGTCCGCTTGCTATGATTTCGGCATATCCCGAAATTGATGTAAGCGGTGTTTTAAGCTCGTGGGTTACGTTTGCAGTAAACTCACGGCGCATTTTTTCAGCCTTTTTCTTAGCTGAAACGTCAATCATCAGGCAAATTACACCGTTCTGTCTGCCGTTTGAATAAACGGGGTTGGTAATGATCTGAAGAATTCTGCCTTTGATCGTCATATCACCGCTTTTTCCTATACCGCTCAGCGCACTTTCAACACAGTCGATTACTGTTTCATTGTGGGAATACTCGTTTATGCTTCCCCCGCTTATAGCATCTTTATCGGCTCCGATAAACTTTGTTGCAGAATGATTTATCATCAGCACGTTTTTATCCATATCTATCAGAATAAATCCCTCTGACATATTCTGAATAAGCGTGTCGATTTTATCTTTTTCAAGCTGGAGCTTTTTGATCTGACTTCTGATTTCCTTTCGCTGACTGCTGATCGTTTCTGTCAGCGGTTCAAGCTCAACATAAGGGGTGTTTTCGTTGTTTGAAGTCATATTTTCAATCGGCTCAACAAGTCTTTTTGTCGAATGTCTTGACATAGCCACGCAAATTACAAACACGACCGCTATAATAATGATTATAGTCGGGAAAATCTGCATAAACACGCCGAGCATACTTTCGACCGTCTTTGAAACTCGAAGTACATTGCCGTCATCTGTTCTCACAGCGTAATAATATGTTGTGCTGTTGAAGGTTTCGGACATTCTGTTGCTTGTGCCTTCTCCTTCTTGCAGAGCCTGAACAAATTCAGGGCGATCACTGTGATTCTGCAAAGTGCTCTTATCAACGGAAGTGTTGTCAAACAGTACGTTGCCGTCTGAGTCAATGAGGGTCACTCGTATATTACCGTAATCATATTTGTTTTCAAGTGCCGAGTCGCTGTTGGTATTGTATGCCGTTGCAAGCACCTGACCAAAACTTTTGAGGTTGGACTCTTCATAATTTGCAAAAACAAACCAGAATGCCCCTGTAGTAAAAACAGCCGTCAGCAAAATGGACACCATTGCAATGACGGCAAATCTTTTTAACAATCTTTTACGAAGTTTCAACCCTTACTCACCCGCCTTGTAGCCGACATTACGCACGGTTTTGATGAGATTTCCGCAATTTCCGAGCTTCTGTCTGAGGGTTGTGATATGCATATCCACGGTTCTGCTTTCGCCTTCAAAATCGTAGCCCCACACATTGAGAATGATGTTTTCACGGGTGAGTGCCATTCCCTTGTTTTTGAGGAGATATTTCAAAAGTTCATACTCCTTGAAAGTGAGTGTGCAGGGTTCTCCGTCGCTTGTTACGATGTGTTTTGAATCGTCAAACACGATTCCGCCGAGAGTGATTACCTCCTGTTTGATGTCAGAAGAACATCTGCGCAGGATAGCTCTCACTCTTGAAATGAGTTCAAGCACCGAAAAAGGCTTTGTTATATAGTCATCTGCGCCCATATCAAGCCCCTTGACTTTATCCATTTCGCTTGTCTTTGCGGTAACAAGGATAACAGGGATAGATTTTATGACTGCGTCCTGTCTGAGTTTTTCAAGGACTGACAAGCCGTCAAAGTCCGGAAGCATAACGTCGAGTATAACAAGTTGCGGAAGTTCTGCGGTGCAGGCTCTGAAAAAGCTTTTGCTTTCGGAAAAGCTCTGAACATCATATCCGCTGTTTTTAAGGGCATAAGTTTCAAGTTCTCTGATGTCTGTATCGTCTTCAACTATATAAATCAGCATTTTTGTTACTCCTGTTTTTGTAATTTCAATACCATTATAACACAGGTGTTTTAAAATTTAAAGGATTTGTTATCACATAAATGTTTTTAATGTGTGTGGTTTCCCTATCGTTAAAATGAAATGTTAGTTGTGTTTAAAGGGATTATATCAGGGAATCCGATTCCTGCAATTAACAGAAAACGTTATTTAAAAGAAATGTAGCAGTAACCGATTTATCGACTAACCGGTTGGGCAACTGACGTTTCTTTTGCGTCCGACCTGTCTGCCCAAAGCTAAAAGTCACGGCTTCCTGTGATGGAGAATGAAACCCATTCGGCAACGTTTACCGCATGGTCACCGATTCTTTCAAGGTATTTTGCTATCATCATAAGGTCAATAGCTTCTGTGCCGAGTTCTTTGTTGTTGTGAATGATTTCAACTGTTTCCGCTTTCACCCTGTCAAACAGTTCATCAATTACATCGTCACGTCTGCTCACTGTTTTTGCAAGTTCGATGTCTTTCTTTACAAATGCATCAATTGCCATCGTCACCATTTCAGATGCCTGTGATGCCATCTCAGCAATATGGGTCATATGCACCATATTTGATTGATTCTTGATATACTGTGCCATTTCGGCAATGTCTATCGCCTGATCACCGATTCTTTCGAGGTCTGTAATCATCTTGAGCGCAGACGAAACATATCTCAGATCCTGTGCAACAGGTGCCTGATGAAGAAGAAGTCTAAGACAATGGTTCTGAATCTTCTTTTCAGCCGAATTTATAAGTTCTTCGTTTTCCCTTGCTTTTTCAAGTCCATCGGTGTTTCCGCTTACGATAATGTCAATCGTGTTTTTGATTGCATTTTCAACAAGCGTTCCCATACCGATAAGCTGATTGTTGAGGTTTGCAAGTTCTGTATCAAAATATTCTCTCATTAGCCGAACCTTCCCGTAATGTATTCTTCGGTGCGTTTGTCCTTTGGTGAGGAGAAAATCGAATTTGTTTTGTCGTATTCAACCATCTCACCAAGCAGGAAAAATGCTGTGTTATCTGAAATACGCAAAGCCTGTTGCATATTGTGAGTAACCATAATTATAGTGTAATCGTGCTTGAGCTTGAGGCAAAGCTCCTCGATTTTGCCTGTTGAAATCGGGTCAAGCGCCGATGTTGCCTCGTCCATAAGAAGAACCTCCGGCTTGACTGCAAGTGCTCTTGCAATGCAGAGTCGCTGTTGCTGACCGCCTGAAAGTCCGAGTGCGCTCTTCTTGAGTCTGTCCTTGAGTTCGTCCCAGATTGCCGCATCTCTGAGAGATTCCTCAACGATTTGGTCAAGGTCACTTTTCTTCTTGATGCCGTGAGTTCGAGGGCCGAATGCGATGTTGTCGTAAACACTCATAGGGAACGGATTAGCCTTCTGAAACACCATTCCCACACGTTTTCTGAGGATATTTATATCCATATCACCGTAGATATCTTCACCGTCAAGTCTGATATCGCCTGTAATTTTACAGCCCTGAACGAGGTCGTTCATTCTGTTGAGCGACTTCAGAAGTGTTGACTTACCGCAACCTGAAGGACCGATAAACGCTGTGATTTTGTTCTTCTGCATACCGAGATTCACGTTTTTGAGTGCGTGAAAATTCCCGTAATACAGATTCATATTATTTATAGAAAACTTATCCATTACTTATCCTTTCTTACTGCCGAGTTTTTTAGCAATAAATGCTGATAATGTGTTGATTCCGAAAACAAGTGCCACAAGCACCACAGCTGTACCCCAAGCCTGATCCGTGTGAAGTCCCTCATTCGCAAGAACATACATATGCACTGCAAGGGAACGTCCCGAACTCATCGGTGAGGCTGCATAACCTGTTGCCGAGCCATAGGTGTAGAGAAGTGCCGCAGTTTCGCCTACGATTCTGCCAACAGCCAGAATTACACCTGCAAGAATTCCGGGCATTGCGCTCGGAAGAATTATTCTGAAAATCGTTCTCAGCTTTCCTGCGCCAAGACCGAAGCTGCCCTCTCTGTATGAGTCGGGCACTGTAAGAAGTGCTTCTTCGGTAGTTCTCATAATTGTAGGGAGAACCATTATAGCCAAAGTAAATGAACCTGCAAGCAGGGAGTATCCCCATTTGAGAGCGTACACAAAAAACAGCATACCAAAAAGACCGTAAACAATTGAAGGAATTCCTGCAAGTGTTTCAGCCATTGTTCTGATGATTTTCACAAGTTTATTGCCTTTTTTTGCATATTCTGCAAGGTAAATAGCCGCACCCACTCCGAAAGGTACTGCAATAAGGAGAGTCATAAGAGTGAGCACTACCGTATTTATGATTGAAGGCATACACGAAACGTTGTCACTGTTGTATTCAAGCGAGAAAAGTTCGGGTGTAAGATTAGGCACACCTTTTATAAGTACATAGGCTATAATGAATATAAGTGCTGCTGCCGAAATTGCTGCGGCAACTGCAACAAGTATGAGCATAAGCAAGGAGAGGGGCTTTCTTTTGTACGCAATAAGCCTCTGTCTGAAGGTAACTTTATTTATCGCCTTGATAGATGATTTATCAGCCATTTTTCTCTCCTCTGCTCTTTATAGCCTGCATTGAAATTGTGATAAGTAAGATAAATACAAACAGCACCACGCCTGTTGCGATGAGTGCCTGACGATGCAGACCTGTTGAATATCCCATTTCGAGTACGATATTAGCCGTGAGTGTTCGCAGTCCGTCTGTGAGGCTGTCGGGAATCTGAACCTTATTGCCTGCGATGAGCACAACCGCCATTGTTTCGCCCAATGCTCTGCCTATACCGAGAACTATGCCTGCAAGCACACCTGACTTTGACGCAGGAAGGACAGTTCTGAACACACTTCTTTCCTTTGTTGCGCCGAGTGCAAGCGCACCCTCGTAATAACTTTCGGGCACGGCTCTGATTGAAGACTCCGAAACTCCGATTATGGTAGGAAGAATCATAATTCCGAGCACGATTGACGCCGCAAGCCAGCTTGAACCGTCTCCTCCGAAGTTTTCACGGATAAACGGCACTACTACCATAAGTCCGAAGAAACCGTAGACTATAGACGGAATACCCGCAAGCAGTTCAGTTGCAGGTTTAAGAAATTTATATATCGGAGCAGGACAGAATCTTGCAAGAAATACTGCTGTAAGCACGCCTATCGGCACACCGATCACTATAGCTCCTGCTGTTACATAGATACTTGCAATAATCATATTGAATATTCCATAGCTTGCAGGCACGTTTGTAGGCGACCATTTCTGACCGCCTACAAAATCGAAGAAACCTATTTCAGCCATTGCCGGAACACCGTTCCAGAACAGGAATATACAGATTATTGCAACTGCCGCTATACTTGTGATAGCTGTCAGGAAGAAAACTCCCTGCATTGCTTTTTCTCTGATATTCAGTGTTCTCATTTAATGATGTCACTCCAGATTGTTGTTTCGCCTGTGTAGATTGCTTTGATCTGATCTACTGTGAGGTCATCGCAAGTGTTTGTCTGATTTACGATTACTGCGATACCGTCTTTTGCAATTGTTACAGGTGTAAGTGATTCTGCTTCTTCGTCCTTGAGGTCACGGGAAGCCATACCGATGTCGCAAGTGCCTTCCATTGCAGCCTGCATACCTGCTGATGAGTCAGATGTCTGAATTTCAACTTCTGCATTTGTGTTTACTACCTTGTAAGCCTCTGCGAGCTTTTCCATTACAGGAGAAACTGATGATGAACCTGCGATTGTGATTTTGCCTTCAGGCTTTGAACCGCTGTAAGTTTCTCCTTCTTCAACTGATACATAACCTTCGTCAGAAATTACCTGCTGACCGACTGAACTTAAGATAAAGTCAACAAAGTCCTGAGCTACTTCGCTGAGTTCGCCCTTGTAAGCGATGTTGAACGGTCTGCTGATTGCATAGTCGCCTGATTTAACATTTTCTGCTGTTGCTTCAACGCCGTCAACCTTTACTGCCTTAACAGTGTCGTTGAGTGAACCGAGTGAAATGTAACCGATTGCTGCATCGTTATCCTTTACGTTTGTGATTACAGCCTCTGTGCTGTTGATTGTTACAGCTGATGCTGAAGTGTTGTCTGTCTTTGTGTCGCCGTCTTTTACAAGCACACCTGTAAGTTCTACGAATGCATCTCTTGTGCCTGAGCCTTCTTCTCTTGTTACTACTGTGATTTCCTTACTTGTGTCAAATGCAGTGCTTTCTGCTGATGTACCTGATGCATTTGATGATTCTGATGAACCGCCGCAACCTGCAAACATTGTTGCTGTCAATGCTGAAACTACTGCTAATGTTGCGATTTTCTTGATTACTTTTTTCATTTCGTAAATCTCCTTAAATTTGTCTTGTGACATTACCTCTGACTCTGAGGTCGAATTTTCTTGTACTTTCTCGTACGGTTATAGTTTATTTAATTTTTGTAAAAAACATAACACTCTATTTGTAAAATAGGCGTAAAATAAAATATAGATTTTGTATTGACGTGTATTTTTCATAAGATTATAATATAGGCTAAAAACAATGTGCATAGGACGTGATTTTATGAGTACCCCGATACTTGAAACAGAAAGACTCATACTCAAACATTTTCACATACACGACGGTCTGGGCAAAAAAAATCACCTGACACTCGGGACAGGTGAAATTGATCTATCTCAAAGATTGGCTGTTGCCAAAAACTGCAACGCACGCTGTGTGGTTGAAACAAAGACTATCGAAGCATTAAGGAGCTCCGCAGATTATCTGAAATCAAACAGCTACATATAAAAGCGAGTGCCTCGCACGCAATTCGTGCAGATAGCACCATCTTTTAAAACTGTTTTGTGCCCGAGCATAACCGAGCAATTTCCTATACAGTAAAAAATTAAAAAAATTTCTTGACAACCTGAGAAATCGGTTGTATAATACCAAACTAAATAAAGAAATTTCTTTTGGAGGTGTGACAATGTTTAATCGTGTTGATTGTTTTTACAATGCACTTATGAAGTCCGTCCCTGCTATGTATATGCAGAGAAGCGGGCTTACATTGTTGCACCCTTATCGCAGTATATAAATCAGATTTTATATATTTTTGATAAGCTCTACACAGTGCAGGCTATGCTTTTATAGCCTGCACTGTTTTTATTATTGGTACCATTTATATCTGATATTTTTAGAAAGGATTGATAAAAATGTTTACACACAAAGGAACACAAACGATAAAAACAGAAAGACTCACGCTTCGCAGATTTACGCCTGACGATGCACAGGCTATGTTTGACACTTGGGCAAACGATGAGAGGGTTACACGCTTTCTTACATGGCCTGCACACGAGTCTGTCGATGTTACCAAATTCGTCCTCGATGATTGGTGCAATTCCTACGAAAAACAGGATTTCTACAACTGGGCGATTGAATTTGAGGGCAAAATCATCGGCAGTATCGGATGCATTAACACAGACGACAACAGCGAGCGAGGCGAAATAGGATACTGCATTGGTTACGATTTCTGGGGAAAAGGTATTATGAGCGAGGCGACAACGGCTGTAATTGACTATCTGCTCAAAGAGGTCGGATACAATCGCCTTGAAATCCTCCACGCAACAAAGAATCCTGCTTCGGGCAGGGTTGCTCAGAAATGCGGACTTAAATTCGAGGGCATAAAGCGCAAATACTTCAAAGCCTTTAACGGCGAATTTCTGGATGTTGCTTTCTACTCGATTTTGCAGAGCGATATTGCAGACTGAGGCTATAAAATTCACAATAACAACTCCGTCGCTTCGGAACAATTTCCTATACAGCAAAAAACGCAGAGGAAAACAAAATTTCTCTGCGGTTTTTTTACTCATTTTTAATTATCTTCAATATTTGCCATACACTCTGCACGGACATACATTGAACAGAAAATGAACACAAGTCCTGCAATTATGGTAAACGGCAAATCAAACATTGCAAATATCGAAAATCCACTGCCGTAATACAACTTTATAAATGCAGGTGCAAGTCCGCTTACCACCAGCGCAATAGCAAACTTCTCAGCAATTTTCAGTCTTTTGACAGTTGTGTTCTCATACACATACTTTCCGAGTGCTCTCAGTCCGATAACAGCCGTTATCACCTTGAGTATGACCGCCACCACTGCGATTACAGCCACAACATACACATAAAGGTCCACACCCTCATACGACCACGACGGCAGAATGACCGTCATAACGTCTTCGTACAGTGACAAAACCGAGATTACAATGCTTACAAGCACAAGCACCGAAGCGTATTTTAAATTTGTTCTCATTTTTTACCTCTGGGTAGATATGTTCTTTATTATATAAAACGCTTTTGCCAAATAATTACATTTATGTATTGGTTGCATTAGGGACGACACAGCGGTCGTCCCTATAATAACGTTATATATCTTTATTCATTCGGCGATACCGCCACTCTTAAATCAACCTATGATTTCCTTAATCTTAGCTTCTGCCGCTGTAGCATCTGCCTTGCCACGGCTGTTCTTCATTACAAATCCAACCATAGCCTTGATAGCCTTTTCCTTGCCGTTCTTGTAATCTTCAACTGCCTTAGGATTGCTTTCAACTGCCTGCTTGCAAAGCTCGATCATTGTGTTCTCGTCAAGTCCGCCCATATCGCTTTCGCTGATGAACTCAAGCGCACCCTTGCCTGTATCAAGCATCTTCTCAAGAGTTGACTTTGCAAGGTTGTTGCGAATCTTTCCGCTGTCAAGAAGCTTTACAAGCTCATTGAGCTGTTCAGGCGAAACTGCAACGTCAAAAATCTCCTTGTCAGACTCAGTTTCAACTCTGCTGAAAATCTGTCCGATAATGAAGTTTGAAACTGTCTTAGGTGACTTGACACCCTCGCAAGCCTTGTCAAAATATTCGCTGATGTTTCTGTATTTTGTAAGAAGCTGTGCGTCCTTTTCAGGAATTGCAAGCTCGTCAATATATCTCTTGCACTTGTCAGCAGGAAGCTCAGGAAGTGTAGCCTTGATCTCTTCAACCTCTTCCTTTGTAACGTGGATAGTAACAAGGTCAGGGTCACGGAAGTAACGGTAGTCGTGTGCGTCTTCCTTACTTCTCATCGATGATGTTGTGTTTGTCGCATCATCATAGCGCAGTGTTTCCTGAACAACCTTTCCGCCGCTCTCAATCAGATCCACCTGACGCTCATACTCATATTCCATAGCCTTGCAGATGTTGTTGATCGAGTTCATATTTTTGATTTCCGTACGAGTACCGAATTCCTCCTGTCCCTGTGGACGAACAGAAATATTAACGTCACAGCGCATTGAACCCTCCTGCATTTTGCAGTCGGAAATACCGATATATCTCATAACCTGCTGAAGTTTTTCAACATATTCTCTTGCTTCGTCAATTGAACGGATATCAGGCTCGGAAACGATTTCGATAAGCGGAACACCGCCACGGTTGTAGTCAACATATGTGTCACCGTGCTGATGTATAAGTTTTCCTGCGTCCTCTTCGATGTGAATGTGATGAAGTCTGATTTTTCTGCCGTTTGAAAGCTCCACATAACCGCCGATTGAAAGCGGAGCATAGAGCTGACTAATCTGATATGCCTTTGAAAGGTCAGGATAACAGTAATTTTTTCTGTCCATTTTTGAGATTTCCGCAATTTCGCCGTGAGTTGCAAGACCTGCCATAATTGCATATCTTACAGCCTGCTTGTTGAGTTTTGGAAGTGTGCCCGGAAGTCCGATACACACAGGACAGCAATGGCTGTTTGGCTCTCCGCCGAACTGAGTTGTACAGCCGCAGAAAATCTTTGTTTTTGTTGAAAGCTCAATGTGGGTTTCAAAACCCGCAACTAATTCGTATTTCACAGCTTTACACCCCACTTTGTATCCTTGAAGTTTTCTCCTGCAGCCTGCTGATATTTGTAAGCGGCATTGAGAATTTCAGCCTCACCGAAGCTCTTGCCGATAAGCTGCATACCAATCGGCATACCCTTTGCGTTGAATCCGCAAGGAACCGAAACGCCCGGCAGACCTGCGATATTTACAGGAACTGTACAGATATCCGTGAGATATGTTTCAATCGGATCTGAAACTGCACGTCCCAATTCAAATGCTGTCATAGGAACTGTAGGTGCAAGGATAACATCACAATGCTGAAAAGCATCGTTAAATGCCTTTACGATAGTTCCTCTCAAATTCTGAGCCTTTTTGTAGTAAGCATCATAGTAGCCTGCTGAAAGCACATAAGTTCCGAGCAGAATTCTGCGCTTAACCTCTTCACCAAAGCCCTCTGAACGGGTACGGCAGATCATATCGTGAGTGCCGTTGTAGTGCTCAGTCTTGTATCCGAAACGGATACCGTCGTAACGACCGAGGTTTGATGATGCCTCAGCGCAGGCGATGATATAGTAAACAGGGAGTGCAAACTTGAGCGCAGGAAGATCAAAATATACGATTTCTGCACCGAGTGACTTATAAACCTCAGCCGCCTTTAAAACAGCCTCTTTTACATCGTCACGCACACCGTCAAGATATTCTCTTGCGATACCGATCTTCATTCCCTTGATGTCGTTGTTGAGAGTTGAATAAGTATTGCCGCTGTAGCCCTTTGAAGTTGAGTCCCTGTCGTCGTACTGTGAAATTGCATCAAAAACGATAGAAGCATCTTCAACGCTCTTTGTGATAGGGCCGATCTGGTCAAGTGAGCTTGCATAAGCAACAAGACCGTAACGTGAAACTGCGCCGTATGTCGGCTTCAAGCCTACGATACCGCAGAAAGACGCAGGCTGACGGATTGATCCGCCTGTATCTGAGCCAAGACCGTAAGCCGCAATGTTTGCGCCTACAGCACTTGCAACACCGCCTGATGAACCGCCCGAAACGTGGTTTGTATTGAACGGGTTTACAGCCGCACCGAAGCAGGAATTTTCACAGGAAGAACCCATTGCGAATTCGTCCATATTTGTCTTACCGAGCATTACAGCGTTCTGACCCTGTAAAATATCCCATACAGTTGCGTTATAAATCGGTTTGTAGCCGGTCAAAATCTTTGAACAGCAGGTCGTTTCGATGCCCTTTGTTGAAAGGTTATCCTTGAGCGTCATCGGAACGCCCTCAAGAAGTCCGATTTCCTCGCCTGATGCGATTTTCTTGTCAACAGCCTCGGCAGTTTTAAGAGCCTCATCGCCTGTTACGTTTACATAAGCGTTGAGCTCGCCGTTTGACTTTTCGATTTCTTCAAGATAGCTTTTTGTAAGCTCGGTGCATGAGCACTGCTTTGTGGTAAGCATCTCGTGAATTTTTGAAATTGTACCCATTATTACACCGCCTTACTCTCTGGTTCTTACAAGGAAGTGATCCTCAGCCTGTTCAGGGGCATTTTTGAGGATTTCCTCACTGCTGTATGACTCAACTACCTCGTCCTCACGGAACACGTTTGACAGGTTGTTGATATTGTCAAATGCCTCGTCGCTTGACGGAGCATTGTTGATTTCATCTGCAAAATCTATAATTTCCTGCATTGACTGTGTAAGGCTGTCAAGCTCCTCTTCGGGAACAAAAAGCTTTGAAAGCAATGCAATGTTTTCAACATCTTCTCTTGTTACCATAAAAACCATCCTTTGTAAAGTATTACGGGACGTCAGGGATGCCGTCCCTACAATTATCCCGTAGGGACGGGTTCCCACACGTCCCGAAACGCATAGTTATCTTAATTTTATGTGCACTTCTCTGAGCTGCTGCTCTGTAACCTCACCAGGTGAGCCGAGAAGCAGATCCTGAGCATTTGAGTTCATCGGGAATGCAATTACCTCACGGATATTTTCTTCCTCTGTGAGGAGCATTATCATTCTGTCAACGCCCGGTGCCATACCTGCGTGAGGCGGTGCACCATACTGGAATGCGTTGTAGAGCGCAGAGAACTTAGCCTTGAGGTCATCCTCTGTATAGCCTGCGATTTCAAATGCCTTTTTCATAATCTCGATGTCATGGTTACGAACTGCACCTGATGAAAGCTCAACACCGTTGCAAACGATGTCGTACTGATATGCAAGAATCTCTTCCGGATCCTTGTTGAGGAGCGCATCAAGTCCGCCCTGCGGCATTGAGAATGGGTTGTGAGTAAAGATGATCTGATTTGTTTCCTCGTCACGTTCGTACATTGGGAAGTCAACGATGAAGCAAAGTTCAAATCTGCTTGTGTCGATAAGGTCAAGACGCTTAGCAACCTCAGTTCTGATCTGACCTGCAAGCTTAGGAGCGTCCTTGGCTGTGTCAGCGATGAAGTAGATAACGTCGCCAGCCTTAGAGTTATTTCTCTTGATGAGTTCTTCACGGTCGCCCTCTTTGAGGAACTTGTCGATAGGGCCGTCAAAAGTGAGGTCATCTCTTACCTTAACGTAGCCAAGACCCTTCATTCCGATTGAAAGAGCGTACTCTTCCATCTTCTTGAACCACTTTTTGCTCTGACCTGCCGCATCAGGAACGTTGATTGAACGAACTGTCTTTTTCTTAAACGGAGCAAAGTCAGTTTCAACGAACATATCGCTGATTTCAACGATTAAAAGCGGGTTTCTGAGGTCAGGCTTATCTGTGCCGTACTTAACCATACTTTCAGCATACGGAATACGGGCAAACGGAGGCTTTGAAACCTCTTTATCTGAAAACTTCTTGAATGTTTCGTATAAAACTTCTTCGGCAACATCGAAAACATCTTCCTGAGTTGCAAAAGCCATTTCAAAGTCAAGCTGATAGAATTCACCCGGTGAACGGTCTGCACGAGCGTCCTCATCACGGAAGCAAGGTGCGATCTGGAAGTATTTATCAAAGCCTGAAACCATAAGAAGCTGTTTGAAAATCTGAGGAGCCTGCGGAAGCGCATAGAACTTGCCCTTGTGCTTACGGCTCGGAATGAGGTAGTCACGAGCGCCCTCAGGAGATGATGTTGAAAGAATCGGAGTATTGATTTCAGTAAATCCCATTTCATTCATCTTTGAGCGAAGGAATGACACAACATTTGAACGAAGCATAATGTTGTTGTGAACCTTAGGATTTCTCAAATCGAGGAAGCGGTATTTAAGACGAACTTCCTCAGAAGTGTTAGTTGAAGTAGTAACCTCAAAAGGAAGCGCATTCTTGCACTTACCTAAAACTCTGATATCATCAGTATGAACCTCAACAAAACCTGTTGCAATCTTTTTATTGATAGTGTCCTCGTCACGCTTAACGACCTCACCACTGAGTGTGACAGTGCACTCCTTATTTATATTCTTGAGAAGCTCATCATTGTGCACAACGACCTGAAGCACACCGTACTGGTCACGGATATCAAGGAACATTACACCGCCGTGGTCACGAATATTCTCGACCCAACCTGCAACCTTGACCTGCTGACCTATATTTTCTTCTCTTAACTCACCGCATGAAACTGTGCGGTATTCATTAGCTTTTATCATTAAAAACTATCCTTTCACAGATATTTTGCCTATTCTATAGTATTATAACACAATCTTCCAGTTCAATCAATATTTTATTTGAATTTTTTAGCTTTGAGCAGTTTTTAACTTTAGGCAGACAAGTCGGGCATAGCAGATACGTCGGTTGCCCAACCATTTTGGTCGATATATCGGTTACGTTTCCGTAAACGTATAATATAAAAGCAATCTTTCGGTTGGAATTTTGTAGGGGACGGCTTCCCAGACGTCCCAAAAGGTTTTTGCTATATCAAACAATCGAGTGCCTCGACACGCAATTCGCCGTCGTGACGACGGACACAATTCGGGGATATAAGTCGGTGCAGTCTATACAACGGTTTCCCGACCGTTAAGTTGCTATATTGGTTGCGTTTTTGCGGACACGGCACGCCGTGTCCCTACTATGTTGTACGCTACAGAAAACGTTATTTAAAACAAATGTAGCAGTCACCGACATATCGAGTTTACGGTTGGGCAACCGACGTTTCTGCTACGTCCGACCTATCTCCCCAAACTTAAAATGTATGGTCACAAATTTCGTTGATTTTGTCACGAAGTTTCAGAAAATCGTCGAAAGCGTCGGGCTTTCTGCGGGGATCACGCAAAATTGCGGCAGGGTGAAGCATAGCCATCATCTGGATTCCGCCCTTTTCAAACCAAAGTCCGTGCTCTTTTGTGATTTTGATATCGGATTTAATAATCCTGCCTGCGGCTATTCTGCCAAGACAGACGATGATTTTAGGATTTATCATCTTAACCTGTGCTCTGAGCCACTCAATGCACATTTCCTGCTCGTCAGGCTTAGGGTCACGGTTCTGCGGAGGTCGGCATTTTACGATGTTTGCAATGTAGATATTCTTGTTTCTGTCAAGGTCAACTGCGGTGAGCATTTTGTCAAGGAGTTTTCCTGCTCTGCCTACAAACGGCTCGCCCTGCAAATCCTCGTTTTCTCCCGGACCTTCACCGATAAACATTACCTCGGCATTCTCGTTTCCTACACCTACAACTACATTATGACGTGTCTTGCAGAGTTCGCATTTCTCACATTGCTCGCAAGCATTTTTAAGTTCTTCCCAAGTGTTATACATAAAAATTTCCCTTTCTTTATACAAACCATTGAAACAGGTTGAAATTTTATAGATTTAGTAGTAAAATATATGTGTAAGCCTTACGGCTAAATCAAACGAATGGTGGTTAACAAAATGAAAGTAATGGTTGAAACATCAGCTCATCACGTTCACATTACCAAAGAAACTCTTGAAGCTCTCTTCGGCAAAGGTGCAACACTCACAAACAAAAAGGATCTTTCACAGCCGGGTCAGTTTGCCTGCGCTGAAAAAGTTACAGTAGTAGGACCTAAGGGCGAAATGAAAATGACTATCCTCGGTCCTGAAAGAAAAGCAGATCAGGTTGAGATTTCACTCACCGACGCAAGAAAGCTCGGTATAGTTGCTCCCGTAAGAGAGTCAGGCGACATCGCAGGAACTCCGGGTTGCAAGCTCGTTGGTCCTGAGGGCGAAGTTGAAATCACTTGCGGTGTTATCGCTGCAAAAAGACATATTCACCTTGACCCTAAGACTGCCGAAGAATTCGGTCTTGCAGACAAGCAGATCGTTTCTGTTAAGGTTGGCGAAAGCACAGGCAGATCAACAACTTTCGGTGATGTTGTAATCAGAGTAAGCGAAAACTTCGCTCCTGCAATGCACATCGACACTGACGAGTCAAATGCTGCAAGCCTCGGCGGAACAGTTGACGGCGAAATCATTGCTTGATTGCTCAATTAAAGAATACATTATATGTAAGGCTCCCCTTAAACGGGGAGCTTTTTTACTTTATAGGAAAAGGGCAATATATCAAGCCGTCTGCACAAATTGCGTGCGAGGCACTCGCTCACTGCTTATTTAAAAATGTGTGCAGAAAATCAGTAAAAATCCCTCTCCACGCTTTTTCGTTGTGCTCATTTTCAAACAGTATTACCTCGTTCATCATATCGTAGGGGTATCCTGTTTCGGGCAGTAAGTCATACATCATCTCTACGCTTTCAAAAATCATCTCTTCAAGCTCGTCACCGTTACCTGTGTAGATGTAGAGATACGGCATATCAACGCCGATTTTCTGCATAAGGTACGCTCTCCAGTCGGTTTCGGTATAGCAGAGGAATGCAGGAGAAAATGCGCCCACAAAGCCAAACTTATCTGGGTGCTCGATTCCTGCAAAAAACGACATCAAACCGCCTGACGAACTTCCGCATACGGCAACGTTTTTTCTGTCTGTCTTTACAGGGAAATTCTCTTCAACATACGGAATCACCGTGTTCATCAGAAAATCATCGAAAATCTCACCCTGCGGTGTAAAGATATCATTGAGCAGATGTCTGAGCTGAACTTCTCCGATGCATTTAGGCGTGAGCTCGCTGTCACGGTATTCATTTCCGTTGTCTATTCCGACGATTACGGCTGATTTTCCGCTTTGCTTCATCTCATTTTCAACGGCAGTGATCACCTCCCAGCTACCGTGGGGAGTTGCGTTTGTATCAAAAAGATTCTGACCGTCCGTCATATAAATCACAGGGAGCATCTCCCCTTCGTTATGTTCGGGCACATATATCAAGATTTTTCTGTCGTCCTTTTCGGGAAACGGCAGATATACTGTTTTAAGTTCTGATTTTATCATAATTATCACCATATTAATTAAAACACAAAACTTCAAATCTTTCAACAGGAATAAAACATAATTTTCCGTGAATAATATGTCTGAGGTGATTTTTATGATTAACGATGTTGAAATGCTCAACTACGTCCTGCAAAATGCCGAAATGGGCTGTCAGGGAATTGCAAGTGTCAGAAAAAAAGTTCGCAACAGCAGTATTGACCACGTTCTGTGCGAACAGCTTGTGAGATACGGAAAAATTTATCATTGTGCAAACAATATGCTCAAAAACCGTGGTGCAGAAGTTCAGCACATAAGTCCTATGACAAAAACTATGACAAAATATGCCGCCGAACGTGACCTCAGGCGTGACCCGTCATCAGGGCATATCGCAGAAATGATGATCAAAGGCAACACTATGGGCGTTAACAAGATGACAAAACATATCCGAAACTACGACGGAAACGATGCAAACATTCGTCTGCTTGCCAAAAAAATGCTCGACACCGAAGAAGAACACATCAGAGAAATGAAAGTATTTTTATGATCAGTCGAGCAGACAAATTTCAAATCAAAAGGCTAATCTATCTCAGGTGACAGATTAGCCTTTTAACAAGTATGCAGTTGTATTTCAAACACGATATTTAGCGTATAACAAATTAATTTTTTGAGCGTAAAATCATTGTAAAATAAGATTTTGACTTTGTAGATTTTCAATTAATATTAATAAATCACCTTATTTTTCACGTTAATTTATGTCCAAGCATAACATTTCACACATCTTACACCTATCATAAACGGAAAAGAATAAAAATAAATTTGACTAAACTGTAATAAAATAGTAAAATGAAAGTACAATTATGAGGACGGTACATACTTATGTGGAAAAAGCATACTCTTTTCATTATTTGTGTACTTTTGGCTGTGTTTGCGTTTTCGGGTTGCGGTGAAAACAAAAATTCTCAGCTTGTAGGCGAGTGGGTGCCTTCAACAGCCTGTATCAACGGCGAAACCGTTAAATACGAGGAGCTTGAACTTGAGGAAAACAAGTTCAGCCTTGTGTTTGAGGAAAACGGAAATTGTCGTCTGACTCTTGCAGGAGTTACTCACGAAACGACCTATACCTTCAATGACACATCGGTTGACATTGAATTAAACGGCGAATCGCACAAGCTGACTTACGAAAACTCAACGCTGACATTTACATTCGATTACGGCACAGAAGTCACAACTTTCACTTTTAAAAAGGTGGGGTAACGCATTTGTCCGAAACAAACGTTACCAACGAACAAAACGGAGTCATTACGACTCCGTTTTTATTCTTATCTCCGACAGTAATTCACTAAAAAAATATTGACAATATATCCTAAATACCTTTATAATATTATTGTAAAATATTGTTACTTTGATAAATTTATTACCAAGGAGGATTTTTTATGAAAAAATTAAGAAAACCTTTTATAATTATTTGCTCACTGGTACTTATATTTTCAGTGGCTGGTGCGAGTTTATTTATAGCAAACGCTATAAATGATAATTCAACTGAGGTCACCGCAACACAGGAAAACATTGATGTTCAAACCGATGATGTAATTCAACAACAAATTGAATATGATAATAAAAAACTTGAAGAAAGAGATACAAACGATTTATTGGCTCTGACTATTTTAAGGAAATATCAGAAAACTGATGCTACTGAAATCATAGACGATAAACAAACAGATTTAGACCTTATGTCCGTAATCTGTGATATGATAGAAGAAGGTAATTTACCGACCGATGAAGAAAGAGTTCTAAGAGATTATCTGGAACGCCGAGTATCTATGTTGGACGTTCCGACAGACTCACCTGTTCTTGAGGGTGAAATCGAACTCAGAGAAAGAATAATATCTATAATATACTAAGAAATCAATTTACAGGCACAAAGCTTCTGCTTTGTGCCTGATTTTATTCTCATCTCCGACAGTAAAAACAATTGAAATATCACGATACATATGATATACTAATTAAGTATAAGTATTTTTGGGAGAGTGAACTAAATGGCTAACAATACAGTCCGCACAAGATACGCTCCGAGCCCTACAGGATTTATGCATGTAGGCAACCTCAGAACAGCTCTTTATGAGTATCTTGTTGCTAAATCACAAGACGGAAAATTTATTCTCAGAATTGAAGACACCGACCGTGAACGCCTTGTTGAAGGTGCGGTCGATGTAATTTACAATACAATGACTCTTGCAGGACTCAAGCATGACGAAGGTCCTGACATCGGCGGAGATTTCGGACCCTATGTCCAATCCGAAAGAAAAGGAATGTATCTCCCCTACGCTGAACAACTTATCAAAGAAGGCAAGGCTTACCGTTGCTTCTGCACAAAGGAACGCCTTGAAAAGCTTCAGAGCGACAACATCGGCGGAGGATATGACCGACACTGCCGTGACCTTCCTCAAGAAGAAATCGACAGACTTTTAGCAGAGGGCGTACCCTATGTTATCCGCCAAAAGATGCCGATTGAAGGAAGCACAACATTCACAGACGCAGTTTTCGGTGAGATCACTGTTGAAAACACTGAATTACAGGATCAAATTCTCATCAAGACTGACGGCTATCCGACATACAACTTTGCAAACGTAATCGACGACCACACAATGGGAATCACTCACGTCGTAAGAGGTTGCGAATATTTAAGTTCAACACCTAAGTACAATCTTCTTTACGAAGCATTCGGATGGGAAATTCCGACATATATTCATCTCCCGCTCATCATGGGCAAAGATGAAGAAGGCAACATCTCAAAACTTTCAAAGCGTCACGGCGCAACAGGTTTCTATGACCTGATCGACGAAGGCTATCTTCCTGAAGCTATCATCAACTACATCGCACTTTTGGGCTGGTGTCCTAAGGATAATCAGGAAATCTTCACTCTTGCCGAGCTCGAAAAGGAATTCGACGTAAGCGGAATCAGCAAGTCACCGTCAGTATTCGACTACGACAAGCTTTCGTGGTTCAACGGCGAATACATCAAAGCTATGACAGCCGAAGAATTCACAAAGGTTGCAATGCCGTACTATAAAAAAGTATTCGGCGACAAAGAAATGCCTTTTGAAAAGTTCGCAGAAATTCTTCAGAAGCGCACAACTCAGCTCACACAGATTCCTGAGATGATCGACTTCTTTGCAGAATTGCCGAAATACGAAAAAGACTTGTTTGTTAACAAAAAGAGCAAGACAAATCTTGAGAATGCTCCTGTTGTGCTCAAAGAAGCTTATGACCGCTTAAAAGCACTCCCTGAGTGGACAAGCACAGCGATTCACGACTGCCTGATCAATATGGCTGTTGAAAAAGAACTCAAAAACGGCACGGTTATGTGGCCTGTAAGAATTGCCGCCGCAGGAAAGACAGTTACACCGGGCGGCGCTATTGAAATTCTTGACATTCTCGGCAGAGAAGAATCTCTTGCACGTCTTGAAAAGGGTCTTGAAATTCTCGCACAATAAAGCATTATTTCTGCGTTTTGCAGGACAAGGGCACTGCTCTTGACAAATATTACCGATATAACAGCCGATTTCAGACGGATACTCGCACCTGCAAATCAGCTCGATATATTTATACGGAAGGACAGTTTTTATGGCTGAAGAAATAAAAAAAGTTGAAAATGAAAAGGTCACTCAGGGCAACTTCATTCACGAATTTATAAAAGAGGATATTGCCGAAGGCGGTAAGTACGAGGGTAAAAAGGTTCACACACGTTTTCCTCCCGAGCCTAACGGCTATCTTCACATAGGACACGCAAAGGCTATCTGCATCGACTTTGGCACTGCTGAAAAGTTCGGCGGAATCTGCAACCTCAGAATGGACGACACAAACCCTACCAAAGAAGATGTAGAGTATGTTGACGCTATCAAAGAGGACATCAAGTGGCTCGGTTTCGATTGGGACGACAGATTCTACTACGCTTCACAGTATTTTGATCAGATGTACGAATATGCCGTTGAGCTTATCAAAAAAGGTCTTGCATATGTATGTGAACTCAACGCTGAACAGATGAGAGAATTCCGTGGCGACACTCAGACTCCTGCAAAGAGTCCGTTCCGTGACCGTCCGATTGAGGAAAGTCTTGATCTCTTTGAGCGTATGAAAAACGGTGAATTTGAGGACGGTTCAATGACACTCCGTGCAAAAATTGACCTTGCATCAGGCAACTTCAATATGCGTGACCCTGTAATCTACAGAATCAACCGCCTCACTCACCACAGAACAGGCGACAAATGGTGCATTTATCCGATGTACGACTTTGCTCACCCGATTGAGGACACAATTGAGGGCATCACTCACAGCCTTTGCTCACTTGAGTTTGAGGCTCACCGTCCGCTTTACGATTGGGTTATCAATAATATTTCCGCACCGTGCAAGCCACGCCAGATCGAATTTGCACGTCTTGGCATCAACAACACGGTTATGTCAAAGAGAAAGCTCCGTGAGCTTGTTGAAAAAAGCTATGTAGACGGTTGGGATGACCCGAGAATGCCTACACTCTGCGGACTTCGCAGAAGAGGTTACACTCCAAAGGCAATCCGTTCATTTATCGACCAGATCGGTGTTTCAAAGGTAAATTCAATCGTTGAATACAGTTTTCTTGAGCATTGTCTGCGTGACGACCTCAACGAAACTGCACAGCGTGTAATGTGTGTTATTCACCCGATCAAGCTTGTTCTTACAAACTATCCCGAGGGCAAAACTGAGGAATTTGAAGTTGAAAACAATCCTAACCGCCCTGAGGACGGCACAAGAAAGGTTACTTTCTCAAGAGAGTGCTTCATCGAGGCTGAGGACTTTATGGAAGAGCCAATCAAGAAGTATCAGCGACTCTATCCGGGCAACGAAGTTCGACTCAAGGGCACATATATTGTAAAGTGCACAGGCTGTAAGAAGGACGAAAACGGCAATGTTGTTGAGGTTTACGCTGAGTATGACCCTGAAACAAGAGGCGGAAACACTCCTGACGGCAGAAAAGTCAGAGGTACTATCCACTGGGTTGACGCAAACAATTACGCCGACGCAGAGGTGCGACTCTACGACAACCTCTTCACCGTTCCCGATCCCGATGTTGGAGATAGAAACTTTTTAGATTATCTCAACCCCACTTCACTTGAAATTCTCAAGAATTGTAAGGTTGAAAAGAGCCTTGAAACAGCATCAGCTCCGCAGAGCTTCCAGTTTATGCGCCTCGGCTACTTCTGCGCCGATAACAAGGACAGCTCACCCGAACACCTTGTATTCAACAGAAGCGTAAGCCTAAAAGACGGATTTAAGAAGAAATAATTGCATATGTACAACAAACGGCTCAACCGCAAATTGCGATTGAGCCGTTTATACTATTTAACTATTTTTCTTAATAAAATTCTCACTACACTATGGTTTTCTCGTACCGCATCCACAAGTACCTACATACGGTTGATTTTCTTTACCACACGAAAGACAAGTCCATTTACTGCCTGTTGTATGTGAAAGAGGTCTACTTGAAATCCTTTGATGACATTTGAAACAATATTCATTTTTAGCCGTATTAGCTTCACCACAGTTAGGGCAATCAACAAACATTCGTGTCTGTGACGAATCGTCAACTGATACTTTTTTCTCGTTAGTAACAAAACAATATATAGCATAAATAAGTAATACTGTACCAGTTATCAAACCAATCCACAGGACAATATTACCAATTTCTATCAATTCTGGCTGTCCACGAGTATATTTTTCAGATAAATAGGTATCATTTGCATAGAAAGTTACACTTGTTGATTTAAACGAATTTGATGCCGGTACTGTCATAAATGCAATAATATAACATATTACTGACATTACCAAACTTAACGCACCTTTAGATGTTTTTGGCATATTAACTCCCCTTTTCATACTTTATCGACATATTTAATAATATTAACTATAATCATTCATCAAATAATCACTATAGTGTCTATATTATAATCTTTAGGTATTATTTTGTCACCCCCTATCGTTAATATTTTACTAACTTTAGTTCATTGATAGTTGTAATTTTATATAATAAGATACATATAAAAATACCTTTAGGGCAGGATTATCAATATGGATAGAAATCAACTTACAAAATTAATTGGTGCAAACATAAGAAAATACAGATTAAAAATAGATGTAAGTCAAGAAAGTTTGTCTTTATCAGCGGGTATTAATCCTGCATATGTCGGCAGGCTCGAACGTGGTGAAAAGTGTCCGACGATCGACACTCTTTATAAAATCTGTTCAGCTCTTGAAATTTCGGTCTGTGAAATTCTGAATTTTGAACCTGACACGAAATCTTCTGACACACAGGCAAAAATCAGAATCGAAAATGCTCTCAAAAAACTTCCCGACACTCAGCAAATCAAAATCGCTGAGATAATTGAAAATATTGCAGATTTGGCTGAAAACAAATAAACAAGGTATAGTCACACGGCTATACCTTGTTTTTATATCTGAAAATGTTATAATATAGTAAACATCAAAATTTCGGGAGTTTTAAATATGAAAACAGTTTTAGTTACAGGCGGTTCGGGCGGTATCGGAACAGCCATTTGTGTTGCTTTTGCTCAAGCAGGATACAACGTTGTTGTGCACTGCAACAGCAATAAAAACGGCGCACAAAACCTTGCAAAAATTCTCTGCGAAAGCTACAAGGTAGGTGCGCTTGCCGTGCAGGCAGACGTTTCGGACAGAGAGTCAGTAAACGATATGTTTGACGCCATCGACAAAACCGTCGGAAACGTTGATGTTCTTATCAACAATGCAGGAATCGCTCAGCAGAAGTTATTCACCGACATCAGCGTTGACGAATGGAAGGCGATGACAGGGGTAAATCTCGACGGAGTTTTCAACTGCACTCAGGAAGCCCTCAAGAGATATATGCTCAAAAATCACAGCGGAGTTATTCTTAACATCAGCTCAATGTGGGGACAGGTCGGCGCATCGTGTGAGGTTCACTACAGTGCCGCAAAAGCCGGAGTAATCGGACTCACAAAGGCTCTTGCCAAAGAGGTCGGACTCTCGGGAATCAGAGTAAACTGCATCTGTCCCGGAGTTATTATGACCGATATGATGAAAAGCTTTGACGAACAAACTATCAGCGACTTAAAAGAGGAAACTCCTCTGAACACCCTCGGCACTCCAAAGGACATTGCCGACGCTTCTGTTTTCCTCTGTAGCGACAGAGCAAAATTCATCACGGGTCAGATTCTCGGCGTAAACGGTGGATTTGTCATATAAATATAGCCTGAATCAAAAGTGCAACCGCAAGTTTACATTTAGAAACTTGCTATTTCTTGTTGTATTTTTGATATTATGATAAAATATTTTACAGAAAGTTAAATATCAGAAAGGATTTCATTTTATGACAACAGGAGATAAAATTGCAAAATTACGCAAAGAACACAACTACACGCAGGAACAACTTGCCGAATTGTTGGGAGTTTCAAGACAATCCATCAGCAAATATGAATCAGGATCGGCTTATCCCGAAACCGCAAAGCTTATCAAACTAAGCGAATTATTCGACTGCACTGTGGACTATTTGCTGAAAGACAATGTTGAAGAAAGTAAGCCGTGTGAACCTCAAATAACTGCTGACGAATCGTTGGGAGTTATTCTGATAAAAAGATTGGCATTATTGTCATCATATGAAAAGAAAAGCAAGCGAACCATATGCGGTCTGCCATTATGGCACATCGGCAAAAACGCAAAGGGCATAATTGCTGTAGGCTTAAAAGCAAAAGGCATTGTATCTGTCGGCTTATTATCGTTAGGCGTTTTTTCATTTGGTATGCTTTCGCTGGGATTGCTCACATTCGGAATTTTAGCTGTCGGGCTGTTATCCATAGGTTGCTTTGCGCTCGGCGCACTTGCAATCGGTGCAATTTGTGCCGGAATTATTGCCATAGGCGCAATTGCAATTGGTGAATTCTCAATAGGAGCGTTGGCTGTCGGACATTACTTCGCATATGGAGATTACGCAAGTGCTATGTTCGCACTTGGCGACACAAATGCGTCAGGAACAGTTTTTGAAAGTGTGCAGGATATATCCGCCACCGAAAAGCAAGCTGTTATCAAAGAAATGTATCAAAAAATCCCCGAAGCATATAATTTTATCATAAGTTGGATTTCAAAATTTTTCTAAAATAAACTTTATAAAGTGAAAATCGCCTCCCTTATCAAAAGGAGGCGATTTTGTTCCAGCAAAAAGGCAATTATTCTGAAATAATGTAGCAGTGACCAACATATCAACTTAAAAGTTGGGCTATCGACATTTCTGCTAAAACCAACCTATCTGCCCAAAGTGAAAAAGGCTGTCCGAATCGGACAGCCTTAAAATTTTGGAAATGTGAATTACTTTAATTCAACTTCTGCGCCTGCTTCTTCGAGCTTAGCCTTCATAGCTTCAGCGTCTTCCTTAGAAACAGCTTCCTTGAGAGCCTTTGGAGCGCCGTCTACGAGAGCCTTAGCTTCCTTAAGACCAAGACCTGTTACTTCACGAACAACCTTGATAACAGCGATCTTGTTAGCGCCAGCGCTCTTGAGGATTACGTCGAACTCTGTCTGCTCAGCAGCAGCAGCGCCACCGTCTGCAGCAGGACCTGCAACTGCAACTGCAGCAGCAGCTGATACACCAAATTCATCCTCTACAGCGTGAACGAGCTCTGAAAGCTCAAGAACTGTGAGGCCTTTTAATTCTTCAATAATAGCAGTAATTTTTTCTGATGCCATTTTAATTTACCTCCGATATAATAAGTTAGTTATTTTTAAAATTTTTGCAGATTATTCTGCAGCAGCTTCCTCAGCGGGAGCCTCTGTTGTTTCTGCGTCAGCTTCCTTAGCTTCAGCAGCGCAAGCTTCTACGCCACCCTTATCAACGATAGCCTGTACGGCACGGGCAAATGAAGCGATAGGTGCCTGGAATGCACCAAGAACGTTTGCAAGAAGAACCTCTCTTGATGGGAGCTTTGAAAGAGATACGATTGTATCCATATCAATTACAGCACCGTCGAGGTAACCTGACTTAACCTTGAAGTTGTCGTGGTCCTTTGCATAGTTGCAGAGGATTCTTGCTGCGGCAGCATATTCGCTGTCGCTTGTAGCGAGAGCTGTTGTACCTTCGAGAACAGGCTTTAAGTCTTCAAGACCAGCCTCATCACAAGCTCTTGAAAGAAGTGTGTTCTTTACAACTGTGTACTTAACGTTGTTCTCACGAAGCTCTTTTCTGAGCTTTGTATCGTCCTCTGTGTTGATACCTTCGTAGCAAACAACAACACCGGTGATTGAGCTTTTGAGTCTTTCTGAAAGTTCAGCAACAACGGCTTTCTTCTGCTCTAAAACACTTTGACTTGGCAATTAATTCACCTCCAAAATTTTTTAACGCAGTTCAAAAAAATCAGCCGCCCGAAACCTCGGACGGCTGCAAAAATACAAAAGTAATTTGCATCTTCCTCGGCAGGTGGGTAAACCCTTTATGCATATGCACCTGCTGTCTTTAGAACAGCGAATTTATATTCACACTATCGTGTAAATAACTAAAAGTTAATTAAACACCAAACTTTGTTGGGTTAATTCTAACGCTCGGACCCATTGTTGAAGTAACGGCAACTGAGCGGATGTACTGACCCTTTGCAGCAGCAGGCTTAGCCTTAACAACTGCTTCCATAAGAGCGTCAAGGTTCTGGTTGAGCTTTTCAGCACCAAAGCTTACCTTGCCGATTGGGCAGTGAATGATGTTTGTTTTGTCAAGACGGTACTCGATCTTACCTGCCTTAGCTTCTTTAACAGCCTTAGCAATGTCAGGAGTAACAGTACCTGCCTTTGGGTTTGGCATAAGACCACGAGGTCCGAGAATTCTACCAAGACGACCAACAAGACCCATGCAATCAGGTGTTGTGATGAGAACGTCGAAGTCCATCCAGTTTTCCTGCTGAATCTTCTGAGTCATATCCTCTGCACCAACGAAGTCAGCGCCGGCTTCCTTAGCAAGTTCTTCATTAGCGCCCTTACAAATTGCAAGAACTCTAACGTCTTTACCTGTACCGTTAGGAAGAACTACCGCACCTCTAACCTGCTGGTCAGCATGACGGCTATCAACACCGAGCTTTACATGAAGCTCAACTGTTTCATCAAACTTAGCTGTTGCAGTTTTGATAACTGTATCAAGAGCCTCGCCTGTGTCATATAATTTAGTTCTGTCAACGAGCTTTGCAGCGTCAACATATTTCTTACCGTGTTTCATCAGTTTTCCTCCATTGTTAGGTGGTCAATCGGAAAATTCCTCCCACCCGGATTAAATTAGTCAACTACTGTGATACCCATACTTCTTGCTGTACCTGCGATCATGCTGATAGCAGCGTCGAGTGAACCTGCATTGAGGTCGGGCATTTTCTGCTCGGCGATTTTTGTGATCTGCTCTTTTGTGATCTGAGCAACCTTTGTTTTATTCGGTACGCCTGAACCGCTGTCGATACCGCAAGCCTTCTTAAGAAGAACTGCAGCAGGCGGAGTCTTTGTAACGAAAGTGAATGAACGGTCAGCATATACTGTGATTACAACTGGGATAATAAGACCGATATCATTCTTTGTACGCTCATTGAAATCCTTTGTGAACGCAACAATGTTTACACCGTGCTGACCGAGTGCCGGACCAACAGGTGGTGCCGGAGTAGCCTTTCCGGCAGGGATCTGTAGTTTAATTAAGCCTACAACCTTCTGAGCCATTGTGTTTGCACCTCCAAAATTCGTGGTAAATTGCGGGACGCCACTTTGTAGGGTCCCTCCCACAGGGAACTGTATGTTCCCAATAATAAGCCATTTGGCTGATTATCTGTGTTATTAGTCTTCTATCGGTTCTGCCTGAGCAAGCTCAAGTTCAACCGGAGTTTCTCGTCCGAACATAGATACAACTACACGGACATAATCTTTGTCGGTATCAATTTCTTCTACAACACCGACGAAGTCCTCAAGCGGACCGTCAATAATTCGTACCGAATCGCCTACAGAATAAGATACCTTAACTGAGCGCACTTCTACGCCCATTCTGTAAACTTCTGCATCGGTAAGAGGAACGGGTTTTGATCCCGGACCAACAAAGCCTGTACATCCACGGATATTGCGGACTACATACCAGGTTTCATCGGTATAAACCATTTTTACAAAAACATATCCCGGATATATCTTGCTTTCAACTTCCTTAGTCTTGTCACCGACTGTTTCGGTAACGATCTCTGTAGGAACTTTGACGTCAATGATCATATCCTGAAGATTTCTGTTCTCCGCCGTAGTCATAAGGTCAGCGGCAACCTTGTTTTCGTAACCCGAATAGGTATGAACAACATACCATTTTGCTTCTGTTTCCGGCATTACAACTGACTTCCTTTCGTAAGTTTAGTAATAACGCTGGATTACGCAGCAGTCTTCATAACCAAGCCAAGCAATGCATACAAGCCTCTGTCGAGAGCGAATATGAGCAGACCGGCAATAACAATTACTGCAATTACAATACCGAAGTTCTTTGTTGTCTGCTTTGCTGAAGGCCAAGTTATTTTCTTAAGCTCACCCTTACATGCGCCGAGGTACTTTAAAAGCCTTTTGAATACATTAGGCTTTTTGCTTTTTTTAGCAGACTTTTTGACATCTGCTTTTTTTGCGTCAAGCTTATTTTCAGCCATGATGTACCTCCATTATTTTGTTTCTTTGTGAAGAGTGTGTTTCTTACAGAAACGGCAATACTTGTTCATTTCAAGTCTGTCGGGACTGTTCTTCTTGTTCTTCATTGTGTTGTAGTTACGCTGTTTGCACTCTGTGCAGGCCAATGTGATTTTTACTCTCATAACGGCACCTCCCGGTTATTTCGGAATATTTTAGCCTCCCTCAATAGGGCACAAAAAATAAGCCCCTTTCAGAGGTACAACTATTTTATCATATATATTTCTACAAGTCAACCCTTTTTTTATTTTAATTTGTGAAGATAGGTTATTTGTAAATAAAACGTTTCGTGCCCAACCGTTAAGTTGATATGCCGGTTACTGCTACATTTCTTACATTAAAGTCGGGAATTAATGGTTTGTAAAAAACTTTCTATCTGCTCGAATTGCGTGTCGAGGCACTCGACCCCAACCATAAACTTGATATATTGGTTACTGCTACATTTCCTTTAAACAACGTTTGTGCAAAAGCTGTAGTAGCTGTGTCAAAAAACGCAATTAACATATCAATCTAACGGTCGGGAAACCGTTGTATAGACTGCACCGACTTATCTCCTCGAATTAAAAGAGATGCTCTCGCTAGAAAGTGAGGCATCCCCATTTGTTCATCAGTTTGTTTTAAGATTGCTTGCCTTTGAAACGCTCTTCTGCTTTGGCTTTTCAGGCTTTACGCTTTTACCCTTATATTTGCGGGCAGCTTTTGCAGCTTTCTTCAGATCATCGTCAAAGTACTCGTAAATTGCGCTGTACTCCTCGTCCTCAAGTGAGTTGAGCAGAACTATTGTGATGATTGAACGTGTGTCAACGTCACCGTTTGAATACTGAAGATTGAACAATCCTGCAAACTTTTCAAGTTCAGGCTTTGTTGCTCTCTTGATGTATGTTACAACTCTTGGTGCGATTTTTTCTTTTGCAAAAGTTGCACCTCTGAATGGGAAGTAGCAGTCCTCTTCGTTTTTGATTTCTTCTCTGAGTTCAGGGAAGTATGTTACAAAACGCTTTGCAAGGAATTTAGGATCTGCTGTGCCGTCATCGTCTTTTTTCTTTTTCTGCTTTACCTGCTTTGCTCTCTTGATTGCAACTGCACCTGACACGCCTTCTACAAAGTCATTTGCAATACTTTCCGCATCTTTCTGATTTGCAGTTTCGTCATCATAAAGCCATGTTGCAAGTGTTTTCCATTCGTTGTCAGGGCCGTCCTCTGTCATTGTGCAGGAACGAAGCACCATCTGCTGTTTATCCTTGAAGTAAACAACCGAATATGCAAGATTCTGGCTTGTAAAGAGTGCTACAAGCTCATTGCTGTTTTCAGCGGCTACCTTCTGCTTTGTATAGCCTGATTTTACGAGTTCTTCTTCAACTCTGCCTACGATTAATTCAAACGCTTTCTTAAATTCCAATTTATATCTTCCTTTCGGAGCTTTTTTGATTTGTATAGTCCGTTAATAGCCATTATACAATTAAATATATCATTTGTCAAAGGTTTTGACTTGCAACAATCAAGTTAATGTGTTATTATAATTTCTATATACATTATATAAGTAAAAGAAGGTTATAATATGTCATCCCGTGAAGCTATCGGAGTTTTTGACTCGGGACTCGGTGGACTGAGTGCAGTCAAGGAATTTATGCACGTTCTTCCGAACGAAAAAATCATTTATTTCGGTGATACCGGCAGAGTTCCCTATGGTAACAGAAGCCGTGATACAATTAAAAAGTACGCTTTTCAGGACACAGCCTTCCTTCTGAAGCACAACGTGAAAATGATTGTTGCCGCCTGCGGAACCGTGAGTTCTGTTGCAGGAAAGGAACTTGAAAACGAACTTCCCGTGCCTTACACAGGAGTTGTCAATCCTACAGCATTTGCCGCTGCACAGAAAACAAAGAACGGAAAAATCGGTGTGATAGGCACTGTGGCTACGATTTCAAGCCACAGCTACAAGCTAAGACTTCACAAACTCAACCCTGAGTTTGAGGTGTACGAGCAGGCTTGTCCGCTGTTTGTTCCCCTTGTTGAGAACGGAATCATCAGCCGTGATGACAAAATCGCACAGCTTGTTGTTGAAAAATACCTTACCGAACTTAAAAATGAGGGTATCGACACGCTTATTCTCGGCTGTACGCATTATCCGCTTCTGAGCAAAGTAATATCGGACTTTATGGGTGAAGGCGTGACACTTGTTGATTCAGGCTACGAAACTGCTGTTTATGCCGCAAAAATCCTCAAGGAACAGAATCTTCTCAACGATGATGAATCAACAAAGAACCCCGAATTTTTTGTAAGCGACACTCCCGACGGTTTTGAAAGCGTTGCAGGGCTGTTTTTGGGCAGAGATATGGAACATACAGTAACTCAGATTGATATAGAACAGTATTAATTTACAAGGAAAAAGGAAATGGCAGAAAAGAAAAAATATATGATTTCCATAATCGGAGAGCAAAAACTTGACGATGACACCGACAAGGTCGAGGTTCTCACGACAGGAAACTACATAATGAAAAACGATCATTGCTACATCGGCTACAAGGAATACGATCAGGAAAATCCCGGTGACTGCTATGATAACCTTATTAAAGTTGAAAAAAATATGGTTACGATCACCCGAAAAGGTCCTATGCGTTCACAGCTTATGCTTGAAAAAGGACGACGACATCAGTGCTTGTATCAGACGATTGCAGGAGATCTGATGATTGGCGTGTTCACAAAAACCATGAAAAGCACACTTAACGAAAAGGGCGGAACTCTTGAAGTGAGCTACACCCTCGATTTTAATACAGACCTTGTAAGCGAAAACAAATTTAAAATTACTATTGAAGAAAATAACTAACAGGAATGAGGAAGAACAATGGATACATATGCAAAATCAGTAAGTATGTTAAAAAAGGCTATTACAGATGCCATTACAAAGGCAATTGAAAACGGTGAACTCCCACAGGCAGAAATTCCGCAGTTCATCATAGAAACTCCTGCCGACAGAAGTCACGGCGACTTTGCAACAAATGCGGCTATGGCAGGTGCAAAAGCGTTTAGAATGCCTCCTTTCAAAATCGCACAGGCTATCACATCAAACTTAAACCTTGAAAACACAATGTGTGAGCGTTTTGAAACAGCAGGACCGGGATTCATAAACTTTTTCCTCGGTGCCGAATACTATTCAAATGTTATCCGTGAGATTCTTGCAGACCCTGAAAACTACGGTCGTTCAGAGTTCGGCGGTGACAAAAAAGTAATGGTAGAGTTCGTTTCTGCAAACCCGACAGGCCCTATGCATATGGGTAACGCAAGAGGCGGTGCACTTGGTGACTGTCTTGCGGCTGTGCTCGACAAGGCAGGCTACAATACATGGAGAGAATTCTATGTTAACGACGCAGGCAATCAGATCGAAAAGTTTGGCTGTTCACTTGAAGCACGTTATCTTCAGATTTACAAGGGCGATGAAATCGTATTCCCTGAGGACGGCTATCAGGGTGCAGACATTATGGACCTTGCAAAAGAATACGCAGACATAAACGGCGACAGCCTTGTAAACGCATCAAGTGAAGAACGCAAGAAGGCTCTTGTTGACTACGCACTTCCTAAGAACATCAAAAAGATGCAGGAAGATATGGCTAAATACAATATTTACTACGATAAGTGGTTCTTTGAGAGTGAGCTTCACAAAAGCGGCGACGTAAAGGCTGTAGTTGACTTGCTCACAGAAAAGGGACTTACATACGAAAAAGAGGGCGCAATCTGGTACAAGAACAAGGAAGTTGTAACAGAAAAGCTTCTCAAAGAAGGCAAAACTCAGAAATACATCGACAACCTTGAACTCAAGGACGATGTTCTTATCCGTCAGAACGGCAATCCTACATATTTTGCCGCTGACATCGCATATCACAAAAACAAGTTCGACAGAGGATTTGAAACTCTCATTGACGTATGGGGTGCAGACCACCACGGCCACGTTATGAGAATGAAGGGCGCTATGGACGCAATCGGCTACAACGGCGACAACCTCACAGTTGTTCTTATGCAGCTTGTAAAGCTTGTAAAGGGCGGAGAGCTTGTAAAAATGAGCAAACGTACAGGCAAGGCTATCCAGCTCAGCGACTTGCTTGAAGAAGTTCCCGTTGACAGTGCAAGATTCCTCTTCAACACAAGAGAAGCAAACACTCAGATGGACTTCGACCTTGACCTCGCTGTAAGTCAGGACAACCAGAACCCTGTTTATTACGTTCAGTATGCACACGCAAGAATTTGCAGTATTTTTAAGGCACTTGCAAACGACGGCATCAACGCAAGAGAGTGTACAGCAGAAGAACTTGCATTTCTCACTGCTCCCGAAGAGCGTGAGCTCATCAACCACCTTGCATCATACACAAGCGAAATCATCAGTGCGGCTAAGGATTACGACCCTACAAAAATCACACGCTACGTTACACAGCTTGCAACACTTTTCCATAAGTTCTACAATGCCTGCCGTGTAAAGGGTGTTGACGAGGGACTTATGCAGGCAAGACTTTCACTTTGCAACTGCGTAAGAGCAGTAATCAAAAATGTTCTCACAATGTTCAACATCAGTTGTCCTGAAAGTATGTAATTTTTAGTTCGGGCAGACAGGTTAAATTTAATTTGATCGTCTGCCTATTTGTCAGAAAGTTTTCACATTTAGGAGGAAGTACAAATGAGCAGTATAAACTTCAAAAAGTCCCTCAACAGTATAAGAAATCCTGTGAAAACAAGTTCGTTTATCGTCAAGTTTTTCTTTTCTTCAATGGCTTTTCTCGGCGGTATGGCTGTGGAAATTCTGTCAAAGTTTCTTGAGAAAACTCCCGTCATTACTCTGCCGTTCAATCTCGGTTCTTTCAATTTCGGAAACTTCCTCGGAAGTTTTACCGTAATTGCCCTGATCGGTATGATAGTTTCGGCTTTCAGCAGAAGTCATCTTCGTGCTGTTCTGCACACGTTTCTGCTCTATTCGGGAATGCTTGCGGGACATTATCTATACTGCATAATTTTCTCAAAAGTTATCCCCGACATCAGCTATCTGACAACATGGGTTATTTTCATTATAATCTCTCCCCTGCTCGGTCTTATGTGCTGGTATGCAAAAGGCAAGGGCGTTGCGTCGATTCTGCTCTCTGCAATCATAATCACATTTATGTTTATGCAGGCTTTCAGCGTCGGACTCTTTTACATCTCATTCAAAAACAGTATTCTTGACCTGATTATCTGGATCGCAAGCATTGTGATTCTGTTCAGAGATTTCAAACAGAGCCTTATATCAGTGGGAATTTCAATTCCGATTTCGTTTATTTACGTCTTTATGACAGCTTCAATCCCGTATCTCTGATATGAACTTAAACTGACAATTCAATAAATTGATATTTGTCGTGTACCTCGAATTGTCAGCAATGTCACACCACTTGTGCCGGAAAGTATCACTTTGTTTGAATAAAACTTAAAAAACAGCAAAAAATATAACCACCTTCAATTATGTAAAGGTGGTTATTTTTATGAGCAAAAAATCTTCAAAGAAAAACGAGCAGTATCCCGTTGAACTTCCGTCACGCAACAGTGAATCGAAAAGTTCTCCTATCGTTGACGTTGTCAACAATGAAACCTATCCGCTTGAAGTCGGCGCACGTCATCACAGCGGTGTGCACATCGAGTCATTCGACAACATTGCCGAGGTTGTGGCTACCGAAATAGAACCTGATACGGCAGAGCAAACCACTCACGGACAGCAAATGTAGGGATATAGATGAACGAAGTGTCGGAGTTGATTGCTCCGACATTTCCTTCTATCCCCTGCTGACGTGCGATAATCTGTGCACGAAGCTGATGATATGAGTCGGTAGCAATTGCGATTTCGGAATTGAGGTTATTCTCCTCGATTACCTGCATTGAGAATTTTATGTTTTCGGTCGTATTTGTGGACTTGTCCTCCATATAAAGGCGGTCAGAATCTATTCCGCTGTCCGTCATCGTTTCATACATACACTGAGCCTCGCTTATGTGCTCGTCCTCACCCTGACCTCCTGAAAGCACCGCAACAGCGTCGGGATTATCCTCAAGATATTTCTCTGCACCGCTTATTCTGCCTGACAAAACGGCTGACGGTCCCCAAGGCTTGACCTGTGCACCGAGCACAATGGCAGTTGCGTTCTCAGCAGGTGGCTTGCACGCACAATAAATCATCAGCGAAGTAACGATTGTTCCGTATATTGAAAATGCAATAAAGCAGACATTTACCGCCCTGTAAATGAACTTTGTAAACTTGCGTTTTGAAAAAACACTTCTTATTTTTCTGTGCAAAGGCGCAACGCTGACACATAAAACCCATATGCACAGCGCAAGCCCTGCAATGCTTCCTATATTTACAATGCCCGTAAATAATGAGCCGATAAAGTAAAACGAAAAAAACACAGATGCAACTGCACCGATAATGCGGACGATCAGAAGCAATATTTTCTTCATAACAACGACCTCCTGAAAAAATCATTCACTAATTTCCTGTAAAATAATTCTATCACAAGACCGTCGATAATTCTACAATTTTGTAAAAATAATTACCGACGTGATGTCGGTCGAGTGCCTCGACACGCAATTCGGGAAGATAAGTCGGTGTAATCTATACAACGGTTTCCCGACCGAAATGTAAATTTAAAATCAGAGCATTTTCCCTGTAAAACTTTCAAATTTACATTTTCAATTTTCAATTTTCCCAGCCGTCCCCTACAAAACTCTTACAAAAAACGTTATTTAAGAGAAATGTAGCCGTCACCGACATATCAAGTTTATGGTTGGGCAACCGACGTTTCTGCTACGCCCGACCTATCTACCCAAAGTTAAAAGTTTTGGAGAACTTGTCTGTCTTTTATGGTTATCTTTCTGTACTCTGTTGTTATGTATCCTTTTTTTGCGAACCTGCTGAGCGTCTTGCTCACCGTTACTCTTGACACCCCGACTGCCGTTGCTATCTCCTCGTGCGTCAGGCTGACTATTGAGTTCTTCTCGTTCTGCAAAAGCAGACTTGCTATTCTCGCATCAGCCTGCAAAAACGTCATTGAGTCAAGCTGTGATGAAAGAAGCCTTATTCTGTTTGCAAGTATCTCAAGTAATTGAAATGCAAGCCTCGGATGCTTTGTAAACATCTGCATAAGCATATCTTCGTCTATCATCACAACTTCGCAGGCTGTAACTGCTCTGGCTGAACTCACCCTCGGCTTTTTGTCAAAGAACGCTCCCTCGCCCAAAAGTTCGCCCTTGCAGGCAGTGTTGAGCGTTTTTTCCATTCCGTCAATCGACGTCATAAACACGCTCACCCTGCCTTTTTTGAGGTAACAAAAGGTTTTCGCATAATCGCCCTGTCTATAAATTATTTCGCCCTTTGAAAAAGTTCTCGTTATCGTAATTTTTTCAAAAAGCTGTTGCATTTCTTCATTCATCTCGGTTGACGAATGACTATGATAAATAGCTTCCCTGCTCATAACAATTCCTTATTTTGTAGCGCTGTAGGACTCTACACTAATATTTCCGCTGACGGTTTCTACATCGATTTCAGCCATTCCGTTACCGTAGATAAACTTGTCATCTCTGTTCTTTCCTGCAAAATCACACTCAAAACTTCCGCTTACGCTCTCATATTCTGCTGTGAATCCGCTGATACTCTCAATAAGTGAAATATTAATTTCACCGCTTACAGACTCTGAATTAATATCTACATTGTCAGCTTCGGCAGAAATTTTTGATTTGCCCGAAATGCTTTCGGTGCTGAGCTCACTATAATTTCCGTCTACAATGATTTCGCCTGAAACTGCCTCCATCTCAATTGTATCGACCTGCTGACAGAAAACTTCACTTTTACCGCTGACATTTGAGATATCAACATTTTTTGAGTTAATGCCTCTTACTTCGATATCACCTGATGCTGTGCCTATGATAACCTTGTTTGCGTTTACAAACTCAACATTCACGTCAGCACTTGCAGAACTTATATCGAAATCATCGAATTTCATATCTTTCGGAACTGTTACAGTAAGTGTTTTTGAAACATCGTCGTTGAACAAACCAATAAATGTCTTGCTCTTTTTGCTGGAATAAACTCTAAGTTTACCGTTGTCATCAACATTCCAGCACATTTTATCGTCCTCACTTGTTGATGAAGATTCTTCGGTAAGCAAAATTTTATCAGACTCACCGTAAACAACGTTTACATCTCCTGATACCCATTCAATATAGAGAGATTTAACTGTATCTTTATCAATCTCAGCCTCGCCTGTGGTGAATTCATCAACGTTTACATTAGTAATTTCGCTGATATTAATAGGGTTCAGACTGATTGTACCTAATTTATTTACATTTAAAATACCCAAAACAAGAACTACTGTGAGCACAACGCTTACTATTGACCAGATAATTATTCTGTTTCTCGCAGACTTTTTCATTTTCTTGCCTCCACATAATCAAATATTGCTTTCATAAGATTCTGAACGGCAACAGCCACGAGGAAGATCACCCAAGTAACTACCACTGTAACCAAACCTGTTGCAACTGTAATATACACATAAAGAATTGATGTTGTGATCCATAAAATTGCAACTAAAATCTTATAAAGTGCGCTTGTTTCTTTCTTTTTGCCGTTCCACTCTTTGAAGTTCTCAACCATAGTGTCATCAGCCTTTGTATATGAAGTTCTGTCCTTTGAAAGTACGATAATCACCGTTGCAAGCGCAATCATCAAAAACATAAATACCGGTGAAACTTCCACAATGGCAGTTTCAGCAAGCAAAATGCACGGTGTCACGCATGAAATGTACATTCCTACAGCCACAGCTCTGAGCAGAGCTTTTTTCTTGATTGCTGTTATTTTATCTTTGTCAGTTTCGCAGATGATATATTTTGTCCTTGCGCCGTAAATTATCAATCCTGTAGCAATGCTTATCATAAAGAACATAATTGCCGCAGAAGCAGTTGCCAACGGTGTCGCTTCAAGAAGAATACACGGTGTGAAGCATAAGATATAAAGTGCAACTGCAATTGCGTTGAACACTGACTGTCTGCTTTTTACGCAAGCAAGCTGATCGTCGGTGTAAACAGGCTTTTCGCTTACTTCACCGCCGAGAGCTTCGATAAGCTCGTTGATATCGCCTATTCCGCTGATTGCGAGGTTGTAAGCTTCGCCTTCAGACCTTCCTTCGGAAATCAGGTCGTGATATCTTTCAATTGTATTTCTGATTATTTCTTCTTTAAGTTCATATGCCTGATGTGTCTTTGGAGCTGAAGCAAACAGCTTTTCGACATAATCTCTCAATTTTGGTTCCATATTAGCCCTCCGTATTCAGCAGAGTGTCAAGCAAACGCTTTGCTTCAAGCCACTCGTCTATTTTTTGATTGTAGGTTTCTCTACCGATATTTGTTATTGTGTAGTATTTTCTGCGGGCACCTGTTGTTTGGTCGCCCCAATACGATGAAATACATCCTGCATCTTCAAGCCTTTTGAAAGCTGTGTAAAGAGTTGCTTCTTTAAGCTCATACATTTTGTTTGAAGCATTGTAGATCTCTTTGTTGATCTCATATCCGTAGCTGTCGTGTTCCATAAGCTTTGCAAGAATAATCGTATCTGTATGCCCTCTGATTAAATCAGCAGTTATTGACATTTGTGCACCCCTTTTCGTTATTGTAGGTATATAATATCATACGATACCTCATCTGTCAAGGTATTTTGTATAATAAAGTAAATAATTTTTTCAGATACTTCTCCATCTTCCTATAAAGTGAAAGCAAAAAGGATACCGCCGAAGCGATATCCTTAAAAATTACTCTGCTGATTTTAAGATAACTGTTGAGCACGGAGGAAGTGTAAGCTTGCCGTCCTTGAGTTCAATGTGCTTGTCAAGCGACTCAGCAACCAAGTCGGCACGAACCACAGCATTTTCAATCATATCGTCTGTGATCGTGAGCTCCTTGCTCTCAGTTGAGTTAAAGTTGTGGATTATAAGAAGCTCTGAGCCTTCGTATTCTGTACAGAATGCGCCAACCTGATTATCATCAAATCCAACCTGTTTTGTAATCTGACCTCTTGAAATTTCAGGGTTCTGATTCTTAATTTTGATGATTCTTCTGTAGTAGTTGAGGAGTGAATCCTTATCCTCCAACTGCTGTTTTACACCGCCGTAAGTCGGTGCTTCGTGCTCGTCACCGATTCCGTTTACGAAAATCGTCGGAAGATCTTCGCTGTCAAAAATCATCGGGGTTCTGTAAGCCGCATCATTTGTTGTGTTTGGAGCCTGAATTCCGATCTCCTCACCATAATAAATGAACGGGTTGCCCGGAAAGAGCATATATGTAGCCGCCGCAAGCTTCTGAACTTCAAGACCTTTATTCTCAAGCGAGTTTCCGCTTCTCACCTGATCGTGGTTCGAGAGGAACATTGCATTGATTGCATTCTCATTATAATCTCTCATCTTATTGTCGTAGTTCATCGCTTTTTTGACAACACCTGCGCCCTGCTGTGTCATAAGATTTTCGATGATTACACCGGTTGAGCTTGAGAACTTAAACGCAAACTGGCTGTCGATGCCTGATTCATAGAGTTCCTGAATTTCAGAGTCATCTGTCCAGTTTTCACCGACCATATACACATCAGACTTGATTTCTTTACAGGTGTCATAGAACCACTTAAGAAACTCTGTTCCGTCTGTGCTTTTATTATCATAGTATTTACAAGCATCAAGTCTGAAGCCTGCAACACCTCTGTCAAGCCAGAACTCGGCAATTTTTGCGAATTCCTCACGGGTTTTATCAGAAATGAGGTTCCATTCAGGCATTTCGTGTGAGAAGTTAGCTTCGCAGGCATAGCCGTTTCCGAAAGCATTTACCAGAACATCTGAGCCAAAATATGATGATTGGTGAATTTCAAAATACTCTGCGGCACCGTCTAATTTACCTTCATTAACTTCCTGAACAGCCTGCTTATAAAGCGGGTGGTTAGAAGAAATATGATTCAATACGAGGTCAATGATAACATTAATGCCACGCTTGTCACACTCTTCAATGAGCTGGTCAAAGTCTTCAAGTGTGCCGAATTCAGGGTCTATATCGTAATAATCTTCTACATCGTACTTGTGATATGACTTTGAAGGCATAATCGGAGTGAGCCAAATGCCGTCAACACCAAGGTCGTCACCGGTGTTTGGATCACCGTCATTGAGGTAATCAAGCTGAGAGATAATACCCTGAAGGTCGCCCACGTCGTCACCGTTTGAGTCGCAGAAGGAATATACAAAAATCTGATAGTAATTGCGGTATTTATCATCAGAAGCCGTTGCTTCTATACCTTCAATCGGATCGGAAACTTTTCCGTCCTCAGCACTTGAAGAACCGCTTTCCGCAGAATTTTCTGAGCTTGTACAACCTGTGAGGACACAGCCGCCGAGCATAACGGCGCACAGCAGTAAAGATAAAATCTTTTTCATATTTTATATCCTTTCCGCCCCATAAGGGCAATCAGAAATGCTGATTTTTAAAAAGGGTGGCAGCCAAAGACTGCCACCCATAAGAGCTGAATATTAAATTAACCCTTAACGCCGCCGGCTGTTACACCTTCAACGTAATACTTCTGCATCGCTAAGAAGAGAATTGTAATCGGAACAGCAACTACAACCGAACCTGCAAGGAACTGTTTATAGTATGTATTCTTAAAGTTAATATCAATCATCTTCTGAAGACCGATAGCAACGGTGTAATTCTCCTGAGCATCACCCATAATGATCTTAGCAAGAATGAAGTCTGTCCAAGGTCCGATGAATGATGTGAGAACTGTATATACTACGATTGGCTTTGACATCGGGAGAATGATTCTCCAGAAAATCTGGTTTTTCGTAGCACCGTCAATTGTTGCAGCTTCATCAAGTGCACGAGGAATCGTATCAAAGAAGCCCTTTGAAATCTGGAATCCAAGACCTGCACCGCAGCTGTAACAAATTACGAGAGCAATAAGGTTCTGTGTAAGACCCATAGCCTTTAAGAGGTAGTAAATAGCGATCATTGTCATAAAGCCGGGGAACATACCGAGGATCATAGCAACGTTCATAAACTTCTTACGAGCTTTGAATCTGAGACGGCTGAATGTGTAACTAACAGCAAGAACTGAAACTGTTGAAATAACACAGCTAAAGCAAGCTACAACAAATGTGTTAAGGAACCATCCTGGGAAGTTGAGCTGTGCTGTACCGGCCTGACCGTTTACTGTACCTGTGAAAAGGTCAATATAGTTCTGTAATGTCCATTCCTTTGGAACAAGGTAATCTACCGCAACCATACCTTCGCCTCTGAATGAGTGCATTACGAGGTAAACGAATGGAGAAATCCAGATCAAACCTAAAATAATAAGAATTGCATAAATGAAGAAGTTGGCAACGTTTCTTCTAAGCTTATAACTTTTTATCATGAGAACGCCTCCTCATCCTTCATAGATTTTGAGTTGTTGTAAACTATCAACGAAATGGTAGCACAAACAATAAATACAAGAATACCTATCGCGGCCGCAAGACCATAGTCCTGAGAATTCATCGTAAGTTTGAACAGCCATGTTACAAGAATATCGGTGTAACCTGCCTGATAGAAGTTCTCAGTTGTAGGACCACCGCCTGTAAGGAGGTAGATAACGTTGAAGTTGTTGATATTACCAACAAACTGTGTAATAAGCTGAGGTGTTGTTACAAAGAGCATATACGGTAATGTAATGCTTGTAAATGTTCTTACAGGACCTGCACCGTCGATACGAGCTGACTCGTAAAGATCCTCAGGAATATTCATAAGAATACCTGACATTGACAGAATCGTGTAAGGAATACCAACCCAACAGTTGATTATGATAACCGTCAGCCTTGCCATCAACGCCGAACTATTCAGGAACTGAATTTCGACATGTTGTTGCGTTATATTGGATAAGAGAACGTTGATAGCACCGTTTGTCTGAAGCATCTGGTTCATAAGAAGAAGTGATACGAACTGAGGAACAGCAATTGTAATAACGAAAAGTGTTCTCCAAAGTGCCTTAAACTTGATGCCCTTTTTGTTGATCATAAGAGCAACGATCATACCGAGTATGTAGTTAGAGAATGTTGCCGCAACAGCCCAGATAAGAGTCCATTTTGTGAGTTCAAGGAATGTTGCGCCCTTCTTTGCACCCTCTGCAATTGTAAACAGGTCACCAAAGTTAGAGAAACCAACCCAATCAAAGAGTGTGCCGGGAGGCATATGCTTCATATCGTAGTTTGTGAAAGCGATAAGAATCATAAAGATGAGTGGCAGAATGTTGAAAACGCCAATCATAAGTACAGGGAATGAAAGAAGTGTGATGTGATATTTGCCGTCAAGGAAATCCTTTACGTCGTGCTTGAGAGAAGTTGGAGTTTTGCCCTCAGCTCTCATAAGCTGGTGACGATATGCGTCCTTGATGTTTGCAATATACACCGCAAATACAATCACTGTGATTACAATTGAAAGTACAGAATAGAGCAGGATAAGCATTGAGTTATCGCCGTATTCTGTAACAGGAATACCCAAATCATTGTATCCGACATGAGTTTCAACAGTACCGAGTGTGCCGAAATCCTTTAAATAGGTCCAACCAAAGAAAATCATATAAAGCGCATAAAGCACTTCTGTAAGGAAAAATAAAATGCCCTTGTAATATTTGCCCTTGTGAATATCACCAATACCAAATATTAAATAGGAAAGTTTTGTAGCCCAGTCACCCTTAACGAATGTGACACCGTAGTTTTTAAAGCCTTTGCCGATACCAACAAAGAAACCTACGATAGCACTGCCTAATGCCTTGAAGAAGTTGGCAATTGAACGTGGAATGCTAACGATAAATTTCTTGAAGTTGTGGGCAAATCTCTGAAACGGGTTGAGCTGTTTATATTCAACGTATGTCATATAAGCTCTCCTTCAAAAAAAGTTGCAAATCTCTCTTATTATAATACACCAAACTAATAATATTTTTTACGTTTTTCTTATAATAAAACATTATTCGTTTGGTGTAAAAACACCGAACAAAAGGTTCGTATGTCTGAAAAACGTAATTTCTCTTTTTCGGGGTACTTTGCTTAGACAAAGTACCCCGAAACATCATTAACTATTCAAAAATAAGCAAATAAGCTGTTTTTTGATTAGCCTTCGTCACGAACGTTTGTGATTGTGTCGTTAAGAAGCTTCTTTGTAGCATCTGCATCTTCCGGATCCCAGTCTTCAGCGATGAGCTTGTTACCGAGGTTACCCATTGGATCCCAGAATGTTGAAGCGATGTTAACCTGTACACATGAGTTCTGAGCCTGCTCTGCAAGAGCTGTAAGAACAGCGCTTTCTGTTACAACTGAGTTGCCCTGAACATTTTTGTTTGAAGGCCCCCAACCGAGCTCCTCTGCTCTTTCGAGCTGACACTCTTCACTTGAGAGGTAGTAAGCAAGGATCTGAGCTGCTGCAGGATAGCTTGAAGAACCGTTTACACCGATGTACTTGTAACCGAACATTGAAATGAGCTGCTTGTCTTCGTCGCCAACCTTGATTGTTGGAAGCTTAGCTGCGCCGAACTTGTCGCCGAGAGCCTCCTGGTTAGAAGCTGTATCCCATGAACCGTCAACACCGGCACCGCATGTGCCTGATGAGAAGCCTGAAGAAATGTTACTTACGTCAAGAGCCTGGAATGTACCCTTATACTCTTTGATAAGTCTTGCAAAAGCCTGAAGTGTTTCAACAGCAGCATCCTCATCGTACTCTGTGAACTTCTGAGTCATACCGTCATCTTCAAAACCGTCTGTCTTAACGCCTGCTGTGTAAGCAAAAGTACAAGCATAGAAACCGTTACCAGCGTCCATGATGAACTTCTTGCCAGCCTTCTTACAAGCTGCGAGAACGCCTTCGAGTGTCTTAGCGTCTTCTTCAGTAACTACTGTGTTATCATAAACGAGGTAGTAACCGTTGTCGTTTGTTTCAGGATAAGCGTAAAGAGTATCGTTAGATGTACCAGCCTTAATTGTATCCTCAGAGTTAGCTGATGTAACTGCGTCTACGAAGCCCTTAGCTACAGGAGAAATAACGCCTGCGTCAACGAGCTTGTTGAGCTGGTCACTTGGGAAGCTGAATACGTCAGCAGCAACTGATGCGTCGTTGAGGATCTGAGTTGCAGCATCGTTTTCGCCCTGAGCAACAACTTCGATATCGAATGTCTTTTCAGGATAAAGAGCCTTGAAGTCTTCAATCTGAGCTTTAACGAGGCTTACAGTTGCGTCAGGAGCCCAAACCTTGAGCTTGATGTTGTCTTCTTCACCGAAGTAGCTAACGTCAACCTTTGAACCGTCAACGCCTGTTGCACTTGAGTCGCTTGCAGATGGATCTGCATTTGATGGACTTGATGTTTCACCGCCGCCGCAGCCTGCAAAAGCTGTAGCAGTCATCATACCTGCCAAAAGAATGGCGAGAATCTTTTTCATTGGAATATCCCTCTTTCAAATAAAAATATTTTTTAATTCCTTTACGGATGAACAGCGGAACAAATTGCATAAATGCATCTCTGTTCCTCTATATAAATAATATCAAAAACCAAGTGAAATTTCAACTACCTTTGTACTTTTTATCTATATTGTTAAATTTCAAATATTTTTTTGTGCACTTTAACTCAGGAATTTTCAAGTTTTTATCTATCAGTCAAATTACTCTTTGTATTTTTGTGCATATTGCTTAAAGTTAGGTTGTGCAAATTGCTCAACGGTCAGCTTTATTAATCGGAAGATTTCACGTTTTAATTTACATTTTTCACCAAATCACGCTTTACTTTGATGAAATCCGCTGTTATTTAGTGAATTTTCACTAATCGCTGATTATACAATAATTTTTGCTTTGAAAAGTTGTAATAATCGGGATAAATTGGTATAATTAATATATATAAATTACTAATGAGGTGTTGTTATGAAGTTTTCTGATCTTCTTATCAATTTTGAATATGATTTTATCCACGATTTACCGTTGGAAGTCACAGATATAGTATATGACTCCAGAAAAGTAACCGAGGGTTGCGTCTTTGTGTGTCTTAAAGGCTACACCTCCGACGGTCACAAATACATCGCTTCTGCAATTGAAAACGGCGCAAAAGCAATCGTATTGAGCGATGAACCCGAATGTGAAATTCCTTTAGATATCGCAGTTGTAAAAACACCCGACACAAGGTTTGCGCTTGCAATGATGAGCGCAGAATTTTTCGGAAATCCTGCCGACGAGCTTATGACAATTGCAATTACGGGTACAAAAGGCAAAACTACCACAACTGCAATGATTGCCGAGATTTTTGAGAAAGCCGGCTACAAAACAGGTACAATAGGCACACTGGGAATTGTATACGACGGCAAAACCGTCAAGACGAACAATACAACTCCCGAATCTTACGAAATTCAGAAAGCTATGCGTGATATGATCAATGCAGGCTGTAAAGCTATGGTGATTGAAGCTTCGTCAATCGGACTCAAACACAGCAGACTTGCAGGCATTACATTTGATGTGGGCATTTTCACAAACTTTTCCGACGACCACATCGGAGGTGTTGAGCATAAAGATTTGCGAGAATATCTCTTCTGCAAGAGCCTTCTCTTCCGTCAGTGCAAATATGCCGCCGCAAATATTGATGATGAAAAATGGTCGGAAGTCACAAGAGATATGAACGGTCCGATAATTACCTTCGGATTTTCAGACCTTGCAGACCTTCGTGCCAAGAACGAACATCTTCTTTCGGATAACGGATTCATCGGTGTTCATTTTGAGGCAGAAGGACTTAAAAATCTTTCGATTGACGCAGGAACTCCGGGTAAGTTCAATGTTTACAACGCACTTGCCGCAATCTGCGCCGCATATTTCTTTAACATTCCCGACAAAGCAATTATAAGCGGTCTGAAAACTGCAAAAGTCAAGGGCAGAGTTGAGCCTGTGCCTGTTTCAGACAAGTACACACTGTTGATCGACTATGCTCACAACGCACTCTCAATGGAAAACGTACTCACTACTCTCAGACAGTACAATCCAAACCGACTTATCACGATGTTTGGCGCAGGAGGAAACCGCCCGAAGGTTCGACGCTATGAAATGGGCGAAACATCAGGCAGACTCAGCGATCTTTCGGTAATCACCGAGGACAACTCACGTTTTGAAGATGTAATGGACATTATCGAGGACATCAAAACAGGACTTCACAAGACCGACGGTAAATATGTTGTTGTTCCCAACAGAAAAGACGCAATTAAATATTGTATCGAGAATGCACAGGACGGCGATATCATCGTGCTTGCAGGAAAAGGTCATGAAGATTATCAGGAAATCAAAGGCGTTAAGTATCATATGGACGAAAGAGAGCTTATCGCAGAGGTTCTTGAAGAACTGAAATAAACTGCATATATTATAGAAACGGCAGTTCACCGATGAAGTGAACTGCCGTAATTTTGTTTATCTTACTTTACAGTAACCTTGCAGGTTGCTGTTTTTCCGTTGTAGAGAGTGATTTTGATGTATGCTGTACCCTTTGATTTTGCAGTGATTACAGCCTTGTTGCCGCTGCCTTTCTTGACAGTTGCAATGCTTGTATTTGTACTGCTCCACTTGAGGTTTGCGGCATTTGCATACGAACCGCTGTTTGTGCTCTCAGAAATCGTATAAGTAGCACCCTTACTGAGCGTAATGCTTGTTTTGCTGAGTTTTACGCTTGTAGGTGCAGATTTTACAGTTACCTTGCACTGTGCAGTTTTGCCGTTGTAAAGTGTAATCTTGACATAAGCTGTGCCGACACCCTTGGCGGTGATTGTAGCCTTGTTGTTACTGCCCTTCGTAACGGTCGCAACCTTTGTATTTGTACTGCTCCACTTGAGGTTTGAGGCATTCGCATACGAACCGCTGTTTGTGCTCTCTGAAATTGTATAGGTTTCTCCCACACCGAGAATAACACTTGTCGGGTTAGTCTTTACGCTTGAAGGAGCATTTTTAACAGTAACCTTACACTGTGCGGTCTTGCCGTTGTAAAGTGTAATCTTAATGTATGCTGTACCGTTTCCTTTTGCGGTGATTGTAGCCTTGTTGCTGCTACCCTTTGTTACGGTCGCAACGCTTGTGTTTGTACTGCTCCACTTGAGGTTTGCGGAATTTGCGTACGAGCCGCTGTTTGTTACCTCTTTGATCGTATAGGTTTCGCCCTTGCCGAGAATTATACTTGAACTATCAAGGGTGACACTTGTCGGAGCAGGTTTAACCGTTACTTTGCAAGTTGCCTCAACTCCGCTGTATATATGTACTTTAACCGTTGCTGTTCCTGCTCCCATGGCTTTAAGAGTAGCCTTGTTTCCGCTTAATTTTTCTATAAACACCACTTCGCTGTCCGAGGTGCTCCATGTGATATGATCAACGTGTGCATATGAACCGCTGTTTGTAGATTCAGAAATGGTAAAACTTTCGCCGACTCCGAGAGTTACACTTGATTGACTTAGCTTTACACTTGTAGGTGCATTTTTAACAGTAACCTTGCAAGTAGCAGTTTTGCCATTATAAGTCTTTACTGTAACAGTTGCCGTTCCTGTTCCTACGGCTCTTATCGAATTACGATTTGCAATAGGTGATTCGCTCACTTTAACTACATTTGTGTTACTGCTTGACCATGTAAAGTCGGTTGACCACGAACCGCTGTTCGTAATTGCAGAAATCGTAATTACATCGCCTTTGCCCACAGTTAAACTTGACGGATTTATTTTTACGCTTGTCGGTGCTTGCTTTACTTTTATCGTACATTCTGAAGAACCACCTTCTTCATTAGTTACGGTAATAATTGCAGTGCCTGCACTTTTTCCCTTAACATAACCCTGACTGTCAACAGTTGCAACACTTGTGTTACTGCTTGTAAATTTATAACTGCTTGCATCTTCAACAGTATAGTTATTGCCTCCGGGAACCATAATTGACGGGCTTGGACGCCAGATTCTAACACGAGAAGTTTCTCCTACACCCATATTTATAACTGTATAACACAAGTCAGGAACAGGGATATCCTCAATATATTCAGAAAGAACCTTTTCAATATACGGCAATCTACCGTCAGGGTCACTGCCAAGTCTTTCCTTAGCTACTGCATACACATCAATTGGGTCAACTCCAAGTTCCTCAATAATGCTCTGTGTAAGATCTGTCTTTGCAGAATCATTGTAATACTGAATGAGATACTGAGCAACAAGTGTTGTGTCTGATTCACCGTCAGGATAAGCAGTTCCGACGATTTTTCCTGTTGAGGTTATTTTCTTTTCAGGACCGCAATCGGGATTATTCTTCCAAACAGCAACTGTTGCCGTCTTTTCGGAGTCTTCAGGATTTTCAAGTAATTCGCCATTGCAATACAACGTATCTCCGATACAGCTACCACTCATAATTGCATTGTATGTCTGCACACCTGTGTTGGCACTGAAGATCACGCAGTAAATTCTTCCGTCCGACGGACTTATGGTATTGCTGGTTTTTGAGAGGTCATATGTAGCAATACCCGTATTTTTATCATATGAGCACAACTCTCTCTTGCTCTGCCATGCAGGCCAGTCACCTGTACCGTCTGCACGCCAGATATGGCAGTAAACTTTTTTTACATAATTATAATTATCCCAGCCTGATGCCTTAACATCAAAGTAAATCTCATTGCAGGTGTTATCAGGCAATGTGGTATTTTCAGTTGCTGTTGTGCTATCAGGTACTGTAGCATCAGTG
>JAXJYO010000002.1:0-55133 GCA_036306945.1 Ruminococcus sp. | reverse complement strand
ATAATCTTGTTTCCTCTGCGCTTTTTAGCCTGTGCAACGCCGAACAAAACGGTATTATTAGCCTCTGTTCCTCCGCTTGTGAAGAAGAGTTCTTCACTCATCGCACCGAGTTTTGAAGAAACATTTTTACGAGCCACAATAAGTTCCTCTTCAGCCTGCATACCTTTTAAATGCAAAGATGATGGATTGCCGTAAATTTCTGTCATTATCTTATAGGCTTTCACGGCTGATTTTTCGGAAACCACCGTAGTAGCGCTGTTGTCAAGATAATGTTCCAAAGCTGATCCCTCCATTGCACATAAATATACATTTAACATTATACAACATACTATCAGAAAAATAAAGTGAAATTTTTAACATAAATAAGAAAAATACGGAGAGAATAAAGTCAAGAACTGATAATAATTTGAATTTATAAACGTAAAACATCAACGGTTAGGAAGGGCATTTTATGATTTCACCAAAAGAATACGACAACATTGTGAAGAAAATTTCACCGAAAAGTAAATGTTTTGTGAACAGTTTAAAAGCATTTCTCATCGGAGGCACGATATGCACGATAGGTCAGGTGCTTATAAATCTGTATCAATTTCTGGGACTCAACGAGGACGACAGCAAAACGCTTACTTCGGTAACGCTCATATTTCTCGGAATTCTGCTCACCGCAATCGGAGTTTATGACAAAATTGCAAAGCACGCAGGCGCAGGAACACTCGTGCCGATCACAGGCTTTGCCAATGCCGTGTCCTCCCCTGCAATCGAATTCAAATCCGAGGGTTATGTGGCAGGGCTCGGTGCAAAGCTGTTCATCATCGCAGGACCTGTTATAGTGTACGGCGTATCGGCAAGTGTGCTTTACGGCATAATTCTGTGGGCACTTCATTTGTTCGGGATAACGCTTTTTTAGCAATGTAATATTGTAATCTGATTCTGGCAGATTGATATTTTCAACCTATCTGCCCGAATGTTTAATAACAACAAAACGACGGTTTCGCATAGCACGAAACCGTCGTTAATTATTTATATTCAGTTAGATCAGATAGCACGAACTCTTACTACGCCTTCAACTGATGCAATCTTTTCAGCGTCAGCCTTGTTGCCGCCTGCTACATCAAAGATTGTGTAAGCATAGTCGCCTCTGCTCTTTGAAAGCATATTTTCAACGTTGCCTGTAATCTCTGAAAGAACCTTCTTGAGAAGCTCAGGCACATTCTTGTGCATTACACAGAAACGTGTGTCGTCTGCGCTTGTTCTTGCAAGTGAGATTGCAGGATAGTTAACTGAGTTGATGATGTTACCGTTTTCGAGGTACTCCTTAACCTGATCGCATGCCATAACTGCACAGTTTTCTTCACTTTCAGGAGTTGAAGCACCGAGGTGTGGCATACAGATAACATTCTCTTCACCGAGGATATCGTCTGTGCCGAAGTCTGTAACATACTTTGCAACCTTACCGCTCGTGAGAGCCTCAAGAACTGCTGTTGAATTTACAAGACCGTCACGGCTGTAGTTGAGGATACGAACGCCATCTCTCATCTTTGCGATAACGTCAGCGTTAACCATATCCTTTGTATCAGGAGTGAGAGGAACGTGGATTGTGAGGTAATCACAGTTAACCATAACGTCCTCTGAACTCTTCATAAGCTTAACAGCAGGGTTAAGCTTGAGTGCGTTTTCAACTGACATAAACGGATCATAACCGATTACGTTCATACCAAGTGATACAGCACAGTTAGCAACGAGAATACCGATTGCACCGATACCGATTACACCCAAAGTCTTGCCCTTGAGTTCAGGACCAACGAACTGGCTCTTGCCCTTTTCAACCATTTTACCAACTGCATCGCCGTTGCCCTTTAATGTCTTAGCCCAGTCGATACCTTCAACAACTTTTCTTGATGAAAGAAGCAAGCCTGCAATTACGAGCTCCTTTACAGCGTTTGCGTTAGCACCCGGAGTATTGAAAACAACGATGCCCTGCTCTGTGCACTTATCCTTTGGAATGTTGTTTGTACCTGCACCTGCTCTTGCGATTGCAAGAAGGCTGCTGTCAAACTCCATATCGTGCATTGATGCACTTCTTACGAGGACAGCGTCAGCGTTCTGAACGTCGTCACCGTATGTATAGTTATCGCCAAGACGGCTTGTGCCGATGCTTGAGATTTTGTTTAATGTAAGAATGTTAAACATTGTAAATCAATCCTTTAATATTATTGCAAGGCAAAAGCAAAACTCTTGCCCTGCGGATATTATTTTAATCAAATATTACAGTCGGGAAACCGATTTTTATTTCAAATCGTTATGCCTGCCCGAATCGTATGCAACATCACGTTGCTTATTTGTTTTCTGCCTCAAACTTCTTCATAAATTCAACGAGCTTTTCAACGCCTTCGTATGGCATAGCGTTGTAGATTGAAGCTCTCATACCGCCTACGCTGCGGTGACCCTTGAGGTTTACAAAACCTGCTTCTGTTGACTCCTTAACAAACTTTGCATCTAAATCAGCATCGCCTGTTACGAATGGTACGTTCATAAGTGAACGATCCTCAGGAACTACTGTACCCTTGAACATTTCTGAGCTGTCGAGGAAATCGTAAAGAAGCTTTGCTTTCTTCTCGTTGAGTTCCTTCATCTTCTCAAGACCGCCGATTTCATTCTTGATCCAATCAAGAACAAGCTTAGCTATGTAGATTGTATAGCAAGGTGGTGTGTTGTAGAGTGAATCAGCGTCAGCCTGTGTCTTGTAGTTGAGCATTGTCGGAGTGATATCCATAGCGTTGCCGATCAAATCTTCACGAATGATTGCAATTGTAAGACCTGCGCCTGCCATATTCTTCTGAGCACCTGCGATGAGCGCACCGAACTTTGAAACGTCGATAGGTGTTGAAAGAATGTTTGATGAGATGTCACCGATAAGCGGAATATCGCCTGTATCAGGAAGCTCATGATATACTGTGCCGTAGATTGTGTTGTTTACGCAGATATATACATAGTCAGCGTCCTCACGGAACATTGATTTGTCTGTCTTTGGAATATATGAGAAAGTCTTGTCAGCAGATGAAGCAACTGCCTTAGCGTCACCGTAACGGCAAGCTTCCTGATAAGCCTTCTTAGCCCACTGACCTGTGATGATGTAGTCAGCCTTGTTATTCTTAGTCATAAAGTTGAGTGGCACTGCTGAAAACTGCTGTGATGCACCGCCCTGAAGGAAAAGAACCTTGTAGTTATCCGGAATGTTCATAATTTCACGAAGTAAAGCTTCTGCATCCTTGATGATTTTGTCAAAAGTCTTACTGCGGTGGGACATTTCCATTACACTCTGTCCACAGCCCTCATAATCGAGCATTTCTGCTGCTGCTTTTTTAAGTACAGACTCAGGTAACATAGATGGGCCTGCAGAAAAATTATAAACTCTTGCCATGTCTAAAATCTCCCTTGATTTATTTGTAGAGTAAGGCAACCTCAAAATGGGTACGGTTGCCATAATATTAACATACCAATTATACCCCTTTATTACGCTAAAGTCAACAACCGTGACGAATTAGTTTGCAATAAAAATATATAATTTTTATATATGCGAAAAATTCAAAAGAAATTCATCTGTTCTTTAAATATTTTCGGGACGTATGGCTCTATCTCGGATAGATTTCATACGTCCCGCAACTTTTGAAATATCAAATTTAATTTACAACCGTTTTTCTGCGATGCGAATTATAATTTTATCTCACCGATAGTACCGATGATTTCATCTCTCATTCTAATAGCTTCAACTCTTGCTGCGGCTGCAAAATCATCTTCTGTCATACCGTCCTGCTTCTTCCATGCACACATAATGCCACGGCTTGAGTTGATGATTGCACCGAGTCCGTTTTCGTCAAAAGCATTCTTAACGTCCTCTGCTCCGCCGCCCTGTGCACCGTAACCAGGTACGAGGAAGAATGTGTGCGGAAGCTTTGCTCTCATTTCTTTGAGCTGTTCAGGATATGTTGCACCTACAACGGCACCAACTGCTGAGTAGCCGTGCTCTCCCATAAGTTCTTCGCCCCAGCCTTCGCACATTCTGCCCATATGCTCATATACAGTTTCATCTGTGTCAAGCTTCATATCCTGAAGCTCGCCTGAGCTTGGGTTTGATGTCTTTACAAGAACGAAAATACCCTTGTCTTTTTCCTTGCAAATGTTTGCAAGAGGCTTGATTCCGTCTGTGCCGAGGTAGCCGTTTACTGTGAGTGAGTCAGCACCAAAAGCGTCAATTTCTTCGCCTGCAACCTCAGTTGTTCCGAGATGTGCTGTTGCATAAGCTTCCATTGTTGTGCCGATATCATTACGCTTGCCGTCTGTGATTACGAACATACCCTTTGATTTTGCATATGCAATTGTATCGGCAAGAGCCTTGACACCCTGCCAACCGTACATTTCATAGTAAGCCGCCTGTGGCTTTACAGCAGGAACAATGTCATACAAAGCGTCAATTAAAGCCTTGTTGAACTCAAAAAGTGCCGCTGCCGCACCGTCAAGAGTCTTACCGTATTTTTCAAAGCATTTTTCTTTGATTGATGCAGGAATAAAATCAAGCTTAGGGTCAAGACCTGCAACAGTAGGATTCTGCATTTTTACAATATTTTCAATAAGTCTGTCAAATGCCATAATATTCTCTCCTTTTCGGGACGTAAATAATATCGTCCGATATCAATTAACTCAAATAAAACCGAGCTTTTCAGCGTGTTCCAACAAAAACGGCTGAATAAGAGGATATGTCCAATTCTCGGGAAGTGAGTCAGTAATTATAATCTTCTCGATTTCGCTGTGAATCTCTTCAAAGCTTCTGATATCTGCAAAATAAAGCATACCAAAAGTTTCGGTATCACCTCTGTCAACAGAATAAACACATATTGGCTTGATATCAAAATCAACTGCACCTGTTTCTTCGTTGAGTTCACGTTTTGCTGTTGTGAGGATATCTTCTCCCTCTTCACGGTGTCCGCCGGGAACTTCGTAGGTATCTCTCTGCTTGTGCTTACAGAAAACCCATTTCCCGTTGGTTTTTGAAATTATAACTGCATATTTCAGCTTTGCATCATCAACGCTGTCGTAAAAATTTACTTTTATCATTGAATGTCACCTTAGCTGTTGATTATATCATAGAGTTCGTTACCGAATTTAGAATAATCTTTTCTGTCGTCCTTAACGAAAGAAATTGCAGGACGTGGGTGTGTGTTGTACTGTCCTGTGAGCATATAAGGAATGTCGTAGCCCCACTTTACACCCTGCTCTCTGAGCTTGTGTGTGTGTTCTTCAATAATCTTAAGGATAGGAGAAACCTTGTACTTCGGATTTTTGAGGAAACCGAGGAGAAGCTCGAGTGCACAGTTACCTGCACCTCTGCCCATTCCGTCAACTGTTGCGTCAAGGTAGCTTACGCCCTGAGTCATAGCTTCAATTGTGTTTGCAAAAGCAAGCTGCTGATTGTTGTGAGCGTGAATACCTACGTTTTTCTTATACTTGTCAGCAATTTCACAGTACATCTCAGCAAGACGTCTTGACTCTTCAGGATAGAGTGAGCCGTAGCTGTCAACGATGTAGAATGTGTTTACAGAACTCTTACCGAGAATTTCAAGAGCCGCAATAATATCTTCTGTTCTTGCCTTTGAAACAGCCATAATATTTATCGAAGTTTCGTAACCCTTCTTTGTGCAGTCCTCGATCATTTCGATAGCAGCAGGAATTGTATTGATATATGTAGCAATTCTGATAAGGTCGATCGGGCTTTCCTTTTTAGGAATGATATCCTTTTCAAAATCAGTTCTGCCTACGTCAGCCATAGCGGCAATCTTGAGTTTTGTCTTGTTGTCGCCAACGATTTTTCTGATATCGGAATCGTTGCAGAACTTCCACTTGCCGAAGTCATCTTCGTTAAAAATTTCCTTTGAAGATTTGTAACCAAACTCCATATAATCAACGCCGGCTTTAACATTTGCCTCGTATAAGTCCTTGACAAACTTGTCATCAAATCTGAAATCATTGCAAAGACCGCCGTCACGAATCGTTGCGTCTACTACTCTTATGTCCTGTCTTACAGACATCAAATCACCTTTTTGTGCCATAATAATCTATCTCCTTTATTTTAACTTTGGGCAGATAGGTTCTATATAATCAAAAGTCAGTTACCCAACCGTAAAATACATATAAAAATCACTGCCGCATTTGTTTAATTTACGATTTTATTTATCCTCAAAAACCACGTTGCCGCTGAGGATAGTTTTCTTGACCTTACCGTAAAGTCGTCTGCCCTTAAACGGTGTGTTTTTGCTCTTGCCGTGAAGCTTGTCAACATCAACCGTCCATTCCTCATCGAGGTCAACAAGTGCGATATCGGCACTTGCACCGACTGCAAGCGTTCCTGCGTTGATTCCGAGAATTTTTGCAGGGTTTACGCTCATTTTTTCAACAAGCTTATCAAGCGTCAGAAGGCCTCTCTTAACAAGACAGGTAATGCCTACAGCAAGAGAAGTTTCCATTCCGATTGAACCGTTCGGAGCCTTGACAAAATCAGCCTTTTCCTCAGGTGTGTGAGGAGCATGGTCTGTTGCGATTGCATCAAGCGTTCCGTCCATAAGTCCGTTTATGATCTCATCCATATCTTCAAGCGTTCTCAGCGGAGGATTCATTCTGAAATCCGCATCGCCCCTGAGAAGTTCTCTGTCAGTCAATGAAAAATAATGCGGTGCAGTTTCGGCTGTAACCTTTACGCCTCTGTTCTTCGCATCTCTGATAAGCGCAACACTTGTTTTTGTGCTGACATGACAAATATGCACGGGAACATCAAGAGCCGCCGCAAGGGCAATTTCTCTTGCAGTGCCACAATCTTCGGCAGAAGCAGGAATTCCCTTTACACCGAGTTTTTCCGAAACTTCGCCTTCATTGATTTTTCCGCCGTCTGCAAGAAAAAGATCCTCACAATGAGCCACAACGCTCATCCCGTATTTCGGTGCATTTTTCATTGCATCGCTCAAAAACTTTGTATTCTCAACAGGTCTGCCATCGTCAGTAAGTGCGATTGCACCTGCATTTTTAAGTTCTTCAAGATTAGTAGGTTCAAGGCTTTTCAAGTCTTTTGTAATACTTGCCGCAACATAAACGTGTGCGTCTGCGTTTTCAGCCTTGTCGAGAATATATTTTACGGTTTCTGCATTATCAGTTGCAGGTGTCGTATTCGGCATTGCAAGCACGCTTGTCACACCGCCTGCCGCTGCCGCCTTACAGCCTGTTATAATATCCTCTTTGTGTGTCTGACCGGGATCTCTGAGATGGACGTGCATATCAACAAGACCCGGTATCGCATACAAGCCTTCTGCGTTGATAACCTCGCCATCGGTTGCAAGATTTTCTCCCATCTGAGCAATCTTGCCGTCTTTTACAAGAATATCGTATCTGCCGTTTATACCGTCGGCAGGTGATACAACATTCGCATTCTTTATAAGCAATTCTTTCATTTTATCACCGCCATTTTATCTTCTGCGCTGTGAGCTGTCAGGACGTCTGTTTCTATTCTGCGGATTTGAAGGACGTCTTTGTGGTGCGCTTCGTCTGTTCTGAGGAGGTCTGCGGTCAGTTCTGCTGTGAACTCTCACAAGTTCACCGTTCTGCATCTGCTGTCTGCGTGCTCTTTCTCTTTCAGCTCTCATTCTTGCTCTTTCTCTGCGCTGTTCTTCTTCCTTTGCTCTCTTATTCTTTGCGTGTCTTTTCTTCAACATTCTGCTTACATTTGTACAGAAATATCCAAAGTGAATCCCGAAAGACTTAAGTCCTCCGCCGATTTTCTTCATTGTGCTGACAAAGGCATCTCCCGCATTACTGCTCGGCTTTTCAACCTCTGTCACACGCTTTTCAACCTCGGTTATAACGTCAAAGTCCTCAGCATCTCTGATATCCTTACTGCTGATTACACCCATAGTTTTCTTTGGTGCTTCTTCAAAGAAATCATCACTGTCCTTGAACTTTGTCTGCTTTGACTCCTGTCTTACGAGTTCCTCGTCGTTATCGTAATCATTTTCGTCAGATTCGTCTGCTTCACCGAAGAAGTCATCACCGATTTCCGTGAGTACATCGGATTTTTCAATCTTATCCGAATTTTCCTCCGGCTCTTCTGCAACAGATTCTTCAATTTCTTCAACCTCTTCGGGCACTGCATTGCTACTGTTGCTGTAAATTACCTCGGGAGCGCTGTCGGTATAAATCTTTTCAGCCTTTTCCTCAGCTCTTGTATATTCGAGAATCTCGTCAATCTCGCTGTCGGAAACGATTCTGTTTATCTGAGGTTTTTCTTCGCCGTAGATTTTTACATCTTCCTCAATGCTCTCAATCTCAGGCTCTTCCTCGTCCGAAATATCATATTCGCTGTAATCAGTGTCAGCGTATGAATCTGTATTTCTCTTGTTTGTATACTTGCCGGCAAGTTCCTCTAAAATCTTATCGTTCTTATTCTTTTTACTGCGTTTTTTAGCTTTCTTTACAATTATTATAAGCAGGATAATAAGAATTATTGCACCAACTGCAACACCTATAATTATGTACGGCTCAATACCCGTAATTGCATTTGTCTTGAGGAAATCAACCGATGAAACTATCTCATTGAATGTAACATAATCCTCAGCAGTTACATCTCCTGCATTTCTCTGCAAAGTTATATTGACGCTCATTCCGTTATAAACGGTATTTGCCTGATAAGCCTTGATGTCTGTACCGTTATTGTTTACCTCTGTATTGAAAATCAGCCACACTATGTTCTCAGCTGTGTCAGCAGTACAGGAAGTATATTCGCTCTGTGCAAGGAAATTCTCTGAAACCTCTCTGAGTTTTGCCTCGTCAAGAAGTGTATAATTTCCGATTCCCTTACTCTCATCGGTCTTTGTCATTGTAATTGTAACAGTGGTTAAAGCATGGCTGTCCATACCCTGAAGGTAAATATCACCGTTTTTAAAATTCTGCATTGTTGCATCATAATCAAGACCAAACACCGAAAAATATCTGTCTGTATTCTTACTGTCACGAGTTACAGCCGACATATCGTCAGGCAGATACACAGTCATATCATCAATTTCATTTATAGTATATCTCTGTGTGGCACTGCACACAAAAACACTGCTCATAACACACATCAGCGCACACATTAGAACAGCAAGAGATTTGCAAAATCTTTTAGCTTTCATACAATCTGTTCCCCCATAGCCTTAATAGCTTTCTTACTTAAAAAATAATACACCTATTTCATTATAAAACATATATACAGTTAATTATACACAATTCCCCCTAAAATTACAAGTCTTTTAGCTTTGGGCAGACAGTTTTTTTATACATCAAACGTTTCGTGCCCAACTCTTTTAGCTTTGGGCAGAAAGTTTTTTTGTATATCAAACGTTTCGTGCCCAACTCTTTTAGCTTTGGGCAGAAAGTTTTTTGTATATCAAACGTTTCGTGCCCAACCGTTAGGTCGATATATTGGTAACTGCTACATTTCTTGACCGTAACGTTGATACGCTCTTTTTGTGTTAAATTATTTGCTTCATATATAGTAACTGCCGTATCATATTGCAAAAATGTTGCCAAAATATCATAATTCTCCATTATTTCCTATCTTCTCTAAAACTAAAAAATATTTCTAAAAGATTTTGTGAAAATTATAGATTTATTTAGCAATATATGTTATAATTTAAAAGTTATTAAACACAAATTCACCGAGAGGAGAAAGAAGTTTTGAAAAAAGAAGAAATTAAAAAACTTGATGAAATTCTGCTTGCCCATAACAATGACCCTACACTTGTTATCGCAATTATGCAGGATATTCAGAAAGAATACCACTACCTCCCTCAGGAAAGCCTCACATATATTGCAAAGGCTCTTAAACTTCCTGAAGCAAAAATCTATGGTGTTGCAACATTTTACGAGAATTTTTCGCTCGATGCAAAAGGCAAATACATCATCAAAATCTGCGACGGCACAGCCTGCCATGTAAGAAAAAGCGTACCTGTGCTGGAAGAATTCCGCAAAGTTCTCGGAGTTACCGCAGAAAAACCAACCACAGACGATATGATGTTCACGGTTGAAACAGTTTCGTGTCTCGGTGCATGCGGACTTGCACCTGCCTGCACGGTAAATGACGAGGTTCATCCTGCAATGACACCTGAAAAAGCAAGAGAGCTTATCAAACAATTGAAGGAGGAAGCTGCAAAATGATGAAAATCCGCACAAGAGAAGAACTCAATCAGAAATACAAGGAATATGCCCGTTCGCTCAAAAGCCAGAAAAAGCAGATACTTGTATGCGGTGGTACGGGCTGCGTAGCAGGCGGATCACTTAAAATTTACGCAAAGCTTCAGGAAATCCTTCTTCAAAAGGGTGTAAACTGCGTTGTAAAGCTTGAAAAAGAACCTGAACACGACTCAGTGGGTCTTAAAAAGAGTGGTTGTCACGGCTTCTGCGAAAAGGGTCCTCTTCTCAGAATAGAACCATTGGGCATTCTCTACACAAAAGTAAAAGTTGAGGACTGCGAAGAAATCATAGAAAAAACAATTCTCGGTGATGAAGTTATTGAAAGACTTGTTTACCACGATTTAGACGGAGTTGCCTACGAAAAGCAGGACGACATTCCTTTCTATAAAAATCAGACACGAGTTGCACTTGAGCACTGCGGAAAAATCAACGCAGAATCAATTGCAGAGTACATAGCAGAGGGCGGATATCAGGCAGTTGCAAAAGCACTCTTTGATATGACCCCCGAAGAAATCATTCAGGAAATTACCGACTCTTCACTCAGAGGACGTGGCGGCGGCGGTTTCCCTGCCGGCAGAAAATGGGCTCAGGTTCTCAGACAGACCGAACCTGAAAAATACGTTGTCTGCAACGGTGACGAAGGTGACCCCGGTGCATTTATGGACCGTTCAATGATGGAGGGCGACCCACACAAGGTAATCGAAGGTATGATTATCGCAGGTATTGCAACAAAAGCTCACCACGGCTACATCTACGTTCGTGCTGAATATCCCCTCGCTGTTGAAAGACTTAAAATTGCTATTGAAAAGGCTACAGGCAGAGGACTTCTCGGCAAGAACATTCTCAACTCAGGCTTTGATTTTGACATCAAAATCAGCCAAGGTGCAGGTGCGTTCGTCTGCGGCGAGGGTTCTGCGCTCACTTCGTCAATCGAAGGCAACAGAGGTATGCCTCGTGTAAAGCCTCCTCGTACTGTTGAACACGGACTTTTTGACAAGCCTACTGTTCTCAACAATGTTGAAACATTCTGCAACGTTGCTCCTATCATCAACAAAGGTGCAGAATGGTACAAGCAGTACGGCTCTGAAAATAACCACGGCACAAAGGCGTTTGCCCTCACAGGTAACGTTGTAAATACAGGTCTTATCGAAGTTCCTATGGGAACAAAACTCAGAGAAGTTATTTTTGACATCGGCGGCGGTGTCAAAGGCGGAGAATTCAAAGGTGTTCAGATCGGCGGACCAAGCGGCGGTTGCCTGTGCATAAGCGCAACAGAAAATCACCTTGAACTCAATATGGACTTTGACAGTCTTAAAAAAGTCGGTGCAATGATCGGTTCGGGCGGTCTTGTTGTAATGAACGACCACAACTGTATGGTTGAAGTTGCACGCTTCTTTATGCAGTTTACTCAGAACGAAAGTTGCGGCAAGTGCGTTCCGTGCCGTGAAGGTACAAAGAGAATGTTAGAACTTCTCACAGATATCACAGAAGGCAGAGGTACTCTCGAGCACATTGATATGCTTGAAGAACTTGCAGATACAATCTCGCACACTGCACTCTGCGGTCTTGGAAAAACAGCCGCATCTCCTGTTGTTTCAACCTTAAAATATTTCAGAGATGAATACATCGCCCATGTTGTTGACCACAAATGTCCGGCAGGTCAGTGCAAGGCTCTTGTAAACCTTGTCATTGATGCCGACAAGTGCAAAGGCTGTACAAAGTGTGCAAGAATGTGTCCTGTAGGCGCAATTACAGGCGAAGTCAAGAAGCCACATTCAATAGATACTTCAAAGTGTATCAAGTGCGGCACCTGCATTGACGGCTGTAAGTTCGGCGCAATCTCATATGAATAAGGAGGAACACAAAGTGGCTAAATATATGATTATAGACGGTATTCGTGTTGAATTTACCGACGAAAGAAATATTCTTCAGGTAATCAGAAAGGCTGGCATTCATGTTCCTACCTTCTGCTATTACTCTGACCTTTCAATTTACGGTGCTTGCCGTATGTGCGTTGTTGAGGACGACAAAGGCAGAATTATGGCTGCCTGCTCAACTCTTCCTGCCGACAAAATGGTAATCAAGACCAACACTTCACGTTTGCACGACTACAGAAAGATGATTCTTGAGCTTCTCCTCTCATCTCACTGTCGTGACTGCACAACCTGCGAAAAAAGCGGTAAATGCCGACTTCAGATGCTTGCGGCACGTTTCGGCCTTACAAATGTACGTTTCAAGGACACTCGTCCTCATATGGAAATAGATAAATCTTCCTACGCTATCGTTCGTGATCCGGGCAAATGTATTCTCTGCGGCGACTGCGTAAGAATGTGTAACGAGGTTCAGCACGTCGGTGCAATCGACTTTGCACACCGTGGCTCAAATATGATCGTTACTCCTGCATTCGGCAAAAACATTGCTGATACAGACTGCGTAAACTGCGGTCAGTGTGCGGCTGTATGTCCTACTGCCGCAATTACTATCAAAAGCGACCTCAAAAATGTATGGAAATCACTCTACGACCAGAACACAAGGACAGTTGTTCAGGTTGCTCCGGCTGTAAGGGTTGCCCTCGGAGAAGAGTTCGGACTCAAACCGGGAGATAATTCAATCGGCAAAATCTTCACAGCACTCAGAATGTTAGGCTTTGACACTGTATTCGACACATCTTTTGCCGCCGACCTCACTATTATCGAAGAGTCAAAAGAACTCGTTGAAAAGATTGGCAGAGGCGATACAGAAATGCCTCTTTTCACATCTTGCTGTCCGGGCTGGATCAAGTTTGTCGAAACAAAACACCCTGACCTTATGAAGTACGTTTCAACCTGTAAATCACCAATGCAGATGTTCGGCGCTGTTATCAAGGATTACTACAAAAAAGCCGATGAAGAAACAGGACTCAAAACTGTTTCAGTTGCAATTATGCCTTGCACAGCCAAAAAGTACGAAGCCGCAAGGGACGAGTTCAAGCAGAACGGTGTTCCTGATGTTGACTACGTTCTCACAACTCAGGAACTTGCAAGAATGATTACCGAACTCGGTATTCAGTTCAACGAAATCGAGCCTTCTGCACCAGATATGCCTTTCAGCATAAGCTCAGGAGCAGGTAATATTTTCGGTGTTACCGGCGGTGTTGCAGAGGCGGCTTTAAGACGAGTTGCCGACAACACAACATATGCGCTCAAAGAGATTGAATACTGTGGTATCAGAGGTCTTGAAGGTGTCAAGGCGGCTTACATCACCCTCGGTGAAACAGCACTCAGAGTTGCCGTTGTTTCAGGACTTGGAAATGCCGATGCTCTTATTGAGAAAATCAAAAGCGGCGAAGAACACTTTGACTTTGTTGAAGTTATGGCTTGTCCGATGGGTTGCATCGCAGGCGCAGGTCAGCCGTTCTCATATGTACAGGGTAAAAAGGAACGTGCAAAAGGACTTTACACAACTGATAAGTCCGCCATGGTAAAACGTTCAAACGAAAACCCTGTAGTTCTCGATATGTACGCAAACGGAGTTCTAAAAAACCGTGCTCACGAACTCCTGCACGTTCACTACAAAACTTGCGAATAATTCATTATAAAGCAAACCCCGCAGCTATGAACTGCGGGGTTAATTTTATAGCATTATATTATTCAACCGTAACTGACTTTGCGAGGTTTCTTGGCTTATCAGGATCGTTTCCTCTGTCGATTGATGCATAGTATGCAAGCAACTGAAGCGGAACTACAGCTGTGATAGGCATAAGAAGTTCTTCTGAATGAGGTATCTCAATAACGTAATCAGCTACGCCTTCTTTTAATCCTCTTGCACAGGCATCTGTACATACAAGGATAATCTGAGCGCCCCTTGACTTAACCTCAACAATATTGCTGATTGTCTTAGGAATTACATCTGTCTGAGTTGCAATTGAGATAACAGGCATATTTTCATCAATAAGCGAAATTGTACCGTGTTTGAGTTCACCTGCTGCATAACTTTCGGAATGGATGTATGATACTTCTTTCAATTTAAGAGAGCCTTCCATTGAAAGTGCATAATCAAGTCCTCTTCCGATATAAAGAAGGCTGTCTGCACCGATAAGCTTTGTTGCAATATACTTGCACTTTTCTTCACAGTTGTCAATAACATACTGAACAACTTCAGGCATTTTCACAAGTGCAGAAACAAGTCTTTTGCACTCAGCTTCGCTTACAGTTTCCTTTGCAAGAGCAAGTTCAAAAGCAAACAGGTACATAACCGAAAGCTGTGTAATATACGCCTTTGTTGAAGCAACCGCAATTTCAGGACCTGCTAGTGTATAGATGAGCATATCTGCTTCACGGGCAATTGAACTTCCCTTTGCATTTACGATTGCAAGCGTAGTTGCGCCCTTCTGCTTTGCAAGACGTAAAGCCGCAAGGCTGTCTGCTGTTTCACCTGACTGTGAGATGATGATCACAAGATCGCCCTCACCGACGATAGGATTTCTGTAACGATATTCTGACGCAATATCAACAGTTACAGGAACTCTTGCGAGATCCTCAATTACATACTTTCCTACCATACCTGCGTGCATAGCTGTACCACAGGCTACAATCGTAATATTTTTAAAAGCTTTGAGCTTTTCAAGTGTAATGCCGCACTCCTCAAGGCAAGGTAACCCATCCCTAATTCTCGGCATAATTGTTGTTCTGATAGCTGTAGGCTGTTCGTTGATCTCCTTGATCATAAAGTGAGGATATCCGCCCTTTTCAGCAGCTTCCATATCCCAATCGGCAGTTTTGAGCTCTTTTTCAATCGGCTCAAGTCGCTCATCAACAAACGCAACACCGTCTGATGAAAGCGTTGCAATTTCATCGTGGTCAAGAAGATAATAATCTCTTGTATACTGCAAAATTGCAGGAACGTCTGATGCGATGAAACATTCACCCTCGGCTACACCTACAATGAGAGGACTCTCTCTGCGTACTGCAAAAACTCTGTCAGGAAAATCCTTGAACATAATGCCAAGCGCAAAAGAACCCTTGAGGTCAGCCATTACATTGTCGATCGTTTCAATTGGGTTTCCGTTATATTTATAGTCAAGAAGCTGTGCCACAACTTCTGTATCTGTGTCACTTAAAAACTCTCTTCCTTTTGATACAAGGAATTCCTTCAATTCTATGTAATTCTCGATAATACCGTTGTGCACGATTGTAACTCTTGCACCGCTGTGAGGATGAGAGTTTACATCTGAAGGTTCACCGTGAGTAGCCCAACGTGTGTGACCTATGCCAACATGACCTTCAGGTTTACCTACTTCTGCAAGCTTATCTTCGAGGTCTTTGAGTTTGCCCTTTGTCTTTACTGTCTGAATCTCACCGTCAGCAAATACTGCAATACCTGCAGAATCATATCCTCTGTATTCAAGCTTTGTGAGTGCACTCACGAGCACTTCGCTGCAATCTTTTGGTCCTACATAACCAACTATACCACACATAGACCTTTCTCCTTTATATATCTGTCTGAATCAGTTTGTTTTATGATCGAATGTCGGCACCAACTCACTGAGAAGCTGAACTGTTTTTTCACTGTCATTATCATCAGCGGCTTTCCTGAGATTATGAAGCTTTGAGAGCAGTTCTTCAGCACCGATGTTTATCTGATTGCCTATGAATATCTTTTTATTCGATGTTGATTTTAGTCCTTCTTCGTCCATAAGAAGTTCTTCAAAAAGCTTCTCACCCGGACGCAATCCTGTAAATATAATTTTTACATCTTTATACGGAACTTTGCCGTACATTCTGATAAGATTTTCGGCAAGCGTCGTGATCTTTACGGGAGCACCCATATCAAGGACAAAAATCTCGCCACCCTTAGCCATAGCTCCTGCTTCGAGCACAAGAGAAACAGCCTCAGGAATTGTCATAAAGTATCTTATTATGTCGGGGTGTGTTACAGTTACAGGCGAACCGCTTTCAATTTGACGACGGAATAGCGGAATTACCGAACCGTTTGAGCCGAGCACGTTACCGAAACGTGTTGTTACAAATTCAGTATGGTCACTCGTCTGAGCTTTATACTGAATTATCATCTCACAGGCTCTCTTTGTTGCACCCATAACATTTGTAGGATTAACAGCCTTATCGGTTGAGATCATTACAAATTTATCTGCCTTGTAAATTTCGGCAAGTGTAGCCACATTGAAAGTGCCGAAAATATTATTCTTCACCGCTTCTTCAGGCACAGTTTCCATAAGCGGAACGTGCTTGTGTGCCGCTGCATGAAAAACGATTTGCGGACGATATTTTCTGAAAATAACATCCATTTTATCGTAATCTCTGACTGATGATATCAAGGTTACCAAATTAAGCTTGGAACCATATTCAAGAACCAGCTCCTGTTGTATATCATATGCGTTATTTTCATAAATGTCAACCAAAATAATCTGCTCAGGGTCGTATTTTGCAATCTGACGAACCAATTCACTACCGATTGAACCGCCACCGCCTGTTACCATACAGACCTTGCCTGAAATAAACTCTCTGATTTCATCTTTGTTGAATTCAATCGGCTTTCTGCCGAGCAAATCCTCGATTTTAATTTCCTTAGCCTGTGAAATAAGCTGCGTGTGCTTATCATCAAACAAAAGCTCGCTGAGGTACGGAATAACCTTGATCTTACACTCTGTCGCAGAGCAGTAGTCAAGAATTCTGCGCTTGTCCGCCTCTTCACAGGAAGGCAATGCGACTATAATGTTGTCGATTTTGTGCTCCTTGCATATCTTCGGGATTTCAGATGTCGTTCCGACAACATCGACACCGTTGATTTTCGTTCTCTGCTTTGTTACATCATCGTCAACCAAACATACAGGCAAAATATTGCGTACAGGGCTGTTCTCATCATAGCGACTGTTCTGAATCTCAGTGAGAATCATTTTTCCAGCCATTCCTGCACCTACGATAAGTGTGCGTTCGTAAGCCTCAGAGCGACCCGCCTCAGTCAGATCAAGGAAAGTCTTCTTAAAAAACAGTCGAAACAATAACACACCCAATGTTGCAATAGAAAAGTACAAAATTAAAAACATCAGGTTATGCGGTATCTGCAAAATCAGTGTAACCATATAGCCTGAAATAAAACCGCCCACCATAGCAAGTCCACAGGAAAAATAATCTTTAATGTTAAAGTAACGCCAAAGCTTGCTGTATGAGCCTGACACAAACAAAAAAAACAGACACATAATCAAATCAATCACGATTGCATAAAGCAAGCCCTTGTTCGCCAAAGATGCCGACGGAAACAGCAATGATAATATGTAATTTGTAATTATTCCGCTGACGATAATTATAAAAACATCAGCAACTGCAAGCACCATCTTGCGGTAATTAAATTTTTTCATGTCCGTCCTCTAAACTTTAATAAAACCCTAAAAACACTAAAAGTTTCACTAAATAAAATATAATTATATGTATATGTATTTAAATTATATATCAAAAGCAGGTTACTGTCAAATTAAACCCATCCTTTGTAATAATCAAACTGGGATGAGGCAAGGCTTTGTTTATACCCAGTAAGCAATTATTCTTCACTCCCAAATAAAAATCTAGTAAAAAAGAATTTCACGGCTTGAACTTTTTTCTTGGGTGATACACATGAAAGATAGTCAATATGATTGAAGAAGTATAACAGTTTCAATTGAGAATTTTTTATAATATAAAATCAAGAAATCTGCAACAGCAAAAATTTACACAAATCATAAAAAGAAACAAAACAAGTACTATTGCAAAAAACATTCTATATTTTTCTTTTTCACAAGTCTCCCCTATATGTCAAAAGTCAAACTTATTATCTCTTTAACTTCCGTTTTATCATCTCATAATGTTCGTCTCCAATTATTTTTCGCATCAACCAATACGGGAAATAACAAACACGCTTTATTCTCATATTGATTCTACGCTGTCTTGCCAATTTGTCATGTGCTTTTCGTTGATCTTCACTTTGCCAACTTGCATCAAAACGATGAATTGAAAATGTATTAGAGCTTCTATGAAGAATTTTTGTTGCAACATCCAACGGACACAAATATTCAGCCGACATTATCAATATATCACCATCTAATAGCTGTGTTGAACCGTCTCGTGTCAATCCATGACGCAAAAAAACTGCCGTATTTCTCTGAGGGCATGGTGTAACATCGAAACTCCCATCCTCTAAAATGAAAGGTATATCCATATAATCTTGCATCATCTCAAATACAATAGGATTGCCTTGCTCTGCACCGAAGCCAAGACCTGTATTGATATACTCATTTCCCTCAAATCCAAAATAAGCATTATTGTTTAACAGACAATCCAAATTTTTCACTAATTCAACATCAGTATCTAAATAAATTCCGCCATTTTCGTAAATAATCTGAAGCCTAACATAATCAGATACAAAAGCCCATTTTTTAACTTTATATGCCTGTTTCACATACAAAGGTGCTGAATCAATATCAAAATTCGATTCGTTCCATTCTACTATCTTATAATCGGGGCAATGCTTTTCCCAACTCTTTATACAATTCTTCGCTATTGCTGGTTTGGGGTTTCCTCCAAACCAACAATAGTGAATTTTTTTAGGTATCATCTCTTGTCATCCTTTTTCTTTTTATATCAGAATGTAATATTTTTAGGATATAATTAAGATGTGTTCTTTTTGACATAGCTCTGTTTTCCAATGGCACTGCATAACGATCAACAATATCCTCAATATTAACATCATTCAATTTCAGAACCGACATTAACTCATCATAAAAGATTGGTTTTCTGAGGTTGCAACTCTGCTGATACTGTAAATAATCATTAATATTTTGCTCCATTAAAGCTCCATAGTTTTTTCTTTGAATCATTTCTATTAAAGATTTCCCTCGATCCGTAAAGGCCATTACCATACTAACACCTGTACTATCGTTTTCAAATCTAGGTCCCCAATAATCTGCCAGTCGTATATCAGCCTCAGAATCAACTCGCCAACGGCATTCATAGCATGTCTCCATGTACACATTTCCAACTTCAAACATTCGAAAAAACGGGTCTTCAAGCTGGTTACCCAAATGCTGGTGTTTTCCATCATCTGAATAAAGATATATGACTCGCCATCCCTTCTTTTTATATCGAAATGTAATTTCAACATTTTCCTTATCTATTGAAGCCTTACGATTAAGATAATCTTTATACTTTCTGTACAAATTATCGCTTGGTACACCATGACAAACAAGATCAATAAAAAATACTTCATTTGAATGTGAAAACAGTCTCCTTGCTCCAGCAATCTGACAAGGTGTTCCGAAAAAAGCTATCGGCTTATCGCATCTTTCGACTGCTTCTTTCAGTCCATCAATAAATCTACTTTGAAGATATTTTGAGCCCTGAATTTTTGGAAGTTCATCTTTTGATTCTATCAAGATGTGTTTTGCACACTGCATTGTTTTATCAAAAGTACAACCAACAACCGCATAACCCTGTTCTATCAATAATTCCGCTAATCGAAATCCAATACCACCACTTGTAGATTTTTGCAGAATTAAAGGTTCTGCATCTTTGTAGGAATATAGTCTTCCCTGATCTGCCTGTACCGATAAAGTATGCCCAAGAATAGGACAAATCTTTTTGCATTTTCCACAGGAAATACAAGCATCCTTGTTTACCTTAGCACGATAAAAACCTATTTCATCCCGTTCAACTGCAATAGCAGAAACCGGGCATATCTGTGTACATACCCCACATCCACAACATAAAGATTGTCTCGTTAACACAGGTTCTCTATCCCATGAGCTCGGTGAAAGTTGTTTTATGGATAGTAGAGATTTTTCTAAAAATTCCGTTGATTTATCACGCAGTATATTTAATCGTTCATCAATATTATTATAATCAATAGCACTACTTATAACTTTCATGCAATTGTTCTTTTGTATTAGGCGATCATACATTCCCAAGCTATCCAAAAGACTGTATATTCTGGAGTTTTGACTTTTGGGGTCTTTTTTTGCAAAACGTTCAAATATAGCAATCTGCTTGTGAAACAGAATCGAAAACACCAAACCATGAAAAGAATCCGTAAAAACATAAGATGCATTGAAAAACAACTTAAGAAATTCAGCAGGTCCAATTGCAGTTTTAATACATCCATTTCTCTTAATATCACATTTAAACACCGGGATAACTTTTACAGGTAAGTTTAATTTTTCAGCACAAGCATATATCTGTGACCAATAGGTTTCATTGTATCCTAACAAATATACCAATATATATGGTTCATCATCTGATTTACTAAGATTAAATTTGCTAATCCATTCTTCGCCTCTCAGCAAAAAAGTCGGATCAAGAGTGACTTGTGCCTCTTTATCTGTAATAGAACGGATAATTTGTTTCCCCTCTTGCTCTCGAACAGACAGATGATTAAAACGAGAAATATGATGTTTCATAAGATTTGCAATATATGTATCTTCTATCTCAGAAACACCCATACTAGGAGCATATGAAATTATCCTACGATCATCATACACAAAATCCAGAAAATATCTTGGATTGTAATTTAATGGTGACCAAATCTGGTCACTACCACAAATAAATGCATCATATTGATCATTCAGCTGAATAAAATCAGACCAAGTCTCGCATTTTTCTGTAAAGGAGATATGTTCTTTTAGAAATAATTGAAATAATTCATCTTTCTCCTGAGGACAATAATATTCACCAATGTTTGTATTTTTCTTTCTACTAGTCAATCTTCTAACTATTGTGGATAGTGAATACTCGGGTAAACGATAACAAAATCCAGTAGGTCTATATTGTATCGTCTTTATGGAATGTCCTTCTTCTTTTAGCACCTCATTTAGAGCCACCGCTTGCAATACTGTACCATAATTTGAATAATGGTACCATGTCATTAGAGCAACCTTCATAGCACATCACCTCTTAATGTAAGAAAGGGATTTTATTTCTAACCTTTTTCAGCAGCATTTTTCTTTCATCTTTTTTTAAAACAACGATTGTGTTAATAATAAAGCTGACTATAGCAATAATAGCCACGTCAAAGAAAAATGTCATCCACGAATTTACACAAACTAAATTTCTAACACCAAGTCCAACACCTATAACAATAAATGTAGAAATCATTGAAACTAATAATTGAGGATAAAATTTATACCATTTATATCCAAGCAATGATGTAGTGATCGGCACTGTAAATACATACTCTTTGATAATTGTTACAATACTACTTACACCGGCAACCACATAGATATCATAATCAGTAAATTGCATTAACCCAACAGTGACCGCTATTGAAATAAATCCACTAATCAGCATTATTATTGCATTGATTCTTACTTTATTAACAACTGAGTATACATTGTAAAGAACTACTATGCCACTATTAAAAACTCTGTTAAAAATTCCAAGTACAGTGAGTATCCATAGAAGTTTTGCATTCTGAGACGGAACCCAGAGTCCATAAAACAAATCCGACATAACGATAACAACTCCGACAGGTATCGGCAAAAAAGCAGATGTCATCTTCATAGTACGTTTGATAGAACTCAGCATAGCATCTTTGTCACCTTTTGCATAGCCGATTGTAAGTTCTGGACCCACCGCTCCGCGAACAGACTCGCCTAATTGTACAATAATATTTATTAATATCTTTGATAGCGACAAAATACCCATCAATGTCGGACCTAAAAAAATATTACAAATCAACAAATCCAAACCGCTGAACAGTAGATTTCCCACATTAGCAATAGAACTCCATATTCCGGATCCAACAAGCTCTTTAATTACTCTTTTTGAATATACAGGATGTTTAAACCGAATTTTCAGTTCCGGAGTTAATATGTGTGTATTGTATCCAGATATTGCGAGCCCCGCAAGAGATACCAAACAACTAGTTAAACCAATATACCATACATGGGGCGTAAAAAACAAAAACAACCCAATAAGAAATATAACTCTAAATAAAGCCAATACAATGTTGGGGACATACGTTCTATCCAGTCGATTTGTAATATATGTACCACAATCCCAGTTTGGAAATCCAGTTTTTACAAAAAAAGAAAAAAAGACAATAGCAAAAAGAATTTTTACATCAAATAGAATCTCTGCCGGTACATTAATAAAAGAGTCTAAATTAATAACAAATACCAATGCAGGGATAAGAAATACCGCATCAATAATTAAATTTCCCCAAAAAACAGAATTATAATACAAATTCGCTTTTTCATAGTCTTTTTGAATATATGCTATAGAAATAAATCTAGCTGCCATTGCATTTAAAGCCATAACAATAATATCTACATATGTTATAAAGTTATTTGCTAATGTAACAAATCCATTAGCCTCAACACCGATCGTACTAATAATATACGGTGAAAGAAAAAAACTTACAATAATATTTACCGCCAAAACACCTACACTTGATATTATATTTATTAAAGTATTAAATTGCATTGATCTCAACTTTGCCATATACATATCCTCACTTACTATAATAAATCACAGGAATTTCTGCAATTTATCCATCTCCTGCTTATTTTGCTTTTCAAAATCGAGTGAAATGACGTTGCTTTTTAATTCATTTAATAAGTCATTACAATTAAGCAACCTTTTCACGGTATCTGCTATCATGTTTACATCAGTCGAAAATAACAATCCGGTTTTTCCATCCCGGATAATTTCCTTTGCACCATTGTTATTTGTCGAAAAAACCGGTTGTCCAATTACTAAAGCTTCAAGAATCGTCATTGGATATCCTTCAAAACGGCTTGGCTGCACATATAAATCCGCTTTTTTTATATATGGATACGGGTTGCTTTTCATACCAACCATATTTACATACCTATCCATTTTAAGCTCTTTAACTAAATCACGAACTTCGTTTTCTGCAGGACCACCACCGACAATCCACCATTTAATATTATCAAAACCGTCTGCAACTAACTGTGCACAGGCTTTTACAGCCAAATCCATTCCCTTTTCGTGAGAAATTCTTCCACAGGAAACAATATTAAAATTATCCTTAGAAAAATCATCCTCAATAGGCATATCAGCCTTTTTTCTAATGCCTTCGTAATCTGTAAGATTATTAACAAAAGTTATTTTATCTGCATATTTAGGCACAAATTTTTTCAACTCATTAGCTTGATTTTCCGAAACCGCAATTATTTTTTCACTCTTTTTATATCCTATTTTATCGTGATACACATGTCTCATTGCTCCGTGATGATAAAACATCAGATAACGAGAAGCTTTAATTGCCCTTATAACTGGCTCAGCAACAACATCGCTGTAGATAATTGCAGTATCAAAGGCTTCCGCTTTCATCAGGTTGCGGATATATTTTATATACAATCTGTTCTCCACCCAACGAATTGCAGGAACACTCCACATAAGAAGCTGATGCAATTTAGATGGACTTTCAGATTCTTCTGTTAAATGATACAAACGGCTATATTTATATTCTTCTGTAAACGTATAGCACTGCTCTCGATCTGCAATCAACAAACGACAATTGGGATTAATCTTGTCTGCCATATTAAGCTCGGCTTTCAATACAAGACATGTTACATCATATTTATCATAGTCAATGTTATTCAAGAGATTCACCAAAGCTGTTTCAATTCCGCCGATCCACAATGCTTTGCTAACAAAAATAATTTTCTTTTTCATTTAATGCCAATCATCCTTAAAATTTTATTTCTCACCCTTGTAATAAAACATTTAACATCATTTATGATAAATAAAATGCCATATTTCATCTTACATAAACTAATTTTTAATTTATTTGACTTATCTTTGTCCTCCAATATAGATAAAAGTTGCACTTCTCTTTTATATTTCAATGACCGTGTATATCTTGTACCCCAATGAAGTAAAATAGTATCTTTATTTATTTCTTTCTTTACGCTAGCTTTCGCTTTTGAAATATCAATTTTCATACAATCCATATATTCCCAGTAACAACATATCGCATCAATCCTGAATGGCACAGGCTTACATCGATTAACTGCCATAGCCAATGCAATTAAAGGTTCATCACCGGGGGTTGAAAATTTGCCTTTGAATTTAAAGTTTTCATATTGCTGAACAAGTTTTCTTGCTGAGTCAAATACTGCTTTACACTTAGTGGTGTTACGCATATAATAAATCCCCCCGTGTAATCCGACACAGTATGTAACTTTACTTTTTAAATCTCCTAAGTTATCGTACTCAAACCATCCTGTTTTATCATCTAAAGGCAGAACTCTTCCGAAGCAAGACATATCATCCGCTGTTTCGAAATAATGAAATAAAGTATTTAAATTTCCATAAGCAAGACAATCCGAATCAATAAAAATAGTAGTTTATAAGGACAATAATCAGCTAAACGAAGTTTATCTAAGTAGGAATTTGTTGCATTTTCGAGTATTATCACATCATCAAATTCTTCTGTATACTTATTTTCACGATCCGATAGAATTGCAAAAGGTAGAGGGTCATTACAAAAAAGTCGATATGTATGTAATAAATTCACCGCTAATTCATAATATTCTTCTTTACCAGTAGCAATCGTAATAAAACCTTTCTTAGGTTCCATTATTTATCAATCCTTTCAACTTACTGTTAATTATATCTCATAAACAGATTTATCAGGTAACAATAATTCGAATGCATTTTTTAATCTGCCGGCTAAATCGTCAAAGTCAATATCTCCATCGGGGTCGTTCAAACAAACAAAATCATGTTTTTGCTCTATTATTGTATCGCATAATTCATTTATCGTGTCATTATTTATGGACATAACCAGATTATCAATAACAGCAGGTGAAAAATTACCGCTTGCTATCTGCCACCATAAAACTACCCACTGATTTACATCTTCACAAGTACGGAAACGGTTTTTAGATGTTGCCCACAGCTTTTCAGGCTCAGCCCTCCATACTTCTTCAAATTGCGATTTTAAGTATGCCACAGGAGCATGAAGATTCTTAAATCCGGTAAAATAATCAGGATGAAATTTTTCGAGCAAAAATGTTCTTAAATTATCCTTCCATCTATAGGATTTATCAGTATACTTCTGCTTGTATTTTTGAACAGATTCACGTTTTGGAAAACGCTTGTTTACTATTCCCATATCATTTACAGCAGCGTGTTGCCAAATACCAATTTCCCCAACAAGCTCCAAAGGAACTTCTCCGCCATATGTACAAGGAAGCTCATTTTTAAAAAAGTCCTCTTTCGACATAGGTTTTAACAAAAACGTATCGTCATTGAAGTAAACAAAATGCTCCGCAATTCCGGGAATTCTGTGTATATTCATTTCAATAGCGTGTGAACTGAATGTCGGCAAACACTCGGCAGGAATAAATTCATCGTGACGAACAATATGTAATTTGGGAGAATTTAAATTTAAAAATGCAGGAATGTGTCCCCATGTGACAAAATGGATTTTTCTAACCCAAGGGCTGAATTTCTCTACTGTACGAAACCAATACGGCAAAAGCCCCCAGTCACGGTAGCGATTAACTGAATTGCTTTCGTTTTTTTTATTGTCCTGATACCTATTCTTTTCTTTTAACCATTCGGGGTCACTTCCATCAACCCACAAAATCACAAAATCTATGTCCATCATCATCTTTCCTTAAATCATATATCTGTTCAGTACAGGAATTTTTTCAATTACATATGTCAAAAATGCGCTTATCACAAATGTACATATCGACATGATAAGCACTCCCAACGGAAACGCAATCATCGGTGTTATTCCAACTAACTCTAAAAACTCCAAAACTAATGCATGAGATAAATAAATTCCAAATCCCCATTTCCCAAGTTTTGAAAAAATCTTTTCTGTTTTATCCTTTAATTTTTTCTTACTAAATTTCTTTATAAAAAGTAAATATATACCACAAGATTCAATGATTACATTTGGAGTTTGATAAGTTGATAAAAATGCATTTACTTCTCCATCATAAATGGACTGTACAGTTGTCCCAATGCAAGAAAATATAATCATAATGCAAGAAACAATGTACAACGGTGTTTCAAACTTTGTTGGAATTCCAAATTTATATAAATAATAGCCTAACACATAGTACCCACAATATCCCAAGGCAATATGAAAATATGTCTTGTCAAATATTTCTGAAAGTGTTTCACCGATTATTGGAAATTTCGTCGCATACTGTACAATAAACTGTGAAACTAAAAATAGTAGAATAAAATACTCCATTAACCTCTTTTCCTGCGTAATTTTTCTTAATATAGGTGTTGCAATATAAAGACCGATAATCATAAAGACATACCACATATGATATGGACCCGTTAAAAACTGAAAAATAAATTGTTTCCACATGGATATAATATTTTCGCCCAGTTTCCATGCGTCCCACACATAAAAAGCCGTATAAATTGCTGACCAAATACAAAAGGCAATCGCAATATGTTTTATATATTTTTTAAAAATATCTTTTATACTAATCTGCTTATCAGGATCTAAAAAGAAACGACCAGAAATCATAACAAAAATCGGTACATCCCATGTAATCGCCGCACTGATAACTGTCAGTAATATAAACTCCCCAGATTCAACAGATGCATCATGTACCACTGCTCCGCAAGCATGAGTCACAATAACAGCAAACATAGCTACTACTCTCATTACATCAAATTCAATTTGTCGCTTTTTATTAGACAACTGTTTCATATTAAACTTCCTCTCAAAAATTATTTAAAACAACACCCTGTTTATCTTATATGCAATATTCATACACAATGCGGAAACCCTTTCCGATAAACTTGGCACCCAGAATACTCTAAATAATAAAACACGTACTTTATCAAGTAAAATACATACACAAAATACTAACAAAGCCAATATTATGATCATTACAGTGACAATAAACGGATTATATTTTCCCCATGATGCAAACAAATTCGGCATCACGTCCCAGAAAATCAAGGGATGCACGTGAATTATGTACACCGAGAACACGCAAGGCATTGTCCATTTAATTAATTTACCGGATATTTTTTCAGCATTAATATTTACTTGCTTAAAGTATAAAAACAAGCAAACTGCTTCACCTATAATAAACGGAGATACATAAGTCAAAAGCAAATCTCCATATGAAGCCTGCCCTAATACAAACTGTGTTAATTGCTCAATTGCTATTTTATATATAAGATGAACTCCTGCAATTATAAAATATCCTATAAGATAGTTTCTTTTTTTACAATTCAAGCGAACACTTTCAGCTTCATATTTCTTTATATATCCACCAATAAGATACATCATAATTAAAAGCGAAAAATGCAGCCCATTATTAATTCCTAAAACATCATTTCCAAGTGAAAACACAGGAATCAATCCAAAAACTATAAAACAAACACCAAAGAAAAATAAATATGTATTACGATTTAATGTATTTATAATATGATTCAGCACCGGTGTCATAAAGTACATTACAACATATGCTGTAAAGAACCAATATCTTCCTCTTAAAACCGGAAAAAACATTGATACCATTTCGCTAACAGACCTTGTTTCGGGCTTTATAACAAAGAAAACACACGAAACTACAACTGACCAAAATATTACCGTAATCCACAAATTAAGTAAATTTGAGAGTTTAAATTTTTTATTGCACATTACATAACCTGTAATCAACGCATAACAATCAACAGCGCAATACGCTAAAATATTGAGAAATGAAAACCAATAGTATTTTGGCGAACATGGCTCTGAAGCATTTATTAAACCGCCCTGCATCAAAATATGATGACAAATAACAAAAATCATAGAAATAATTCTCAGAAGATCAATTCCATAATTTCGTTTTGTAGTTTGTAAACTGTTTACCACAATCTTTACCTCTATTATTTTCTTAAAACCTTATATATTCTTGTATTTTTAACTCTCAAAGCCAGACAATGACGAATTGCAGTCATCTTACTTTTAAGCATTAGCTTTGCAACACGACAATCAGTAATCAACTTTATAAACTCCCTGTCCGATTTTGATAGCTTTTGATTTATCACCGGATCCTTATCCTTATACCATTTTGCCATATCAATACAAATTCTGCGTATCTCGCTTTGATTTGATATTGCTATTTTTTCGTTTGCAAGCACAAGATAGAGATTTGGTAATATACTTTTTATCGACGACCTACTTTTTTCATCGCAATTCAATACAAAAATCAAGTCATCAAGAGGACGTTCAATCTGCGAAATAAACTCTGAAAGACTATCAATTCGTGCAAGTCTTCGCTTTGCGTTACCCTCATCTTCAGACTGTCTGTAATGATATAAAACCTCTGTAGAATTATATATTTTGTCGCAATAGGTCATATAACGTATAACAAACTCAAGGTCTTCATACAGAAACATCTTTTCATTAAATTTCAACTTGTGTTCTGTAATAATACTTTTTCTAAACACCTTGTTCCATACCGGACTTATAGAATTATCGATATACAGCTGATAAAACTCTTTATTCCACTGTTCAACATCCATTATGCCTTCAGTTGGATATGCCATTTCATCTTTGCGATAAACTGCCCCATTGTGATAATAATCAAATGACAATCCAAATATCATCATATCAATTGAATTATCAGTTTCAATTATCTTAAGTGCATTTCTTAATTTTTTCGGCTCAATAGTATCATCAGCATCAAGAAAAATAATATATTCACCTATTGCTGCATCAATTCCACGATTTCTTGCAACTGAAACTCCTTGATTTTTTTGATGGATAGTTCTTATGTTATTATACTGCAATACAAATTCATTGCATATTCTTCCTGATTCATCTTCTGAACCATCATTTACAAGGATAATTTCAAATCTTTCAAGACCTATTTCTAATATACTTTTAACACAATTTGATAAGTAGTCAGAGCAATTATACACGGGAACTATAAAACTAAAACATTTCATTTGAAATCATCCCCTTTTATCTGTTGCTAAGTAACATCCCACATAAATCTGAAGTTAGTATAGTTATCTACACTATATTCTATAGTGACTCCAATATTATAAGTATAGTAAAACCAAATCAATACAATTGCAACCACTGCCAAAGCAATATTCTGCGTCTTTTGATCTAAAGCAATTACCGGCCCTTGTTGCGAAGTATTAACAAGAGTGTTACATTTATAATCACTGAATATCATAGGTAAAAATAAAATTGAGAATTGCAAGTAATAATCAGTCATCCTTGTAAATATATTATCGAACCCTGAAAGCATCTGAAAAATCGCAGCAACTGCTACAATATTAAATAATATAGCTACGTTTTTTTCCTGAAAGCCTTTAAAAAGAACAGAGCAAACAAGAATTGCCACAATCATAATAAACCTGCCCCCAAGGCCACCGGAATTCATTACAAACTGTTCATCTTCATAGTATATACTGGAAATAAACGATACTATAGGACCTCTTAAGAAAAAGAACAATATACCTACCACAAGATAAGAACTTATTGTAATTCCGTTCACCTTACGCTTTGCAATCCAATACGCAGGTAAAAACACCAACGCAGGCATATGTATTAATCCTGCAATTAATGTTGTTATAACAAACTTTACCGGCTTTTCTTCCACAATAAAAGTAAAGGCAATTAATAGTATCGCCATTGCAAGTGCCTGCTTTATGCAACTGAATCCAAAAACATAAAATCCCATACAATTCCATACAAGATAACTGAACCACGGTATCGGAGAATACTTGAAAATCAGTATAGCAATCAATACTTCTGTTACGATAGCAAGAAAAATCAAAAATATTTGAAAATCTCCGTTTGTTATTGTCGAAAATAATTTCATAAGCAGAAAAAAGCCTGAATTTCTGCCTTCGTGAAGCACATCTTGGCTGGTCCAGCTATAATTGACCATACAATAATAATCCCAAGCATACTTCCTTAAATCTCCGGTTAAATACATATAACGGAAACCGCATACAAAAGCATGCACCACTGCCATAACAATAATATATGTTTTTTTCTCAACTCCATGTTGCGGCATAGCTAATCCCAATATTATGACAATTGCAACAACAATTAAATATATCTCCATAAATTTCCTCTGTTATTCTAACAAGATTTTTATCCTTCTTTTTTTGATAATTCGCTAAAAAAGAAATCACTTGTTTCTTTAATAACATTACCTTTATAAAAATCTCTACCACGTTTTTTCGCCTCTTGAGCATAATGCTTTTCAAGCTCCGGTGATTCAAAAATCTCTTTAAAGCAATTATACAATCCGTCAGGAGTATCCTTGGCAATCATACCGTACTCTGAATTTCCAAGAAGCTCCTGCATACCTGTACAAGGAGTTGTAATAATAGGCTTACCCAATACAAGTGCTTCTGTTACAACCGTACTGATTCCCTCATATCGAGATGAGCAAACTACAAAATCAGCAGCTTTAATATACGGATACGGGTTATCCTTAAATCCCAATAACTCAACCACATTCTTAAGATATCTGTCTGAAATTAGCTTCTCCAAGCTTTCACGTTCAGGACCTTCTCCTAAAATATATAACTTTATTTTATATCCGTCTTTATATAATCTGTAACAAGTTTCAATAAGGTGCGCAAAATTCTTTTGTTGAGTCAATCGACCAACAGCAAGAAGCTGAACTTCTTCCGAATTTGTATCCCATACAATCGACTCACTAGCCTTGTTAATAATTTCTTCTTCATCTATTACATTATGTAAAACAACAGACGATATATCATCTCCATACAACTTATGAAATCCTGCCTTCACATCTTCAGACACACACACAGTCTTATCATATGTGCGGTAATATTTTAGTGTTTTAGCAATACTACGAGCTGTACTTTCTCTTTTAGATAAATCACAATGTACCCAAGCAAGCTTTACTGCCTTTTTATTTGTAGAGGATGCCAGAACTTTAGTTGCACCACATTCCAAATAAGCAACTTCTATATCATAGTCATCCTTAATATACAATGGGTATGTAAGTCCAAGCTCTGCAGTAATGCGAAACCAAATATTAAATATTTTCTTTCCTATCCTACTTTTGCAACGATTAATTGCTTTATAATGAATTCCTTTTACCAGATATTTGTCTGCATTATCTTCATCAATCGTCTGAACCGTAATATCAAATTTTGATTGGTCGAAATTATTAACAAGATTTCGTAAAACCTTTTCGGCGCCTCCTGCAGATAGACCCGAAATTAAAAATAAAATTTTTATCATATTTACCTTCTACTCTTTAGACTTTTTACGTACAAATCACATAGTTTTTCTGAAAATATCTTCGAGTCAAATCCATATTTATCTATCGCAGCCTGTACTGACTTTTTCTGAGCTCTTTGAGTGGCTACTGCTTTTTCAATAGCATTTGCCCATACAATCTCTCCGTCCTCTAATTGCATCCATTTAACGCAATCAATTCCAAAATCAACTTCATGAGAAAATGTATCTGCTACCACACACGGCAGACCTGAAGCCTGTGCTTCAATCAATACTAACGGCATACCTTCATATTTGGAGGGCAACACAAAAGCTGATGATTTTCTCATTAATACATCAATATCTTTTCTGACTCCCAATAATTTTATATACTGTTCAAGCTGTTTTTCCTGAATCTCTTTTTCTATTTTGCCTAAATACTCTTCCTCGCCATTGCCCGCACATAATATACGGATTTTACTGTCCCTTTTTTTCAATTCTTCCGCTATACGAACTAAAAACTCCTGATTCTTTACAGCATTAATTCTTGCAACATTAACGACGTTTACCCAACCATCATCGCAAAGCTCTCCGCTTTCCACCTGATTGTAAAGATCTAAAAAATTAGTTGTGTCAACAGAATTATACATTAAATGATATGTTGATCCTTCTAATACTTTTTCACCATATAAAAACTTACCGGCTAATGTTGAGCAAGCTATTTGCAATGTTGAATATTTATTAATAAGCAATTGCATAACTTTATTATATACTGTTCTGACAAATCCTCTTTTTGAATCATCACCGTCACTATCCGACCAGTTATGTGCATGAGCTATTCTGCAAGGAATGCCTGCCTTTGCAGCAATGGCAAGAGTAATTCCACTGTGGAATAACTCATGGGAATGTACCACATTATACCCACCATCTTTCATAATTTTATGCATAGCTCTGCAATATTTCCACGGCTTCTTCCAACTCATTTTTTCTATTAAAATAAATTTGCCGCCTAACTGCTCTATCTCTTCCCTGTAAAAAGCATCGGGCTTATCCGAAGTAAAGTCAATTTGGAATTTATCTTTGTCAGCATTTCGCAACAGGTGCATCAGCTGATTTTCTATTCCACCAACATGCATAGAACCGGCAACCATTAATACTTTTATTTTTTTCATAATGATCCAACTTTCCACTTAATAAAATACTAAGAAAGATATTTTTTCTTCCAGTAATGATACAACATAACACCTGGAATATAGGTAAATATAGTTAATATTTTATATTGGTTTTCACTAATTGTTTTCTTAAAACTGATTTTTGCAATTTTACTATAACAAGTATAAAGTATACCTTTTTTTATTCTGATTTTCATTGGCATACGATTACTCATATGTACTTTTGAATCAAAGCGACCACCTAATGGATTTGAAAGTCGCATTTTTCTACCGGCACTTGTTAAACCATCATTTCTGTAATCTCCAACACAAACTACTTTATTAATATATACACCTTTTGATTCCTGTTGAATAAAGAAAAACGATGACCCTTCTCCAATAAACTTTTCACCATCAAAAACAGGAAAAGGATATTTTTTAAATAAAGACGATTTAAAGACATCATTACAATCTCGTTCTCTTCCTTTTGTACTTATTCTTGGTTCCTTTAAAGTATCAAGAGGAACCTTCTCGTGCTTAACATAACAAATTGGTTCTTCATTTGAATAGCCTCTTAAAAAAATAACTTGCCCAACATCAGGGTCTTTGCCGTAAGTCTCCCACGCTTTTAATATCTGTTCAACGGCATTAGGCAATAGACGATCGTCGCTATCTAAAGTCATAGAATAATCACCTTGAATATATTTATAAGAGGTATTTATTGCTGTATGCTTTCCTCCATTTTGTTTATATACATAGTCTATGTGCATGTCAGGAGAATCCAATTTAAACTGTTTTACAACCTCTTTTGTATTATCTGTACTTCCATCATCAACGATAATCCACTGAAAATCTTTGCAAGTTTGTTTTTTTAAAGATTCCCAACAAGTTTTAAGGCATTTTTCACGGTTATATGTTGCTGTAATAATAGACAATTTTTTCATAATCACACCTCATCATTTTGCTCAGAAAGAGTTCTATCCCATAATTAAAAACATTGCACCAATTACTTTAACCGCAAACAGTTAGTCAATGGTTTTTAATTAACCTCTCAATTTTAAATACACTTTAAGTATTTTTAGCATTCCTTTATATCCAAATATCTTTTTAAATCTGTAAACAATCTTTACCTTATGATTTGAATGATAGTTTAACAAATATGAATAACTCTTCATTTCGTTAATCTCATCCTTAACATTTACAGACTTATCAATTACACAAACGCAGTTTAAAAAAGTAATGTACTGATAAGCACAATAGTTCATATACCATTCATAATAATCTTCATTCTCTATTTTCTTCGACATTTCAACAATTCTTATAATCGCTTTTTGTATATCTCTGATGTTTTTTATTGAAATATTATGTGTAATAGAAGTTTTATGTTGCCTATACATATATACTTTATTATTTAACACATCAAAGGATTTCGATGCAAGAATTAAACGAGCACTCCAATCAACGTCTTCTGAAAAAACTCCTTCTTCAAAATACATATCATTATTTTTAAATATCTCTGCTTTGATCGCCTTACTCCATGCTTGAGATTCAAAAATATCGTTTTTAACAAGCGTTTTTAAGTGTTCAGCTTTTCCTGTTACCGACATTAAAATATTCAAATTGTATGAACTATTATTTACAATGCCATCATCTAAACACTTGTTATATCCAAAAATGATAACATCAGATGGTTTGGATGTAATTTTTTCTACAAGCTCAAAAATAAAATTATCGCAGTTCCAATAATCATCGCTGTCAAGAAAAATAACATAATCTCCGGTAAATACATCAATACCGGCATTTCTTGCAGAAGATGATCCGCCGTTTTGCTTATGTATAACTTTTACACGACTATCTATTCTTAAATACTCATCACAAATTTGCGGGCAACTGTCGGGAGAACCATCATCAACTAATATAACTTCTATATTTTTGTATGTCTGACAAAGAACACTGTCTACACATTGATTAAGATATTTTTCAACCCTGTACACCGGAATAATAACGCTGATTTTAAAATTTCCCATACTACAAACCTATTTCTTCGATAGTTTTATCTACTACATCGTTTTTGTTGAAGTTTCTTTCTACAAACTTTCTTGCATATTCACCCATTGCCTTCTTTTCTGCATAAGGCAATTGAATAAATTTCTTGATTTTCAAATATAAATCTTCTCCATCTTTAACATTGCACAGGAAACCGTTCTTACCATCATCAACTGCTTCAAGACAACCGTGAATATTGCTTGTAATTATAGGTCTACCCATCGAACAGGATTCAAGCAGCGTGTTGGACATTCCTTCGTGATACGACGGATGAACTATACAATGAGCCTTCTCTATGAAAGGAATAACATTACTCTGAAATCCGTGAAATCTTATCAAATTTTCAGCTTGGAGCTTTTCTACAGTGTCCTTGTAATTATCCTCATACCAACCAATAAAATCAAAAGTAGTAGTCGGATATTCTGCCTTAATTTTCCTTATTGCATAAAAAAGTTCATCCATTCCCTTTTCCTGCATAATTCTACCCACATTCAGGAAATGCACCATACCGTCATCCTCAGGGTACTCACAAAATGCGAACTCATCAAGATTTACACCTGCACCTGCCATAACAACGGTCTGCTCTGCTTTTACTACCTTGCTTTTTACCAACGTATCGCGGTTACCGACATTTTCAAAGAAAATCTTCTCTGCTTTATTCATAGAAAATTTGTACATTACCGATACAAGTGTTCTCATCAGCCCACCATCAGCCATAAATGCTGAACCTAATCCTGTAACATTACAATAATGAGGTACTTTTAAAGCCTTACATGCCATAGAACCATAGATATTCGGCTTGATTGTATATGTAATTACCTTATCAGGATTAACTGACTTTATGAGTTTCTTATATCTCCTTAATAAAGAAATATCCTTTACAGGATTCATTCCTCTTCGTTCCATATTTGTAAGAATAACTTTCGATCCATATGACTCAAGTAAATCAATTTCCTTCTGTTCATCAGGCGGAATGGAAATGATTACTTCGTGACCGAGAAAATCTAACTTTTTTATTAGCTCTCTTCTAAAAATTCTTAAAGTATTATAGTGATTTGCAAGTATTAATATCTTACTCACCGAAAACGTCCTTTACCTTATTTGTTATTCCCTCTGCATTGATGCCTACCTGCTCTCTGAGATAGTTCTGACTTCCTACCTCAATGCAGTAGAAATCATTAATGCCTATTCTGTGAAGCTTCGCCTTACCTTCACACTCCGCAAGAACTTCTGCAACTGCTCCGCCGAAACCTCCGATAACATTGTGTTCCTCAACAGTAAATATATGGTCAAATCCCTTTGCACAATCTTCAATAACCGCCTTATCAATAGGCTTTACTGTAGGAAAACTGTACTGCTCAACTGCAACACCTGCTTCTTCAAGCATATCGCAGGCTTTTGTTGTTTCTTCAAGAATTGCACCTGTCGAGAAAATTGCCACTTTCTTCGGCAAATCTTTTGCATCTCTGAGTTTATAAGCCTTGCCTATCTCAAAATCTTTGATCACTGTGTTAATGTTCTTTTCTCCGCCTCTGCCGAGTCTGAGATAACAGGTTCCTTCTGTCTGTGCAATCTTCTTTGTTGCAAGAGCCGCCTCAACAGGGTCGCCCGGACATATTACCGTCACATCGGGCAACGCTCTGAGGATTGCAATATCCTCTGTTGCGTGATGGCTCATTCCGAGTGAACCGTACACATATCCTCCGCCCACGCATATTACATTTACGTTTGCATTATGATAGGCACAATCGTTTCTTATCTGTTCAAGACATCTCAGTGTAGGGAAATTTCCAATTGAATATGTAAACACTTTTTTGCCTTCAAGAGCCATACCTGCCGCTACACCTGTCATATTCTGTTCTGCAATACCTGCATTTATGAACTGATCGGGCAGCGTTTCCCAGAAAGGTTTCAAAACTCCGAAACCCAGATCACCTGTGATAAGTTCAACAGACTTGTCCTCTTTTCCAAGTTCGATTAAAGTTCTGATTACTGTATCTCTCATCTATCTTCAACCTCTCTTGTGTAATATGTAGGATTATATGTTTCAGAAACCGTGTGTCTGCAATTTTCAGGCTGTGGTTCTGTTTCGGGGCAGCCGTTCGGTGTATATGGGTCTGTAACTTCTTCGGGCTTTATTTTATGAAGCTCGTTTACCGCGCAGTTGTATTCCCAGCCCTCGTGCGGGAATCTGTAGTGCCAGAGTATATCCATTTCCATAAACGGCACACCCTTGCCCTTGATAGTGTGTGCAACAACTACAGTTGGTTTATTATTAGGATTTGAGGTATCTTTCAGCGCATTTTTAAGCTCATCGTGGTTATGACCGTCAACTTCAATTACGTTCCAGCCAAATCCTGCCCAACGCTTTGCCATATTAACTTCAAGAGTATTATTGCAATAGTCAAGGCTCTGCATATGGTTATGGTCAACTATGGCTACGAGGTTGTCAAGTTTGTAGTGGTTGGCAAACTCCGCCGCTTCCCATACCGAACCTTCGTTACATTCACCGTCACCCATTACAATAAACGAACGGAACTTTTTGCCATCCTGCTTTGCGGCAAGTGCTCTTCCTGCCGCTACAGGCAAGCCGTGTCCGAGTGAACCGGTTGAAAAGTCAATGCCGGGCAAATGATGCGATACATGACCTGACAGTCTGCTTCCGTTTGCATAGTGTGTTTTAAGTTCATCCACAGAGAAAAATCCGTTCTCTGCAATTGCCGCATACACCGATGCTCCCGCATGACCTTTGCTGAGAATAAAACGATCTCTGCCATCCCACTCAGGATTGTTTTTATCAAATTTTAGTATATCTGTATAGAGGACACCCATAATATCCGCAACCGATAAGATCGCACCGATATGACTTCCCCCCGACAACGCTGTCATTTCGATTCCGTGGCGTCTGATAAGCCACGCAAGCGCTTTGCTTGTCATCTATATTCCTCCTAAACCCCTTAACTAACACCGAACACCAAACTGATAAACTTAGGCTGATGTTTAAACTTTTTATATACACAAATCAACAATAACGGAATACATAATCCTACAATAAACATACATATAACAGTAATATACCAAGGCAGATGTAATACTCTGTTAATAAGTATTTCGATTACAGCCTGGCAAGGCCATGATAATATATAGATTGTAAAAGTTTTTCCATCAAAGTAATCTAAAAATCCATTACCTTTTTTCTCTAAAAACATCGAAAAGCACAGCAATGTATATATCATTAGCATAGCAATAATTACAGTTGATAAATTCTGCACCAATGATATCCATCTATAACCCGTCACTGATATAAAAACGAATATCAATACAGCTATACTCATTGTAATGACAGCTATCGGTGTTTTAAAAATTCTGTTCTTGTTATTATTTATATAGTTACAAGTGCCGATTCCTAAACAAAAGTAAATCAATTCAAGACATATATCCTTAATTGCAAGCCAATCTGTATTAATAGGGAATACAGCTAAAGCTAATGTCAAAATCAAACAAACAATGTTTGTAATTTTTTTACTACAACATTTATTTATCAAATATGATAATGTAAAAATTATGAGCAACGTCGGTAAAAACCAAAAATGACCCCATACATTCAAACGCGGATTAAATATTGTTTGAAATACATAATACCAATCAAAAGAAACTGCATCATTTACAAATTCCGACATAAGTATTTTAGGAAATATTGCTATTGCAGACAATACAAAATACGGTGTCAAGAACTTGATAGTTTTATTTTTTATAAAACTCAAATATGGCTTTTTATTTTTCTGAGTTGTATATTTAAAAAGAAATCCTGCTATAAAAAAGAATAATGGCATATGAAAGCAATAAATAAAAGCTTTTATATTATCAACTATTTTTGGTATATAAGATGCATTTGTAGGAGTAGAATGTCCCATAACTACCAGTATAGTTCCAATAGCATATAAATAAGAAATAAATTTTAATTTATCGTTTTTAATATTATTCATCTTTCTTTTTAACAGATATATCTGTTACTCATCCTTTCGAAATCTCATCAAGCAAATTTATCTGCTCTTCACTCAAGTTCCAGCCCACAGCTTCAACGTTTGAGAGAAGCTGTTGCGGTCTTTTCACTCCAACCAAAACGACAGAATCCTTCAAATAGTCAAGAATAAAGCGTATTGCAATTGATGCAACAGACTTTCCTGTTTGTGCAGAAATCCCCTTCATAACCTCAACGATTTCCAGATTCTTTTTAAGTTTATCGCCGTGGAAGTTAACATAAATATCCCTTGAACGGCGATCATCGCTTGAAAACACTGTATTCTTATCATACTTACCTGTCAGAATTCCCTGACCTAAACTGCCCCAAGTAAACGGAGAAAGTTCAAGTTCTTCTGCAAGAGTGATCATATCCTGCTCATTCTTTCTGCAAGCAAGGCTGTATTCATCCTGAAAGCTTACAAAACTGCCGATATGCTCCTTTATCTCTTCAATGTCCTTACGGTGAATGTTGGATAAGCCGTAATAACGGATATAACCCGCTTTTTTAAGTTCTTCAAGCGTATAAACGACCTCGGAAAGCGGTGTTTTTTCATCTCTGTAGTGAATCTGGTACAAATCAAGGTAATCTGTACCGAGTCTTTTTAAAGTCCCTTCAATGGAAGTTTTAATCCACTCAGGAGAGTTATCATAAAAAGTAGGCGAACCTTTTTTTGCGTGAACACCGAATTTTGAGGCAATAACAGCCTTATCTCTTTTGCCCTTGAGAGCCTTTCCGAGAGTAATTTCAGACTGTCCCAATCCGTATGTATCGGCTGTATCAAAGAAATTCACACCATTGTCAAGAGCACAGTGAACAGCCTCAATAAGCTCACTTTCAGCAACATTTGAACCCCAGCCGTATCCGCCCATAGGACATCCGCCCATACAGATTCTCGATACTTTCAAATCAGAATTTTTAAGTGTTATGTACTCCATCTTTTTCTTTCCTTACAAACATAAAATTCAACGCTTTTTTTATAACTCCCCAAACAGTCGACCAGAACAGTTTTAAATCTGTCGTAAAAGAAACTGTTTCGGCATATTTGATTCTGAGAAGATTTTTCTTCTTCAGCACATACTTTTCATAATATTCATCAGCATTTTCCGAACCGACGATTTCATCAAGATTAATAAATTCAATCGAGCTGTAGTCCGTAATTCCCGGACGAACTTTAAGAATGAGTTTTTCTGCACCTTCATATGCATCGGTATACCTGAGAAGTTCAGGTCTTGGTCCGATAAAACTCATATCGCCTTTGATGATGCTGATAAGATTCGCAAATTCATCAAGTTTAGTTTTTCTCAAAAAGTTTCCGACTTTAGTAATTCTGCTGTCATTGAGGGCAGTTGTGCCTCCGCCGATTTTATCGGCATTCTGAACCATTGTTCTAAACTTAAAAATTTTAAATGTTTTATTATTGTATCCGCCTCGCTCTGCTCTGTAAAAAACAGGAAAGCCCGTGTCAATTATGATAGCAATCGAAATAATTAAAATCACAGGCAACATCAGTATAAACAAAAACACTGCAAGAACAATATCAATAAGGCGTTTTACAAAACGATTATATATTCCTTTATACGCAACTACTTGTTCCTCATCGACCGCATCAACTGAGGAAAAATTAAAGTTTTTCTCCATATCCATAGTAACACCCATCATACCATAAAAAATATATTATGATTATAACATAAATAACACAATATAGCAACAGTTATGCTAATTTATCATAAGAATTTACATATTTTACCGTTATAATTTGACAAAATTCACATTTCTTTTTAAAATAAAATATATAAAAAGCGAGTACCTCGCACGCAATTCGCCATCGTGACGACGGTCACAATTCGAGATGATAAAGCGGTGTAATCTACACAACGGTTGTCCGACCGTAACCGAGCAATTTCCTATACAGTAAAAAATAATTATGTAAAAGGTGATTCAATTTGAAAAAAATATTTAAAATTTTATTATGTGTAATATTGGTTTGCGCTGTACTGCTGACAGCCAATGCAATTTACTGCACAAATACAATCGAAACAAAAGTATACGATATTCAAACGGATAAACTTAAAACGAGCGTTAAGTTTGTGTTCATTTCCGATCTTCACAACAAGGAATACGGAGAAAAAAACGCAGACCTTGTGGCAAAAATCAAGGCTCAAAACCCTGATTTTATCGCCGTAGGCGGTGATATGGTTACTCGAACCAAAGCTGACGACACAGTTATGAAAGAACTTCTGCCACAGCTTGCCGAAATCGCTCCTACATATTGCGTACTCGGAAATCACGAACTTGATTTATCCGACCAAATAGACTTTACGACCGATATAAACAACACAGGAGCAGTGCTCCTTGACAACGAATCCATCGAATTTGAAAAAGACAACGAAACAATCCTCATAGGAGGATTGTCCGACTATCCGTATTATGAAGGTAACACCGAGGAAAAAGAGTTCTGGGAAAGTTTTTATAACAATCAAACCAACTATTTCACCGTTCTTCTGCATCATCAACCCGAATTTATTAAAAGTTTCGGATACGACTGTAATATTGATTTAATTATGAGCGGTCATACACATGGCGGTCAGATACAAATCCCGTTTATCGGAGGAGTTTTCGCACCAAATCAGGGGTTGTTTCCCAAATATGACAAAGGTGAATTTGATTTAGAAAACGGAAAACTGATTATTTCCGCAGGGCTCGGAGATGCCTATCCTCTGCCCAGAATCAACAATTGCCACGATATGATAGTTGTTCAAATAAACTGACTTAACCAAACACCTTTTTAGCTGTGTCAACTGATTCCTTAGCGTCTTTACAATAATAATCCGCACCGATCTTCATAGCATAATCATTTGTAAGAACTGCGCCTCCGACCATAACAATGCACTTGCTTGTGCCGTCGGGGTTTTGCAGTTCTTTTCTTTCTCTCACAAGTTTGATCGTGTCTTCCATACTCTTGAGCGTTGTAGTCATCAGAGCAGAAAGACCTATCAGCTTTATATCCTGTTCAACAGCCGTATCAACAATGAGCTGTGGGTCAACATCTCTGCCCAAATCAACAACTGTGTAGCCGTAATTATCGAGCAGAACTTTCACGATATTCTTGCCGATATCGTGGATATCACCCTTAACGGTTGCAAGAATTATCTTGCCCTTGCTTACAGGAGAACCGCTTATCTGTGAGATATGCTTCTTGATAACCTCAAAACATTCCTGTGCCGTGTTTGCGCTCTGAATAAGCTGAGGAAGGAAGATTTTATTCTTTTCAAAATCTTCTCCCACCTTGTCAAGGGCAGGAATAAGCATTTCATTAACGATCTGCATAGCGTCCATAGTTTCAAGAAGCTTCGCAGTAATTGATGCACCCTCACTTTTAAGTCCGTTATACACAGCCGTAAAGATATCCACATCGGCAGATTTCACGGTTGGAGCAGACGCAACTGCATCGTTATATTCATTGATAAACTCAATAGAATTCTTATCAATCCCCGCGAGAACTCTGTAGGCACGAACTGCACCTGTCATTGAGTCTATATTCGGGTTGATGATAGGCAGGTCAAGACCCTCTTCGAGAGCCATCGTAAGGAAAGTTCTGTTAACAAGTTCACGGTTTGGCAAACCGAATGAGATATTTGAAACGCCGAGGCAAGTTTTGCATCCGAGTTCGGTTTTTACTCTGTGAAGAGCCTTTAAAGTTTCACGGCAGGCATCCTGCTCAGCCGAAACTGTAAGTGTAAGGCAGTCGATGTAGACATCTTTTCCGTCAATGCCTAAAGCCTCTGCACGTTCAACTATTCTTTTGGCAATTTCAAATCTGCCCTCGGCAGTTTTGGGAATACCGTTTTCATCAAGAGTAAGACCTACGACTGATGCACCGTATTTTTTAACAAGAGGAAGCACCGAAGAAAGACTTTTCTCTTCACCGTTTACGGAATTTACGATCGGCTTTCCGTTATAATAACGAAGTCCTGCATCGAGAACATCGGGCTTTGTTGAGTCTATCTGCAAAGGTGCATCGCACACACTCTGAATAGCCTTGAGAACACGCACCATCATTTTCTTTTCGTCAATTTCGGGATGACCGACATTGACATCGAGAATCTCCGCACCGCCGTTCACCTGACTTAAAGCCTGTGTGAGAATATAATCTATATTGTTATCAACCAAAGCCTGCTTAAAGAGCTTTTTGCCCGTAGGATTGATTCTTTCACCGATAATTCTCGGACCATTGATCTCAACAACTGTGCTTGCACTGCAAATAGTTGTGTCAACGCTCTTTGTCTGAGGCTGATACTTTTCATTTTTTACGGTATTTGCAATTTCTGCGATATATTCGGGAGTTGTTCCGCAACAACCGCCGATAATTTTTACACCGTATTTCAGCAAATTCTGCACGCACTGTGCAAATTTGTCGGGCATAATATCGTATTCATTGCTGTTTGGATCGGGAAGTCCTGCATTTGCCTTGATAATAATCGGCAAATCAGTATATTTAGAAATTTCACTTACGACGCCCTCAAGTTCATCAGGTCCGAGCGAACAGTTCACGCCGACAGCGTCAACCCCTAAACCTGTGAGTGTGACCGCCATAGACGCAGGTGAAACACCCGTAAATGTTCTTCCGTTGCGCTCAAATGTCATTGTGGCGATAACAGGCTTGTCGCTGTTTTCCTTTGCGGCAAGAACACCTGCTTTGAGTTCATAGAGGTCTGTCATCGTTTCAAAAACAATGATGTCAGCATCTTTGCCTGCAATTATTTCCTCTTTAAAATATTCATAGGCTTCATCAAAAGAAAGTGAACCGGCAGGCTCCACAAGCTGACCTATGGGGCCGATATCAAGAGCAACAAGGGCATTTGTACCCTCAGCCGCTTTTTTTGCATTCTTTACGGCTGACGAAATGATCTCTTCAACCGAATATCCGCTTTCCTTTAGCTTATAGGCATTTGCTCCGAAAGTATTCGCATAAACGATATCTGAACCTGCATCTATATATGCTTTGTGAAAAGATGCAATAAGCTCAGGATGTGTTATGTTAAGGGTTTCGGGCACAGATTTGTACTGCACACCGCTTTTCTGAATGAGGGTGCCCATTGCTCCGTCAAGGAGAATGAACTCTTTTTCGCTTAAAAATTTCTTAAAATCCACAATGTTCCCCGTTCCTTCTGTATTTGCATTTGTCACGCATATTGCAAACGGCACAACCCCGTTTTCTGCGCTCTATGGGAGAATCCGAAAGTCCCATTACTGCTGTCACCGACTTTGACGGAATCAAAAGACAGCTTTCATTTGTTGTAAGTCCTATTTTTCTCGGTGCATCAAGCAATGTGAGAATTTTCTGCTGAAGCCCGATAGGATAATCACCGTATCCCGGACTGAATCTGAAAGTCATATAGCAATCGGGATATTTTTCGGCTATCAATTCATCAGCTTTTGAACACACCTGTTCAATCGCAACGCTTGCAAAGCTGTCTATTACAACAGCCTTTGCCATATCTGCAATCTGGCTTATTCTGATAAGCTTATCAATCTCAGCACCGAGAGTTGCACACATCACAATCGCTTTGCGGCAACCGCTGAGATGATTTTCTATGTCCTTGCCCTGCATAAATTCTTCATTCGGCAGGTCAATTTCTGTATATAAAAATTTAGGATTTGCCTTTTCAAGTATCTCTTTCTCGCACTCGTCCATAAGTCTGTCCATTCGGTAATTCAGAGAAATCCCTGCACCGCCGAGATATCTTACGGCTTCGTTGCGATTGAGTTTTTCAAGGGTTATCATAAAAGACTCACTACCGCTTCGGAGATTTTTCTTGCAACGTACGGATTGTTCATTGTGTAAAGGTGAATACCGTCTACTCCGTTTGCAAGAAGATCAACGATCTGCTCTACTGCATATGCAATGCCTGCATCTCTTAAAGCATCAGGCTTTGTGTCATACTTCTGCATAATTTTAGCAAACTTCGCAGGTAAACTTGCACCGCACATTGAAACCATTCTTTCAATCTGACTCTTGTTTGTTACAGGCATAATTCCTGCTTCGATAGGAACATTTATTCCTGCAATTCTTGTGCGCTCTCTAAAGCGGTAAAACGCTGAATTATCAAAGAAGAGCTGGCTTATGAGATGTTCTGCGCCTGCATCAACCTTCTTTTTCAGATTAAGAACGTCTGCAACCTCGTCCTCTGCCTCGCCGTGAACCTCAGGATAGCACGCACCTGCAACATCAAAATCACCGTTTGCTTTTATGTACGCACACAAATCACTTGCGTGACGGAATTCTTTTTTAGGCTCAACACCTTCAACATAATCGCCTCTGAGAGCCAAAATGTTTTCAATGTTGTGAGCCTTGAAATCCTCTAAATTTTCATCAATAATCTGCTTTGTGCTGTTAACACAGGTGAGATGTGCCACAGACTCAACACCAAAATCATTCTTGATTTTCGATGCAATTTCACAGGTTCTGCTGTGTCCGCCTGTTCCTCCTGCACCGTAAGTAACGCTGATAAAATCAGGCTTTAGAGCACAAATCTCTTCAAGCTTGCTGTAAACCGACTCAATCGGAGATGTTTTTTTAGGAGGAAACACCTCAAACGAAAAAATCGCCCTATCGTTATTTTTAAAAATTTCACTGATTTTCATAGTTTTAAATCGCCTCACAAAGAATTTCCGTACTGATTTTTCAATAGATTATATTAAAAATCATACAACATACCCATTTTAGTATATTTAATATATTATACCACAAATGAGATTATAAAACAATAATTTAACAAATCTGTAATCAGACTTTTTACTTCTTGTTGCATCTTGCACGTCTGCTATCAAAAAAGCAAACTATATTAACATTTCCTACAATTAATATCAGCATAATTGTGATGAATATACAAATCTCCGTCTGCATATAAATTAAGCAAAGACAGGAGGGCTTTTTGTGAAAGGAATAGTGGAAGAACGTGCAGCAATGCTGGGCGAGTACATAATAGAGAGCAAAGCAACAGTCAGAAAAGCAGCTAAAAAATTCGGAGTGAGCAAAAGCACCGTTCATAAAGACGTGAGCCAACGGCTAAAGGTTCTGAATCCTGCATTATACAGAGAGGTTCGTCAGGTTCTCGACACCAACAAAAGCGAACGTCATATAAGAGGCGGAATGGCTACAAAAAATAAATATCTGCGTGAAAAGAATCAGCAACAAACTTAAAACAAAAACGTTACCTCTATATCAACTGCTCGATATAGAGGTAACGTTTTTTCTTTCTCAACATAAATTACCAATGAACAATCCCTGTCTGCCCGAATTTAAAGCATCTGCAGATAAAAGGCTTTACATTTTAAGGTAGATGTAGTATAATTTAATGTATGTATTTGTGCAATATTCGATTTTTGTTCATATAATACACGGTTATACAAGGAGATTTCAGAATGAGAAAAATTCCTTTTTCTCCACCTGACATTACTCAGGCGGAAATTGACGAAGTAGTAAAAGTTGTAAAATCAGGCTGGATCACTACCGGACCTGAAACTAAACTATTTGAAAGCAAAATTGCAGACCTCTGTCATGTAAACAAGGCTGTGTGCCTTTCATCACAGACCTCCTGCGCTGAGCTTACATTGCGTATTCTCGGAATAGGACCGGGCGACGAGGTTATTATTCCTGCCTACACCTACACAGCTACGGCTTCTATTGTCTATCATGTCGGCGCAAAACCTGTTATGATCGACTGCAAATGCGGCAGTTATGAAATGGATTATGACAAAATGGAAGCGGCTATCAATCACAATACGAAGGTCATAATTCCTGTTGACCTTGCCGGTGTTGTGTGTGATTATGACAGGATTTTTGAGGCTGTAGAACGCAAAAAAGGTGTTTTCCGTCCCAAAAATGAGCTTCAGGAAAAGTTCGGCAGAGTATTTGTTATGGCTGACAGCGCACATTCATTCGGTGCTCAGTGGCACGGCAAAATGTGCGGTGAGATTGCTGACTTTACAAACTTCAGCTTCCACGCTGTTAAAAATATGACTACAGCTGAAGGCGGTGCGGCTGTGCACAGACCTCACGACGGTATTGACGAAGAAGAAATGTACAAGCAGTATATGCTTCTTTCGCTTCACGGTCAGACCAAGGACGCTTATCAGAAAAATAAGGTAGCATCTTGGGAATATGACGTTGTTGACACTCAGTACAAATGTAATATGACTGATGTGCTTGCGGCACTCGGTATTGCTCAGCTTTCAAGATACGATGCTATGCTTGAAAGACGTCACGAACTTATTAGGCTGTACAACGAAGAGTTCAAGGATCTGCCTATTCAGGTTCTAAACCATTGCGACGAAACTCATCGAAGCAGCGGACACCTTTATTTTGTACGCTTTATAGGCAAGGACGATGAGTACCGCAATAAGTTTTATAATATGATGGCTGAACACGGAATTATGTGTAATGTTCACTTTAAACCCCTGCCGATGCTTTCTGCATACAGCAAGAAAGGTTTCAGAATCACAGATTATCCGAACGCTTACAATATGCACAAGAATCAGCTCACACTGCCGATGAACTCTACGCTCACAGATGACGATGCGTGGTATATTATCGAAACATTCAAGCAGTGCATTAATACTTTAAAATAAGTCAAGGAAGTGTTTTCATATGAAAGCACTTCCTTTTTTGATGTAATACACCGATTTCCCGACCGTTGTATTGATATGAAGATAGATCGATTTTACAGACAACTAAAATTCCCGACTTTAATGTAAGCAATGTAGCAGTCACCAATATATCGAGTTTATGGTTGGGCACGAAAAATATCATATCAACTTCACGGTCAAGCAATGTAGCAGTAACCAACATATCAACCCAACGGTTGGGCAACCAACGTTTGGCTTAGTCTAAACCTATCTGCCCAAAGCTAAAACTCATTCAAAGTTTCTTACGAGTGAGATGACCTTGCCGAGAAGTACGACTTCGTCAACGATGATCGGCTCAAACAAATCATTTTCAGGCTGAAGTCTAAAATGTCCGTTCTCTTTATAGAATGTTTTAACGGTAGCCTCGTCTTCAACGAGTGCGACTACGATTTCGCCGTTTTCAGCAACAGGTGTGCGGTGAACGATTATGATATCGCCGTCAAAAATTCCTGCATTTATCATACTTTCACCCTGAACCCTCAGAGCGAAAAGTTCTCTGCCACGTCGCAGACTTTCAGGAACAGGCACATAAGTTTCGATGTTTTCAACAGCAAGAATCGGATAACCTGCGGCAACACGACCGAGAACCGGAACACCCGAAGATTTTTCCTCGCCTGTAATCTGAATACATCTGTTAAGACCGTGCTCACGGGAGATAAGTCCCTTTTCCTCAAGCGCAGTCAGATGATGATGAACCGTAGAAGTTGAGCTGAGTCCAACCTCATTGCATATTTCACGGACAGACGGAACTCTGCCCTCAATTGAACATTCTTTGAGAAAATCAAGTATTTTCTGCTGGCTTTTACTTAAAGGTTTCATAAATTCACGCACCTTTCTGCTTGAATTATACCATATCCAAATCGAAAAATCAAACATTTGTTTGTGATTTTTTGAGTTTTATTGAAAATTATCCCTAAAAATTTCAACAATATTAAATTTGGAATAAAGATGCGCTGAATTCTTGAGAAAGACAGAAATTTTTCAATACAAATTCAACTTAGCTTCACATAGTTTTCAAATAAAAGGTGTTTAATATAACTGTACTCAAAAGACGGAACCGCAAACGTCAGAGTATATTGTTCTACCCTCCTCAATACGGGCCGACTTAGAGGTCCGTACTTGTACCCCTCATTTTTTAAAGAACAAGAAAACGTCGAACCTACCGTAATGGGTTCGACGTTTTTCTTATTTTAACTTTGGGTAGAGAGGTTGTTTTTAAATGAAACGTTTCGTGCCCAACCGTTAAATAGATATATCGGTGACTGCTACATTTCTTTTAAATAACGTTTTCTGTAAGAATTTTGTAGAGGACGGATTCCATGTCAAGAATAACATGGTATACAAATGTCCCTTAAACGTAATTAATATATAAATTTAACTGTCGGGAAACCGTTGTATAGATTACACCGATTTATCTCCTCGAATTGTGACCGACATCATGTCGGCAAAATGCGTGTCGAGGCACTCGACCCCAACCGTTAAATAGATATGTTGGTAACTGCTACATTGCTTTTAAAAAACATTTAAAATATCAACTCTTTGAAAAAATTATCCCCCTCAGTCAACCTGAGGGGGAAGTTTTGCATAATTTAATTCTTTTTAATAGACACCGAGCAGTATCTTGTCTTATTTACTTGCTCCTTTTATTTTTGAGATTTACGCTTAAAATTCCAAATGTAAGAACGCACGCCGATATCAGCATAACCGAAATTATTTCAGGCAGATGGTTGCTAACTCCTGTTTTCGGAAAAACTACTGTTTGCTGTTCACCTTCCGTTTTTGTGGGGGTTGTTGCCTCTGTTGTTGAATCTGAATATGCCTCTTGCTTCTCTACCTGTAATTTCATATAGCACATACTATTGTCGTAGTAATGTGCATAAAATTTTGTGTTTTCAGGCAGAGCCTGCATATACTCATCTTTAACGGTGATGACAAATCCATTTGATGTTTTCTCTACATCATAATTTGACTTTTCTACCTCTGTTTCGTCTGCCGTTAAATTTACAAATTCACCACTTTTAGTTGCAGGAATTAATATACCGACTTCTTCAGACACGCTGAACTCATACGTATTTAAAATGTTTTCAAAATAGACTTCAAAATTGTATTCACCGTTTTCTAAATTGTTTAAATAGTCCTCTTTCAGCGTAACAGTTGTATTCTGTTCATCTCCTGAAACCGTATAATTTTGAGGGTCAATTTCACCATTTTCATCTTCAATTCTTACAAACTTGGTAAAATCCCCCTGTAAATTAACTGACACTGTTTCTTTACCTGTAAAACAGCCAAAGTCATAGAGCAACGGAGTTTTGGCGCTTGCACTTACAGAAAATAAAGAAATTATAAGCACTACTGCAAAAAAGGTTACTAAAGCTTTTTTAATAAGGTTTTCATATTGTACTCCTTTTCAAAATGTTATGTTTTTAATCAACCGTAATTAATATAAATCGTTGTGCATCTGAACCTTTATCCCTCCATTGTATAATAGGTGTATGATTATCCGTCTGATCTTCCCATACATCTAGTGCAAAACCAGAATGTTTGTTAATGAATTTTACTAACCCATTACCACAGTCTACAATGTACCACTTTTGATTATTTCCTCCATTCCAACTGTAAAACTTCATTTGCGTTCCTTGATCATAACTTAATCCTGGATCCTCAAGTACTTTTCCTGTCGAAAGTACTGTGATAGAATAAGTTCCATCACTCTGTCTCTCAAAATTAAATTTTTGATTGTTAGATGTACCAGAGTCATATAAAATTGCATTATCTCCAGTATTTGATGTATGTATTAACTTTTCTGAAGTTTTCCCCTGTATTTCATATATCCCATCGGGAATATTAGCGCTTGTTGTTGGGATATTTCCAGAAATTTGATGTACCATAATTCCACTGGAATTAAAATAGTAGGCGTTCGATCCTAAGTTTAGCCATTGGCTTTTTGCCCATACTCCAGGTGAAATCTGTCTATTCCATCGAGCATTGCTGTTACCTGTATCAAACCAAGGGTTATTTAAACAAATATACATTGCATTCTTATCATGCCTTGTAGCTGCACTAAATGCATATGTATCAGAATAAATGCTATCTAAATTCTTTTTACCATAACAATACAAATCATTGATCCCCCATAGGTGACCTAATTAGTGCCCAAAAACCTGTGTTTTTTGCAAATAACTATAATTTATTATATTAAAAATATTCATAGTCGTCGTAGTCTCATTTGGTTCATAATGACCATATGACGGTATAACAGTTATAACGTTTGCAGCTGCATCAATAATTACATTGGGATTATATGTAATTTTTACATGAGCTTTTGATTGACTTGTTTCTGTTGCAGTTATCATTCCTCCCCACATTTTCACACCGTCTGTTAATGCACTTGAAAAATAGCTTTTTGTAGTGTTATTATCCCAATAATAATTAACATTATTACCATTCACATGATATGAGTCCATGATTGCAAATTGATACTCTCCACCAGCATTATCTGTTGAATATACATTTGACCAAGCGGTTAAGCTATGCGCCGACGCTGTCGAAATTGAAAAATTAAAAATAATAACTAATACACTTATAACAATTAACACTGATAACATCTTACTTATTTTTTTCACCCCGTACAATTTTGTTTATATTAATTTTAACATACTTCATAAAAAGTTTTATATTTAATACTCTGTTTTATCATCATATAACTTCTTATTATATTTTTCAACATCTTCAAAATTTGGTAGTTTTTCAGGTTCTCTTAACATTTTTTTGAAATACTTGTTAAATTTGTTTGTTTTACATGAAATGCACCAATCATTATTAAAATCTCCCAAATCAGTTATTTCTTTTTTTGTGCTGATATCTATGTCAGCTTGTTTTAATAAATCTTTATCCCAAGAAAAATAATTTTTATTGAAGTATACATTTTCGTTTTTTATTGGAAGAATATTGTAACTAGTATCTGCAATGTATACATCAGCATAATCCTCTTGATTAAATTTATCATCTGGCGCATATTCATTTTTATATTTGACAAATTCCTCATCAAGAAGTTTTGAAACAAAAATATATTCATTATCTGAAACAATATTAAAAGACGATTCCGGTTTGACTGAAAGTGAATTTGGATAATAAACTTTTATTGTGTCTGTATCTACAGGGGATTCTCCGCAATAAGTTTCATTTATTTTAACCTCTATAATAGAACTTGGGAATGGTCCCCAATTCTCTCCACTATCATCTTGCCAAGAAACCTCAAATTCCTGTTTGCTAACGACCGTTCCACTAAAAACATAGTCAGCATTTGATACTATATTTTTTAAATCAAACTCATTTTTAATTGTTTTTGAAACAAATTTTCCTTCTACAATTGGAACTTCCTTCCATGCCGTACTTTTATGGTCATTTCCATTTGCCATACCAACGGTAAATCCTATACTACCTAAAAATAAAAAAACAACACTAAACAATATCCCCTTTTTTCTCATTTTACACCTTGTATAATATGTTTAAAACAAAAATTTTAATAGCCTCTATTATTCACACAACATGATGAACAATTCTGTAATCAAAATGCTTTCTATCAGCCTTACAAGGGCTTTGGAGCAACAGTTTAAGACATTTGGCAAGGCAATTATTCCAATACCTTAATGCTTGTTCTCCGATTAGATTATGTCTATTAGGATAGCACATCGCAGCAATTGCTGACACCCATCGCTGAAAATAAAGTGTTTCTATCCCAATATGCTGGCTTTGCCTAGACTGAAAATCGATCTGGCAACCTTGATGGCAGATTTTCTAAAATACTACCTATTCTCTTATAAGAAACGATACTAAAGTACAACCACATATATCACTTCAAATACAACGAGATTAACAGATGTCATTATAAGCATGCCATTGCTTTAACTTCCTGTAAAATTGTTCATACTGTCTTTTCTCTGCTCAACAACAAACTTTATGTTCCCTTACAGCATTAATTTTTCTAATTTTCTTTCAACCTTGCTTCAAAAAATTTAATAGACAACGCAAAATAGATATTTTGGAGTTTATGCTATCACGCCAAAATATTACAATCTTCACTTATTTCATCTTGATATCTCACCACCTGACTTTCTTTGCAATATAGTAATTCATCTTATTTGCTATATAGGATAAATTACTATTATAATAATAACATATTCAAAATGAGAAGTATATGCACTATATACATAAAATATTTGCAATAATTTATAGCATGTTTACTAATATATCGATTTACGTAGTATAGACAAGGGACGAAGATCGATATTAATGTTCACAATTATATAATAAAGCAGTAATTCCAATATTTTGGTCGTTCATGCATATTATTTTATACAAATAAATTATCCCCCTCAGTCAACCTGAGGGGGATTTTGTGCTTTATTGAAGATTGTGTAGTCGTATTCGGGCACAGAAGTTCTGACGTACATCAGGCTGTCTGCTCGAATTGCCTGCGGGGCTGCCCGCTACATAATTGAATTGATTAAGCCGCCTTTTTTGATGATGTTCTGAATGAACTCAGGGAATGGCTCTGCCTGATATGTCTTGCCTGTTGTTTCGTTTGTGATTACACCTGTGTTGAAGTCAACTGAAACAACGTCGCCAGCTTTGATTTCCTTTGCCGCCTCGTCGCACTCGAGAATCGGAAGTCCGATATTGATTGCGTTACGATAGAAAATTCTTGCGAATGTTGATGCAATTACGCAGGAAATTCCGCTTGCCTTGATTGCAATAGGTGCGTGCTCACGAGAAGAACCGCAACCGAAGTTCTTTTCGGCAACCATAATGTCGCCTGTCTTTACGTTGTTCACAAACTCTGCGTCGATATCCTCCATACAGTGAGCCGCAAGCTCCTTGTGTGAAGCTGTGTTCAAATAACGTGCAGGGATAATTACGTCGGTATCTACATTGTCACCGAATTTATGTACTGTACCTTTAGCATTCATTGTTAAGTACCTTACCTTTCTTATTGATTAAAGCTTTGCAGGGTCGATGATGTAGCCTGCTACTGCACTTGCTGCCGCTACTGCAGGGCTTGCAAGATAAACTTCGCTTTCAACGTGTCCCATTCTTCCTACGAAATTACGGTTTGTTGTTGAAATTGCCTTTTCGCCTGCTGCAAGGATTCCCATATGTCCTCCCAGACAAGGTCCGCAGGTCGGTGTTGAAACTACTGCACCTGCATCAATGAAGATATCGAAAAGTCCCTCGTGCATTGCCTGTTTCCAGATCTGCTGTGTACCCGGAAGAATGATACATCTTACGTTCTTTGCAATCTTTCTGCCTTTGAGAACTTCTGCTGCAGCTCTGAGGTCAGTAATTCTGCCGTTTGTGCAAGAACCGATTACACACTGGTCGATTTTAACCTCTGTTTCACCGATTTCATCAACTGTTCTTGTGTTTTCAGGAAGGTGCGGGAATGATACTGTTGGTCTGAGTGTGCTCAAATCAATTGTGTATTCCTCGTCATATACTGCATCTTCGTCGGCTGTGTATTCTACAGGTGTGCCCTGATATCTTCCGTTGCAGTATTCTCTTGTGATGTCGTCAACAGGGAAAATACCGTTCTTTGCACCAGCTTCGATTGCCATATTTGCAATGCAAAGACGGTCATCAATGTTGAGGTATTTAATGCCTTCGCCTGCAAACTCCATTGACTTATAGAGTGCACCGTCAACTCCGATCATTCCGATGATGTGAAGAATTACGTCCTTACCGCTTACATAGCCCTGTGGCTTGCCAATAAGATTGAATTTGATTGCTGACGGAACCTTAAACCAAGCCTTACCGCTGATCATACCGGCAGCCATATCTGTTGAACCTACGCCTGTTGAAAATGCGCCGAGCGCACCGTATGTGCAGGTGTGTGAGTCTGCTCCGATGCAAAGGCAACCGGGTCCTACAAGACCTTTTTCAGGGAGAAGTGCGTGCTCAATGCCCATTTCTCCAACGTCCATATAATTCTTGATATCATACTTCTGAGCAAAGGTTCTTGTCTGCTTAACCTGTGTTGCAGCCTTGATATCCTTGTTCGGTGTGAAGTGGTCCATAATCATTGCGATTTTTGTGTTATCGAATACTGAAGTTGCTCCGTTTTCTTCAAATACGTTAATTGCAACAGGACAGGTTACATCGTTGCCGAGCACCATATCCAACTTTGCTTCAATAAGCTGACCTGCCTTTACTGACTCAAGTCCTGCGTGTGCCGCAAGAATCTTCTGTGACATAGTCATACCCATAGTTAATCACTCCTTAATTTGCTGTATATTCATTATTGCATATGACATTAAAAAAGATTGTAAAATAGTTTACAATCTTTTTATTTTTACTTTTATATTAACATTCAAACATAAATTATTTCTGCAAAATCAAATTATCCGCCCGAATCGACGCAATAAATGCGTGATCAGCACTCGCTTTTTACCCTCTATACTGATATTTTTTAAGGTCTACCATATCATCGATGACCTCTATACCCTCTGCTTCGAGTAGTTCTTTCTGCACGTCTGAACCTCCGAATGCAAAATGAGGAGCAAGGCGGCCCTTTGAATTCACCACTCTGTAGCAGGGAATAACGTCAGGCGCAGGGTTTATATGCAGTGCATTGCCAACAGCTCTTGCGGCTCTTCCGTTACCCGCCATCGTTGCTATCTGACCGTAGGTAGCAACTTTTCCGTACGGAATCTGCAAAACTGCTTCGTAAATTCTGTCGTAAAAACTCTTTTCAGCCATTAAGTTTCCTCGTCCTT
>JAXJYO010000001.1:0-43320 GCA_036306945.1 Ruminococcus sp. | reverse complement strand
TCGTAGGGACACGGCGTGCCGTGTCCTCATACGCTTGATATATCACAAACCTTTCGGCAGGAATTTTGTAGGGGACGTCTGGGAAAATTGAAAATTGAAAATGTAAATTTGAAAGTTTTACAGGGGAAATGCTCTGATTTTTAAATTTACGTTTCGGTCGGTAACCCGTTGCATAGCTTACACTTCGGGCGGTTACTTTTAGCTAATCTTGACCCGTTTATCGAACAAAAACAGGAGAGTAAAGATGTCTGAAATCGTAAAAATGACTCCCGAAATGCTCAGGGAGCTTCAGCTAAAACAGCTTGATATGCTTGTATATTTCAAGGAGTTCTGCGATAAGAACGACCTCAGGTTCTATCTTATCGGGGGATGTCTTATCGGTGCGCTCAGAAACGGCGGATTTGTGCCGTGGGATGATGACATCGACGTTATTATGCCACGTCCCGACTACGAAAAGCTTCACAAACTCTGGAAGGAGCAGAACGCTGACGGTCGTTTCAGACTTTTAAAGACCGACGACGAGGTGTTCACGGGCAATATTTTTATCACCATAACCGACACCAACTACACTATGGTCAAGGCAAATCAGACAGAAGTTGACATTCCGCACGGACTTGTGCTCGATGTTTTTCCGCTTGATGTGTGCCCCGATTCACGCTTTGCACGAAAAATGCAGTACATATGGACGATGCTTTATTCGCTGTTCCTCGCTCAGATAGTCCCCGAAAATCACGGCGGACTTATGGGATTCGGAAGCAGAGTTCTGCTTGGAATTTTCAGGGGAAAGAAGATACGAAACAAGATATGGCGTTTCTGCGAAAAGCGTATGACGAAGTATAAAATCGACGAAAACAAGTGCGTGACCGAGCTGTGTGCAGGGCCGTACTGGATGAAAATGGAGTACCCCAAACACATCTACAGCGGTGTTGACTACGTCACTTTTGAAGGACTTGAAATGCCGTGTATGTCGGGTTATGACGAGTACCTCACAATGGTTTTCGGTGACTATATGCAACTTCCTCCAAAGGAAAAGCAGGTGCCTCATCACGACATTGCGTATCTCGACCTGAACACGCCGTGTATTGAATATGACAGCAAAAGGACGTATAAGCGATGAATTTAAGGCTCGAAAAGTGGACGATTGATGACTGCGAAAATCTTGTTGCATATTTGAGAGAGCAGGCTGACGAGAAGTACCGCAAGTTTCACGCTTCGCTTGTGCCGGATATGGAAAAGGACAGCTTTTTGGGCGTAAGAATGCCCGTCCTTCGTGAAATCGGCAAGGAGATTTCAAAGGGCAATGCCCTGAGTTTTATTGAAATTTCTTCACCACGCCTTTATGAAGTCAGAATGTTGAGGGGAATCGTCACAGGTCTTATAAAGACAGAGAGCTTTGACAATTTTGCAGTGATTTGCGACAATTTCGCAGAGGAAGTTGACAATTGGGCTGTCTGTGATTGCTTTTGTGCAGGCTTGAAGCAAATTAAAAAGTACAAGGCTGAGTTTTTTGACCACATACAAAAATATCTCGACAGCGGAAATGTCTGGAAAATCAGAGTTGCGCTTGTCGTTATGCTTGACTATTACCTCGAAGATGAGTACATCGACAGGGTGCTCAAACGTTGCGACAGTGTGAAAAGTGATTTTTACTATGTAAGTATGGCGCAAGCCTGGCTTGTGGCGACCGCCGTTGCAAAATGCAGGGAACAGACGATGACTTATATGCACAATAACAGCCTTGACGATGTGACTTTCAACAAAGCCGTGCAGAAATGCATTGAAAGCCGACGCATTGACGACGACACAAAGACATATCTCAGGACGTTGAAGAGATAATAGCTTAGAAAATAATAAACAGTTGACAAATATACATTTTTGAATATAATATAATTAATGGTTGTCTTCGGGGCGGAGTGAAATTCTCCACCGGTGGTTAAAGTCCACGAACAAGCAATGCTTGCCGAGTCTGTGAAATTCAGACACCGACGGTTATAGTCCGGATGCGAGAAGAATCAGCTTGTATCCTTGTTTTTGCAAGGGTATTTTATAGTTGTTTTCATCAGAACACCCCGCAGATTTTCTGCGGGGTGTCTTTTATCGTGCGGGAAAACAGGTTTTAACTAAACTGTGCATATCATATCAACCTGTTCGCCTGAATTGCGAATGGGATTTCCCATATTCCTTGGCAACCAAAGCAAAGGAGGATTTTTTATGGTAAAAGCAAAAGAAAGTCAGGCAAGAGTAATCACTCCTGCCGAAAACTCGTACAGAATCAAGAAAATGATAATTCTGTCGCTCATCGCCGCAATGGCTTACGTCATCGTAATGGTGTGCCGTCTGCCGATTATCCCGAGCGCAGGATATCTTGACCTTGAGTTCAAAAGTGCAATAATTCTCATCGGCACATACATTTTCGGACCCATTTCAGGTCTTGCAATGTCGGTTGTAGTCTGCGTTGTGGAAATGCTCACCTTCAGCTCAACAGGCTTGATTGGCTGTATTATGAACATACTTGCAACGGCTTGCTTTGTGTGCCCATCGGCATTTGTGTATAAGAAGAAAAAGACTACAACAGGTGCAATCGTCGGAATTATCATCGGTGCGATCACAATGACTGTTGCTATGGTGCTGTGGAACTACATTCTCACCCCGATGTATCAGGGAATTCCGAGGGAAGTCATCGCAGAAATGCTTCTGCCGGTGTTCGTGCCGTTCAACCTCATAAAGGCAGGACTCAACGGCGGTGTGGCGCTGTTTATATTCAGATTTGTTATGGCGGCATTGCAGAAGGCTAACCTTATTCCCAAGTCGGAGGAGCAGGAAAAATCGAAAAAAGGCGGAATAATAGGTGCGGTCATCACAGGCTGTTTCATTATCGGAACCTGTATACTGATTACATTAGCCATAAACGGAGTTTTTTAACTTTGGGAAGATAGGTCGGGAATAGCAGAAATGTCGGTTTCCCGACCGTTAGGGAAATTAAAATTGAAAATGGAAAGTTGAAAGTTTTACAGAACAAATGCTCTGTTTTTGAAAAGTATATTTGATATATCAAATATTTATGAACTAAACGTTGTTTAAGAGAAATGTAGCAGTTACCGACATATCAAGTTTATGGTTGGGCAACCGACGTTTCTGCTACGCCCGACCTATCTGCCCAAAGGTAAAACAGTTGGGCACGAAACGTTTCATATAGAAACAACCTATCTGCTCAAATGTAAAAGACTTGACAAATGTGGTTGTGGTGGTATAATTATAGATGATAAATTCACAGAGTAGAAATTTGTGCGTAAAGTGTTTTGCAGACGGGGAGTTGCTGCAAAAACGAAAGAAGTTTATCACTTCTGCGGTACAGATTTCGCATCCCGCTGTTACTTTGGGACTTTTGGCGGGCAGATTTTCTGTCCGCTTTTGTTATTTTCCTGAAGCGACACGAGAGCAAGGAGGATAATAATGTCAAAAGTCAGAAAAATCACAGATTCAGCAAACGAACTCAAAAGCGTGTATGCGCTCACCGCAATTGCAATGCTTCTGGCACTCAGAGTGGTGCTCGGATTCTTTGCAAATGCCACACTGCCGTTTTTCGGCAACAGCGTAAAAGTCAGCGGTGCGTTCCTGCCTATCGCAGTAGCGGGGCAGATGTTCGGCCCGATTCCGGGTGCACTCGTCGGCGCACTCGGAGATATCATTTCATTTATAATGCAGCCTGCTACAGGCGGATATTTTCCGGGCTTTACGATAAGCGGTCTGCTGACAGGATTCATCTACGGAATGGCTTTCTACAAGCAGAAAGTCACAATCAAGAGAACGATTACAGCGTGGCTGATCAATATGGTTGCGGTGGAAACATTTTTGGCGGCATTCTGGCTGTATCTGCTCTATGGGGCAGGACAGGGAACACCGTACACCGTGTATCTCACTACAAGATTTATCAGCGTGGGAGTGAAATGCGTACCCGAAATTCTGCTGATTTTCGCAGTAGGCACACTTACCTCAAAGATAAAAATTCCTAAAAAAGTTAAAGCGTAATAATATAGGGACTGCCGCAACTTTGCGACAGTCCCTTAATAGTTGTGTTAATTTAAAAATGCAACGATTATTCAGTTACCTTTTTTCTGTAAACCATAAATGCAACTAATGCGCCTGAGAGCATTACTACTGCGAGGATTCCTGCGTGTGCAGATGAACCTGTCTGAACAGTGCCGTTGCTTGTGCTGTTTGAAGCTGTGTCTGATGTTGAAGCGTTAGCTGAAGAAGCTGTTGTTTCCTGAGCCTTTGTTTCATCTGCAACAGTTGTTTCCTGCGGAGCTGTTGTTTCAGACTCGTCATCGCTGTCATCATCTGTTGTGCCTGTTGTAGGCTGTGTTTCTTCAGGGGTTGTGCCGTTGCTTACAAGCTCGAACTCGTAGTCGAACATAACAATTTCACCGTCATCAGTGGTTATGTAACCGAATGTGAAATAAGTGTTAGGTACAATTTCTTCGTCATCAAAGAAGTAATATTCAATGCTGATGTCCTCAGGTCCGTATGTTGTGAGTTCCTCAGTTTCAGTATTGAGAACTGTTACTTCCATTCCTGTGAGGTCAAAATCAACATACTTTAAGGTGTATTCTTCATCTGAGAATTCGTCTGAGTAAACCTCGTCGTACAGATCTTCTTCGATAACATATGTGTTCTTGTCAGGATCCTTTACAGAAACAACTTCATATGTTGAATCAAAATCGTAGTCAGGCTCAGTTAAAGTAACTGCAAATGTTGTTTCGGCAGTTTCGTATGCAACGTTGATTGTGTACTCACGGTAAACGAGTTCTGCGGCAAGTTCTTCTGCTTTTGCTTCGTCCTCTTCAGCGAGAATAGCTTCTAAAACTTCGCCCAAGTTTGCAGGGTCAGCCAAAGTAGTTGTGCAAAGGTCGTTGTCGATAACTTCGGTTGAGCCGTCGCTGTAAGTTGCAGTGATTTCTGCGCCTGTGAGGTCAACGTCAATGGAGAGGTAAACCTGCTTGAGAAGTTCGATCAACTGATCCATATCCTCAACGTCAACATCTTCACTGTCGATGTTTTCGTAATCCCACACTGCATCATCTTCCATTAATGCATACTCTGTCTTATCAGGAAGCTTTGTCATTTCGATTGAAATGAGTTCTTTCTCAGATGTTTCAGCGGCTGAGAAAGTTACTGCTGTGCAGGAAAGTGCGAGAATTGCAGTTAAAAATACAGAAATTAGCTTTTTCATTTTTGTTCCTCCTTAAAAATTTAATGAATTAAATAGATTGATACAATTATAATATTCGACAATAAAAATGTCAATATATTTAGGAAAAATTATTTATAAGAATTATAAATTTTACATTTAATTCCTATGATATAAATATAGCATATTTTCAAGGAAGAAAGTCAACTATTAGTTTACAGTAAGTAAACCGATAAAACACACATATACTTTAAAGTAACTAATGAGGTGTATGCTGATGGTTGACATTGGAAAACGTCTGAAAGAACTCAGAAAACAACAGGGACTCACTCAACAGCAGGTGGCTGACAGAGTTTGGGTGAGCAAAGCTATGATTTCAAGCTATGAACTGTGCACAAGAGCACCTTCGTATGAGGTGCTGATAAAGCTTGCAAAGCTGTTCAGCGTGACGACGGATTATCTGCTGGGAGTTGACAGAGCAAGAAGTATTGATATTTCGGGTTTGAGCGAAAAGCAGGTGAAGCTCGTCGTTGATTTGATTGAAGAAATGAAATAAAGCGAAATGAAATAAAGCACCCCACCGACGTGACGACGGTCACAAGTCGGTCGAGTGCCTCGACACGCAAGTCGAGGAGATAAGTCGGTGTAGTCTATACAACGGTTTCCCGACCGAAACGTAAATTTAAAATTAGAGCATTTCCCCTGTAAAACTTTCAAATTTACATTTTCAATTTTCAATTATAATTTTTAATTTTCCCACGGCGTGCTGTGTCCGAAAATCTTTGATATATTACAAACCTTTTGGCAGGAAATTTGTAGGGGACGGCTTCCCAGACGTCCCAAAAGGTTTCTGCTACATCAAACGTTTTTGAGGAGCAACATTGACGTTAGTACCCCACAAACACACGACATCTGCATTAAAAGTTACTACCAGTGTTCATTTTCTTTTATTTGAAAAGAAAACGAACCAAAAGAAAGCAAATTTAAGCGGAAAGGTTTCTTTGCTTTATTTAAGTTAGATTTTAATTTTTCGTTTCTGTTAATTGTAGGGCAAGGACTCTGCTCTTACCAAAAGGTTTGTGATATATCAAGCGTTTAAGGGACGTCAAGGATGCCGTCCCCTACAAAATTCTTGCAGAAAACGTTATTTAAGAGAAATGTAGCAGTAACCAACATATCAAGTTTATAGTTGGGGTCGAGTGCCTCGACACGCAAGTCGAGGAGATAAGTCGGTGTAGTCTATACAACGGTTTCCCGACCGTTGGGGAAATTAAAATTGAAAATTGAAAATGGAAAGTTGAAAGTTTTACAGAACAAATGCTCTGTTTTTGAAAAGTATTTTTGATATATCAAATATTTATTAACTAAACGTTGTTTAAGAGAAATGTAGCAGTAACCAATATATCAAGTTTACGGTTGGGCAACCGACGTTTCTGCTATGTCCGACCTATCTGCCCAAAAATAAAAGACTGCCCAAAGGTAAAATAGTTGGGCACGAAAAATTTCATACCAACATTATAGTCGAGAAATGTAGCAGTTACCAACATATCAAGTTTACGGTTGGGCAACCAACGTTTCTGCTATGTCCGACCTATCTGCCCAAAAATAAAAGACTGCCCAAAAATAAAAGACTGCCCAAAAATAAAAGACTGTCCATTTTTGGACAGTCTTTTTTGAATCGGGGATATCCCGTTTATTTTGCGTAGTCTGTAGCTCTGTTTTCACGGATAATGTTAACTTTGATCTGACCCGGATATTCGAGCTCTTCTTCAATCTTTTTACAGATTTCTCTTGCGAGAGGTACCATACGCTCATCGTTGACAACCTCAGGCTTAACCATTACTCGAACTTCACGACCTGCCTGAATAGCAAATGTACGCTCAACTCCGTCGAATGATGAAGCAACTTCTTCAAGCATCTGCAAACGCTTGATGTAGTTCTCAACGTTTTCACGTCTTGCACCCGGTCTTGCGGCTGAAAGTGCGTCTGCCGCCTGAACAAGACAGGCTACGATAGTCTTAGCCTCAACGTCACCGTGGTGAGCGTGAATAGCATGGATAACAGCGTCGCTTTCCTTGTACTTTCTTGCAAGGTCAACACCAATCTGAATGTGAGTTCCCTCAACTTCGTGGTCGATTGACTTACCGATATCGTGTAAAAGACCTGCACGCTTTGCGATTGTCGGATCAAGTCCGAGTTCGCTTGCCATCATTCCTGCAAGGTATGAAACCTCAAGAGAATGATTGAGCACGTTCTGACCGTAACTTGTACGGTACTTGAGTCTGCCGAGAAGCTTGACAAGTTCAGGATGAACGTTGTGAACGCCTGCTTCAAGCACAACTCTTTCGCCCTCGTGTTTGATGGTAGCGTCAACTTCACGTCTTGCTTTCTCAATTGTTTCCTCAATTCTTGCAGGGTGAATACGTCCGTCAGAAATGAGTCTTTCGAGTGCGATTCTGGCAACTTCACGTCTTACAGGCTCAAAGCATGAAAGTGTGATAGCCTCCGGTGTGTCGTCAATAATAAGGTCAACACCTGTAAGTGTTTCAATAGCTCTGATGTTACGTCCCTCACGTCCGATGATACGACCTTTCATTTCATCGTTGGGGAGAGGTACAACAGAAATTGTAGCTTCGGCAACCTGCTCTGCAGCAAGTCTTTGAATAGCAAGTGAAATAATGTTACGAGCCTTTTCGTCGGCTTCGTCCTTGAGCTGCTCTGTGTATTCCATAATTTTTACGGATTTTTCGTGAGCAAGCTCGTTTTCAAGCTGCGAAAGCAAGTAGTTTTTAGCCTGTTCAGCCGTGTAGCCTGAAATTTTTTCAAGCATTTCAAACTGGCTTTTCTTGAGAGTTTCGATCTCCTCAAGTTTTTCGTCGGCTTCTTTGAGCTTTTTGGCAACCTTTTCTTCCTTCTGCTCCATATTGTCGAGCTTTCGGTCAAGAGTTTCTTCCTTCTGCTGGATACGGCGTTCCTGACGCTGTACTTCCTTACGTCTGTCGGAAATTTCCTTTTCGCTCTCGTTTCTGAAGCGGTGAACTTCGTCCTTACCCTCTAAGACGAATTCCTTCTTCTTAGCTTCAGCTGCCTTGATTGCATCGGCAACGATTTTCTTAGCCTCTTCTTCAGCACTTCCGATTTCCTTTTCGGCAGTGTTTTTTCTGATAGTAATGCCCAGAAAAATACCGACAGCTCCGCCGACTACTACCGCAGCGATAATGCAGATAATAGCAATCCATAACTGCATTGTTGTGACACCTCCTTAGTTTGATTTTCATAGATTTCAAAATTAATTCCCAATCAAAAAACCTTTAAGGTGCCGTTAATCAGATATTCAATTTTAATTTAAAATATTTTTTAATATATCAAAAAATGGCTTTGTATAGAAAAAAGTCATAAAAATTAATAAAAAATATCTATATATAACGGCTCTTTTAAAGAGTCTGATTAAAAAAAAGGCAAAAAATACAAAAAATATGTATTTTTTGCAGAAAACCCGCAAATGCGGAATTCTAAACTAATTTTATAATAAATTTTATCTCTTGTCAAGAATAAGCATAGCATTTCTGCAGATAAATAATGTGTTATCGGAATAAAATATCGTTATTTTTACCGATAGAATTGAAATAATAAACCAAAAACACCCGATTAAAACGTGATTTTTACCCAAATTGTAAAAAACGGAAAAATTTTTCGTTAAATGTTTATCAAACTATTGAAGAAATGAAAAAAATGTAATATAATAAAAATACCTTAAATTTTAGGAGGAATTTTTTTATGTCAGTAAAAGTTGCAATTAACGGCTTCGGCCGTATCGGACGTCTTGCTTTCAGACAGATGTTCGGCGCTGAAGGTTATGAAGTAGTAGCTATCAACGATCTTACAGATCCTAAGATGCTCGCTAACCTTCTCAAGTATGATACAGCACAGGGTGGTTACTGCGGTAAGATCGGTGAAAACGTTCACACTGTTGAAGCAGGCGAAGGTTCAATCATCGTTGACGGCAAGGAAATCACAATTTATGCTAAGCCAAACGCTGCTGAACTCCCATGGGGCGAAATCGGCGTTGACGTAGTATTAGAGTGCACAGGTTTCTACTGCTCAAAGGACAAGAGCCAGGCTCACATTGATGCAGGTGCTAAGAAGGTTGTTATTTCTGCTCCTGCAGGCAGCGACCTCAAGACAATCGTTTACAGCGTAAACGAAGGCACACTTACAGCTGATGACAAGATCATTTCTGCTGCTTCATGTACAACAAACTGTCTCGCTCCTATGGCTGACGCTCTCAACAAGTATGCAGCTATCCAGAGCGGTATTATGTCAACAATCCACGCTTACACAGGCGACCAGATGATTCTTGACGGTCCTCACAGAAAGGGCGACCTCAGAAGAGCAAGAGCTGGTGCTGCTAACATCGTTCCTAACTCAACAGGTGCTGCTAAGGCTATCGGTCTTGTAATTCCTGAACTCAACGGCAAGCTCATCGGTTCAGCTCAGCGTGTTCCTGTTCCAACAGGTTCAACAACAATCCTTACAGCAGTTGTTAAGGGCACAGACGTTACAGTTGAAGGCATCAACGCTGCTATGAAGGCTGCTGCTTCTGAGTCATTCGGCTACAACGAGGATCAGATCGTTTCTTCAGACGTTATCGGTATGAAGTACGGCTCACTCTTCGATGCTACTCAGACAATGGTTTCAAAGATTGCTGACGATCTCTATGAGGTTCAGGTTGTTTCTTGGTATGACAACGAGAACTCATACACAAGCCAGATGGTTAGAACAATCAAATACTTCGCTGAATTAGGTTAATCTGCGACTTAACACTTAACTTAATATAAGTATTTTAAAGGCTGTCCACTCCGGACAGCCTTTTATGTTTGGGCAGATAGGTTGTTTCCATATGAAACGTTTTTTGAGGAGTGACAATGACGTTAGTACCCCGCAAGTACACTACATCTGCATTAAAAGTTACTACCAATGTTCATTTTCTTTTGTTTGAAAAGAAAACGAACCAAAAGAAAGCAAATTCAAGGGAAAAGGAATTTCGATTTTCCTTTTCCCTTAAAAATCCCTTTTCCTGAACGACCAAAGGGTTGCCCCTTTGGAAACCCATTTTGCAGAAAGGTTTGTTTGCTTTATTTAGGTTAGATTTTAATTTTTCGTTGCTGTTAATTGTAGGGGACGGCTTCCTAGACGTCCCAAAAGGTTTCTGCTATATCAAACGTTTTCGGATAAAATTAAAATTGAAAATTGAAAATGTAAATTTGAAAGTTTTACAGGGGAAATGCTCTGATTTTAAATTTATGTTTCGGTCGGGAAACCGTTGTGATAGATTGCACCGACCTATCTCCTCGAATTGTGACCGTCGTCACGACGGCGAAATGCGTGTCGAGGCACTCGATTTTTTTAACTTTGGGCAGATAGGTCGGACATAGTTTCAACGTCGATTGCCCAACTGTTGGGTCGATGTGTCGGTAACTGCTACATTTCTCTAAAATAACGTTTATGTAAGAATTTTGTATTAAACGTAATCAATATATCAATCCAACGGTCGGGAAACCGTTGTGATAGATTACACCGACCTATCTCCTCGAATTGTGACCGACGTCACGTCGGCGTCTGGGAAGCCGTCCCCTACAAATTTCCTGCCGAAAAGTTTATTCTTCAGTTATAATGATCTGAGTGTTGAATGCAAAATTCACTATATTGAATGAAATTAAATAAAATGTTAAAAATTTTATAGAGAAACCTCATAATTTATTGACAATAAAAATCTAAAGAACTATAATTATGACATAAAGGGGGTTTTTCTATGAAAAGGAAGCTCAGAAAGGTTATAAGTATTATATTGTCGCTGACGATTTTATTATCAATGCTCACATTCACTGCAATTATTGCCGATGCGAGTGAAATCAAAACCAACTGCGATGCACCGTCATTCAGCAATATCGGCAATAATAATTATGTCGGAAACTGGGCAAGGATTTCAAAGTCGTATATTTCAGATGTCGGTGACGGCACCATTATGAAAGCGCAGGTGTCTTCCTGCCTCGATGATGACGGCAACGATGCATACAATATATATGTAGAGTATTTAGACGAAAACCTCAATTTTTTGAAAAGTGATACTATTGCAGGAGAACTGCCGATTTTCGGTGGCTTTTATGAAAACGAAGATTACTACTTTGTTCTGTCGGGTCAGGAAAATCCCGATGAGTCAGGCGACGTCGAAGTGTTCCGCATTACCAAATATGACAAGTCGTGGAACAAATTGCGTTCAGCAGCTCTTTACGGTTCCAATACGACAATTCCGTTCGATGCAGGTACGGCTCGTTTTGCACAATGCGAAAATTATCTTATAATCCGCACCTGTCACGAAATGTATGCTTCCTCCGACGGACTCAATCATCAGGCTAACGTGACGATTCAGTGCGATATTGATACGATGGAAATTACTCAGTCGTTTACCGGTATATTGAATGACGATTACGGTTATGTCAGCCATTCGTTCAATCAGTTTGTGCAGGTTGAGGACAATAAGCTTGTTGCCGTTGACCACGGCGATGCACATCCTCGCTCTGTTGTATTGATGAAGTATTCAAAAGACCTCACCCAAGGTGCGTTTTTCGGCTTGACTTCTAACACCGATATCATAGAGATTCCCGGCGAAGAGGGCGAAAACTTTACGGGCACAACTGTGGGTGGTTTTGAAATATCCGACACTTCGTATATCGTTGCGGGAAGTATGCAAAATGACCTGACAAACGAATCGGGCAAGACCAAAAACATATATCTTGCTACGGTTTCAAAGGAGGACAATACTGTTTCCGTCAATATGCTGACAGATTTTGAAGAAGGCGAAGAAACAGCTACAAATCCGTATTTAGTGAAGATTGCCGACAACAGTTATATGTTGATATGGTCAAGAGCCGACAGCGTTTACTATACCAAAATTGACGGAAACGGAAATCAGGTCGGAGAGATATATTCAATGGAAGGCGAGCTTTCCGATTGTGTTCCCGCAGTAATAGATAATGAACTTGTTTGGTATACATCAAAATATAAAGATTGCACTTTCTACAGCATAAATCTTGATGATATTTCTCAGACAGACACAACGGTTCTGAGCAACGGACATCATTACGAATATATAGGCAACGATGAGAGCAACGAAAATGCCGTGCTGAGATGTTATGTGTGCGATGACGAAAAAACAATGCCTGTTCCTACTGACCTGAAAGTGCTTTGGGGCAGAAAAAGGGAAAATTCAAATATTCAGAGTTATTCAAGTATTTTTGTAAGCTATCCTATGGATAGTGAAACTATTATCTTTAGTGTTGACGCAGACCCTGACGATGCCTATAATGTGTTCAATGCTTCGGTTTCAGACGAATCCGTGGCACAGGTCACAATGACAGGTGCTTCAAGCGGAGAATTGAAGCTTCTGAAACCCGGTACGGTTACTCTGTATATCGTGTCGGTGTGCAATCCCGATTTGACATACGAAAAAACGTTTGAGGTGTACAAGTCATATCCCGAAGCCACCGACAGCGACGGTGACGGATATTACGAAATCGACAGTTCAGACGACCTCGGGTGGTTTTCAACTCAGGTGAACAGCGGTAAAAACACATCTGTCAAGGGTAAAATAACCGCTGATTTCAGTATGGAAAATGAATCTTATTTTACACCTATCGGAAGAAATTACTATTTTAAAGGTGAGCTTGACGGTTGCGGACACACCATCAGCAATCTCACCCTGAATTCATCAACCGCCTACGCAGGACTGGTATGCTACACATCAGCCGATGCGGTTATAAAGGACATCAACCTCAAAGATGCCGATATAACGGGTTATGGTTGTGTGGGCGGAATCTGCGCTTCAAATAACGGAACGATAACAGGCTGTACTGTTTCGGGAAAATTAAGCAGTGTTGCAACATCAAAAAGTGAGTATCTGGGCGGTATCTGCGGTGCAAATTACGGAACTGTCAGCAAATGCGTCGGAAATGCCGAAGTTGTCAACAACTCAACAAGCTCCAACGCTTCAACAGGCGGAATCAGCGGTTGTAACAGCAGTGGTACGATTTCAAATTGTATCGGTATGAATTCCGTTTCATCAAAATATTGGGCAGGCGGTATCTGCGGAGGAAACTTCACGGGCACTATAAGCAATTGTTACGGCGTATGCTCGTCGCTGAGCGCATACTATAAATTTGGCGTGGTTGCGTATAATGAGGACATCGTGTCCGACTGCTACAGCCTGACAACACCGATATATAACAACGGCGGTACGGTGACGAATGTTGCGACGAAGTCGGCTGAACAGTTTGCAAGCGGTGAGGTTGCTTGCCTTTTGCAGGGCGAACAGACGGAAGAAATATGGGGACAGACCTTGGGTACTGACCTGTATCCCGTTCTCGGCGGAGAAAAGGTATACTACGGTTACAAGTCCTGTGCCGACACTGAAAAGACCTACAGCAATACAAGCCTGAGCGAAGAAATTCCGTCACACGATTATGTGAATAATGTCTGCTCTGTCTGCGGAGAGCTTGCCGAAGGAATTGAAAACGGCGATGTAACTCTCGACGGAGTTCTGGATATAAAAGACGCAACGGAAATTTCAAAATATCTTGTTGTGCTGTGCGAATTTTCAGATGTGCAGATCAAGCTTGCAGATGTTGACGGCGACGGTTATGTGACTATCAAGGACGCAACATACATTCAGAAAAAACTCGCAGGATTTATCGAATAATTCATCAAAAACAAATGCAGGAGATGTCAGCTTAATAAGCCGATATCTCCTGCATTTTAGTTTGTCAAATAATACCTTCACTCGGTCATATGCCTGTGGTGTTGCATCGTCTTTTATCTAAAAAATCCTGCAAAATTATCGTAGCCGCAACCTCATCAACCACGTTTTTGCGCTTTTTGCCCCTTGTGTTTGTGGTGTTGAGAAAATTATGCGCTGTGATCGTTGTGCCTCGTTCGTCCTGCATAACGGTCTTTATGCCTGTCATTTCTTCAAGCAATTTTGCAAAATTTCGTGCGTTCTGTGCGCTTTCGCCCTCGCTTCCGTCCATATTCTTAGGAAGCCCCACGACAACAAGTTCAGCTTTCGTGTCCTTAACTGCCTGTGCGACCTTTTCGGGCAGTTTGTTGGGGGATTTTTCAAAAATTACTGTGTAGGGTGAGGCGAGAAACTCCGTTTTGTCACAGACTGCGATTCCTGTTCTCGCTTTGCCGAGGTCAACCGACATTATTATCATACTGATTTTCCTTTCGGTGTTTGATATCTATTATTATATTTCAAAATGCGTTATTAAACAATCTTTTTTCGCAGATTATTGCGTGTTTGATTAAATTTATCCGTTTTTTAATCGCTGTTATCGTATTATTTTTCCGTCAAAACCTCTTTCAAATGCTTTTTAGCCGTTCATTTTGTAAGAATGAACGGTTTTCATTTTGTTGCGACCTTTAGGTTGTTTCTAAAATGCAGTTATTTAAAAATTCTACAAAAGAATATAAAATTGCTCATTCACATAGTGACAAAACGATTGCGTGCCTGCATATATAATTAATACAAACAATTACATATGCAGTTGACGGCGTATCAGCCGTTTCTGTGACAAAGGACGTAGAAATTATGGCAAGCTCAAAAGCGATATCAAGAAAAAATTCATCCGGACAGAATGAATTTGCAAAAGGCGCAGTCACAAATTTAGTGTATTTTCTGTGCGGAATTATGATTTCAAGAGGCGCAGTGTTGGGAAGTCTTGCGCCGTTTGGTGCATCGTTTTCTGCGGCTGTGCCAAAAAAATATCTTCTGCCGTCACTTCTCGGCACAGCCTTCGGCTACATTCTTTTGAACCCGTCAGACAGCTTCAGATATCTGGCTGTCGTGGTTGCAATAGGTGCTCTGCGCTGGCTGATGAGTGACCTTGAAATGGTTAACAAAAGCAGAGTCTTTGCACCTTTGGCGGCATTTATCCCGATTCTTGCAACGGGAATTGCGCTTCTGTTTGTAAGCACAAGCACGCTGTCATCTTTTGCAGACTGCGTTATTGAAGCTGTTCTTGCAGGTGCAGCGGCTTATTTCATAAGCGTGGCGGTGAAGCTTTCGGAAGAAAAGCGAAGCATCACAGCCTACACTCAGCACGAAACTGCAAGCCTTGTGATGACGGGCTGTATCGGGATTTTGGCTTTCGGAAGCATCAGCTATGAAAATATTTCGCTCGGCAGAATAATCGCCATTATAATTGTATTGCTCTGTGCACGCTACGGCGGTGTGACGGGCGGAGCTGTCAGCGGAATTGCAACAGGCTCGGTTTTCAGCATTGCAAGCAGGCTTCAGGGTTACATCTGCGGAGGATTTGCCTTTGGCGGTCTTATGGCGGGACTTTTTGCACCTGTCGGAAAGCTTGCGTGTGCGATTTCGTTTATGATAGCAAATTTTGTGATGAGCCTTGCTTTCGGCGGAAACAGCGACCTTTCGGGCGTCGTGGTTGAAAGCCTGATAGGCTCGACGGTGTTTATGATTTTGCCCAAAGAGGTCGGGAATATCATTTCACCCGTGTTTTCAAATGAAAAGAACGCTTCCTTGGGAGAAGCACTGAGAAAAAACATCGTTATGAGGCTTGATTTTGCGTCAAAGGCGATTCATAACGTGAAGAATGATGTAAATCAGGTGTCTGAAAAGCTTCAAAAGCTTTATTCGCCCACATTTGATTGGGTCTGCGAGAACGTCGAAAAAGAAGTATGTGCAAACTGCGGTTTGAAAATGTACTGTTTTGAGCACCGTGAGGGCGTGACGAGAGATGACTTTGCAAGGCTTGAGGAATATCTTGAAGCGCAGGGAAAGGTTGACGAAAAAGATGTTGAAAAAGTTTTTGTGAAGAACTGCTGTAAAAAAGGCGAAATTGCACGCAGTATGAACGCAAACTACCGAGAATATCTTTCGAGCCTTGAGGCTCAGCGCAGGGTGTCGGACGTGAGAAGTGTGGTCGCAGGACAGTTTTCGGGTGTCAGCGATATTCTGTCGGATTTGTCAACCGAGTTCAAAAACACGATGAAGTGCGACAACGACAGTGCAGACAGAATTATTTCTGCACTCAGCGCACTCGGTGCCGTGCCCGTGGAGTGCATCTGCCTTGTTTCTGACGGAGGGCGAATGAGCGTGGAGCTTGAGCTTTCGCAAAAGTCTGACAAAAAGCTTCCGAAAGGAATTATTATGCGTGAGGTTTCAAAGTGTTGCGGAAGAAGATTTGACTTGCCTTCGATGACCTGTGAAGGCGACAGAGTGAGGGCTACGCTCTGTGAAATGCCCGTTTATGATGTTGAGATAGGCTCTGACCAGCACATTGCAAACAACGGCAAGCTGTGCGGTGACTGTCTTGATTACTTCAACGACGGTTTTGGCAAAACCTATGCAATCGTCTGTGACGGTATGGGCACAGGAGGAAGAGCCGCAGTTGACGGAAATATGGCTGTTTCCGTGATGGGCAGACTTCTGCGTTCGGGACTGTCAGCCGACAGCTCGTTGCAGATAGTGAATTCGGCATTGATGATCAAAAGCGAGGACGAATCGCTGTCAACGATAGACGTGGCAGGGGTAGACCTCTACACAGGCAGGGTAACTCTCAAAAAAGCAGGCGCACCGCTTACTTTTATCAAAAAGAACGGTCGTATTCAGACAAGAGAAATGCCGTCGCTTCCGGCAGGAATACTCAACGGCATAAAATTTTCGACAGAAACAGTAAATCTGTCAGCGGGGGATATGATAGTAATGGTGTCAGACGGAGTAGTAACAGGCGACGAAAAGTGGCTTGAAAATCTCATCAGAACGTGGAACAAGGGAAGCACACAAGAGCTTGCAAGGGCGGTCATTGACGAGGCGATAAAACGCAGAGGCGACAGCAATGACGATGATATGACAGCAGTTGCAATAAGATTGACAGAAAATGATTTTTAAAGCGCAACAGCATAAATTGAAGCCTACATCAGCGATATCAAATCGGGCAAATCAAATTCATTTTGCAATGCTCCGTTTAGCGCAAACGAAATAAGCCTTGAGGCTCTTTCGGTGAGCAGGTCGATTTCTCTCGGAATCACCACCATCTGTCTGCCGTCGGGCGATATCTGATTTTTCGTCCTTTGTGTGCAGTCACCGCCAAGCAAATCGCTTGCAAGCGTCTGAACATCGACTACCGTGGGAACGCCTATCGCAATCACGGGTACGCCTATAGTTTCCTTGTTGATTCTGGTACGGTTGTTGCCCACACCTGCTCCGGGCGAAATTCCCGTATCGCTTATTTGAAGCGTACAGCCGAGCCTTTCGAGTTTTCTCGATGCAAGCGCATCAATTGCGACAACTGCGTTGGGACGTATCCTTCGCACCACACTTAAAATATATTCGCCTGTTTCGATTCCTGTCTGTCCTGTTACTCCCGTTTGCATAACGGCTACAGGACGAAGTTTGTCAAGTCCTGTGCTTCGTGCAAGTTCGCCTGTTATGTGTCGTGTTGCAAGCACCCTCAGGCTTGTCTTTGGACCGAGTGAATCGGGCGTGATTTCCATATTTCCCAATCCCACAACAAGCACAAGTCCGTGCACGGGCAGTAAACGTCTGATTTCTGTGCCGATAGTGACAAGCCTTTCGTCTGTTTCTGTGAAATTATCCGTCAGCGACGGAAGTTCAATTGTGATGTACGTTCCGATTTCTTTGCCGAGCGTTTGTTTTGCCTTTTGATTTTTCACCGTAAGCCGTGAAATTTCAAGTCCGTTTTCCTTGTAGGATTTGTACTCCACTCCTGCGACGTGTTCACCGGCGATTTCTCTTGCTTCAACAGCCAGATCTGTTCTCAGTTGCATATTATTACTCCCTTTTTGCTCGTTTTTGCATATATTATTTATCAAAATGTTAGTGTATATTCTTTACATTATTTTTTAATTTTGATATAATTTTATAAATATATTTATAGGAGTAATATTTATGAAAAAATCATCTGTCTTAAAGGCAGTTTCGGTTATTTCCGTGATAAGTTGTATTTTTTCGGCTTCGACAACAGGCTTTTCTGCCGCCATAATTGACGAAAACCAATTCGTTTCGGCGCAAAGCACAACACAAGCCGTTTCTGCAACCACCTTGCCCTCAAAGTACAGTTCAAAAGGGCTTGGATATGTTACCTCTGTCAAAAGTCAGCTCTACAGTGATTGCTGGGCATACGGAGGTCTTGCAACGTTTGAGTCAAAGCTTCTGCGTGAAGGATATGATATTGAAAGTATGTCCGTGAACCACCTCAATGCTTGGGCTACAAAACGCAACGACGGCACAGGCTGGCAGAGAACACCGTTTGGTGACGGATATGCCGAAATAACCCTTGGATATCTCACCTCGTGGCAGGGTGGTGTTGAGGAAAGTGACGCAGGCGAAATCACGCTTTCATCAACTACGAAGGGTGATGACATTGACACAACTCTTGCAAAATACGGCACAACAGCGGTTGAATATCTCGACAGCACCGACCCTGACGCTATCAAGAGGGCAATTATGGAAAACGGCGGTGTTTACTCGGCATACGCAAGCACGGCAACCTGCCTGAGTCAGGATAAAACTTCATATTATATGCCCGAAAGCTACAGCGGAGGCTACACAGGCCACGCTATTGAGATCGTCGGCTGGAACGACAACTACTTAACAAGCAAATTCGACGGAAGTGTGGGCGCAACTCCTTCAAAATCAGGCGCATGGCTTGTAAAGAACAGTTGGGGCGAAAACAACTCTCTTGGCGGATATTTCTGGATATCATACGAGGATAAGTATATTTTCGGAAGCAAATACAAACCGTCATACACGATAAGATCCGTAGAAGTTCTTGACGAAAGCAAAAAACTTGTCCAGAACGAAATTTACGGTGTTACATACGAATTCGGATATGTAAAGCAGAACGAAATTACTTTCCTGAACAAGTTTGATTTTTCTGATGATTACCGCACACTTGACAAGGTTATTTTTGAAACCACCTGCAAGGGTGCCGACTACACACTGTATTACGTTCCTGACGACAGCAATTCTGTGCCGACAACAGACAAAAGCAGTTGGCTGACTCTCGGTGAAGGAACTGTTGACTATTCGGGCTACATCTGTGCAGATATCACAAACTATTATCTGCCGAAGGGCGAAGGTTCAATTGCCGTGACTATAATTTCAGATGATTCAACCGCCACGATAGGTGTCGGAGAATGGCTTAGCACCTCGAACGGAATCAAAAAATTTGTCAACGATTCACAATACGGCGACAGTTATATTTATTATGATAACACTATGAGCGATCTGCTCGACTGGTACAAGACGAACAACAACGATGACCTCGGCGGAACATTCGTAATCAAGGCTGTAACAACAAATGACGAACCTCAGGTTACATTGCTTGGTGACGTAAACCTTGACGGTCAGATAAATGTTCTTGACGCAACGCTGATTCAAAAGCACTCTATCGAGCTCGTTGAGCTTACCGATGTTGCGCTTGCGAATGCAGATTACGACCAAAACGGTGTAATCAACGTTACAGATGCAACTGCAATTCAGAAATCAATTGCAGGTCTTGCATAATCAAATCTAAAAAATAAAAGCAGAGCAAAATTTTGCTCTGCTTTTGTTTGCTGTATAGAAAATTGCTCGGTTATGCTCGGGCATAGAACAATTTTAAAAGATGGTGCTGTCTGCACGAACTGCGTGCGAGCACTCGCTTGTTTATGTAAGCTATTGTAAGCTGTAAATTACTTATTGAAAAAACTGTCAAGGTAAGTTAATTTGCCGAGAACAGGAATTTCCTTGTACTTGCCCTGAGCCGCATTTACGATACCAACGATCTCAAGTGCTACAAATACTAAGCTTGCAAGACCGAGAATAATTGAAATGATTGATGCAACAGGATTTGGCACTGTGTACCATAAATAAGTTGTTGGCTGAAAAATTGCGCCTACGATAGCATTGATGATAAGTGTGCAGATGCTGTAAGCGATTGCAGGAACGAGGACAAGCAAACTCTGCTTTGTGTGATAACGTGCAAATTTAGAATTCTTTGCAGCGAAAAGCGGAATAAGCACGAGAATACCGATATAAGCGAGTACGGCATAAACCTTGTTCTGCTTGATGTCCTCCTCGTCTGTCATAGGCTGAGCAGTGAAAGTGTTTGGCTGCTGAGCATTAAAATTGTTTGGCTGCTGTGGTGCTGCACCCTGAACAGGTGTTCCGCATGAAGAACAGAATGTTGCGCCCTCAGGAAGATTTGCACCGCAATTGTTACAAAATGGCATATTGTTCTACTCCTTTTAAAATTGCATTATGATATGATATAAAAACCACTCACTTTTAGATTATATCTTGTTTTTACTGCATTGTCAATATTTTAAACTTTGGGCATCAAAGCTAAAAGAGTCATAGGCAGGGATTGTGGGCATATATATAGTATGAAGCAGGTGATTTTTTGAAAAAACAAGGAAAATTACTCAAAACAGCAAAGGCGACATTATCTTTTATTTTGGTGTCGGTTTCGGCAATGTGCGTCCTTCAGCGATTGCCCGAGTGCTTTGGCTCGCAAAATCCTGCGGCACTTGTGGCGGCGGCATTCACCCTTACCGACGGAGAATACCGTCTTGAGCCGGATAAAAAGTCCGAAAAATCCACAGAACCTACAGACGAGTCCGAAACCAAGCCAAACGAGGACTCAACCGAAACTGCTTCGCCTAAAATCCGTGACAAATCGGGATATTACGATTCCTACGCTGAGCACGAGGGAGAAGCCAAGTACGAGGTTGCGGAGCAGACATATTCGGCAGACGGAACACAGGTTGACTCCTGTTACATAAAGAATAAGACGGGGCTTGAGCTCGATTTTGAGTCGATACTCAAAGACAGTCTTACGTTTGATGTCAAGAAAAACACCGATTCCCCTCAGGTGCTCATTTATCATACCCACACAAGCGAAGCGTATATGGACGAGGATGTTGATTATTTTTATGAGAGCTTTTATTCGAGAACTCAGAATTCGGATTTTAACGTCGTCGGAGTGGGCGAAGCGATTGCCGAAACTCTCAATAAAAAGGGTATTAAAACTCTTCACGATAAAACTGTGCACGACTCAACATACGACGGCTCGTATGACAGAAGTGTTCAGACGGTGTTCAGCGATATGGAGGAATACAAGGACATAAAGGTAGTGCTTGACATTCACCGTGATGCGATAGGCACTGACGAACGCAAGATCAAGCCCGTGTTTGAGTATAACGGCAAAAAGGGCGCACAGATAATGATTATGGCGGGTTGCGACACCGACGGAGAACGAAATTTCGAGAACTGGCAGAATAATCTGAGCTTTGCGCTAAAGATACAGAATACGGCTGAAAAGCTGTATCCGGGTATGACACGCCCGATAAATTTCGGATATTTTGCGTATAATGAGTATGTTTGCGACGGTTCGTTGCTCATTGAGGTGGGCACGGAGGCAAATTCAATTGAGGAAGCAGAATACACAGGCGAACTTTTGGCTGATGTACTGTATGAAGTGCTGAAGTAGGTTGGAAGTGTAAGTTAAAAATTATTGTTTTCGGTAACGCTCGAAGTCCGTAAACGTTATTTAAGGGAAATGTAGCAGTAACCAATATATCGACCCAATGGTTGGGGTCGAGTGCCTCGCCGTCGTGACGACGGTCACATTTCGGTCGAGTGCCTCGCCGTCGTGACGACGGTCACAATTCGGGGATATAAGTCGGTGTAATTTACACAGCGGTTGCCCGACCGAAACGTAAATTTAAAATCATTGTTTTTTGTAACACTCAAAGTAGGGACACGGCGTGCCGTGTCCGAGAACGCTTGACATATAATAAACTTTTCGGTAGGAATTTTGTAGGGGACGGCTGGGAAAATTGAAAATTGAAAATGGAAAGTTGAAAGTTTTACAGAACAAATGCTCTGTTTTTGAAAAGTATTTTTGATATATCAAATATTTATGAACTAAACGTTGTTTAAGAGAAATGTAGCAGTAATCAATATATCGAGTTTACGGTTGGGCACGAAAAGTTTTATATCAACCTTATGGTCAAGAAATGTAGCAGTAACCGACATATCGAGTTTACGGTTGGGCACGAAACGTTTCATATAGAAAAAACCTATCTTCTCAAAGTTAAAAAATAAAATACTTGCATTGGGTGGGGATGTTTGGTATAATCTAATATATATACGCCAAGAAAATATTAACGGGGCATTGAAATGAAGTCAAAAAAATTTCCGAAAAGAGCAGTTTGCCTGCTTTTTATGATAATAATGACGCTTTTGAGTACGTTTGCGGTGTCTGCTGTTGACCTCGACGGTGACGGTATTGACGATGATGTTGTCGTGACAGACGATCCGTATGTTGTTGAAACAACTGTGTACGTTGAGCCTGAAACCGAGCCGTATGTCGAGCCTACTCAGTATGTTGAACCTGAAACCGAACCGTATGTCGAAACTACGGTGTATGTCGAGCCTGTAACAGAAGCTCCTCAGGTGCAGACAGAACAACAGACTCAGTACGTTGAGCCTGAAGTTCAGTCTACAACAACGTATATTGACTCACCGACAGTGTCAAAAACCGTCAGCCAAAAGAAGTACACCACCAATTATACTGCGGGTATCGTGTCGTGGATATGCGTAGGCGTCGGAGTGCTTGTTGTTGCGGTGGTGCTCATCAGCAATAAGGTGAGCGGAAGGGCGAATCGCAAAAGATGAACAGTTTGAAAATCGGCAACGTGACGCTCAACTCAAGAGCCGTGCTTGCACCGATGGCAGGTATAAGCGATAAAGCGTACAGAGAACTGTGCGTCAAATTCGGAGCAGGCTACTGCGTGAGCGAAATGGTGAGTTCAAAGGCTTTGTCGTTCAAGAGCAGAAAAAGCGAGGATCTGATGCAGATATCGGACTTTGAACGTCCGTGCGGAATCCAGATATTCGGTGACGACCCCGAATGTATGGCTCAGGCGGCTGAGCACGCTATGAAGAATTCACCTGATATAATTGATATAAATATGGGCTGTCCTGCACCTAAGATAAGTTCAAACGGCAGTGGAAGCGCCCTTATGCGAAATCCTGAGCTTTGCGGAGAAATCGTACAGGCTGTTGTCAGAATAAGCAACGTGCCCGTCACGGTCAAAATCCGAAAAGGTTGGGACGATGAAAATGCAAATGCCGTTGAGGTTGCCAAAATCTGCGAACAGGCAGGTGCTTCGGCAATAACCGTTCACGGCAGAACAAGAATGCAGTATTATAAACCTCCTGTCGATTATGATATAATAAGGCAGGTCAAAAATTCGGTGAGCATACCCGTTATCGCTAACGGAGATATCGACTCCGCCGAAAAGGCAAAACAGGTTATGGAGCTTACCGAGTGCGATCTGATTATGGTGGGAAGAGCAACCCTCGGAAATCCGTGGATATTCTCACAGATCAATTCGTATCTTGAAAATCCCGAAAAGCCTTTGCACTATCCTTCGCTTGAGGAAAGGCTCGACGTTATGACGGGTCACATCGAAAAAATGGTGGAGTACAAGGGCGAGCATATGGCTTTGCTTCAGGCGAGAAAGCTTGTTGCAGGGTATTTTAAAGGTATGAGAGGGGCGGCAACGCTCAGGAACGAAGCGGGAAGAATTTCTACGCTTGAAGATTTATATGTATTAAAGGAAAAGGCTTTATCAGCCAACTTTTAAATAAAATAAGCAATACAGATAAGGGGAATTTAAAATGAGTGAATTGACAAACATCGCAGCACTTGAATTTCTTAACAGCTATGACCCTGAAGTGGGACAGGCTATGACAGATGAGCTCGGCAGACAGCGCAGAAACCTTGAGCTTATCGCCAGCGAAAACATCGTAACACCTGCTGTAATGGCAGCAATGGGCAGTCATCTTACAAATAAGTATGCAGAAGGCTATCCTGGCAAGCGTTACTACGGCGGTTGCGAATGTGTTGACGTAGTTGAAGAAATTGCACGCAAGAGAGCTTGTGAGCTCTTCGGTGCAGAACACGCAAACGTACAGCCACACTCAGGTGCTCAGGCTAACACAGCAGTTTATTTTGCTATGCTCGAGCCTGGTGACACTGTAATGGGTATGAACCTCAACGAAGGCGGTCACCTCACACACGGTTCACCTGTAAATATTTCAGGTAAGTATTTCAACTTCGTAGCATACGGTGTTGACAGTGAAACTCACAGAATCGACTATGATAAGGTTCTCGAAACTGCAAAAGAATGTAAGCCAAAGCTTATCGTAGCAGGTGCTTCTGCATATCCGAGAATCATTGATTTTGCAAAACTCAGAGAAATTGCAGACGAAGTTGGCGCATATCTTATGGTAGATATGGCTCACATCGCAGGTCTTGTTGCCGCAGGCGTTCATCCAAACCCTGTTCCATACTGCGAATTCGTTACAACAACAACTCACAAGACTTTAAGAGGCCCTCGTGGCGGTCTTATTCTCTGCCGTGAAGAGTTTGCAAAGCAGATCGACAAGGCTATCTTCCCCGGTACACAGGGTGGTCCTCTTATGCACACTATCGCCGCTAAGGCAGTTTGCTTTGGTGAGGCTCTCAAGCCAGAATTCAAAGAGTACGGCGCAAAGATCGTATCAAACTGTAAGGCTCTTGCAGATGGTCTTGTAAAGAGAGGCTGTAAGCTCGTTTCAGGCGGTACAGACAACCATGTTCTTCTTCTTGACCTCCGTGACCTTGATGTTACAGGTAAGGAACTCGAAGCTCGTCTTGATGATTGCTACATCACAGTAAACAAGAACACAATCCCCGGTGAGCCTCGTTCACCGTTTGTTACAAGCGGTGTCAGAATCGGTACAGCCGCTGTGACAACAAGAGGTCTTAACGAAGAGGATATGGACAAGATTGCTGAGTACATCACACTCGTTCTCAATGACTATGAAAACAGCAAAGAGAAGGTAAGAGCAGGTGTTGAGGAAATCTGCAAAAAGTATCCGCTTTACGAGTAATTTTACAGAATAATTAATATTTTGGGACGTACGGGAGTTTGTCCCCTGCAAGTAACGTTTCTGCGATGGTTTTGTAGGGGACGGCTTTCCAAACGTCCTTTTTGTTTTTGGTGAATTTTTTAAAGCGAGGTGTTCAATATGAAAAAACCGCTTGCCGACAGGTTTCGTCCTAAGTCACTCGATGATATCGTCGGACAGAAGCATCTGCTTGCTGATGGCAAGCCTTTGCGAAGAATCATCGAAAGCGGTGAAATTCCGAACCTTATATTCTACGGTCCGTCCGGTGTGGGCAAAACTACGCTTGCAACCTACATTGCGAGCAAGACAAACAAAACCCTCAAAAAGCTCAACGGCACAACTGCGTCCACTGCCGACATTAAAGACATCGTGGCTCAGCTCAATACTTTTTCGGGGCTCAACGGCATATTGCTCTACCTCGACGAAATTCAGTATTTTAACAAGAAGCAACAGCAGACTTTGCTTGAATATATCGAAAACGGAAGTATAACGCTTATCGCCTCAACAACTGAAAATCCGTATTTTTATGTTTATAATGCGATTCTCAGCCGTTCAACCGTCTTTGAATTCAAATCTGTTTCGTCCGATGAGGTCGTAAAAGCTGTCTATCGTGCGTCAAAAATGCTTGAAGAGGAACAGAATATTCAGATAGAGCTTCCTCAGGAGTGTGCCGAGAAAATCGCAACAGGCTGTGGCGGAGATGTCCGCAAGGCGATGAACTGCCTTGAACTGTCAGTAATTTCTGCTGATATGGACGGTGACAGGAGGATAATCACACCTGAAATCGTTGAACAGCTGGTTCAGAAAAGTGCCTTGCGTTACGATAAGGACGGCGACGAGCATTATGATATTCTTTCGGCTTATCAGAAGAGTATGCGTGGCAGTGATGCCAATGCGGCATTGCATTACCTTGCAAGGCTTCTTGAGGCAGGTGATCTCATAAGTGCGTGCCGAAGATTGATGGTGTGCGCCTGTGAAGATGTTGGTCTTGCATACCCACAGCTTATTCCGATAGTGAAATCGTGCGTTGATATCGCACAGGCTGTCGGACTTCCCGAGGCGAGAATTCCCCTTGCAGATGCGGTGGTGATGGTCTGCAACGCACCAAAATCCAACTCAGCCTATATGGGCATAAACCTTGCTATGCAGGACATCAAAAACGGAAATTCGGGTCCTGTGCCACGTCAGCTTCAGAATATGCATTTTGACGGCGAGGACAATCAGAACAAGGGGCAGTTTTATCTGTATCCTCACGATTACGACAATCATTATGTGCCTCAGCAATATCTGCCCGATGCGCTGAAAAACAGGGTGTATTATGAGTATGGCGACAACAAGAATGAGCAGTCATTCAAGGCATATTGGGATAAAATAAAAAAATAAGTAATTAATAATAAGCTGCACAACTGATTATAAAACATAGCTGTGCAGCTTTTATTTTTTACGACAATTTTATTGATGAGGAAAAATATTGTTTAATTTGCACAAATGCAGGTGCATAATTTTGGAAGTCAAAAGATAAATTATTTTCCAAAAAAGAAAATAAGTAAATGACACATATTGTAAAATAATAATGTAACTGTGGAGTAGTGTTGAGTGGCTACACACATACAAAACCATACTAATGAATCTGGAGGAAAATCATTATGGTAAAAAGACAGCATAAGGTATTAAGTCTTATTCTCTGCTTAATGCTGGCAGTATCAGCCGTTTGTGCAGGTACTGTAGGTGCCTTTGCGGCATCAGGAGATACAGTCTATTGTAAACTCAACAATGGCTGGTCAAAAGTTTACTGTTATATGTGGTCTGACAGCCTCGGCAACAATCAGGCATGGCCGGGCGTTGAGATGACAAACGTAACAGACAACATCTATTCATACTCTATCGGCGCTGATTATGATATGATCATTTTCAACAACGGTAGCGGCGGCAGCGGCAACCAGACAGGCGATATGAGCTATGCGGGCAACGGCAAGATCTACGACCTTTCAGCAGGTTCATGGTCAACATACGTTGAAGACCCTACAACAGCTACAACAGCAACAACTGCTACTACTGCAACAACAGCAACAACAGCTACACAGCCTGTAACAGGTGACTATGTTGTTTACCTCAAGAACTCAGCAGGTTGGTCAAAGGCTAACTGCTATATGTGGAGCGACGGTGCGGGCAATAACAAGAGTTGGCCGGGTGAAGCAATGACAAACATCGGCGGTGACGTTTGGATGTACACAGCTTCAAAAGAATTTGCAAACTGCATTTTCAACGACGGAAGCTCACAGACTACTGACCTTAAGGCAAAGTACGGTTACATCTATGATAACAGCACAGGAACATGGTCAGTTTATGACACAAGCCCTCTTCAGGTAAGAGCTTTTTCAGTTGACCCTGCATCAGGTGTTTATGTTGATACAGATGTAACAATTTCAGCTGAAGCTGTGAACACATCAGGTGCTACTGTTTACTATCAGTTCTCAGTAACAAACTCAAACGGTGATACTTCTGTTATTTCAAACTACAGCAGTGCAAACTCAGTTGTATGGACTCCTGCAACAGCAGGCACATACACAATCAGCTTTGATTTCAAGGACAGCGACGGCAACGAGAACAGCCGTTCAACAACAATCACTGTTGATGATGATTCAGCTCTTGTAAAGCCTGTTATTAAGAGCGTATTCCCATACAATGCTAACTTAATCAAGGTTGGCGACGCTACAACTGTTACAGTAAAAGCAGGCGGCGGTAAGACAGGTACAAACCTCCTCTTCTACAAATACGTTGTAACAGATCCTAACGGTGTTCAGAACACACCTTACTACACACTCAACAACACTTATTCATTCACTCCATCAATGGTCGGAACATACAAAGTGAACGTTTATGTTCAGGGTTCTGATAACTCAACAGTTAACAAATCTTACGAGTACACAGCTACAACAAGCGATATCACTGAGCCAACAACAGTTGTTCAGCCAACAACAGTAGCTCCTACAACTGTAGCACCTACAACAGTTGCTCCAACAACAGTTGAGCCAACAACAGTTGTTCAGCCAACAACTGCTCCGTTCATTCTCGGTGACGTTGACGGCGACGGCAGACTTTCAGTTCAGGATGCTACATATATCCAGAAGTACAATGTCGGCACAGAAGGCTATGATGTTGAACTGACAGTAGGTGACGTTGACGGCGACGGCAGAATTTCTGTTAAGGACGCAACACAGATTCAGAAGATTCTCGTAGGTTCAGAATAATCCTTTTTTAGCGAAGATAAGGAGACTATTATGACAAAGATCAAAAAATTATGTGCTCTCGTGCTCGTAGTAATGATTGTCATAACTGCAGGCGTATTTACAGTAGGTGCTGCTGAAACAACGGATTCAAATGAAGTTGCAGCAGACTCTACTGCTACAGGTATAACAATTCGTGTAAGAGATGACGAGGTTGCGCAACCATATCTCTATTTATGGAACTCACTTCCTACAAATGACGCAATGTCAGATTCTTATCCGGGCGAAAAGCTCGTGAGCAAGGACGGTAATTGGTTTATCTATACTGTTCCGAATGTTACAAAGGTTAATGTAATTTTGACTGATGCTGAAGGCAACCAGCACTCTAAGGAGCAGAAGCTCGTTTCAGGCAATGACTGGTGGTGCGATAACGGCAAATGGACAAAGTATGATCCGGACAATCTTGACCCTGTTGACAGTGTTGATATGCGTGAAGAGAGTATCTACTTTGTTATGACAACACGTTTCTATGATGGCGATACAGGTAACAACGTTCACTGCTGGGATGACTCACAGGCTAACAACCCTGATTCTGACCCTGCATGGCGTGGTGATTTCAAGGGTCTTGCAGAAAAGCTTGATTATATCAAGGCTCTTGGTTTCTCAGCTATTTGGGTTACACCTGTTGTAACAAACGCTTCAGGTTATGACTACCATGGCTATCATGCAATGGATTTCGGTTCAGTTGATAGACGTTATGAAAGTGATGACTACACATTTGATGATCTCATCAATGATGTTCACCAGAAGGGTATGAAGATTATTCAGGACGTTGTTTTCCAGCATACAGGAAACTTCGGTGAAGAATATTTCTGCAAACTCTTTGAAAAGGATTATACAAAAGACCTTTCAAATCTCGAAGAGTCAATGATTCCTACAGATTTACTCCTCGATACATACGGTCTTGATTCTGCTGAAGATTACTGGGCACAGAAGGGTGCAGTTCAGTATCAGCAGAGACTCAACCTTATGAAGAACCTTAACTATTCAGGTGACAACGGTAACTCAACAGGTAACTATCCTGATACCAAAGATTATGATATGAACAAGGTATCAACAAGTGATACTTACAATGCTAACAACTACTATCACACAGGTTATTTCCAGAGCCTTAACTGGGACGACTGGACCTGTAAGTTTGCTCAGATCGCTGGCGACTGCGTTGACCTCAATACAGAAAACCCTGCTGTAGCTGAATATGTAGTTGATTCATATTCAGAATATATCAATAGAGGCGTTGACGGTTTCCGTGTTGACACAGTACGTCATATCCCGAGACTTACTCTCAACCTTATGTACAATGAGGATATTTTGGCTAATGCAGCAGGATATGGCAAGTCAAACTTCCTTATGTTCGGTGAAATTTGTACTCGTTACACTCAGATCTGGTATAGAGGCCACGCTGAAGAATCAAGTCCATACTACACATGGAAAGAATCTAACAGCAAGTGGGCTTCACAGTGGAACTGGGGCACATCTGCTGAAGCAGTAAACGAGAATATGAATACTATTTTTGACCACTATCTTGAAGAGGATAAGACTTCTGATGAACCAACTTCAGATAACGCATTCCTTAACGGTATCACATACCACACACCGGACCGTTCAATGGCATCAGGTATGGAAGCTATTGACTTCCAGATGCACAGAATGTTCGGTAATGCAAGCAATGCTTACAAATTTGCAAAGGGCACAGACCAGTACTACAACGACGCTACATACAATGTAATGTATGTTGACTCACACGACTATGCTCCTGAGCAGCCTGATGAAAAGAATCGTTTTGCAGGCGGCACACAGACATGGGCTGAGAACATCGACCTTATGTTCACATTCCGTGGTATTCCTTGCGTTTACTATGGTTCAGAGGTTGAATTCCAGAAGGGTGCAGTTATCGACGTTGGTCCTCACGCTCCTCTCTCAACAACAGGTCGTGCATACTTCGGTGATTACCTCGAAGGTACTGTAACAGCTACTGACTTTAGCGAATACACAGCTTCAGGTGCAGTTGCTGACACACTCGCTTCACCACTTTCAAAGCACCTTTCAAAGGTTAATGCTATCCGTCGTGCTATCCCTGCTCTCCAGAAGGGTCAGTACACAGCTTCAAGCAACTATGTAAGCGGTGGCAATATGTCATACATCCGTCGTTACACAAATGCTGACGAAGGTGTTGACAGCCTTGCACTCGTAACAATTTCAAGCGGTGCAACATTCAAGAACATTCCTAACGGTACATACATTGATGCTGTAACAGGTGATGTTCAGAACGTTACAAACAGCACACTCACAGTACCATCAATCGGTACAGCTAATATGAGAGTTTACGTTTGCTGCGCAAGCGGATTCACAGGAATCGACGGAGCAATCGGCGATTCATCTGATTACCTCAAATAATTATTTTACCTTTGGGTATTTTACTTTTGGGCAGATAGGTCGGACTTAGTTCCGACGTCGGTTGCCCAACCATTAGGTTGATATATTGGTAACTGCTACATTTCTCTTAAACAACGTTTTCTGTAAGAGTTTTGTATTAAACGCAATTAGCACATCAATTTAACGGTCGGGAAACCGTTGTGCAGATTACACCGACTTATATCCCCGAAATGTGACCGACGTCACGTCGGCGGCTTCCCAGACGTCCCAAAACGTAATTAATATATCAATATAACGGTCGGGAAACCGCTGTGTAAATTACACCGACTTATCTCCACGAATTGCGTGTCGATGCACTCGACCGAATTGTGACCGACGTCACGTCGGCGAGGCACTCGACCCCAACTGTAAACTTATTCAAAGAAATCAAAATGGCTAATCTCACATTCACGTTGAGATTAGCCATTTTTTTACCTTTGAGCAGATAGGTTGGATGTAGCAGAAACGTCGGTTGCCCAACCGTAAACTCGATATGTTTGTAACTGCAACATTTCTCTTAAACAACGTTTAAGCAACGCTGTAGTAGGGACATGGCGTGCCATGTCCGCAAAACGTTTATTATATCGGAAACCTTTCGGCAGTGATTTTGTAGGGGACGGCTGGAAAATTGAAAATTGAAAATGTAAATTTGAAAGTTTTACAGAACAAATGCTCTGTTTTTGAAAAGTATTTCTGATATATCAAATATTTATGAACTAAACGTTATTTAAGGGCAATGTAGCAGTTACCAACATATCGACCTAACGGTTGGGCACGAAACGTTCCATATAGAAACAACCTATCTGCCCAAAGTTAAAAAACCAAAGGTAAAAAATTATAACAGCAAAAATGTTGAAATGGGGTGGATAAAATGATATAATAAATATAATTATGCAGAATTATGTCTGCACGAACTAAGAAAGGGGAATTCAAATGGCAATCAAGGTGACACTTCTTGCACATACACCTGACCCTGAACAGACCGTGGCAATGGCGGCAAAACTCTGTTATTCACCGTCGGGAATCGAGGATATCCGTGACGGACTTACAGAGGAGAAAACTGCGTCTTTCATCAATATGCTTTCAGATTTGGGTCACGCAAGTCCTACAGAGCACGCTTCGTTCACATTCGGAATCGAAGGCATCTCAAGAGCCTGCTCGCACCAGCTTGTGCGCCACAGAATAGCCTCCTATAGTCAGCAGTCACAGCGATATGTTGACGGCACAAAGTTTGATTTTGTAACTCCGCCTGAAATTGAGAAGAACGAAAAGGCTCTCAGTGCCTACACAAAAGCCCTCGAAGTTCAGGCTGAGGCATACAGCGAGATTCGTGACGCACTTGTTGCAGGTTATATCAGAGAGTTCAGCGCAGAATATAATGGTAGTGATGAAGAGATTATCGCAAAGTTCAGTGAAGATAACAAAAAGCAGTTTTCAGCCTTTGTAAAAAAGGCAAATGAGGACGCACGCTTCATTCTTCCGAATGCAGCCACAACAAAAATCGTCTGCACATTCAATGCACGCAGTTTGCATAACTTTTTTGCACATCGCTGTTGTAACAGAGCACAGTGGGAAATCAGAGAAGTTGCCGAGCAGATGCTTTTGCAGTGCCTTGAGGTTGCACCTAATCTTTTCAAAAACTGCGGACCGTCCTGTCTTTTCGGACCGTGCCCCGAGGGCAATATGTGTTGCGGAAAGCAGAAGGAAATGCGAAAAAAGTACGGCAGAGGTTAAAACCATAGACAACTCTGAGTTTTGAGGTGGATTATGAAGAGTAAAATAATCGTTATTGAGGGACTTGACGGAAGCGGAAAGGCAACGCAGACAAAAATCCTTGCAGACAAGCTTGCTCAAAAAGGCTTGAAAGTCAGAAAACTTGAGTTTCCCGACTACGACAATCCGAGTTCGTCGCTCGTAAAAATGTATCTCAACGGTGACTTCGGTGACAAGCCTGAGGACGTCAACGCATATGCTTCATCGGCTTTTTATGCGGTTGACAGAGTTGCAAGTTATTTGCAGTTCTGGAAGAAGGACTACGAAGACGGCACCGTGATTCTCAGCGACAGATACGCCACTTCAAACATAATTTATCAGATGTCAAAGCTTGACAGTTCCGAATATGACGGCTTTATTGAATGGCAGAACGATTTTGAGTATGAAAAACTCGGAATTCCCAAGCCTGACGCTGTGATTTATCTCGACGTTGAACCTGAGGTTTCGCAAAAGCTTATGGAAAAGCGTTACGGCGGAGATATGTCTAAGATGGATTTGCACGAGAAAAACGTAAAATTTTTGCTCGATTGCAGAGAAAGTGCACTTTTTGCCGCTGAAAAATGCGGTTGGAAAGTGATAAACTGCTGTGAAAACGGAGATATTAAATCAATAGACAGAATCGCAGAAGAAATTGAAAAAGTGACGGCTGATATTTTATGCTGAATTTCAAATTAATTGAAAAATCGCAAATTAAAGAATTCAAAAAATACTACGACTATTCAACTGCGCTCGGCTGCGATGCAAATTTGCTCAACGCATACCTGTGGCGCAATGAATATAACATAAATTTTGCAATATACGACGAAACGCTGATCAAGGCGTATTTCACAGATGACGGCAAGGTGTGGGGATATTGTATGCCCACGGGAAAGAATGTCAAGGGTGCGCTTGAGGAGATTTTTGCAGATGCTCAGGAGAGAAATCAACAGCCGTTTATCGTAATGCTTACAAACGGACAGAGGGCTTTGCTTGAGTCGATTTTTCCTGCAAGATTTGATTTTGTCCGTTCGCCTGAAAATCAGGATTACCTTTATCTAACCAAGGAACTTGTAATGTTGCAGGGCAAAAAGTTCCATGCAAAGCGCAATCACATTTCAAAATTTTACAAAAATTATCCTGAAAATCACTTTGAAACTATCAGCGAATCAAACAAAGAGGACGCTTTTTCGGTAGTCCTCGGCTGGTACAGGGAAAATAATATGAACCCCGACGAGAGCGAAGAAGCAAAGGCTGTGCGTGAATCTTTGGACAATATGGAAGAGTTCAATATGCAGGGCGCAGTGCTCTATGTTGAGGAAAAACCCGTGGCTATGACTCTCGGAAGCGAGATATCCGACAGAGTCTATGACATAAATTTTGAAAAAGCATTGAGAGCGTATGACGGTGTGTATGCCGTTATCAACAACGAGTTTGCACAGACGCTCACCGCATACGAGTATATAAACAGAGAAGAAGATATGGGCATCGAAGGCTTGAGAAAGTCAAAGCTTTCGTACAATCCCGTAATCATTCTCGACAGATTCAACGCAAAATTAAGATGATAAGTTTTGAAAAATCCGTCAGCAAAGTTGACGAACTCAAAAATCTATGGCTTGCGTGCTTTGAAGAGGACACAAGGGCTGTGGATTTGTTCTTTGAAAACGCAATGCAGTTTGCAGAGGTGTACTGTGCAAAGAGTGACGAAAAAATCATTTCGGCTTTGTATCTTATCGGAGCACATCTCAACGGCAAAAAGGCGCATTATATCTTTGGGGTGGCGACCTTGCCCGAATTTCGTGGCAGGGGAATAATGGGAAATTTAATGGAATATGCTTTGAATGACGCAAAGCAGAACGGAGATGTTTATTCTCTGTTGTTTCCCGCAAATGAAAAGCTGTACAATTTTTACGCAAAATTCGGATACAAAGCAAATTGCACCGCAAAAAGCCGAGCTTTCACAAGAAATGAGCTTGAAAAATTTGGGTTGGCGGACAGTAAAGATAATGTGAATAATATTCTTTTGCAGAATAATAACTTTATAAAATTTGCAAGCCGATACTATGAAATTTACGGCATCAGAACTTTGCGTGATGAAAACTGCTTTGCTCTGATTGAGGAAAACGACAATCAGGCAGAGATATTTTATTCGGTGTACGATGATTTTGACAGCCTGAAAAGGCTCGTTCTTGAAAACACAACAGCCCAAAGGCTTGTGTTTACGGGCAGTTCGGCTGACAAATTATATACAGAATGTAAAAGCGAAAGATACGGGATGATAAAATCCCTTAACGATACAGAAATTCCGAACGATGTTTACATCGGAATAACACTTAACTGAAAGGAAATGCGATATGTTTTATGTTTTTCTTGCAGAAGGATTTGAAGAAACTGAGGCTCTTGCCACACTCGACGTAATGAGAAGAGCGAAGCTTGACGTTCAGACAGTCGGTGTCACAGGCGAGTATGTCACAGGTTCACATAACATTACTGTGAAGGCAGATATCAATTTGGCGGATATCAGCCGTGACAGCATTGAAGGTGCAGTGCTTCCGGGAGGAATGCCGGGAACTCTCAATCTTGAAAACTCAGAAGGAGTAATCGAGTGTGTAAAGTATTGCGAGGAAAAGAAGAAAATCGTTGCCGCAATATGTGCCGCACCGTCGATTCTCGGTCATCTCGGTATGCTCAAAGATAAAAAGGCTACTTGCTTCCCCGGCTTTGAGTCGGAACTCGCAGGTGCTGAGTACACAGGAAGTCACACTCAGACAGACGGCAATATAATCACCGCAAAGGGTGCAGGCTGTGCAATTGAATTTGGCCACGCAATAGTTTCACTTGCCAAGTCAAAGGAAGTTGCAGACAAAGTGATTGAGGAAATGCAATGTCTTTAAAAAACGTAAAACAGCAGAAAAATGAGCTGAGAGCAGTTTATAAACGCCTGAGAGCGCAGTGTCCGCAGGACATAAAAGCAACGCTCGACAAAGAACTTGCTGAAAATCTGTTGAAGCTTGAGGAATACAAGTCCTGCAAAACTCTGTTTGTGTTCGTTTCAACACCGATTGAGGTCGATACTTCGGCTATTATAGAGCGTGCATTTGCAGACGGCAAAAGGGTAGCCGTTCCAAAGTGCAGAGATAAGCACGGACAGATGGATTTCTATTATATAGAGTCAAAAGACAGCCTGAAGTCGGGTGCATATTCGATTATGGAGCCTGACGAGGAAGTTTGCCAAAAGGTCACGGATTTGTCCGAAGGCTTGTGCATAGTTCCGGGGCTTTGCTTTGATTTGCAGGGTTTCAGACTTGGTTTCGGCAAAGGCTACTACGACAGATTTTTGAATATCTTTGGCGGTACGACTGTGGGACTTTGCTACTCACGATACATAGAAAAAGAACTGCCCAAGGGCGTTTACGATAAGTCGGTTGATGTTCTCATAACCGAAAAATATACTAATTATACACATAATGTGTTCTCGAAGGAATGATTTGAATGAGCCTCGAAAATAACAACAATTCTCAAAGAAATTTTGAACAACAGCGTCGTATGAAGGCTGAAAGCTTTCATCTGAATATTCAGGATAACTACGACGATGACGGCAGTTTTAGCTATGACGAGCCCGAAGAACTCAATTCATACAGCGGTCAGGACGTAAAAGAGCAGATTGCAAGAGAGTCAAAGAATGCTCTCAAAAAGCGCAAAAAAGCTGAGAAAAAAGAGCTCAAGCTCAAAAATAAGCGCAATCGCAGAGTTTTCCGCTGGATGTGGGTCATTTCAGTTGTGATAGTGGGCGCAATGCTCTCTGTTTATATCATAACGGGAATGAACGACCTGCTTGCGATCAACCGACAGGATTCTTCGACAATTATGGTTGAAATTCCCGAAAATCCGACGCTTGATGAGGTTGCTCAGACGCTTGAAAAGAACGGAGTAATCGACGAAATCTCGTATTTCAAGATGTTTGCGATGCTTACAAAGTCAGACGAGGGCTTTACACAGGGTACATACGAAATGCGTAAAAATATGGACTACGAAGCTATCATCAATTACCTTATGAGTTCAGGCAACAGAACCGACACCGTAAGCGTAATGATAACCGAGGGCGAGAATGTTCTTGAGGTTGCACAGACTCTCAAGGAAAACGGCGTTCTCAGTGAAACGGACAAGTTCCTTGAGCTTTGCAGTTCGGACAACTTTGACGAGGATTTCAGTTTCCTCAAGGATATCAAGAACGGCAGTGACCGTTATTACAAGCTTGAGGGTTACCTCTATCCCGATACCTACGAGTTCTACAAGAACGAGGACGCTGAAAAGGTAATCTATAAATTCCTCAACAACTATGAAATGAAGATAACCGAAAAGCAGGATGTCAGAGGTTATGACAAGCTTACAACCGTCAAGAAAATGGTTGAAGAGAGCAACAGCGGATATACGCTTGACGAAGTTATGATAATTGCTTCGATCATTCAGGCTGAGGCGGCAAATACCGACGATATGTACAACGTATCTTCAATTCTCCACAACCGACTTGAAGCGAGCGCAGACCTCGGTGTATCGAACCTCGGTCTTGACTCAACAAAGTTTTATCCCTACAGAAATGCAGATAATGCGCCTGACAACTTTGTCAGCAAATATGATACCTACGATGAGGCAGGACTTCCTGAAGGTCCTATCTGCAATCCGGGTATGGAAGCTATCAAGGCGGCTTTAAATCCAAACAGTACAAGCTATTATTACTTCTGCCACGACAGCGAAGGCAACGCATATTACGCATCAACAATTTACGAACACAACGCAAATCTGGAGTATATAGAATGATAAAGAAACCTGAAATTTTATCTCCCGCAGGAGATATGGAATGTCTTGAATCAGCATTGAACTTCGGCGCAGACGCAGTATTCCTTGCAGGAAAGCAGTTCGGAATGCGCTCTGCATCGAAGAATTTCGATAATTCACAGCTTAAACAGGCGTGTGACCTTGCACATTCGATGGGCAAGAAAATATACGTCACCTGCAACATACTTCCCCGCAACAGAGAGCTCGATGCACTTCCCGATTTTTTGAGCTATGCACAGGAATGTGGGGTAGATGCGTTCATAATTGCAGACCTCGGAATTTTTGAAATGGCAAAGAAGTATGCCCCAAAGGTTGCAAGACACATCTCAACGCAGGCAGGCATCACAAACTACGCAACAGCAAATGTGCTGTACAATATGGGTGCATCAAGAGTTGTTCTCGCAAGAGAGATTCCGCTTGATGAAATTGCCGAAATGAGGGCAAAAATTCCTGCCGACCTTGAAATTGAGTGCTTCGTTCACGGAGCAATGTGCGTGTCATTCTCAGGCAGATGCCTTATTTCAAGCTATATGACGGGCAGAGATGCAAATCACGGTGACTGTGCACAGCCTTGTCGCTGGAAGTACCATCTTATGGAAGAAAAGCGAGAGGGTCAGTATTTCCCCGTTGAGGAGGACAGTGACGGCACATATCTTTACAACTCAAGGGATATGTGTATGATCGAGCACATTCCCGAACTTGTGAAGGCAGGAATTTCAAGCTTCAAAATCGAAGGAAGAGCGAAATCGGCATACTATACAGCCGTAACAACAAATGCATACCGCCACGCAGTAGATGATTTCTTTGCAGATATGCAAAATTATTCGCTCAAGCCGTGGATAAGAGAAGAACTCGAAAAAATCAGCCACAGAGAATACAACACAGGTTTCTACTTCAACCACGAGCCCGGACAGGTGACAGACAACGGCGGATATATCCGTCATTATGATGTCGTTGCAGTGTGCGAGGAGTCGGTTGACGAAACGACATCAGTGATCACACAGCGAAACAAGTTCCTCACGGGCGACACACTCGATGTTCTTCCGCCAAGCGGAATACCGTTCTGCGTAAAGTGCGTTTCGCTGACAAACGAGAACGGAGAACTCGTTGAGAGTGCACCGCACCCTATGCAGAAACTCACAATGAAGTCCGACGCTCCGATTCCTGAGGGTTCGGTAATCAGAAAGAAAAGACTTTAATCGTTTAAACGCAGTGTTTATAATAACAAAACCGGTGCAAAACTATTGACAACCGCTGAAAACAAGCTTATAATCTAATAGATATAACATTCGGCAATGACGGGACAAGTTGTTATCAAGCCTTTCAGAGAGAAGCCGTTCGGTGCAAGGCTTCAGGCAGAATTTCAACAAGCTACCCCTGAGCTTCGTGTGACTAAGCACGACGTATGTCTGCGTTAAGGACCTGTAATCTGACGATTACTCAAGAGGGCACGATTCGTGTCAATTTGGGTGGTACCGCAGGAAATTTCCTGTCCCATAGTTTTTACTGTGGGGCAGTTTTTATTAAATTGAAAATTGAAAATTGAAAATTTAAAATTACAATTTAAAATTTAAAATTGAATTGCGTGTTAGGCACTCGCTAAAATTAAGGAGAGATATTAATGGAATGGACAGGACTTAACGAATTAAGAGAAAAATTCCTTGCGTTTTTTGAGTCAAAAGATTGCCTCAGACTTCCGAGTTTTTCACTTGTTCCAAAGGACGACAACAGCCTTCTGCTTATCAACAGCGGTATGGCTCCTATGAAAAAATACTTCACAGGTGAAATCACACCTCCTCGCAAGAGAGTTACAACCTGTCAGAAGTGTATCCGTACACCTGACATCGAGCGTGTTGGTATCACTGCTCGTCACGGCACATTCTTTGAAATGCTCGGTAACTTCTCATTCGGCGACTACTTCAAGCACGAAGCTACAGCATGGGCTTGGGAGTTCTTTACAAAAGTTCTTGAAATGCCTGAGGAGAAGCTCTATGTTTCAATCTATCAGGACGACGATGAAGCTTACAAGATCTGGACAGAAGAAGTCGGCGTTGACCCTTCACATATGGTTCGTCTTGGCAAGGAAGATAACTTCTGGGAGCACGGTTCAGGTCCTTGCGGTCCCTGTTCGGAGATTTACTTCGACAGAGGTGAAGAAAAGGGTTGCGGAAGCCCTGATTGTAAGGTTGGCTGTGAGTGCGACAGATTCGTAGAAGTATGGAACCTCGTGTTCACTCAGTTTGAAAGCGACGGCAAGGGCAACTACACTCCTCTTGACCACCCGAATATCGACACAGGTATGGGCCTTGAGCGTCTTGCCTGTGTTATGCAGGGTGTTGACAACCTCTTCCTCGTTGACACTATTCAGAATATTATGAAGCACATTTCATCTATCACAGGTGTTGAATACGGCAAGGACGATAAGAGCGATGTTTCACTCCGTGTAATCACAGACCATATCCGCAGTACAACATTTATGATCGGTGACGGCGTAATGCCTTCAAATGAGGGCAAGGGCTATGTGCTCCGCAGACTTTTAAGAAGAGCCGCACGTCACGGCAGACTCCTCGGATACAACGAGCCGTTCCTCTACAAGGTTTGCGATACAGTTATAAAGGAAAACCTCACTGCATATCCTGAATTAAAGGAGAAGCAGGAGTTTATCACAAAGGTTATCAAAGTTGAAGAAGAAAGCTTTGCAAAGACGATTGATCAGGGCTTCAAAATGCTCCAGACAATCACAGACGACAAGGCTGTAAAGACTTTAAGTGGTGAAGATGCATTCAAACTCAACGATACTTACGGCTTCCCGATCGACCTCACAAGAGAAATTCTCAGTGAGCAGGGCATCGAGGTTGACGTAGACCGTTACTATGAGCTTCTCAAAGAGCAGAAAAAGCGTTCAAGAGATGCAAGAAAGAACGCAGGTGCAGATGCATGGATTTCTGATTCAACAGATTTCTCAGATGTAACAGCAACAGAGTTTGTCGGCTACACAGACCTCAAATGTGCATCAAAGGTCGTTGCAATCGTCAAGGACGGCATCAGAACAAATGCAGTTTCAGAAGGCGAAAGTGCTGTTGTGGTTCTCGATAAGACACCTTTCTATGCCGAAAGCGGCGGACAGGTAGGCGACACAGGTTCAATCGAAGGCAAAGGTTTCTCAGTAAGCGTTGATGATACTACAAAAGACCCGTCAGGCACAATTTATCTCCACGCTTGCACAGTGAACAGCGGTATGATTTCAGTAGGTGACGAGGTAAGCTCTGCAGTTGATGCAGAACGCCGTGCCGATATCACAAGAAACCATACAGCCGCACATTTGCTCCAGTCAGCACTCAGAGAAGTTCTCGGAAATCACGTTCAGCAGGCAGGCCAGCTTGTAACAGACTCATATTTCCGTTTTGACTTCACACATTTTGAGGCTATGACAGCAAAAGAGATTATCGAAGTTGAAAGACTTGTAAATAAGAAGATTTTTGAAGCTATCGAAGTTGAAACAAAGGAAATGCCGATTGAAGAAGCTAAAAAGCTCGGTGCAATGGCACTTTTCGGTGAAAAATACGGTGATGTTGTGCGTGTTGTAAGCGCAGGTGATTTCTCGGTTGAATTCTGCGGAGGTACTCACGCAAAGAATACTTCAACACTCGGTGTGTTCAAGATTCGTCAGGAAGGTTCGGTTGCCGCAGGTGTGAGAAGAATCGAAGCTCTCACAGGTAATGGAGTTCTCAACTATATCGACAGAGCTAACGAGGCAATTATGGGCGTATGCTCTGCACTCAAGATTTCAAACCCGAAGGCTGTAGTTGAAGGTGCTCAGAAGGCTGACAACATTATCAAAGCACAGCAGAAGGAAATTGCAGAACTCAACTCAAAGCTTGCAGTTGCTCAGATTGCAGATTTGTTTGCAGGAACAGAAGTTGAAAACGGTGTAAGAGTTATCACAGGCAAGGTTGACAACGCAAATGCCGATGTTCTCCGCACAATGTGCGAAAAGGCAAGAGAGAGCGCACCTAAGTGTGTAATCGTGCTTGCAACAGTAAACGAAGGCAAGGTAACATTTGCCGCAGCCTGCGGTAAAGAAGCACTTGCACTCGGCGCAAACGCAGGCAAGCTTGTAAAGGCAGTTGCTCAGGCAGCAGGCGGCAACGGCGGCGGAAAGCCTGATATGGCTATGGCAGGTGCAAAAGAGCCTGAAAAGGTTGACTTTGCACTCTCAACAGTTAAGGAAACTGTATTCGGAATGATAAAATAATATGTCAAAATAATTCTTAAAAGCAAAAAACAAGAAAATATTGTGAAGTATTACCAAAGTCAAGCCTTAAATCTTGTGCAATTAAATAGTGTTGCAAATGTATTAAAAGTATTGAAGTTTTGTAATATTTATTGTATAATAGCTTTACTGAGATATTATGGATATATCTCGGAGAACACGAACAATTTTAGGAGGAGATTAAAAATGTTCAAGAAAATTGCAAGTCTTGTTCTTGCTGCTACTATGATGATTGGCACAGCAGCATTTTCAGCAAGCGCAGCAGAAACAGATGCAGAAGCAGTTGCTGCAGAGGAATCAGCAGCAGTTTCAGCCGATGATTCATCAGCAGTAGGCGCAGAGGACTCATCAGCAGTTGGCGCAGGCAGCGAAATTTATTTTGATGTTAATGCTTCAGGTTGGGGCAACGTATCTAAGGTATTCTGTCACATTTGGCGTGCAGACGGTTCAGGCGACTGGCCTGCATGGCAGACAAAGAAGGAATTATGTACATACGATAAGACAACAGGTATCGCTACATATGACCTTTCAAAGACAGGTAACGACATCAAATCATCAGACGGCAACGTTTATTGCGTAATTTTCAGTGCTAACACAGGTATGCAGACATACAACACAATTATGAGTGGTGGCTGCATCGGCGATACATTGTATTGCAATGGTGAGATGATTGAAAACCCTGAAGATTCAGAAAAGAAGGCTGCAGTAGCTGTTTGGAAGAAGAATCCAAACTGCGGTCCTGAGAAGAAGATCACATCAACAGGTAACATCGTTGGTACAGCTTATCCTGACGGCGAATCAGACACAACACTTCTCGCTCAGTACCTCATTCAGTATTACAACGATACAGCTAAGACAGACCTTACACAGAACCTCCTTAACACACTTAAGGTAAGCCCATACGATGTATTGGCTGTAGTTAAGGCAAGACTCGGCGACGATCCTGACGGTAAGTTACCTTACATCGAAAAGGTTCTCACATCTTGCAAAGACCCAAATACAGGTGAAGCTGTAGATAAGGAAAAACTTGACAATGTTCAGGCTAACTCTTCAGCAGGTTCATCAGGTTCTTCAAGCTCATCAAGCTCAAGTAACTCAGGTTCTTCAAGCTCAAGCAGTTCATCAAGCTCAGGCTCAAGCTCAGTTAAGTCTGGTCAGGAAACAACAATCTTCTTTGTATTCGGCGGACTTATGCTCGCAGCTGCTGGTATGACATTCCTCGCAAGAAAGAAGAGAGAAGAATAATCAGTATATCTGATTGATTCAGTTTCATAACAAATCAAGCGTTGCCGATTTTCGGCAACGCTTTTTTGCTTTTGTTATTTAATAATTAAGTTTACGGTCGGGCAACCGTTGTATAGATTACACCGCTTTATCTCCTCGAATTGCGTGTCGAGGCACTCGCTTTTTTGCTTTTGTATTTAATAATTAAGTTTACGGTCGGGCAACCGTTGTATAGATTACACCGCTTTATCTCCTCGAATTGCGTGTCGAGGCACTCGACCGAATTGCGTGCGAG